>NZ_FOJA01000001.1:704995-1409990 GCF_900110535.1 Halobacterium jilantaiense
ATGTCTTCCGAGGACTCGTTCATGCTGGAGCTGCCAGCGAGCAGTCCGAAGGCGCTGAGTCCACCGGCGACGAAGATGGTGGTCGGCATGTAGACCGTGACGGACTGCCAGATAGCGAGCGAGTACCCGACCGCGGCGACGACTGCGGCCGCGCTGCCGCCGTAGAGGGCCGGCGAGACGAGGACGCGATAGTTCATATTTCGACCTGAGCCGTCACACGCAATATGCTTTCGGGTGTGACACCCCGGTGGCCGAGCCGTGTTACTTTTGCGTTGCGGCGTGGTTGCCCCATCGTATGCGTTCCCCGACACGACGCGCGGCGCTCGCGGTTGCCGCCGCCCTCCTCCTCGTGACCGCCGGCTGTCTCGGCGTGACGGCACCGACCGATACCGGTGGGTCGTCCACTTCCGACACCACGAACTGCACGTACGACACGAACAGGTCCACCACCGAGCCCGGCACGTGGTCGCCGGACGCCTCGGTGGAGCAGTACCCGCCGGGCGTCGCGGACAACGGCACGCTCGTGAACCCCTCCACGCTGCTGGATGCGCACTTCGCCACAACCGCGAACACGTCGATGGCGCTCAGGCTCGAATCCTCGCGAGAGGACCGCGTCCAGACGCTGGTACACGGGCCGAAACGGGTGCCGTTCTACAGCACGGCCGCGAAAGGGCCCGACAGCGAACGATACCGGACCGGGTTCTACCAGACGGACTCCCACGGGTTCGCCAGGATTGAGCCGCCGAACGAGACGTGGCACACGGTTTACCAGAACGCCACCACTGCCGGCATCACTGCGTGGACGGGCTACGAAACGTTCGGGGGTCTAGAGGACCAGATCGGCAACTTACTCTACGACGGAAAATTCTCCGTCAACGGCACTGTCGAGCGCGGCGACCGGACGCTCGTCGAACTCACGGTCGACGAGGATTTGCTGGATACCGGACACGGCACTAGGCGCGTGCTCGTCACGTCCGACGGCGTCATCTACGATGTCGACATCTCAGGCGCTCAGGGCACCGGCGACGATGCCGGGGAACGCTTTGAGGTGTCGATGTCTCTGGACACCGACGTCGAGTGGTGCGGGGCTCCGTCCTGGTTCGACTCTATTCCACACCTCTCGGTGTCGATTGTCGAGGACCGCCACGCTGTCGAGATTCGGAACACTGGCGGAGCAGCTCTGTCGGCGAACGCGTCGTTCCGCGTCTACGGACAGGAAGAACGCGTAACACGCTCTCGCATCCCCGTGCGCAGTGAGCAGAACGGAACTGTCGTGACTGACGAACGCCTCGAACCGGGTGAAGCCGTCTACGTGACTGCTGGCCCCGACGGGAGCCCGTCGTCGTTCGCGCTCCACGACGACCCGACGCGTGGCGAGTACACGTTCGGGGTCGTCGGCGTCACTGGCGGCAGCGAGAGCGCCCACTACCGTCTGCTGACGGGCATCGAGCCGCCGGACTGGGCGGGGTAGAGCACGCCGCATTTACAAGTTGGCCGCGCCAACTTGTCCTGTGACCCTCCCAACACGACGCGCGGCGCTCGCCGTCGCCGTTGCCGCCCTCCTCGCGACTGCCGGCTGTCTCGGCGGGCTGACACCGACCGATACCAGTTCGTCGCCCACCAACGACACCCAGACCTGCACCTACGACACGTCTAAGCGTACTATCGACTCCGGCACGTGGTCGCCGGACGCCTCAGTGGAGCAGTACCCGCCGGGCGTCGCGGACAACGGCACGCTCGTGAACGCCTCCACGCTGCTGGATGCGCACTTCGCCGTGGTCGCGAACACGTCGATGCAGTTCAGACTCGAGGCCACGATAGGGGACACGAACGAGACGAGGGTCCGGACGCTGACACACGGGCCGGAGCGGACGCCGTTCTACAGCACGCTCGAGGAAGGACCCGAGGGCGAGCGACTCCGTACCGAGTTCTACAGAGGTGACTCCAACGGCTTCGCCCGGGTCGCCTTCGACAACGAGACGCGGCACATCGTCTACCAGAACGCCACCACTGCCGGCATCAGTGCGTGGACGGGCTACGACGGTATCGGGAGTCCACAGAACAGCTTCTATGCGGTGCTCGAGGGCGGGAGCTACAGCGTGAACGGCACCGTCGAGCGCGGCGACCGGACGTTCGTCCAGCTCACCACCAGTGAGGACTCACTGGACACCGGCCACATCACGAACGGCACCGTACTCGTGACGCCGGAGGGCGTCATCTACGACGTCGACGCCACTGTCGTCCAGTTGGCCGGCGAAGACGACGAGCGACGAAACGACATCTCGAACACGCTGACCACCGACGTCGAGTGGTGCGGGGCGCCGTCCTGGGTCGATTCTACCCCACACCTCTCGCTGTCGATAGTCGAGGACAACCACACGGTCGAGATTCGGAACACCGGCGGGGCGGCCGTGCCGGCGAACACGTCGTTCGAACTCACCGGGAGCGAGGACCCCGAACTGGGTCCCGGACACCCCAGCCGCGGAGACGTGAAAGGGACTGTCGCGACCGACGAGCGCCTCGAACCCGGTGATACCGTCTACGTGACGGCGGGCGCAGACGGGAGCGCGTCGTCGTTCGCCCTCCACGACGACCCGACGCGCGGGGAGTACACCTTCGGGAGCGCAGGGCTCACTGGCGTCCACGGGAACGTCAGCTACCGGCTGTCGGCAGACGCTGGTACGTACCCGTTCGAGGAGTCGTGAGCCGCCGCGCCAGTCGTTGAGGGGTCCCGCTCGGTGACCGAGGAGTTAACCGAATCCAGCGTGGACCGATGCGCATGACCTACGAGGCGGTGTTCGTCGACCTCGACGACACCCTCTACCCCTACGCGGAGTGCAACGAGGCGGGGAAGGCAGCGGCCTGGGAGACAGCCCGAGACCTGGGCTACGATTCCAGCCGCGAGGCCTTCGAGGAGCTCTACATGGAGGCCCGCCGCGAGGTGAAACGCGAACTCGCGGGGACGGCGAGCGCCCACGAGCGGTTCCTCTACTTCAAGCGCGCCATCCAGATTCACACCGGGACGCACAGCGCGAAGGACGCGCTCGCGCTCGGCGAGGCGTACTGGGACGCGTACGTCGAGGAGATGGAGCTCTTCGACGGCGTAGTGGAGACGCTGGCGGCCCTCCAAGATGCGGGGCTGGCGGTGGCTGTGGTGACGAATCTGACGACGCGCATCCAGATGAAGAAAATCGAGCAGTTGGGTATCAGCGACCACGTCGATCTCGTGATGACCAGCGAGGAGACGGGCCGCGAGAAGCCCTCCAGTGTGATGTTTACGCTGCCCATGGCGCAACTGGACGTCAAGCCCAGCGAGACCGTGATGGTCGGGGACTCGGTGTCCGCGGACGTCGAGGGCGGGAACGCGCTCGGACTGACGACGGTGCTGTTCAACAGCGACGCGACCGACCTCGACCACCGCGAGCGGCCCGACCACAGGATTGAATCGTTCCCCGAGATTACGGAGGTAGTACTGTAATGCTGGCACGCGAACGAGTCGCCGTCGTCGACCACGCACCGTCCCTGAGTGACCTCACCCCCGGCCGCACGGGCAACCTCAGCGTCCGCGACGGCGACCGGTTCGCGGCGACGCCGACCGGCGTCCCGTACGACGGTTTCGACGCCAGCGACGTGCCCGTCGTCACGCTCGACGGCGACGTCGTCGCGGGGGAGATGGAGCCGACGAGCGAGGTGCCGATGCACACGGGCATCTACCAGCGGCTGGACGCGGGTGCCATCGTCCACACGCACTCGCCGTGGGCGTCGACGCTCGCGGTGCTCGGCGAGGAACTGCCGCCCGTCCACTACATGATTACGGCGGTCGGCCGGAAGGTGCCGGTGGCGGGCTACGCGCCCTACGGCACCGACGACCTCGCCGAACTCGTCGTCGCGGAGATGGAGGAAGCGAACTCGGACGCCTGCATCCTCGCGAACCACGGGCTCGTCGCCGTCGGCGAGGACCTCCCGACGGCCATCGAGAACACCGTCCACGTCGAGGAGCTCTGCAGGGTCTACCTGCAGGCCCGCCAGCACGGCGAGCCGAACGAGCTCACGGACGAACAGCTGGCCGCCGTCGAGGAGAAGTTCGAGTCCTACGGGCAGTCCGACGTGTAGTCACGCCGCCCGGTCACTGCTGCTGATTCTCCGCCCCCGCTGCACACCGCCCACCCGCTCTCTCTCTCTGAGTGTGTGACGCACCAGCATCCTGCACAGTTATGGTCCGCGGGCCGACACTGCCGGGGTATGGACGACGTTGACACCGCGCGACGTGGCCTGATCGGTGCCGTCCTCGGCGGCGTCGCGGCGGGCGGGTTCTTCACGCCGGCGTCGACGTACCTCGACCAGTTCTCACCGCTGTCGGGGAGCGTATGGGCGTCGACGACGGACGAGCCGCCCGGCCGAGTGGACAGCGAGTACGGCGACGCCACCCTCCAGTACGACGGCCACCGGGTGCCTCGAATCGAAGCCGACGACGAGGCCGCGCTCTACCACGCCGTCGGGTACGCCCACGGCACCGACCGGCTGTTCGGGATGGACCTCCAGCGCCGACTGATGCGCGGCCAGCTGTCGGCGGTCGTCGGCGACGCCGCGCTGGACTCCGACGAGTTCCGCGTGCAGATGGACTTCGCGCGCGCCGCCGACGCGAACTGGGCGGCCGTACAGGACCGTAACCCCGAGGTCGCCGACCTGCTGTCGGCGTACGTGGACGGCGTGAACGCCGCCCAGGAGGACCAGACGCTCCCGCCGGAGTTCGAGTTGCTGGGCTACGAGCCGGCCGCGTGGACGCCCGAGGACACCCTGCTCCTGCAGTTACAGATATCGTGGACGCTCACGGGGAGCTTCGAGTCGCTCCGGCGGTCGGTGCTGGCCCGCGAGCTCGGCGACGGCGTGGCCGACCTGTTCCCGCGACGCTACGACCACGACAGCCCCATTCTGCGGGACGGCGTCAGCACCGCCGGCGGTGCCGGGAGCGGCGGCGGTGGCGGAAGCGAGTCCCGAGAGTCGCGGCCGGTGTCAAGCGAACTCGCGGGCTGGCTGTCGGGCTTCGAGTCGCCGCCCGGCGTCGGGTCGAACTCGTGGGTCGTCGGCGGCGAGTACACCGAGAGCGGCGAGCCGCTGCTGGCGAACGACCCGCACCTGTCGCTGCTCGCGCCCCCGGTCTGGTACCAGCAGCACCTCGACTGGGGCGACGGCTGGGTGCGCGGCGTCACCTTCCCCGGCGTACCGTTCGTCATCATCGGGGAGAACCACGCTGGCGGGTGGGGGTTCACGAACGCGGGCGTCGACGTCCTCGACTGCTACACGTACGAGACGGACGGCGACCGGTACCGCTACGGCGACGAGTGGCGGGCGTTCGAGACCGACGAGCACACCATCGAGGTCGACGGTGCCGACGACGTCACCGTCACGAAGCGCAAGACCGTCCACGGGCCGGTCGTCGAACGCGAGGGCGAGGAGGTCGGCGTCGCGTGGACCGGGTTCTCGGCGACGGCGACCACCGACGCCGTCTACGCGATGGCCCACAGCGACGGCCTGGACGACTTCCGGGCGGCCACCCGCGACTTCGACCTGCCGACGCAGTGTGTCGTCTACGCGGACCGCGAGGGCAACACCTACCACAAGGTCACGGGCCGCGTTCCGTACCGGTACACGGACGGAGAGCGCGTGCCCGGCTGGCAGGTCTTCGACGGCTCCGCCCGCGAGGGCGAGTGGCGGGGGTACACGCCCTACGGCGAGTCGTCCTGGGACGGCTTCGTCCCGTTCGAGGAGAAGCCGGGCGTCGTGAACCCCGACTACGTCGGCACGGCGAACCAGCGCATCGTCGACGACCCGGGCTACTACCTCGCGGAGTCCTACAGCCCGCCGTTCCGCGGCGAACGCCTCTACGAGGTCCTCGACGACTGGGCCGAGGATGGCGGAATGACTCCCGAGGACATGCGTGACCTCCAGCGGGACACTCTGGACACGCGCGCCCGTCGGCTGGTTCCGCGGCTCCTCAACGCGACCGACGTTGCAGCCGCGGGGTCGCCGTTCGACGCGCTGCCGGACTGGGACTACCGAATGGACCGTGATAGTGACGGCGCGCTGGCGTTCGCGGTCTTCTTCGACGCGTACCGGGAGGCGCTGTACGCCGACGGCTTTGCGGCGGCGGACCTGAGTGATGACTACTGGCCGAGCGACTGGGTGACGGTGACGCTCGACTCCTCGCCGTGGTTCGACCGAGAGGCGACGCCGGACTCAGCGCCGGCCGCGATGCGAACGGCCCTCGACACAGCCGTCGGCCGCCTCGAAGACGAGGGCTGGGAGACCTACGGCGAGTACAACGAGGCGTCTCTCGACCACCCGTTCGGCCAGTCGTTCCTCAACTACCCGGGCGTGCCGACCGACGGGTCGCCGGCGACGCTGAACAACTTCCGGCGGGACAGCGACACCGGGAGCTCCTGGCGGATGGTCCTCCCGATGAGCGACGACGGCGAGGCGTCCGTCGTCCTCCCGGGCGGCAACGACGGCGACCCGTTCAGCGCCCAGTATCACGACCAGCTCCGGGCGTGGGCGGACGGCCAGTACTACGGCTTCGACCGGGAGTTCGCGGGGCCGAGCATCGAGTTCGGGGGTGGTGACTGATGGACCGCGAGCGGACGCTGGTCGCGGTGGTCGCCGTCGCCGCGTCGCTGGCGCTCGCGTCGGTCCACTGGCTCGGGCTGCTCGTCGGCGGGATTGCGGTCGGCGTGCTCGCGTCGACGTGGCCGCGCGCGCTCGCCGCCGGCCTCGGATTCGGCGCGCTCGCGTGGGTCGTCTTCCTCGGGACGCTGTGGCGGGCCGACCGGCTCGCGGCGTACTGGGACGCCGGCCTGCTGCTGTACGCGAGCGTCGGCATCCCGCTCGCGCTGGGCGTCGTCGGTGCGCTCGCACACGGCCTCAGGAGCCACGGGAGTACTGCGTGAGGAGGAACGTCACCAGAACGAGCAGTCCGAAGCCGGCGATTGCGAACCAGACGCTCGCGACCTGCGGCGTCGCTGCCAGCTCCGGCGCGAGGAACCAGACCACTGTGGCGACGGCCCCGAGAACGAGCGCGTAGACGTACGCCCGCACGAGGTCGTAGCCGAGCCGGACCGCGTCCATACCCCACAAACAGGTATCACACAGTTTATCCTTTCGCACGGCGGCGCGCTTTTGCACCGGACCGTCGAAGTGACAGTCGTGACCGTCTCGGAGACGCAGGCCGCGTACGGCCGGTGGGCGCGGGCCTACGACTGGTTCGTGCGGCTGCTGCCGGGCCTCGACGGGCTACGAGCGGGTGCCGTCGCTGACCTCGACCTGGAGCGCGGCGACACCGTCGTCGACCTGGGGTGTGGCACGGGCGCGAACCTCCCGCACCTCCGGGAGGCCGTCGGTCCGACCGGCACCGTCGTGGGCGTCGACCTGACGCCCGGTATGCTCGCGGCGGCCGAGCGGCGAATCGAGACCGCGGGCTGGCGGAACGTCCACCTCGTGCAGGGCGACGCCGCGCGGCCGCCAGTCGACGGCGTGGACGGCGTCCTCGGGACGTTCGTCGTCGGGATGCTGGCGGACCCGGCAGCCGGGGTCCGGGCGTGGCTCGACCGCCTCACATCCGGCGGGCGTGTCGCCGTCCTCGAAGCGACGCGCACGACGCACCCCGCGGGCGGCGTGCTGAATCCGGTCTTCGACTCGCTCGTCGCAGCCGGTGCGCCCGGCAACGGGAGCGACAGCGACGCGTCCCGAACCCTCGACGCCCGGGTCACCGAGGCCAGAGACGCGCTCGCCGTCGAGGGGTCGCTGCTCCGGGACGAGCGGCGCGTCGCCGGGTTCGTCCGGACACTGGTGGCCGAACAGCGGGCGTAGCCCTCAGTCCTCCTCGCTCGTCTCGTACGCGCCCTCCCGAGCCAGTCGGCCGCGCTCCGCGAGCACCTCGGGCGTCCGGCAGACGCCGTCCACGCCCGCGGCCTGCGGGACCGCGCAGTTGTTGCAGTTCTCGCAGACGACGGCGGCGTCGGGGTCGTCGAGCAGCCTCGCGGGCAGCCGGGGTTCGGCGTAGAACGGCCGCCCCATCCCGACGAGGTCGCAGGCGTCCCCGAGCAGGCGGTCGATTCGCTCGCGCTCCCTGACCCCGCCCTCCAGCATGACGGGCACGTCGACGCGCTCGCGGACGCGCCGGCAGAGGTCGGCGT
Source organism: Halobacterium jilantaiense (assembly GCF_900110535.1). NCBI lineage: Archaea > Methanobacteriati > Methanobacteriota > Halobacteria > Halobacteriales > Halobacteriaceae > Halobacterium > Halobacterium jilantaiense. Next base: position 713,185 of record NZ_FOJA01000001.1, read on the forward strand.
TCCACGCGGGCTCGAACGAGGCGCGGCGGGCCTGGACCCGGTTGGCGAGCGAGACCAGTTTCGCGCGCCACCGGCTGCCGAAGGCGTCCGCGTAGCCGGCCTGAAAGCGGTCGTCAGCCCAGGCGCGCTCGGGGTACTCGCCACGCACGATGTGCATATCCCAGAACACGCTCCCGGAGACGGGCGCGACGGCGTCGAAGCCGATTTCGGCGGCGCGCTCGCAGAGCGCCACGCAGTCGTCGGCAGAGAGGTGGCGGCGGATGCCCGGTGGGGCCCGCGTCTCGGCCGGGAGCTTCGCAATCAGGGGCGCGTCGGTGCGCTCTCGGACCTCGTCGTAGAGGACTTCGAGGAACCGGCCGCCGTCCGCGAACTCGTCGCTCCGGCGGTTGTAGAACGGGGAGAGGAACTGCTGGACGATGCCCATGTTCGCGCCGGCCACGTGGACGCCGTGGTAGCCCGCGTCGGCGAGCCGGCCGGCGGCACGACCGAAGTCCGCCGCGAGGTCGTACACCGCGTCGGTCGAGAGGACGCGCGGCGAGACGTCGAGCAGGCCGAGTCGGTCGGCCGCGCGCAGCGGGAGCGGGGGGTCGGAGACGGCGAGCTGGTCGAGGTCGGGGTGGGCCGACCGGTAGCCGGCGTGCCAGACCTCCATCGAACGCAGTCCGCCGTGTTCCAGTTGCGCGAACACGCGACCGCCGTGGGCTTCGACGGCGTCGGGAACGGGCGCGAGTCCGGCGACGAACTCGTCGTCGTGGACGCGGGTCATCCCGGGTGCGGCACAGCCGCCCTCGCCGCGGACGACGGTGGCTCCCTGGCACACGAGACCGGCACCGGCGGCCGCCGCCGGTTCGAGTTCGCTTCGGAGCGTGTCGGCTGTCTCCGAGTCGGTGCCCGCGCACTCCAGCAGCGGCGTGCGGTACAGCCGGTTCCGGAGGCGGAGCCCGCCGACTGTCACGGGGTCGTCGAGGCGCGGCACACACCGACTGTCGGACGGCTCGGGCTTCAGCGTGTGGGTCGTCCGCACGCCGCTCTCGAAGGGTTTGCCACGACGTGAGTGACCGAGATAGCTATCCTCACTGGGAGCGAACGGGCTGTGTGACTTCGTCCACCGACCGCGGGCTGTCGGTTCTCCACGTCGACGACGACCCGAGCATGGGGTCGCTCGTGACGACGTACCTCGAACGCGACGCGAGCGGCCTGGACTGCACCGTGACGACCGAGACGTCCCCGTCGGACGCGCTCGCGCGGCTCCGCGAGGGTGACGAGACGTTCGACTGCGTGGTCAGCGACTACAACATGCCGGGAGTCAACGGCGTCGAGTTCCTGGAGGCGGTCCGCGAGTTCGACCCCGAACTCCCGCTGTTGCTGTTCTCCGGCGAGGAGCCCGCCGACATCGCCGCCGAAATCGTGGCGGCCGGCCTCACCGACTACCTCCGGAAAGCCGGCGACAACCAGTACACGATGCTCGTGCGGCGGGTCGGCCACGCCGTCGAGGACGGCGTCGACGACGGCCAGTTCGACACCGGCGAGTCGGACACCGAACTCGGCAGCGTCGCCGTCGTCGGCCGCGACGAGTCCTTCGAACGGGTCGACGAGCAGTACGCCGACTACTACCAGTACGACTCCGAGGACATCGCCGGGAAGCACTGGTCCGAACTCCACCCGGAGGAGGAAGTCGAACACATCCGGACCCACGTCCTGCCGGTCGTGCAGAAGGGCGGCGAGTGGCGGGGCCGAAGCGAGGGGCTGCGGGCCGACGGCTCCACGTTCACGGAGTCGAAGCTGGTGTCGGCGCTGGACGGCGGCCGGCTGCTCATCGCCGTCTCCGAACTCGGAGACGCCGACGACGTGAGCGACGACGCGACCGGCGACCGGGCGGCGTAGCTGCGCTCGAAAACTCGAAGCACTTTAAGACCAGCACGGTGAGGGTGAAGACATGACTGACGTGGACGTAGCCGTCGTGGGTGGCGGACCGGCGGGGTCGACCGCCGCCTACGCGGCCGCCGACCGCGGCGCGGACGCGGTCGTCTACGAGAAGGGCGTGCCCCGCGACGACCGGCAGCGACTTGGACCGGACTCGACGGACGCGGCGGGCTTCCTCGACTACTGGCTGGAGGTCGCCGGCCTCGACTTCGAGGACATCCCCGAGGACGTCGTCGAGAAGACGCTCACCGACGCCGAGTTCGTCGGGCCGAGCGAGCGCGCCGTCCTCGACCGCACCGGCCTCGACAGCGACTACGACCACTTCGGGTTCACGTTCCACCGCGCGAAGTTCGACGACTGGCTCCGCGACCGCGCCGAGGACGCCGGCGCGCGCTACGAGGCCGGAACGAGCGTGAAGTCCGTGGACTCGGACCTCGACGGCGGCCACGAGCACACGCTCACGCTCGGGAACGGAGACGAGGTGACCGCGGAGTACCTGATTCTCGCCGACGGCCCGCAGCGACAGGTCACGATGCGCGTCCTCGACCCGCTGCTCCCGGACGGCAAGAAGGCCAGCGAGGTGCTGAGCCCGCCGACGGCGAACCACATCGCCTACCAGGAGTACCGGCAGTTCCCCGAGGAACTGTTCGACGACGACTCCCTGAAGTTCTGGTGGGGCTGGATGCCGGGCGAGACGGCGTACCCGTGGGTGTTCCCGAACCGGGGCAACGTCGCGCGCGTCGGCCTCACGATGCCCATCGGGATGGACATCGACGACTTCGACGCCTCGGAGTGGCGGCTGCTCCGCGAGGACGACGAGCAGATTCCGTCCGGCTCGGTGTACATCCGCCGGCTGCTCGAAGAGCTGTACGGTGACGAGTACGACGTCGACGAGGACTTCCCGCTCGCCGTGGACCACGGGAAGTCGAACGGCACGGAGACGTACCCCATCTCGTCGACGCGACCCATCGAGTCCCCCGTCGATGCCGGCATCGCGGTCGCGGGCGGCGCGATGGGCACCACGTCGGCGTTCCACGAGGGCGGCGACCACGTCGCCCACCGCACCGGCCTGCTCGCCGGCCGGCTCGCCGCCGAGGATCGGCTGACGGAGTACAACGACGCCTGGCACGACGCCATCGGCGACGAAATCAAGCGCAACGTCGCGATGGCGGACGTCGTCGGCGACTTCGGGCCCGACGACTGGGACGACACAATCCGCATCACGCGGACGATGCTGGAGGGCAGCGACGGCGGGAAGCTCATCTCGAAGTCGAACGCGCGCTCCGCGGCGGGCGGCCTCGGCCTCTACACGAAGTACCGGAAGGCGAAGTTCGGGCTCCGGAAGGGCCGGTACGCGCAGTTGCGCGAGTCGGACTACTCGTTCTGAGGCGGCCGGCGGACGCCTCGGGCTGCCGGAACGCGAACGCTCTTGGCCGGCGGACCGACTACCACGAGTCCATGACCGACCGACGGGACTTCCTCGCCGGCGCGTGGGACTCGGTGCCGACGCTGCCGGCGAACGTCCCGTTCGGCTTCGTCGCGGGCGCGGCCGCCGTTCAGGCGGGGTTCTCGGACCTCCAGTCGGTGGCGCTGTCGGCGCTCGTCTTCGGCGGCGCGAGCCAGCTCGCCGCCATCGAACTGCTGGAGCAGGGGTCGCCGCTCGCCGTCGTCGTGCTGACGGCCGTCGTCGTGAATCTGCGCTACGTGATGTACAGCGCCGCCATCGCGCCGTACTTCCGCGAGTTCACGTCGAAGTGGCGGCTGTTCGCCAGCCAGTTCATCGTCGACACGACGTTCGCAATCGCCGTCACCGAGTACGAACGCGACCCCGAGACCGACCAGCTCGCGTACTGGCTGGGGGTCTGCGCGACCATCTACGTCGGCTACGTGGCCGGAACGGCCGCGGGCGTGGTGGTCGGGGACGCCGTCCCGGACGGCCTCCAGCTCGACTTCGCGGTGCCGCTGCTCTTCCTCGCCCTGCTCGTTCCGTCCATCACGGACGAGGCGACGGGCGTCGCGGCCGCAGTGGGCGGCTTCGCGGCGGTGGCGGCCGCTGGGCTGCCGATGAACGTCGGCATCGTCGTCGCCGCCGTCGTCGGTATCTCGGCCGGTGCGGTGGCCGACGCCGCGGGGGTGGGACAATGAGGCTCTGGCTGGTCGTGCTCGCCGCGGCGGTCGGCACCTACCTGCTCCGGGTGTCGTTCGTGACGCTGTTCGGGCGCGCCGACGAGGTGCCGGCGCGCGTCAAGCGCGTGCTCGCGTTCGTCCCGCCGGCAGTGCTCGCGGCGCTCGTGCTCCCCGAACTCGTCCTCTACGGCGACGGGCTCTCAGTCTCCCTCGGGAACGACCGACTGGTTGCGGGCGTGATTGCGGCGGGCGTCGCGTGGAAGACGGAAGACATGCTCGCCACCGTCGTCGTCGGGATGGCCGCGCTGTACGCGCTCTCGCTGGTACCGTAACTGCTTCCCCGGGGGCCCGCGAAGCCGGGAGTATGCTAGCGGAAGGCACCACGGCTCCGGAGTTCGAGTTGGCGAATCAGGACGGCGAGCCCGTCGCGCTGTCCGACTTCGAGGACCAGCACGTCGTCGTCTACTTCTACCCGCGAGCGGACACACCCGGCTGCACGAAGGAGGCCTGTGACTTCCGAGACAACTGGGACCGCTACGCGGACGCCGACGTGCCCGTGCTCGGCGTCAGCGACGACCCCGTCGAGGACCTCGCCGACTTCCACGAGAAGTACGACCTGCCGTTCGACCTCCTGAGCGACGACGGCGGCGAGGTCGCGACCGCGTACGAGTCCTACGGCGAGCGCGAGATTCAGGGCGACCTGCTGTCGGTCACGTCCCGGAACACGTACGTCGTCGGTCCGGACGGCGCTATCGCGGCCGCATTCGAGGGCGTCGACCCCGAGGGACACGCGGACGAAGTGCTGGCCGCGATCGAGTGACCTGCTGACGGTAGACGACAGTTCTTTGCCACTGTCGGGCGGAGACAGCCCATGAGCGAAGAGTACGACAAGCTCGTGCGCGACGACGTACCGTCCGAGATTCGAGAGGACGGCGAGACGCCAGTCACCTACCGCGCGGAGGGCGAGGAGTACCGCGACCGGCTCGCCGAGAAGCTCGTCGAGGAGGCCGAGGAGTTCGCCGACGGCCGGACGGTCGCCGAACTCGGGGACGTGCTGGACGTGGTCGACGCCATCTGTGCGGCGCGGGACGTCGACCGCGACTACCTGGAGGAGATGCGAGCGGCGAAGACCGACGACCGCGGCGGGTTCGTCGAGGGCGTCGTCCTCGAACGCGTCGAGCCGACCCAGGACCACCAACACGCGGACTGGGACTCCCCGGACGAGTAGGAGCGCGTCGAACCGGAAGCGCCGCGCTTACGTCGCAGCGCTCGTATTCGCCCGCATGGAGTACCACGAGGTCGAGCGGCAGGCCGGTCGCGAGTGGGAGCGAGCGGACGGCAACGCCGTCATCCGGCTGCGGCAGACGGCGCGCGGCGACTGGGCGGTGACCTACGACCGACTGGAGCAGGCCGACGAGGGGTCGGCCTACGAGCGCGTGGAGGTCGGCAGCGAAGAGGCGGCGCTCTCTCGCGTCGAGGAGTTCCAGGAGCGGACCGCCGAAGCCGAGGCGTAACGCCGAGAAGAAGCCCCGACGACGGGCCTGTCGTCAGCCGGCGACCGAACCGAGTACGCTGCGTTCGCCGACCAGTTCGCGGAGCTTCTCGACGAGCGGGCGCGTCGGCGGCGCGAACTCCCGGAGTCGGGGGCCGCGTATCGATTCCGTCACGATACGTTCAGACGGTGACGAAGGCGTCTGCCTGTCCTCGGACATGTGGATGGTGTCGTCACTGCGAGTCGGTTACTCGGTGCAGTTCTGCTGTCTCGTCGACGCCGGGAACGTACCGGTCAGGACACCTAAATCCTGGGACGAAACCGCGCGCAGCCGCGTCGAATCCACCACGTTTTTCTCCAGAGCGGAGCAAGCGCCTGCCAGTTCGTGCCTTCACCGATTCTCCTCGTGGGGGCGTTTCTCATCTCGTTCGTCGTCGCGGCAGTGACGGGTGCCAGCAGCGTCTCGGTGTCGATGGCTCCCGCAGTCGGGTCGAACTCGATTACGGTGCTCCGTGGTGCGTTCGTCGTCGGTGCCGTCGGGTTCGTCGGTGCGGTCGCACAGGGGGCTGCCGTCACCCGGGGCGTGGGGACGGAAATCGTCTCCGGGCCCGTGACCTTCGGGATGGGAACGGTCGCACTCGTGGTCATCGGCGTCTTCGTCGGACTGGGTATCTACTTCGAACACTCGATACCGGTGGCGTTCTCGACGTTCGGCGCGGTCGCCGGCGTGGGGTTCGCCGCCGGCTACGACCCGAATCTCGACTACTGGACGCTCACACTCGGTGCGTGGGTGGCGTCGGGTGTCGTCGCGGTCGTGCTGGCGTACGGCGTCACGGTCGCGCTGGAACGGCTCGTCCCCGAGTCGCCGCGTGTCGAGCGGTGGGTCGACAGTGCGGTGCTGTTCGCCGGGGTCGTGTTCTCGTTCATCGGCGGCGGCAGTCAGGTGGGACTGGCCGTCGGTCCTCTGGTGGGGACGGTCGAGGACCTGGGCTTCGGCCTGCTGTCGCTGATGGCGTTCGGCGGACTCGGCATCACGCTCGGCGCGTGGGTGAAGAGCCCGGTGATGCTACAGGCCGTCGGCCGTCAGTACGCGAGTCTCGGCCAGCGCACGTCGCTGGCCGTTCTCGTGACGGCGATTCCGATGGTGCAGGTCATCGCGAACGTGCTCGGTGTCCCGATCTCGTACAATCACATCATCATCAACAGTATCGCCGGCTGCGGGTTCGCGGCCAGCGGGGGCGGCGCTGGCGTCGACACCCGGAAGTACGCCGGCACGCTCGCGAGCTGGGTTGCGACACTGTTCGGTTCGACGCTGACGGCGTACGCGCTCTACAGGGCCACGATGCTCGTCTGAGTGAGCGACGACGACAGCGCGGTGTCTCACTCAGCGGGTCAGTGTGCTCACGGCGAGCCCTTCTCCGAGCGGGACGTGTGCCGTCTCGAAGTCCGGGTGGTCCCGCACGCGCTCGACGTACGCCGCGATGCCGGCGGTCGAGTCGTCGACCGGGTCGCCGCCCCGGAGCGCGTCGGTGACGCTCTCGGGCGTGACCGGGCCCTCCATGATGTTGTCCGCGACGACCACGCCGCCCGGCGCGAGGGCCTCGACCACCTCGTCGAACGCCTCGGCGTACCGGGCCTTGTCGTGGTCGAGGAGCACGAGGTCGAAGGGACCGTCGTAGCGCTCGAAGCTGTCGAGTGCCTCACCGGCCTCGTAGTGCACTGCGGCGTCCGGGTCGAGGCGGTCGAGGAACGCACGGGCCTCGTCGAGGTTGGCCTCGTCGTAGTCGGTGAGCACGAGTTCGCCGTCCGCGGGGAGCGCGGGCAGGAACCAGGCCGCCGAGTAGCCGAACCCGGAGCCGAACTCGAAGACGCGCTCGGCGTCCGCGAGCGTCGCCAGCAGTCGCAGGAAGCGGCCGGCGTCCGGGCCGACCGTCGGGAAGCCTCGATCGTCGCCGTGTTCGGTCATCTCCGCGAGCAGCGGCGACGGCTCGGGGTTCGCGGCGGCGAGCAGCGATTCCACGTCGTCGCCGAGGATGCGGCTCATGGCAGACGTGTCGGTACCCCGGGGCTTAGCGATTGTGCCGCGGCGACGGGAAAACGGCTACCGGGCGGTCAGTCGTCGCTCCACTTGATGGAGCAGCCGCGGGACGGTTTGAACTCGTCGTCGACCGGCTCGCCGGCGAGCACGCTGTCGATGGCGTCGCGGGCATCGCCGCCCTCGCGGGACGGCTCGTCGTCAGGGTTCAGCGCGTCGTCGAGGCGGCCGTGGTACGCGAGTTCGAAGCCGTCTCCGGTGTTCGCCAGCAGGAAGGGGTCGGGGGTGCAGGTCGCGCCGTAGGCGCGGGCCGCGTCCTGACTCTCGTCGCGGAGGTACGCGTCGTACTGGATGGTGCCGTCGTCGACGAGTTCCTGCATTCGCTCGAACGAGTCGTCGGGGTACTCGTCCGCGTCGTTGGGGTTGACGCCGACGACGGCGACGTCGCCGTAGTCCGCCGCGATGTCGTTGAGCGTGTCGAACTTCGCTTTCGCGTACGGGCAGTGGTTGCACGTGAACACGAGCAACACGGCCTCGGAGTCGCCGAAGCTGTCGAGGGTGTACGTCTCGCCGTCGGTGCCGCGGAGGTCGAAGTCGGGAGCCGTGTCGCCTCGTTCGAGTTCGCGGTCGGATTCCTCCTGAACCATGCCCGACGGTTACGTGGGAGCGCCGAAAGTCGTTGGGTTCAGGCGAGTTCGTAGCGGACAGCGGGCCCGGCGTCGTCGACTTCGCGGAGGACGCCCTCATGGACGAGGTGGTCGAGGTGGGCGTACGCCTCACCGGGCCCGTGGAGGATGTGGATGTGCCGGAGGCCACCGAACAGCGCCGCGCTGACGCTCCACGCGGTCACCTGGCCCTGGTCGCGGACGACATCGAGGACGCGCTCGGTGCGGTCGTCGTGGTGGGCGGCGATGTCGCGGGCGCGCTCGGTCGGCGCGAAGATGGGGCCGCGGTGGCCGGGCCACGCGCGGTCGAGGTCGAGGCTCTCGACGCGCTGGAGGCTGTCGAGGTACTGCTGGAGCGGGCGCTTGACGCGGACATCCGCGCCGCCGACGTTCGGCGTGTACTTCGGGAGGACGGCGTCGCCGACGAACGCCTCCCGGCGGCCGTCGCGCTCGAAGGCGTACGCGGCGAGCCCGGCGGCGTGTCCGGGGAGGTGGACGACCTCGGCCTCGAAGTAGCCGAGGTCGACGGTGTCGCCGTCCGACAGCGGCGTCACGTCGGCCGATTGACCCTGGAGACCGTCGTGAGTGCCGAGGAAGTCGTTGAGTTCTGCCTGTTTGTCGTCGGGCATTCCCCACTGGTCGAGGTAGGCCGCCTGTTTAGTCTCCATCGCCGTGACGGCGTCGGCGTCCTGTGAGACCATCGGCGCGTCGGCCTCGTGGATGTAGACGGTGGCGTCGCCGTCGGCCTGGATAGCGCCCGCGAGGCCGGCGTGGTCGTGGTGCCAGTGCGTCAGGAGGACCTGGTCGACGGCGGCGAACGACGCGCCGCGGGCGTCGAGGGCGTCCCGGAGTTCCGACTCGACGTCGGGCGTGGCGATGCCGGTGTCGACGAGCGTCGTCGGTGCGTCGTCGTCGCCGACGCCGAGGAGGTAGACGCTGTTCCGGCCCTCGAAGGCGGCGTTCGTCAACTGGATGTGGTACACGACGAGGGCGTAGCGGTCGCTCGAACAAATAGTTGTGTCGTCCACAGTGGTGCCCGCGCCGTGCGGGGGGTTCGCGCGCTCCAGAGAGGTGGTTAGACCCTCGGTCGCACTGCTTGGCCACTGGATTGAGTTCGTGAGGGGGCACGTCAAGAATCTCCGATATGTCGCCTACCGGACCTAATGGGAATCACTCACACATTTTCCGAACGCCCCGGCAGAAAACACACAATAGTAGTATATCTCTCTCAAAATTTTAGACACAGAATCTAACTAAACTATTTTTAAACATCCGTAGTTTTAACCACTCTCCGCATCATCTCCAAGTGCAGTTCGCATGACAGACCCAACTAGGCGGACGTTCCTGAAAGGCGTCGCGAGTAGTACGGCTATCGCGGGAATCCCGGCTGTCACCAGTGCGAGAACCGGACTGGCCGCGTCGGAGAACCTCCCCGAATCGCCGTTCGACTTCAAGTACCGAACGGTAGGCGACGACGTTCGGGAGGCTGTCGGACGGCACTGGTGGCTGCTCACGGTGGACCACGACAGAATCAACGAACTGCTGCGGAAAGCACCCGCGAGCGCGACCGAAACTCGACGAAAGCAGGCGACGCTGAAGGAGTTCCGCTCGACGTACGACGTCGAACTCGAACGCGACGAGCGAGACGAACGAGAACTCACGTACCACCTCACAGAACCAGAGGCTGCCTCGCTCTGGGAGACAGATGTCGGTCGAAGCGAACTAACAGAGGCAGAGAACGGCGGCGAAGCCGTCGGACGAATCGCGTCGAGTGCCGGGACCAGTCTCCAACAGGAGTTCGACACGCAGGTCGAACCGGCACACTCCGGGACCATTCACAAGAAGATGGCCGCGGCTGCAGTCCAAGGAACGGAACACGAAAACAAATCCGGCACGCTGAAAGACGGAGCCGTCGACCCCGACCAGTGGGATCAGAAGTGCCAGGTCTGTTCGGACGGCTGGCTGTACCTCGGCGACCGGTTCGACATAGTCGACATCTCCCTCAGTCTCGTCGAGGACGAAATTCGGAAGGCGATTCGGGACATCGACGATTCCGCGAGCCCGCATCACATGTACGTTCCGGGCGGAGAGAAGTTCCAAGCCGACGGAATCCTCGCCGCGTTCCTGCCCATCGGAATCGGCCTCCTGCAGGTCGAAGTCCACGGCGCGGCTCCCGACGACGCTCAGGCCCACTGGGAGAGCGCGACATCCGGGAGCACGGACTTCGAGGAGGTCGGACAGGCGTTCCACTTCCTCCAAGACGTGTCCCATCCCCTCCACACCGGCTCGATCGGGCCGCAGGTTCTGGACACGCAGGGCACGATTCACTTCGCGTACAAGCAGTTCATCGAGGACAACTGGAGCTCGGCCAACGACACGTCGAAGTCGTTCAGCCAGCGGTTCTCCGAGGGGATGAACAACCCCCAGTGGGACGGCTCAATGCAGGCGGCCTGTGAGACTGTCGCGGGCGACTCGACGAACTACTCCGACCAGGTCTACGAGACCATCGTCGAGAACGGTCCGAACAACCACGACGACTGGGACGACTTCGTCGAGAACTCCGCGTACTCCTGCATGTGGTTCGCGGGAGCGTACTCTCGCGGTGCTGTCAATAAACTGTAGTCGTACCGTCGTCTCGACGTGGACAGACCCCCCAGTATTTGGCGTGTCGGCGTGCCGTACCTGACGGTCGGCACGGGACTACGCCACAAAATATTCTACCGTAGTACTCGACGAATTATTATGGAAACTGCCCTCCACAGTCAAGTTGTGAACCGCAGACGAGTCCTGACTGCAGCGGCCGTCGGTGCGAGTTCTCTCGCGGGGTGTCTGTCGGTGTTTTCGTCGTCGAGGCGGGACAGACCCCTCCCAGAGACACCCACGGGAACGTGGCCACAGCACGGCGCGGACGGCGCGAACTCATTCGCGCCGAACGTGTCTGCGCCACCGCGTGGAAACGTGGCGTGGACGTCGAAGGCGTTCACCCGCTGGCGGCCCGTGGTCTCCGACGGTACGGTCTACCTGACGAATTTCGACCCGAGCAAAGACGGGAGTGTGTTCGCACTCGACGCGCAGGACGGCACCGAGCAGTGGCGAACCACCCTCGACGCGAGCGGAGAGAACGGGATGGCCCTCGTCGACGACCGGCTCGTCGTCGCCTACGACACGACGCTCGTCGCGCTCGACCGACAGAGTGGTGAGCGAATCTGGACCGAGACGACGAACGGCCTCAAGTTCTCGGAGTTGCTCGTCGCGGACGACGCCACCGGGACGATACTGCTCGCGTCCGAGGACGGCATCGAAGCGTTCGGGGCAGCGAACGGGGAGCAACACTGGGAGTCAGATGTGGTCCGCGGGCTCTCCCTTGCGCCGGCGGTGGCCGGCGAGCGCGTGTTCGCCGTCGGCGAGATCGACGGCGCGCCGAGCCTCGCCGCCATTTCGCTGGCCGACGGCTCCGAGCGCTGGCAGACCGAACTAACTGATCATCCCTGGTCCGTACCGCCCGTCGTGACCGAGAGTGGTGTAGTGGTCGACGACGACGGCACGCTCGTTGTCTACGACCCGGAGACGGGCGAGCGCCGCCGCGAACTCTTCACGTTCACGCACGAGAACGGGGTACACGATATCGTCGGGCTCGGTACCGCCAACGGGACGGTCTTCGCTGCCAGCTACGGCGGCGTCGTAGCGGTCGACGCTGAAACCGGCGCGGAGCAGTGGTACCGCGACCGTCCGGAGAGCAAATCGGAACTCTGCGTCGGATCCCAGACGGTCGTGCTCCCGCTCAGTGACCCCAGCTTCGCATCGAACCAGACGACAATCAGCGCGCTCGACCGCGAGACAGGGGAGATGCGCTGGTACTGGGACTTCGGCCGCAGCCCCAACGTAATCGTCCCGCCAGTCATGGTCGACGACGCCGTGTTCTTCACGGCCAGCGACATGGACAGCCTCGCTGTCCTGGGCGACGTGCCCCCGCTGGAGGACTGACGTTCCGCACTCGCCACCGCCTCCGGGCCGCCTCTGTCGAACGCGACCGGACTGGTCGTCACCCTACCGGACCGTGTACGGTTCGGGGCCGACGAGGAACCGCCCGAGGTCGGCTTCCCGCTGGTAGTCTGTCCCGAGCAAGCTCCGGAGCGCGTCGACGTAGTCGGCTTCCTGGTCGTCGCTCCAGCCGGCGGGGTCGAGGCAGGGGACGACGAGCCAGCCGCTGCCGTGGAGGTCCGTCGCGTGGATCTCGGAGAGCGTCACGTCGTCGGGCGCGATTGCGGTGTAGTTCGCGAGGACGTGGCGGGTCGCGCGCTCGCCGACCGGCAGCAGGACGTGGGCGGTGATGGCGCGCAGTTCCGCGTCGAAGAACGGCTCCATCTCCCGGTAGTCCTCGGGGGTCGGCTCGCCGTCGGGCACGCAGGCGTGGAGGTACGAGAAGAACACGCCCTCGGGGCCGTCCTCGTCGTCGAGGACGCCGCCGGCCCGCAGCGCCTCGCGGAGCCGGTCGCCCGCCGGCGAGTCGGTGAACGGGATGCCGGACTCGACACCGCCGTGGACGCCGGGGTGGTCGCCGACGACGTGCAGGTCGGCGTTCACGTCGCCGTACCCGGGGACGACGGCGTCGCAGGGCGGCCGCATGTCGAAGGGGTTGCTCGTTCGGTCCGTGACGTTCTGCACGCCACCGGGTAGGCGACTGGGCGGCTTAAGCGCCCCGAGACGCGACCCGTCGCCGTCCGACCTGTGGGCGACGGTCGAACGGCCGTTACACACTGGGTACCGGGCGACGACGAGTCGCGAGCGCCGTCGGGGCGCGGTTCCAGCCACGTCCTTACCGAGTCCCGTCGAGCTACCGACAGGGCCTTCGCACGCCCGAAATCGGGGCGAAGCAGTCGACAGCCGCTCTATAACAATAGCGCGCTCGGCGGTAGCGGGCCACAATGACCGGTCCAGAGACCAGTCGGCGGCGGGTACTCGCAGTCACGCTCGCGGCGGTCGTCACTGCGGGTGCCGTGGCCGCGGTTCCGGGGCTCGCACTGTTCGCGGGGTCCGCTGGCGCTGACGCGCCGGCGAGCGTCGCAGTCGCACAGGGCACGAACTGTCAGCCGGTCGAACCGGCGGGCGACGGCAGCGAGACCGTCGAGTCGTTCTACGACTACCGGAACCCGGAGACGCACAACGGGACGGGGAACGGGACGTACAGCTCGTGGGGGACCGACGCGTTCCAGGCGACGGCGCAGTCCTCGCTGTTCGTCTACGACGGCGCGAACGGGACGAGTCTCGTCGTCGTCCACGACGAGCGCGGCGTCGAGGACGGCGGCGGCACCATCACGTGGACGCTCACGGGGCTGCCGTCCGGCGGCGAACTCGCCGTTCAGGACGACTACTACGCGAACGGCACGCAGGACGACGACTTCGAGTACGAAGACGGCGACTCGACCGCCGACATCGACTGGAAGTACGGCCCGAACCGCACGGACGGCGCTGCGTTCCGGGGGCTCGACGGCGGGGACTTCGAGACCATCACCATCGACCCGGGGTACAACGAGGCGGCGGACTTCTGGGGCGAGTGGCCGTACTCGGGCGACGACGGCAACAGGACCGAGGGCTGGACGCTCCGGGGGACTGGCGGCGCGGTCGTCGCCGACCTCTCGCTCGACCAGCGGGTGTTCGTCCACCACGACGGCTGCGGGGCCGGCTCGCCGCCGTCGCCCGCCCTCGATGGTCCGGCGAACGCGAGCCCGGGGGAGACCGTGACCTTCGACGCGTCCGGGACGACCGACGCCGACGGCGACGTGGCGGGCTACGAGTGGGACTTCGACGGCGACGGTGACGCGGAGGCGACCACCGAGAGTCCGACTGTCACACACTCCTTCGACAGCGGTGGGACGAAGACGGTGAACGTCACGGCGTACGACGAGTACGCGAACCACGACAGCGCCGAGTTGGACGTGGCGGTCGTAGCGCCGCCGGATGCGTCGCTGTCGGTGCCCGACAGCGTCTCGCCGAACGAGACAGTGACGCTGGACGCGTCGAACTCCACCGACGACGACGGCATCGCCGAGTACCGCTGGGACGTCGACGGCGACGGGACAGTCGACCGGAACACCACCGGGCCGACGACCACCACGACCTACAACGAGACGGGCGAGTGGTCCGTGAGCGTGACCGTCGTGGACACCCAGACCGCGACCGACACGGCGACGGCGACCGTGGTCGTGGCTGCCGACCAGCCACCGACCGCGGCCCTGACTGCGCCCGCTGAGGCGGCGGTCGGCGAGTCTGTCACCTTCGACGCGTCGAACGCCAGCGACGACCGGGGTATCGCGGCCTACCAGTGGGACCTCGACGGCGACGGCGAGGTCGAGGACGCGACCGAACAGCCGACGGCGACCTACGCTTACGAGTCCCCGGGGAACTACACGGCGACGGTGACGGTCGTCGACGGGGCTGGGCAGACGGCGAACGCGAGCGCGCCGGTCACGGTCGTGGACGCGAACGACCCGCCGAACGCCTCGCTCTCCGTCCCGGCGAACGCGACCGTCGGCGAGCCCGTCGTCCTCGACGCGTCGAACTCTACCGACGACGACGGGGTCGTCGACTACCAGTGGGACCTCGACGGCGACGGAGCCGTCGACCGGAACACCACCGAGCCGACGACCACCACGAGCTACGACGAGGCGGGCACCTACGAGGCGTCCGTCGTGGTCGCCGACGCGGCCGGCGAGACCGGCGAGGCGACGGCGTCGCTGGCCGTCCAGCCGGCGAACGAGACGCCGACGCTCTCGGCCGCCATCGACGCGTCTGCGACCGAGGTCGAGACCGGGGAGTCGGTGACGTTCGACGGCACCGGGTCGACGCCCGCAGACACAGTCGACGACTACGAGTGGGCGTTCGACGACGGCGAGGCGGCGTCCGGAGGCGTCGTCGGCCACTCCTACGGCGCTGCCGGCACCTACACCGTCGAACTGACCGTCAGCGGGAACGACTCGGCGAACGAGACGCTGACGGACACCGCGACGCTGAATATCACCGTCTCCGAGCCAGACGACGGGAGCGGTGGCGGAGGTGGTGGTGGCGGTGGCGGAGGCGGTGGTGCAGGCGGCGGGGGTGGTGGTGGCGGTGCGGGCGGCGGAGGCGGAAGTGGCGGCGACCAGAGCAGTTCGGGCGACTACCGAGACGAGGCCGACGACCCAGAGCCGGAACCCGAGCCGGAGCCCGAGTTCGCGGTCGGCGAACTGAACGTCACGAACACCGACCTGCTCACCGGGGAGAACGCGACGTTCGCTGTCGGCGTCGCGAACACCGGGAACGGGTCGGGCACGACGAACGTGACGTTCACGCTCGACGGCGACGTGCTCGCGACGGAGACGGTCACGCTCGACGCGGGCGAGAACACGACTTTCAGCGTCTCTCACCGCTTCGAGACGGCGGGCGCGTACGAAGTCACCGCGGAGCGAGCGGGCCGCGTCGAGGTGGACGTGACGCCGGCCGACCCGCGGCTCGCCGTGACCGACGTTTCGGCGAGCGCGAGCGAAGTCGCGTCTGGCGACCGATTCCACGTCAACGCCACCGTGCGCAACGACGGCGGGAGTGTCGGCTCGATGGCCGTCGAACTGGCGCTATTCGGGGAGCGGGTCGGGGTCGAGAACGTGTCCGTGAAACCGGGAGAGACGCGCACAGTGTCGTTCACGCGCCGGCTCGTCGAACCCGGGACGTACACGGCGAGCGTCGCCGGGCAGAGCGTGACCGTCACTGTCGCGGGCGGCGACACGGCGACCACGAGCGAGACAGCGGACGCGCCCGCGACCGTGCCGGGGTTCACGCTGGAGGCGGCACTGGTCGCGGCGCTGATTGCGCTCGCCGGCGTCGCACTCGCGAGGCGCGACCAGTGACTGGGGCCGAGCCAGCGGGCCGGCCCCGTCTGGACCCGGTCGCCGGACCCGAGTCGATGGGCTGGCGTGGTTCGGGCCGGCGTAACGCCGGGCTAGTCACGTCGTAACAATCGTCCAGTACTGGATTGGAGGAGTCGTGAACAGACAGGACTCCCCCGGACTGCGGACGCTGCTCGTGGGGGTGGACGGCGCGTGTCTCCCGGTGGTCGAGCCGCTGGTGGACGCGGGCCGACTCCCGGTGCTCGGCGACCTCCTCGAACGCGGGGCGTCGGGCCGCCTGGAGTCACAGATTCCGCCCTGGACACCGAGCGCGTGGCCCTCCATGTACACGGGCACGAACCCCGGCAAGCACGGCGTCTTCGACTTCCTCGCGTTCGACGGCTACGACTGGGACGTGGTGAACCGCACCCGCGTCCGCCGGCCCGCGCTCTGGGAGCTGCTCTCGGAGCGCGGGCTGACGAGCGTGGTCGTGAACGTTCCCGTGACCGCGCCGCCGACGGAGTTCGACGGCGCGCTCGTCCCGGGCTACGTCGCGCCGGAGTCGCCGCCCACCCACCCGGACCGGCTCCTCGACGACCTCCGCGAGGCACTCGGCGACTACCGGGTGTACGCGCCGGACGGCGTCGACGGCGACGAGCAGGTCGCGTGGTACGAGCGCCTCACCGAGATGCGGGGCGCGGCGTTCCGACATCTCGCCGACCGCTTCGACCCCGAGTTCGGCTTCCTCCAGTTCCAGCAGACGGACACCGTCATCCACGAGCGCCCCAACGACGAGGACGCCCTGCGCGCCGTCTACGAGGCCGTCGACGAGGAACTCGGCGTGGTCCTCGACGCCTGCGACCCGGACACCGTGATTCTCGCCAGCGACCACGGCGTCGGCCCTTACGACCCCGCGGAGTTCCGCGTGAACGAGTACCTCCGCGAGACGGGGTTCGTGGAGACCACGCGCGGCGAGGGCGGGATGCCCTCGTGGACATCGCTGCACCGAGAGCGCGGCGACGAGGACGGCGACGTCGACACGGACCGCGGGCCGTCGCTGGGCGAGCGCCTGGTGGCGAGTGCGGCCTCGGTCGGGCTGACGAGCCAGCGCATCGGTCGCGTCCTCTCGGCGCTCGGACTCGACGACCTCGTGCTCCGGGTCGTCTCCACGGAGACGGTGCGAGCGGGCACCGAGCGCGTCGACTTCGCAGCCTCCACGGCCTACATGCGCTCGCGGACGGAACTCGGCGTCCGCATCAATCTCCGGGGCCGCGAGCCCGACGGCACGGTCCCGCCGGCGGAGTACGACCGGGTCCGGGACGCGCTCGTCGCGGAGCTCCGGGCCGCCCGCACGCCAGACGGCGACCCGGTGTTCTCGGCCGTCGAACCCCGGGAGGCGGTCTTCGACGGACCCCACGTCGAGGACGCCGCCGACGTGCTCGTGGTGCCGGACGGCTTCGACACCTACCTCACGGCATCGCTGCGCGGCGACACCTTCGGGCCGGCCGCCGAATCCTGGAACCACAAGCGCCACGGCCTCGTCGCGGCGGCCGGCGACGCCGTGGACCCGGACGCCGACCTCGCCGACGCCCACCTCTTCGACGTCGCACCGACCGTCCTCTCGGCGCTCGGCGTCCCGCCCAGCACCGAGATGGACGGCGACCCGCTGCCCGTCGTCGACGCCGTGCCGCCCGCGGACTACGGCGACTACGACGACGGCCCGACCGAACGCACGGACGACCGGCGAGTCGAAGCACGCCTCGCCAACCTCGGCTACCTCGACGACACATGAGCCTCGACATCCGCACCATCGACGACGAGCAGTACAACGACATCGTGACGGCTGCGCCGGCGGCGACGCCGTTCCACCGCTCGGACGCCCTCGACGTGTTCGCCGACTACGCCGACGCCGACCTCCACCGGCTCGTCGGCTTCAAGGGCCAGGAGCCGGTCGGCGCGCTTCCCGTCTTCGAACTGACGAAGGGGCCGGCAACGGTGGCCGCCTCGCCGCCACCCGGGCTCAAACTCCCCTACCTCGGTCCGGTGACGGTGAACACGGGGAAGCTCAAACGCCGGAAGCGCGACCGCCGCCACCGGCGGTTCGTCGACGCCGCCCTCGACTGGGTCGACCGCGAGCTGTCCCCGGGGCTGGTCAACATCCGGACGGCGGTCGGCTACGACGACGTCCGGCCGTACCAGTGGCGGGACTACGAGGTCGTCCCCCGGTACACGTACCTCGTCGACCTCGACACCACGCCCGACGACCTGCTCTCGCGGTTCAGCTCCGACCTCCGGAAGCGCGTCCGCGACGAGTACGACACCAGCTACGAGGTCGAAGAGGGCGGCCCCGGTGCAATCGACAACATCGTCGAGCTCACCCGTGAACGCCACCGCGAGCAGGGCGAGTCGTTCCCCATCGACGCGGCGTTCGTGCGCGACCTCGCCGACGCGCTCCCGCCGGGCGCAATCCGGCCGTACGTCTGTCGGGTCGACGGCGAGGTCGTCGGCGGGCTCGTGGACGTGGAGAGCGACACCTGCGCCGGCGCGTGGATTGCCAGCGGGAAGGTCGACGCGCCGGTGCCCGTCAACGACCTCCTCGAGTGGCAGGTCTGCGTCGACGGCATCGACCGCGGACTGGAGAGTCTGGACCTGATGGGGGCGAACCACGAACGCATCTACACGTACAAGGCGAAGTTCGCGCCGGACCTCGTCCCGTACTTCACGGTCAAGAAGGGGTCGGTCGGCATGAACACCGTGGCGAAAGTCTACCAGAAGCTGCGGTGACGCGACGGCGACAGTAGCTCTTTGGCGCTGCCGTCCCTGAGTCTACGTGTGACTACTGTCTGGGTACTCGGGGACCAGCTCTCGCGCCGGCGCGGCCCGCTCGCGGCCGACCCCGACCGGGTCCTGATGGTCGAGGCCGCCGAGTTCGCGCGCCGCCGCCGCTACCACCCCCAGAAGCTCGTGCTCGTGTTCGCGGCGATGCGACACCGCCGGGACGACCTCCGGGCGGACGGCGTCGAGGTCGTCTACGAGCGCGCCGAGACGTTCGCGGACGGACTGGACGCGTACTTCGAGCAGTACCCCGGCGACGACCTCGTCGTGCAGCGGCCGGCGAGCCACGGCGCGGCCGACCGCCTCCGACGACTCGTCGAGGACCGCGGCGGCAGCCTCGACGTCGTCCCGAACGCGAACTTCCTGTGCTCGCCCGCGCAGTTCGACGACTGGCAGGGGACGGAGCCGCCGTTCGACCACGAGTCGTTCTACCGCGAGATGCGCCGGGAGACCGGCTACCTCGTCGACGAGGACGGGAATCCGGAGGGCGGTGAGTGGAACTACGACGACCAGAATCGAGAGACCCCGCCGGCCGACTACGAGTCCCCGCCCGTCCCCTCGTTCGAGGATGGCGACCACGTCCCCGCGCTCCGCGAGTGGGTCGCCGACGAGTTCGACACCTGGGGCGACCCGACCGGCTTCGACTGGCCGGTGACCCGCGGGCAGGCCGAGCGCGCGCTCGACGACTTCCTGACCCACCGGCTCCCGGCGTTCGGCCCCTACGAGGACGCCGTGCTCGCCGACGACTGGCACCTCGAACACAGCCTGCTCTCGTCGGCGCTGAACGTCGGGCTGCTCGACCCCGACGAGGTCGTCGAAGCAGCCATCGAGGCGTACCGGGCGCGCGACGACGTGCCCCTGAACTCCGTGGAGGGCTTCGTCCGCCAGATACTCGGCTGGCGGGAGTTCATGCGGCACGTCTACCGGCTGGAGATGCCCGAGCTCGCGTCGGCCAACCAGCTCGGCGCGGACCGCGACCTCCCGGCGCTGTACTGGGACGCCGACGCGACCGACATGGCGTGTCTGTCCTCGGCGGTCGGCCGCGTCTACGACCGCGGCTACGCCCACCACATCGAGCGCCTGATGCTGCTGTCGAACTTCGCGCTCACGTACGGAGCCAGCCCGCAGGCGCTGAACGACTGGTTCCACGGCGGCTTCGTGGACGCCTACCACTGGGTCGTCACCCCGAACGTCGTGGGCATGGGCGTCTTCGGCACGGACGCCTTCACCACGAAGCCGTACGCGTCGTCCGCGAACTACGTCGACCGCATGACTGACCACTGCGCGGACTGCGCGTTCGACCCCGACGCCACCGTCGGCGAGCGCGCGTGCCCGTTCAACAGCCTCTACTGGGACTTCCTCGCGACCCACGAGGACCGCCTCCGGTCGAACCACCGGATGGGGCTCGTCTACTCGCACCTCGACGACAAACGCGACGCGGGCGACCTCGCCGCCATCCGGGAGCGCGCCCGCCACGTCCGGCGACGAGCGGCCGCCGGCGACCTCTGAGCGGCCTCGTTCGTCCGAATCCGGTTCTGGATGGGGCGTTACGCGACCGTAACCGAGTAGGGTCAGGTAGCCTTAACACGGCAGCGTCCCTACCCGGAGACATGGCAGACACGGAGCAGCTGCCGGCCTGGTGTCCCGGCGATGGCTGGTGTTCCATCACGTCGACGGCAGCGCTGGTCGGGAAGAAGTGGCACCCAGTCATCATCCATCGCCTCCTCAGTGAGGGACCGCTCGGATTCAACGCCCTCCAGGAGGAGGTCGACGGCATCTCCAGCAAGGTGCTCTCCGAGAGCCTCGACGACCTCGAAGACAAACGCATCGTCTCCCGCACCATCGTCAGCGAGAAGCCGGTGCGCGTCGAGTACGCGCTCACCGAACTCGGCGAGTCGCTGGAGCCGGTGGTGATGTCGATGGCGGAGTGGGGTCAGAAACACCTCGACCCCGTCGACGAAGAAGCCGCGTCGGTCGTCTAGACGAAGCCGCTAGTCGAGAACCGCTTCCGCTTCGGCCGCCTCGGCCTCGGCTTCCGCCTCGCTGTCCGACTCCTCGACTTTCAGCCGGTAGAGGTTCTGCCGCGCGTCGGGGATGTAGATGTCTTTCTCGACCACGTCGGCCTCCTGGAGGCGGTCGAGGGCGTCACGCACCGTACGCTGGGACAACCGGGAGTTCTCCACGATCTGTTTCTGCGTGAGCCCGCCGTTGTACTCCAGCACCTTCAGTACGAGTTTCGCGCTCGGCGGCAGGTCCTGGACGATGTCGTCGGTCGAGGTCATTCGTTCTTTGAAAGGGACGCCGTCCCCTTAGGCACTCGGTAACGCCGGTGTGAGGGGGTTACTACTGGGTAACCGGGTGACGGAGCGCCGCGGCACGCACGCGTCGAGCGCGCCGCCGCGAGAAGAACCGAACCCTCAGACGTCGGCCGATTCCGCGCTGTAGCCCGCGAGTTCGACGCTCCGGAGGAGTTCCTCCGTGTCCGCGTCGCCCTCGATGGTTGCCTCGCCCGCTTCGTGGTCCGCGTCGACGTCCGAGACGCCGCTCACGTCGCTGAGCGCGCTCTCGACGATGTCCTCGCAGCCGTCACAGCCCATCCCGTCGATGGAGAGAGTCTTCGACATGCTATCGGCGCTACTCGGTCGACTGATTAGGGTCTTGCGGCTTGCAGCGAGTGGAGGGGCCGGAGCGTGCGGCGAGGAACAGCGACTCGACTCATACCAGCGAAAGCCCTCGGCGTTCTCGACTCGTCGTTTCAGTCCACCGGAAATCGGAGATTTCCGAGGTCTGGAGAGAGCTTCGCTCTCTCGGCGACCGCCAGGGCACCTGCTGGTCAGTTCGCTGAAGCACGCCCTGCGTCAGGCTCGCCGAATCAGAGTCCAGAAAAACGGGAGTGGGTACGGGAGAACGGCAGCCGACTTACCGACCGAACAGCTTGTAGTCCTCGTCCGGGGTGTACCTGCGGAACAGCAAGCTGTTCGTGAGCACGCTGACGCTAGAGACAGCCATCGCACCGGCCGCCAGCACGGGCTGCAGCAGCCCGAGGGAGGCCAGCGGAATCATCGCGGTGTTGTAGCCGAGCGCCCAGAAGAGGTTCTGCTTGATCTTCGCGAGCGTCCCCTCGCCGACGCGGACGGCCTTCACCACGTCGTAGGGGTCGTCCCGCATCAGGGTGACGTCGGCGGCCTCGATGGCGACGTCCGTGCCGGAGCCGATGGCGACGCCGACGTGGGCGGCGGCGAGCGCGGGCGCGTCGTTCACGCCGTCCCCGACCATCATCGCCTCGGCTCCGGACTGCTGGATGGCGTCGACGGCGTCGGCCTTCTCGTCCGGCAGCACGCTCGCGCGGACGTTCTCGGGGTCGACACCGACCTCTTCGGCGACGGCGCGCGCGGTGCGCTCGTTGTCGCCGGTAATCATGTGGACAGCGAGCCCGCGCTCCCGGAGTTCGCTCACGGCGCGCTTCGCGGAGTCCTTGACGGTGTCCGCGTCCGCGACGACGCCGACGACCCGGCCGTCGACGGCGACCAGCATCGCGGTCTTCCCCTCGCGTTCGAGGCGCTCCATCGCGTCGTCGGCGGGCGCGGGGTCGACGCCCTCGCCGTCGAGGAGCGCGCGGTTCCCGACGAGCACCTCGCGGCCGTCGACGGACGCCTGAATGCCCTTCCCGGGGACGTTCTCGAAGTCGTCGACCTCGGGAACGTCGAGGCCCCGTGCCTCGGAACCCGAGACGATGGCCTCGCCGAGCGGGTGTTCGCTGTTGGCCTCCGCGGCGGCGGCCAGCCGCAGGACGAACGACTCGTCGACGGTCTGCTCGACGGTGCCACCGTCGGGCGTGGCGTCTCCGTCGACGACTTCGACGTCGGTGAGCTCCATCTCACCGGTAGTCAGGGTGCCCGTCTTGTCGAAGACGACGGCGTCGACCTCGGTGACGCGTTCGAGGATGTCACCGCCCTCGAACAGCACGCCGTGGTTCGCGCCGATGCTCGTGCCGACCATCGTCGCCGCCGGCGTTGCGAGCCCGAGCGCACAGGGACACGCGATGAGCACGGCCGACGCGAACACGACGACGCCGAACTCGAAGGCACCGACGGCCGCGGGGCCACCGCCGACGAGCCCCCACAGCGGGAACGCGGCGACCACGTCTGCGAGCACGCCGGGCGCGAGGAACCAGACGACGCCCCAGAGGACGGCGTTCGCGATGACCGCCGGAACGAAGTACGAACTGATGCGGTCCGCGAGGTTCTGAATGTCGGGCTGCCGGGACTGGGCCTCCCGGACGGTGTCGACGATCTGCTGGATGGCGGTGTCCGAACCGACCTTCGTCGCCTGCACGACCAGCACCCCGTTCTCGTTGATGGTGGAGCCGACGACCTCGTCGCCGGGCTCTTTCGAGACCGGGACGGACTCCCCGGTGACCATCGACTCGTCGACGGCGGACTCGCCGGAGACGACGACGCCGTCGGTCGGAATCTGCTCGCCGGGCTTGACCTTCAGGCGGTCGCCGACCTCGACCTCGGAGACGGAGACCTCGCGCTCCCCGCCGTCGTCGCCGACGATGCGCGCGGTGTCGGCTTCCATCTCCAAGAGCTCCCGGAGCGCGTCGCTGGCCTGCCCCTTCGAGCGGGCTTCGAGGTAGTTCCCGAGCGTGATGAACACGAGGATGAGCGCGGCCGTGTCGAAGTAGAGGCCGGCGTTCGGGAGGATGCCGAGGAGCGCGACGATGGAGTAGACGTACGCGGTCGTCGACCCCAGCGCGATGAGCACGTCCATGTTCGCGGTCCGGTTCTTCACGAGCGCCGTGTAGGAGTTCACGAGGAAGACGCGGCCGAGCACGACGTAGACTGGCGTCGCGAGGGCGAACTCCACCCAGCCGAACGCGACCTCGACGCCGCCGAGCGCGAGCGTCTCCGGGAAGGTGCTGCCGCCGAGCAGGAACGTGTCGGCGACGAACAGCAGCATCGGCGCGGACAGCAGCGCGCCGAACAGCGTGCGGTTGCGCTCCCGGCGGATGTCGGCCTGCCGGGCCTCGTCGGCTGCGCTCCGGTCGGCGTCCCGGTCCTCGCCGCCCGTGTCCCGCACCGGCTCGTAGCCGGCGTTCTCGATGGCGTCGTAGGCCGCCTCGCGGTCGAAGGCTCCGGGGCTGTACGTGACGTGGGCCTCGTCGGTGGCGAAGTTCGCGGCCACGTCGACGACGCCGGGCACGTCGTGGAGGGCGTCCTCGACCGTTCCCGAGCAGTTCGCGCACGTCATCCCCTGAATGGGAATGGTGGTCTCGGCGGTCACCGGGTCGTAGCCAGCGTCCTCGACCGCCCCGTAGACGGCGGCGAGGTCCGTCCGGTCGGGGTCGTAGGTGACCGACGCGCCGTCCGTCGCGTAGTTCGCGTCGGCGTCGCTGACCCCGTCGAGGCCGAGGACGGCGTCCTCGACGGTGCCCGCGCAGTTCGCACAGGTCATCCCGCCGACGTCGATGCGGACTGTCCGTTCTGTCATTGTGTGTACGTAGGGCATCCCCGTTCAAGCGGTTTCTCCCTTCGAACGTTCGGAAAACAGCGACCGGTTCTTTGGAATCCGAAGCGAATCTCGGAGTTCGCTAGGCCAGCACCGAGACGAACGCGACGGCGACGCCGGTCAGCGTGACGAGGTTCAGCGCGACGGACTGCTTGTGGTACTGCGCGAACGCGTCCGAGCCCGCGGCCTCCATCTTCGGCACGAGCACGTACCGGGCGTAGATGTTCGCTGCGGCCCCCATGAAGACGCCGGCGTCGGCCGCCAGCGGCGGCTCGGTGGTGCCAAACGCCAGCGGCCCGACAATCCAGGCGGCGAGGGCGACGGCCGCCATCGCAACCCCGAACACGTAGTACCGGGGGAAGACGACGTTGACCGCGTCGCCCGCTCGCTCGCTGCCGAGTTCGGAGAACAGCGCCGGCGCGGCGACGAACGAGAAGAAGACGATGCTCCCGAGCCAGACTCCGAGCGCGCCCGTGACGAGGGTGTCGGCGACGGTCACGGTCCAGCATTGGAGCGCGCCCCCGTCAACGTTCGGGGTTCCCGCCCGCCCGTCGGCCGCTCGCCTGCGAGCGACCGCGCGCCGTCGCGACCACCCACGCCGCCAGCAGCAGCGAGCCGCCGACCTCCGGCAGTGCGAGGCCGCTGACGCCGGCTGCGAAGCCGACGACACCCCAGACCAGCCACATCGTCACGTGGCCGAGCGCCCCCCAGATGCCGGCGAGCGCCCGCCGCGCCGACCCGGCGACGGCGGCGTCGCTCGCGTCGAGCGCGAGCGTGTACGTGAGACCGAGGTAGGTACCGACCGCGACCGGGTAGTGGAGGTCGGTATCGCTCGGGAACAGCCCGACACCCGCCATGCACGCGCCGGTGACAGCGAACCCCGCGGCGGTCAGCACCCCGAATCTGGAGGTCGCCGTGGCCGCCAGCCACCACGCGAACGGCAACGCGAGGACGCCAGCGGCGACGAGCGAGTAGTTGAACAGCCCGGCCGTGAGACCGCCCGCGACGCCGAGGTCCGAGAGGTCGTTCGCCGTCCACGAGAACCAGGGCGCTGACGCGACAGCCGCGAGAATTCCCGCGAACGAGACGACGACGGCTGCGACACCGGACGCACGCGCGCTCCGTTCCAGTGTGTACGTTGTCACACCACGTCCGTCGGAACGTCGCCGGAAAACCGTGCGGTTCCGTCGCCGTCCCGCCCACACTTATGTGCCTCCGGTTCGGACAGATGGACAGCGCCGGATACAGTGTTCGGCGGGGGTTTCACATGCCGTACGACGTCACGGGAGTGCTACCGGACGCGCTCTGTCGGGAGTTCGACCACGGAACGAATCTCCTGTTGAGCGGGCCGGCAATGTCGGGCAAGCGAACCACGCTCCTCGACCTGGTCGCGCGCGGCGAGCGCGACGCTGAGGGGTCAGTGTTAGTGACCTCCAGGGACCCCGCCGAGGAAATCGTCGACGAGTACGAGCAGTCACTCGCCGGACCGAGTTCGTTCCTCCACGTCGTCGACTGCGTGAGCACGCAGTCCGGCTCGGCGACGGCCGCACAGGGCGTCCACCACGTCTCCTCGCCGGGCGACCTGACGGGCATCGGCATCGAGTTCTCGGGCGTCGCCGAAGCGGCCGCCGAGGCGGGCGTCGACCGGCTCCGCGTGGGGTTCGATTCGCTCTCGCCGCTGTTGATGTACGTCGACATCCAGCGGCTGTTCCGGTTCCTGCACGTGTTCACGAGCCAGATACAGAGCCAGGACTGGCTGGGCGTGTTCTCCGTCGACCCGGAGAGCCACGACGCCCAGACGGTCAACACCATCAGCCAGCTGTTCGACGGCATCCTCGAAGTCCGGGTTCCCGACGACGGCGGGCAGGAAGCCCGGCTCCGGGGCGTCACCGACACACCGACCGAGTGGGTGCCACTGGAGGAGTAGCGTGAGCGGCATCGTCTTCTTCCGGACGGCAGCGCGGGACCGCGTCGTCGAGTTCTACCGCGAGCGCCTCGGGTTCGAAGTGTGGCTCGAACAGGACGGCGGCTGCACGATTCTCCGCCACGACGACCTCAAACTCGGGTTCTGCGACGCGGCGAGCGAGGACGACGTGGACACGGACGGCATCGTCACCGTCTACTACGACACCCGCGCCGCGGTCGACGAGCGACACGACGACCTCGCGGACGTGGCGACCGGCGGCCCCCGGGAGAACGAGGACTACGACATCTACCAGTTCTTCGCCGCGGACCCCGAGGGCCGGACGCTGGAGGTCCAGACGTTCCTGCACGACCTCCCGGAGTAGTCAGGCGTCGGGCCAGCGTCTACCGTGGCAGTCGCGGAGTGTCTCCGCGAGGACGACTCGGTCGGCCGCGTACGCGAGGTGCGTCTCGCAGTCGCAGTCCGACGCGCCCAGCCCCGCAACCGGCTCCGACTCGTCGGCGAGCCGGCGGGCCGTCTCGCACTCGATGTCCTCGTTCTCGGTGACGTAGACGGCGTCGACGCTCGCCTCGGGGTGGCCCAGCAGGTAGTCGACGTGCCAGTGGCGGGCGTCGCGCTCGCCGGCAGCGAGGTCTCGGTGTCGCGTCACGCGCTTCAGGCCGCCCGCGCCGAACGCCGAGCCCGTGTAGGCGTACCAGCCAGTGTCGAGGTCGTAGGAGCCGGCTGCGCCGAACTCGACGGTGGCCGGTTCGGGCAGCGAGACGAGGAGGGTGTAGGTGCCCGGCTGCATGTCGGGAGGTGGTCGTGCAACCGGATTCGGTCTTGTGGTTCCGGACCGGACGGGAGCCGGGTCAGGAACGCAGGTAGTCGCCGAGGGCGTTCGAGAGGTTGTAGACGGTGTACAGTCCGTACAGCACGACTACGGCGGACACGACGAGCAGCAGCGCCCACTCCGCGGTCAATCCCATACCGGGCCGACGTGTCGGCTTCGTGAATGCTTTTCGGCGACGCGAGGGAGCGAGTGCAGCCCTCGATGCAGACCCTACTCGTGGCCGGAGACGGGCACCGGCTCGTAGGGTTCTTCGAGGTAGTCGATGTCCGAGTCGGAGAGACTGATTTCGAGCGCTTCGACGGCCTGTTCGAGGTGTTCGACGCTGGTCGTGCCGACGATGGGCGCGTCCACGGTGTCCTTGTGGAACAGCCACGAGAGCGCGATTTGCGCCATCTCCACGCCCTTCTCGGCGGCGAGTTCCTGCACGCGCTCGTTGATTTCCCGCCCGCCGCCCTCGGTGTAGGGGTGGCGGTACATGTGTTCCTCCGTGTCGCCCCGCGTGGTCGCGTCGATGTCCTCGTGGGGCCGGGTGAGGTAGCCGCGGGCGAGCGGCGACCACGGGATGACGCCGACGCCCTGATTCTGGCAGAGCGGGAGCATCTCGCGTTCCTCCTCCCGGTAGACGAGGTTGTAGTGGTTCTGCATCGTGGCGAATCGCTCGTAGCCCTCACGGTCGCTCGTGTGGAGGGCGTCGGCGAACTGGCGGGCCCACTGCGAGGACGTGCCGACGTACCGGACGTCGCCCCGGCGGACGGCGTCGGTGAGCGCCGACAGCGTCTCGTCGATGGGGGTGTCGTAGTCCCAGCGGTGGGTCTGGTAGAGGTCGATGGTGTCCATGCCGAGGCGGTCCAGCGAGTTCTGTAGCTCCTGCTCGATGGACTTCCGGGAGAGCCCGCCGGAGTTCGGGTCGTCTTCGTTCATCTGGAAGTACCCCTTCGTGGCGACGACCTGCTCGTCGCGGTCGTAGTCCGCGAGGACGTTCCCGAGGACGCGCTCGCTCTCGCCCCCGGAGTACATGTTCGCGGTGTCGAAGAAGTTCACCCCGAGGTCGATGGCGCGCTCGATGATGGGGCGGGCCTCGTCCTCGTCGAGCACCCACGGACGCCAGCCCGACGAGCCGAAGCTCATGCAGCCCAGACAGATTTTCGAGACCTCCATCCCGGTGTTGCCGAGTGTCGTGTACTCCATGCGAGAGTGGTCGGCGGCCGGTGTCATAGTCGTTGGCTAGCCGGAACCACGGCGTCGCGGCCGACCGAAGCGCGGCTCGCAGCCCGGCGCGGACCAAGTCACAGCGAAGCGTCGCCACGGTTAACAGGCGAGGCACGCACGGTGGCGACGTGTCCCCGAGAATCAACATCGGCAGCGGCGACGGCAACTCCTCCCGCGGCGTCCTCGTGTTCCTCGTCATCAGCGTCGCAATCGCCGGGTACGGCGGCTACGACTACCTCCAGCAGTCGGAGGCCGTCCGGAACGCCGTCGAGGTCGACGCGACCGTCGTCGAGACCGGCGTCGACACCGAGTCGGGCCGACGCGGGCGCGTCGACTACCGCCCGACGGCGACCTTCGAGTATAGCCACGACGGCGAGACGTACACCGGGAACTCGGTGTTCCCGGGGTCGGTGACGCCGACCTACGACACCGAGTCGGCGGCACGCGACGTAGTCGCCGACTACGAGCCGGGCGATACAGTGACGGCGTACGTCGACCCCGCGAGCCCCGGCAGCGCCTTCCTGAAGAACCAGCAGACGGACACCCCGGTGAAGCTCGCCGCAATCGGGCTGGTGGGCGTCCTCCTGACTGCTATCAAGTACGTCCGGTCGTGACGGGGCCGAGAGCGGCCAGCGAGGCGTGAGCCGTCAGTCCTCGCCGCCGCCGGCGAACCACCGGAGGCCGGCGTAGGAGACCGCAGCGGCCGCGAGCGTCGCGGCGAGCGTGAGCCACGTCAGCGTCGTGGCGCTGTCGACGGCCAGCCGCGCGACGAGGTTCTGCGGGCTCTGCGGGAGCAGGCTGGCAGCGCCGAACGCCCCGAGCGCGACGAACGAGTACAGTAGCTGTGCCTCCCGACGCGCGCCGATTCGGAGCGCGAGCGCGGCACCCCCGGCGACCAGCACGGCCGCGACGCCCGTTACGAGCGCGAGCACCGCCAGTGGGTTCGCGATGCTCGTCCCGTTGTACGACAGCAGCGCGAGCCAGAGCGCGACCTGCGCGGGAGCCAGCCCGACGAGCGCGATGGCTTTCCCGTCGACCACGTCCCGTAGCGACAGCGGCGCGACACGGAGCAGTTCGAGGGTGCCGCGTTCGGCCTCCTCGGCGAGCGAGTCAGCCATCACGCTGCCGGAGATGAACGCCGGCAGGAACGCCAGCAGCGGCAGCAGGACGGTGTACGTGAACGAGAAGTAGGGGTTCGAGCGGTCCTCGGGCGGCAGGTCGAGGGGTTGGCGGTCGAGGCGCTGGGCGAAGGTCGTCCGCTGCTCGCGTTCGAGCGCGGACAGCGCGCTCTTCAGCTCCGAGACGACGAGCGTCGTGCGGAACGAGCCCTCCGGCGCTGTGGCTTCGACGAGGATGCGGCCGCCGGGTTGTGTCGTAGCGTGCAACAGCGCGTCGACATCGCCGCGCTGGAACGCCGAGCCGGCCCGAGACTGCGACTGGAACGGGACGACGCGGACGCCGCCGTCGGCGACCGTGGCGGCGATATCGCCGCTGGCGTTCCCGGTGACGCCGACGTCGACCTCGAGAGCGCCCTCCGTGGAGCCGGGGTCGTACAGCGAGACGAGGCCGACGACGAGGAACGACGAGAACCCCGCGATGAACAGCTGGATGACGAGCGCGAGCACGATGGTCTTCTCGGAGCGCAGCGACCCGAGCGTGCGGCGCGCGAGGACGATGCGGCTACCCAAGGGAGACCACCACCACTGCGAGGTTGTACGCGACGTGCAACACGATTGCGAGCGCGAGCGTGCCGAGGTACGCGAGCCGCGACCGGGCCGCGCCGACGGCGGAGACGGCCGCGGTCACGACGTGTAACGCCAGCGGCGCGACGAGCAACAGCCCCGGCGACGCGCCGAGCAACTCGGGTGAGAACGCCGCCTGTGCCACGTCTAGTTCGGGGAGTCCGACGAGCTGGGTGACCAGCAGGAGCTTCTCCGCGACGAAGAAGCCGACCCCGGAGGCAGCGCCGACGACCAGCGCGTTCCGGAACGACCGGTCGTACTGGCCGCGCTCGAACCCGGCGAACACGTGGACGCTCTTGGCGATCTCCTCGATGACGGCGACGACGCCCAGCAGCAGCGGGACCGAGATGGAGACCGGGGCGACGAACAGCACGGCGACGGCGAACAGTTCGCCGACGAAGACAAACGGCAGGAACAGCGCCGTCCAGAGGCCGGCCCGCCACCGGCTGGTGAGCGGCGCGGCGAGCGCGTCCAGGAACTTCGAGGGAATCGGGAGCTGCGTGAACATGTCCTCCTCGCGGTAGACGCCCGTACCGAGGCCGAAGAGGACGAACGCGGCGAGTCCCGGCGGCACTGTCGAGAGCACGAACTGGCCGGCGGTCACGCCGTCGCCCGTGATGGAGTCGACGACGACGGTTAGCGGCGAGATGGCGGCGATGGGGTGGACCTCCGCGAACACTGCGGGCACGAAGGCGTACGCCGTGAGCGCGACACTGACGGTGACGGTGACGAACGTGAGTTCCTTGTACGACCGGGCGAGCATCGCGCCGAAGAACGTCGCCGCGAGGAACAGCGCGGCCAGCGGCGTGATGGCGAGCACGGAGAGCGCACCGGCACCCGTCGCGACCGCGATGACGGAGATGAGCGCGAGCGCGCCGAGGAGGTACGGCAGCGTCTTCCCGGCGACGATGTCTCCGCGGGAGATGGGCGCGACGAGCATCGGTTCGCCCCGGCGGTTGATGCGTTCGGCGAGCACGCTGGACCCGTAGGCCTGAATCACGATGTTCAGCGGCAGCAGGAACGCGAACGCGAACACGAGCGACTGCAGCGGGAACGGCGGCGAAATCGACGAGGGCGTGCCGGACTGAGCCTGCCCGAGTAGGCCGCTCAGCCCGCCGCCGGTCGTCGGCACGTCGCCGCCACCGGTGGCCGCGTCGCCGCCGGACTGGACGCCGTCTCCACCCGTTCCGCCGTCGCCACCGGCGTCCGCGTCGCCGTCGGTCTGCTGGCCGTCGTCTGCGGGCTGGCCCGTGACCGAGATGGACTGCGGGAGGTAGGTCAGAGAGACGACGACCGGGAACGCGGCGGCCTGGTCGGGCTCCTGGCGCATCAGGAAGTCGTTGTACGACACTGTCGCCGACCGCAGCGTCGAGAGTGCGGCCCTGCCTTTCGGCGTGTCCCGGTAGGTGAGACTGGTCTCGGTGATGACCACGTCGGCCTCGGCAGTCGGGTCGACGGCCGCGAGCTGGGCGTCGCTGGCGACGACGTCGGCGTACTGGCTGTCGTCGGAGACGCCGACCCGGTAGATGCCTTCGCCGGGCGTCGGCCCCATCGTGACGAGCGCGGGGACGATGGCGGCGAGCGCGAGCAACACGACGACGAACGCGACCGCGGTCTCGCGGTCGATGTCGCCGGCGCTCCGGGTGGTCTCCCAGCGCGCGATGCGGGCGACGTTGCGCGCTTTCATGTTCCGGTCACGTCGAGGAAGACGTCTTCGAGGGTGGACTCGTCGGTGCGGATGTCGACGACCTCGCCGCCGCCGTCGCTCGCTTCCGACCGCAGCGCCTCCACGTCGTCCATCGACTCGACCTCGGTGACGTGGCGGTCGCCCGCGGGCTCCGAGTCGGCCAGCGGCACGTCGGTGAACACGCGGTAGGACACCTCGCCGTGTTCCTCACGGATGTCGGCGAGCGTCCCCGTGGCGGCCAGTTCGCCGTCCCGCATGATGGCGACGCGGTCGCAGACGCTCTCGACGTGGTGGAGGTCGTGGGCGCTGAACACGATGGTCTTCCCGTCGTCGGCGAGCTCTCGCGTGAACTCCACGACGGTGTTCGTCGTCAGCGGGTCGAGGCCGCTCGCGGGCTCGTCGTAGACCAGCACGTCCGGGTCGTTCACGAGCGAGCGCGCGATGGCGACCTTGCGCTTCATGCCCTTCGAGAAGTCCCCGACCGGGCGGTCGCGGGCGTCGAGGTCGAGGCGGTCGAGCGCGGCCTCGATGCGCTCGTTCGCGGCCTCCCGGTCGACGTCGTAGAGGTCCGCGAAGAATCGCAGGTAGCCCCGGGGACTCATCTCGTCGTACAGCGGCGATTCCTCCGGGAGGAAGCCCAGCGAGCGCCGCATCTCAGTCTCGCCGGCGTCGAAGCCGTTGACCGTGACGTCGCCGGCCGACGGCTCGACGAGGCCACAGAGCATCTTCAGCGTGGATGTCTTCCCGGCCCCGTTCGGCCCGACGAGCCCGAACACCTCCCCGGCGTCGACCTCGAACGAGACGCCGTCGACGGCGGTGACGTCCCCGTATCGTTTCTCCAGGCCCCTGACCGAAATCATAGCCGGGTGGAGGGACGGCTGCTGCTTGAGGGTTTGGGAGGCGGTAGCGACCGACTTGCTACTCGGGCAACTGGTCTGCGGCCGCCAGCAGGTCCTCGTAGACGCTCTCGGCCCACTCGACGGCCGCCGGAGCGTCGTTGCGGACGAGGCCCGTGTGAGCGGTCCCGTCGTAGAACAGCGCGGTGGCGTACGTCGTCTCCGGCGTCTCCACCAGCAGCAGGCTGTAGGCGAGTCCGTCCTCGACCTCTCGAAGCGCCATCCGGCCGGTGTCGCGGGCGTCGGCCACGGCACGCCTGTGGGAACCGACGAGCGCCGACAGGACTTCCGGGCCGAGGAGCAGTTCCATCTCCAGGCCCGCCTCGACAATCTGGTCGTGGAGCGTCGGCACCGTGCTGTCCAGCAGTGTGCTGGCGTACCCCCGGATGCGGGTCGCGTCGGCGGCGAGCGACCGGTAGGCCTCGGTCGCGCGCTGGGGTGCCACGGGCGACGCTTCCACGACGGCCGCATCCCGGAGCAGCGCGGTGTCGACGCGCGCGTCCTCGGGAAGCGTCCCGAGCACCGACGCCGCCGCGTCGAGGCCGTCGAGGTCCGCCGCCAGGGCCTCGTAGCTCTTCACCGCCAGCCGCCCCTGGAGCGTGAGTGAGACGCCGTCAGCGCGCTCGACGAACCCCTCGGCTTCGAGTTCGCGGACCGCACGGTCGACCGTCGACCGCGACACCCCGAGTTCCTCGGCGAGCCGCGGCTTCGAGCGCGACGCTGCCCGGACCGCGCGGAGCAGGTCGGCGCGGCGCGCGAGCACCTCGACGAGGGTCGAGGGAGCCGTCATTATTCACACCGCATCGCTGCCGCACGAAGAAACCACCGACTTAAGTGACCGATGCGCTTATATTCGTGTGTCAGCTGGCGGGAGGTTCTTCACGAGATAACGTAATGTTGAGCCGTCGCGTCCCACTGTTTGCTGGTGTTCACACACCGGCTGTGCCTCTGACAGGCTCCGGGCTGTCAACATTCTGCGCCCGGGCCACTCGATTCGTCCCAGCCGCGGGCTCGCTCAGCGCGGCGACCCGGTGCCCCACTTCTCCAGCGCCGTCGCCAGCTCGGGGTGGTCCTCAGCGTACGTCGCTGCGTCGACCCCGTCCTGATAGGCGTCGATTGCCTGCTGGAGCGCGCGAGCGCCCGCCTCGGTCCCGTCCGGGTGGCCGTGGATACCGCCGCCGACTTGCACGATAATGTCCTGTCCGAGCGCGTCCAGCAGCGGCGCGACGGTCCCCGGGTGCAGGCCGCCGGACGCCACCGGCAGCACGTCGCTGAGCCCGTAGAGGTCGCCGCTGAGCCACTCGTTGATGCCGGGCGTGTCCTCGTTCTCCAGTTTCCCGAGGCCCGCCGTTCCGGTGTGGATGTGGTCGACGCCCGTGAGCCGTGCGACCTGCGCGAGCACGCGCATCGAGACGCCGTGGTGGTCCAGCCGGTCGAACGCCGCGTGCATCGCTCTGTGTGCGTGAATCGCCAGCCCGTGGTCCGCGGCGTGCTCGCGGACGGTCTGGACCGCGGACCACCCGCAGGTAATCACGTCGACCATCACGAACCCGCCGCCCTGCTCGGCGACCAGTTCGAGGCGGTCGAGCATCGTCTCCGTGTCCGCCGTGATGTTCACGAGGTAGTCCTTCCGGTCGCCGGTCTCGTCCTCGGCGCGGTCCCGCATCTCGAAGGACTGCTTGACGCGGTCCTCGAAGCGATTGAACGACTGGTTCGTGAGGTTCTCGTCGTCCTTCAGCAGGTCGACCCCGCCGACCCACGCGTCGTAGCCGACCTGCGCGTGCTGCTCGGTGGAGAGCCCGACCTTCGGCTTCGGCACCGTCGCCGTCGCCGGACGGCCCTCGGCGTCCAGAATCTCGGTCTTCACGTCGCTGCCGTACTGCGGGCCGGGGAACGACGTCGCCAGCTCCTCGGGCCACTCGCAGTCGACCAGCCGGATGGAGTCGACCGCCTTCATCCCCATGATGTTGCCCGCGATGCAGGACAGAATCTGGGGCATGTTGCCCGCCTCGAAGAGGTCTCCCGGGTACGCCACCGTCACCTCGCCGTCGCCGATGTCGAAGGCCGTCGCCGACAGTTCGGTGACGCGGTCGGGGACGTTCAGCGCCGCCCACGTCCCGTTCGAACTCTCCGAGGCCACCCGGCCGGCGGCGTCGACCATGCTCATTCCCTCACCCGGGTCGAGCACGAACTGACAGACGAGGTCCGTGTCCCGGGGCTCGTAGCCGTCGTCGACGAAGTCCGCGTACTCGATGCCGGTCATGCGTGTCTGGAGCTTCACCGGCGCTCGCCAAGTGCGTTCGGTCGATTCCGAGATTACGGGACTGGCTCCACGAGCCCCGAGTGGTCGTTCGACGGGTCGTTGACCGCCGGCGAGACCGGCCACGCCTCGAAGCCGAACTCGCGGGGGGTCAGCAGGTCTCCCGGGTCCTCGGCCGTCAACCACTGCTCGCCCTGCTCGCGGTCCAGTGGCACCGCCATCCGGTGGTGGTAGTCCGCGAGGAAGTCGTTTGGCTCCGTCGTCACGATAGTGAACGACCGCACCGTCTCGGCCTCCCGCGTCGGCCCGCCCCCGTCCCCGAACTCGCCGAGACCCGTCTGTGTCTGCTCGGGCGTCCACGTCTCCCAGATCCCGGCGAGCAGGAACGGGCGGTCGTCCGCCCGGGACACGAAGTACGGCGTCTTCCCGTCAGCGTCCGCCACCCACTCGTAGAACCCGTCGACCGGCACCAGACAGCGCCGCTGCTCGTACGCCTCGCTGAAGTGGCGCTTCTCGGTCAGTGACTCCGCGCGGGCGTTGATTGGGTCGGGGTCGGCCCGGGGGCCGTCGGACCACTCCGGCACCAGCCCCCAGCGAGCACTCGACAGCCGCTCCGGCGCGTCGTCCAGAATCACGGGGAGGTCCTGGCTCGGCGCGGCGTTGTACGTCGGCTCGAAGTCGGCGTCGCCGAGCCCGAACTCGGCGGCGACCGCCTCGGGGTCGGAGAACAGCGCGTACCGGCCACACATACTCGACGGGAGGGGCTGCGGGCGCTTAGTCAGTCCGGTAGCGCCGCCTCCAGGTCCTCGATGACCGCGTCGTTGCCGACGAACGTCGGCGTGCGTTCGTGGAGCCGCGTCGGCTCCAGGTCCAGCAGCGACCCGCTGCCGTCCGAGGACGACCCGCCAGCCGCCTCCACGACGTACGCCATCGGCATCGACTCGAAGTGCGCGCGCAGCTTCCCGTCGGGCGCGGACGACAGCCCCGGGTAGCCGAACGCGCCACCGTAGACGAGCACCTGATTCACGTCCGCTATCATCGCGCCGCCGTACCGGAGCTTGAGGTCGTCCTCGACGTTCCGGACGAACGCCTCGAAGTCCTCGCTCCACTCGGGGACGCGGCCACCGAAACCGTAGACGGTCGGGTCCGCCGGCAGTTCGACCAGCCCGAGGTCGGTGCGGCCGTCGTCGTCCACGAGGTACTCGCGGACCTCGTCGTTCCGCGCGACTACCATCGTCGTCGTCGGACCGTACAGCACGAACCCGGCGGCGACGAGACTCGACCCCGGAGCCGGCAGCGGCTGGTCGTAGACGCCGACGACGGTCCCGCAGGGGTTGTTCGACTTCACGTTCGAGGAGCCGTCGAGGGGGTCCAGCGCCACCGCGTATCCCTCGTCGGCGTCCCCGACGGTCACGACGGCGTCCCGCTCCTCGCTCGCGTACCAGTTCACGCCCTCGATGGCGTCCGTGCGGTCGAACAGCAGGTCGTCGGCCCACACGTCCGCCTCCAACTGGGTGTCCCCGGAGACGTTCTCGTCGTCGCGCTTCGCGCGGCGCTCCGGGAGCCCCGCTCGAATCTCGGGGGCCGCGTCCGCGACGGTGTCGAAGACTCGGTCGACGACGTCCGCCATCAGATGCGGGACAGCGCCTCCTCGACGCTGGTCTCCTCGTAGATGACGGCCTCGAGGCCGTCGAGGAACGCCGCCGGGTTCTCGCGCTGCCAGACGTTCCGGCCCACGGCGAGCCCCGTAGCGCCGGCGTCGATGGCACCTTTCACTGTCTCCAGGAAGTCGCGGTCGCTCGTCTTCGACCCGCCGGACATCACGACCTCGGTCGGGCCCGCCATGTCGACGGCGTGGGCCATGTCCTCGCTGCTACCCGGATACTTCACCTTCGCGATGTCGGCCCCGAGTTCGAGCGCCTGCCGTGCCGCGTACGCGATGGTGTCGGGCTTCTTGTCGTTTTTCAGTCCCTGACCGCGCGGGTACGACCACATCACCACGGGCAGGTCGTGCTCGCGAGCGGTCTCCTGAGCGTCCCGGAACTCTTCGGCCATCTCGACCTCGCTGTTCGACCCGCCGTACATCGTGAACCCGACCGCGTCGGCTCCGACTTCGGCGGCGTAGTCGACCGTCCAGTTCACGGCCGAGTCCGGCTCGCCCATCCAGAGGTTCGACGTGCCGTTGAGCTTCGCGAGGAGGTTCACGTCGTCCTCGTAGGAGGGGTAGTACGCCTCCGCGATGCCCTTCTGGACGGCCATCGCGGACACGGCGTCGTGGGTCGCGACGTCCCAGACCGCTTCCGGGTCCTTGGTCTCGGGCACCGCCTCGAAGTCGACCGGGCCGTGTTCGAGGCCGTGGTCGTACGCGAGAATCAGTACCTTCCCGTCGCGAGAGATCGGTGAGTCCTCGAAGGGTCGCATCACCTCAAACTGCAACGGAGAGGGATAAGAGTCTAACCCTCTGCTCGGGTCGCAGCCCCGTTCTTTCGGGCGTTTTGACTACAAACCGAGTAAACTACTGGGCGTGTTCGCGGGCGGCGTCCCGGAGCGCCCGAACACGGTCGCTTGACACGCCCAGGGAGTCAGCGACCTGGTCGACGTGGGCGGTCGCGAGG
Source organism: Halobacterium jilantaiense (assembly GCF_900110535.1). Classification (NCBI taxonomy): domain Archaea; kingdom Methanobacteriati; phylum Methanobacteriota; class Halobacteria; order Halobacteriales; family Halobacteriaceae; genus Halobacterium; species Halobacterium jilantaiense. The sequence continues at coordinate 750,797 of NZ_FOJA01000001.1, forward strand.
CTCCGCACCGACGTGATGCCTGCCCGGCTGAGCATCGCCGCCGCGTCCGCATCGACGGCGTCGAGAGCCGTCACGGGCGTCGGTTCGGACGCCTCCCGCCACGCCGCTTCCTCGCGCTCGAAGGACTCGTCCACGCGACCGTTCGGCCACGAATCCTCGCGCCACGCCGCCTCTCCGTCCTCCTCCTCCGTGTCGTCGGTCCGACCCGGCGGCTCGGCCGCCGCGGGCTCCCCACCGCCGGCGGCTGCGGCGGCCTGCCAGTCGGCTTCCTCGGCCGTCGCGTCCCCGCTCCCGTCGGCCTCGGCGTCGTCGCCGTAGCTCGCGGCGACCCACTGGCGCTCGTCGTCCTCGAGGCCCCGCACCTGCTCGGCGCGCTGATCGAGGTCCTCACCGCCCTCGAACGACCACTGCAGGGAGTGCTCGCGTCGGATGCGCGCCGCCACGCCGGGGTTGACGCCGTACTCGACGAGCTGCGCGTGGGAGACGCGTTTGCCCGTCACGTCCTCGCGGGTCACGTTTGCGGCCGCCAGCACGCCGGCTGTCTCGGGGCCGACGAACTGGAGCTCGCGGAGCGCGTCCTGGGCGTCATCGGGTGCCACGGTTGCGTGAATGGTGCGACCGGAGCGGCTTCAGTGTTTCCACGTTTCCGGCACCCTTAGGTTCCGGCCCGTCCCAGCGTCGGGTATGCGAGACCTCGCAGACATCGAGACCGTCGGCGTCGTCGGTGCCGGCACGATGGGCGCTGGCATCGCGCAGGTCGCCGCGACAGAAGGCTACGATGTCGTGATGCGCGACATCGAGGAGGACTACGTGGAGTCCGGCTTCGACAGCATCGAGTCCTCACTGGAGCGCTTCGTCGCCAAGGACGAACTGAGCGAGGACGAGGCGGACGCCGTCGTCGACCGCATCGAGGGGACGACGGAGCTCTCGGACCTCGCGGACTGCGACGTGGTCGTCGAGGCCGCCCTCGAAGACATGGACGTCAAACAGGACATCTTCGCGGACCTCGACGACACGGTCCCCGAGGACGTCGTGCTCGCGACGAACACGTCCACGCTCTCCATCACGACCATCGCGTCGGTGACCGACCGCGAACGGCAGGTCGTCGGCCTCCACTTCATGAACCCCGTCCCCATCATGACTGGCGTCGAAGTCGTCGTCGGCGAGAAGACCGACGCGGACGTGGCCTCGTTCGCCCACGAGTTCGCCGAGGCGCTCGGCAAGGAGACGTGGGAGTCCGACGACAAACCCGGGTTCGTCACGAACCGCGTGCTGATGCCGTGGATCAACGAGGGCATCCGCGCCTTCGACGAGGGCGTCGCGACGAAGGAGGACCTCGACAAGGGGATGAAACTCGGCACGAACGTCCCGATGGGGCCCCTGGAGCTCGCCGACCACATCGGCCTCGACATCTGTCTGGACGCCAGCCAGACCCTCCACGAGGAGCTGGGCGACCGCTACAAGCCCGCCTACCTCCTCAAGCGGAAGGTCGACGCCGGCGACCTCGGGAAGAAGACCGGCGAGGGCTTCTACGAGTACGAGTAGCGCGGCCCTCGGTTTCGAGCAGACAGCACGGTCCTCGCGGGCGAGTGTGCTGTACTCCCGCCACGGCGTCGCCCGCGTCAGCGTTTCAGGTCACGGGCCGCCCTGGTCCCGCCCTCGTTTTTGAACCTTCACAGCCGGTGGCTCGTCAGTCGCTGCTGGCGGAGTGGCGATGGACGGCGAGAACTGAGCGCTAGTCAGGACAGCTTGCCGGCGGCGATGCGTTCGCGTGCGGAGTCGATAGTGTTCCGGTCGAAGTCGCCGGCGACGAGCGCGAGCACGGCGTGAACTTCCTCTCTATCGACTTTGACGTCGCCCTCGCGGACCACGTCTTGCGGGCGGTCGCCGAGTTCGCGCATCGTCCCGACCGCGAGTAGGAACGGGACGGTCCACGCGGCGAGCGTGTTCCCCTGGCTGGTCGGCATCACCTCCAGCCAGCGCTGTGCGCCGTCGACGTAGCCTCGGGCGCGGTCGGTGACGCGCTCGACGACCGAGCCGACGCGGGTGGCGTTCTCGGGGTCCGCGACCTCGTCGGGGTCGAGGCCGTGGTCGTCGAGCCACGCCTGCGGGAGGTAGACGTTGTTCTCCTCCTCGTAGTCCGGGCGCACGTCCTTCGCGACGTTCACGAGCTGGAGGAGCAACGCGAACGACCGGGCGTTCTCCCGCATCGCGTCGGCTGCATCGGGCGTGGCGTCGTGGGCGAGCAGTTCGGTGACGAGCTCGCCGACAGTGCCCGCGACGTACCAGCAGTACTCCTCGAGTTCGGTCGCCGACTGGATGCGGAGCCCGCCGGCGTCCGCGTACCGCTCGACGAACGACGCCATCCCGGTCGCCATCTCGCGAACTGTCGGCCGGATAGCCTCTCTGGCGTCCTCGTCGAGGCTCTCGAACGCGGCGACCACGCGGGGGGCCTCGGCGACGACGCGCCAGTCGGCGTTCGGGTCGTCCGGGACGTACTCGGCGACCGCAGTCTCGAAGTCGTCGACCGTCGTCTCGTCGTCGGTGTCGAGGACGGCGTCGTAGGTCTCTAGGAGCACGCGCTGCTCGTCCGGGGGAATCGACGTGGCGTCCTCGACGGTGTCGGCGACCCGACAGAGGAGGTAGCCGACGCAGATGCGCGTCGCCATCGGCTCTTCGAGGGCGTCGATGGTCAGCGCGAACGTCCGGGAGACGTCCTGTACCGCGTCGTGGCACCACTCGCGGTCCGACATTGTCGGCGGCTGGGACTGACGGCCGTCCATTACTCGTCGCCAATTATGGTGGGGGAATACAAAAGGGATTGGGGCGCTGGCCGGGACAGCGGGCCGGCACCGGCACAGCGAGACCCGGAGGCGGGAGCCGGGATGAGAACAGTAAAGGATTGACCGACGAACCGTTACGCATGGACTTCACGCGCTCCGCAGAGCACAGCCAGATAACCGACATGGTCGCGGAGTTCGTCGACGAGGAAGTGAAACCCCGGGCCGCCGAAATCGACAAAGAGGACGAGTTCCCGTGGGACCTCGTCGAGGAGATGAGCGAACTCGGCCTGATGGGGATGCCGTTCCCCGAGGAGTACGACGGCGCGGGCCTCGACTACCACGCGTACGCCAGCGCCCTCGAGGAGATTGCTCGCGGCAGCGGCGGGCTCGGCACCGTCGTCGCGGCGCACACGAGCCTCGCCGGGAACATGCTGTACGAGTACGGCGACGAGGATCAGAAACAGGAGTACCTCGCGGGTCTGAACCGCGGTGACGACATCGGCGCGTTCGCGCTCTCGGAGGCAGAGGCGGGCTCCGACGTGCCGTCGATGCAGACGACGGCCGAACGGGACGGCGACGAGTACGTCCTGAACGGCGACAAGCTCTGGATTTCGAACGGGAGCGTCGCGAACACCGTGACCGTGTTCGCGAAGACCGACCCCGATGCGGGCCACCGCGGCATCTCGTCGTTCGTCGTTCGACCCGAGGAGGACGACGGCTTCATCGTCGAGGGCACCGAGGAGAAGCTCGGCGACAAGGGCTGTCCGACCGCCGAACTCCGCTTCGACGACATGCGCATTCCCGCGGACCGCATCCTCGGCGAGGAGGGCGACGGCTTCCGGCACGCGCTGGAGACGCTGAACGGTGGCCGCATCACCATCGCGGCGCGCTCCATCGGGCTGGCGCGAGCGGCGCTGGAGGACTCCCTGGAGTACGCCCAGGACCGCGAGCAGTTCGACCAGCCCATCAGCGACTTCCAGACCATCCAGCACAAGCTCGCCGACATGGACACGAAAGTCGAGTCGGCCGAACTGCTGATGCACAAGGCGGCGGACAAGAAGATGCGCGGCGAGCGCTTCATCAAGGAGGCCGCGCAGGCGAAGCTGTACGCCTCCGAGATTTCTCGCGAGGTCACCAACGAGGGCATCCAGATTCACGGCGGCTACGGCTACACGAAGGACTTCGACGTGGAGCGGTACTACCGCGACGCGAAGCTCAACGAAATCTACGAGGGGACCTCGGAAGTGCTGCGAAACACCATCGCGAACGAACTGCTGGACTGAGCAACGGGACTACCGCCTGATAAACTCTCGTTGACTCCTTTAGCTACGACGCGAGTTCGTCGAAGTCGACGACTTCCGGGCCGGTCATGACGAGTTCGCCGCCGTCGCTGTGGCACGGCGCGTCCGTACCAGCGTCGAACTCGCCGTCGCCGTCGCTGTCGGCGTAGGCGACGACGCGAATCTCGTGTGAGCCCCGCAGTGGGTCGTCGAGAACGACCGTGTCTCCGTCCGCCGCAACCGCGTAATCGGGGTTCGTATTGCTGACTTTCGTCGTCCCAAGGACCGTCTCGTCTTCGAGCACGACGAGGAGGGCGCTGCTGTCCGCGGGCAGCGTGTATCCGACGGCGACCTCGTCGGTCGACCAGCCGTAGTCGCCGGGGCTCCCGAGCCCGTAGAACGCCAGCCCGCTCGGACAGCCGTCCTGAACTGGCGTCGGCGTTCCGGACTGCGGAATCGTCGTCGGCTGGTCGCTCCCACCGGTCCCGCCCACAGAGAGACAGCCCGCGAGCACCACGAGGACGACCACACTCAGTACGACTGCCGGCCGAGGCCCGATGTCCATACCACGTCTTCACCACCCGAGAAGAAAGCGGTCAGGGAGGGTCAAACGAGCGCTTGGGTCGGTGCGCCGGACAGCAGGGAGGCGCACGGTGCGGTTGGGGACGCTGAACTGACACCGACACGGAGCTACTTGTGTGTCGGCCGCGAACGCCCGGTATGAGTCAGGGCGAGGTGCTCGTCCCGCTGGACGGGTCGCCGCTAGCCGACGAGGCGCTCCGGGAGGCGCTGGCGCTGTTCGACGCCCCGGTCACCGTGTTGAACGTGGTGACGCCGCTGGACAGCGGGATGAGCGAGGGCGGCGTCCTCCAACGCGACGAACAGCGGGAGGCCGCGGCGATGGAACGCGCGGATTCGCTGGTCGCGCGGGCGAGCGACCGGGCTGCCAGCCAGGGGCGAACCGTGGAGACCGTCGTGGAGACCGGGGAGCCGGCGGAGACGATTCTCGCGTACGTCGAGGCCAACGACGTCGACCACGTCGTGATGGGGGGCCACGGCGGCCCGGACGCCGGGCTGGCCGAACGCCTGCTTGGGACGGTCGCGACGAAGGTCGTGACCGAGTCGCCGACGTCCGTCACGGTCGTTCGGTGAACGTCACGGGCCGAGGACCGCAGCGAGCCCCCTGTACGCGCCGAAGCCGACGAGCACGGACCCGACGAGTGTCACGACCCAGAACGTGACCGTGGTGAGGATTTTGCCGCGAGAGACACCCGCCGACCCGCCGGCGAGCCCGCCGCCGATGACGCCGGAGATGATGATGTTGTTGAACGAGATGGGGATGCCGAGGAAGATGGCGGCCTGCGCGATGATGAACCCCGGGACGAGGGCTGCGATGGACCGTCGGACGCCGAGTTGCGCGTACTCCCGGGAGGTCGCCTGGAGAAGGCGGGGGGCACCCATCCACGCGCCGCCGAGGATGCCGGCCGCGCCGAGCGCGAGCAGGACGAGGCTCGGGAGTTCGAGTTCGGCGCTGTAGAGGTTCTCGAGGGGACCGGTCGCCAGTCCCACCTGGCTGCCGCCGCTGGAGAACGCGACGATGCTCCCGAGCACGAGCAGGAACGTCTTCACGCCGCCCTCGACGGACTGCTTGGTTCGCGCTCGGATGAACTGGAATCCGAGCGCCGCGAACACCAGAGACACCGCAACGGCAGCGGCGTCGACACCAGCCACGCTCGGCGTGTCGACGGTTCGCGCGACTGCGCCCGCGAGCGAGCCCTGGCTCGCGCCGGGCGGCGACGGCAGCACGCTCAGCCGGACGTTCGCGACGACGCCCGCGACGAGCGCGGCGAGCAGCGGAATCGAGACTGTCTCGGGCACGTCGTCGCGGCGCAGCAGCGACGCCGTTGCGTACGCGAGCCCGCCGGAGACCGGCGGGACGAGCGCCCAGAAGACGGCGATGCGCTGGTAGGTGCCGATGGCGGGATCGCCCCCGAGCGAGCGGCCGACGCCGACCATCGCGCCCGTAGTGGCGAACGCCGCGGGCACGGGGTAGCCGGTGTAGATGCCGAACGCCATGAAGCTGGTCGCGGTGAGCAGCCCGGCCGTCGCCGCCAGCGACGTGATGTCGACGCCGTCGACGAGTCCGGCACCGACCGTCTCGGAGATTGCGCCGCCCTGTGTGAGCGCGCCCGCGGCGGCGAGAATCCCGATGAGGAACGCCGCCCGCATCGTCGACACGGCGTTCGCGCCGATTGCGGGGGCGAACGGCGGCGAGTTGCTGTTCGCGCCGAGCGTCCACGCCGTCCCGAGGCTGGTCGCGGTGGCGACGGCGACCAGCGCCCAGAAGACGACGTCAGCCATTCGGTGCAGGCCCCGGGGTCATGTCGTGGCTTTCGGCGGTGGGTGATATATACGTTCCCGCGGGCAGAGCCGCCGCGTTTTTGCCCGCGCCGGCCGAACTCCCGCCGATGACCGAGGAGACCGCCGAGGCCGACGGTATCACTGCCCGGTACTACGAGACGGAGACGGAACGCGTCCTGGAGTTCTCCAGCGACACGGGGACCGCGGCGGTCGCGCAGAACGTCGAGGGGTACGCGATGCTGAAGGTGCGGCCGTCCGCGGACGGCGACGAGCTGGAGCGCTACTACGGCTTCGACATGGCGCTCGACCACGCCGCCGAACTGCTCGGCGTGAGCGAGCACGACCTCCCGGTGCCCGAGGCCGCGTCGGACATGGGGATGTAGCCCGCGGCGAGTCCGCGACTTGGTCCCCGGTTCCGCACACCTTTTGAACCCACTTGCAGTACGGACGTACATGACAGATGCACGCGTGGCCGGCGTGGGGCTGACGCACTTCGGCGTCCACCCGGAGCGGACGAGCCGCGACTTGTTCGCGGAGGCGGGACTCGCCGCGCTCGACGACGCGGGAGTCGACCGCGAGGACGTCGAGGCCGTCCACTACGGGAACTTCATGGGAGAGCTGAGCGAACACCAGGGCCACCAGGGGCCGCTGGCGGCCGAAGCACTGGGGCTCGACGTGCCGGCGACGCGCTACGAGTCGGCGTGCGCGTCCAGCGGCGTGGCGCTCCGGCAGGCCGTCCGGGACGTCCGGAACGGGGAGGCCGACGTGGTCGTGGTCGGCGGTAGCGAGCGCATGAACAACCTCAGCACCGCGGAGTCGACGGAGGCGCTGGCCATCGCGGCCGACGACCTCTACGAGGTGCGGGCGGGGATGACGTTCCCCGGCGCGTACGCGCTGATGGCGTCGGCGTACTTCGAGGCGTTCGGCGGCTCCCGGGAGGACCTCGCGCATATCGCGGTGAAGAACCACGCGAACGCGCTGGGCAACGACCACGCCCAGTACCAGCGCGAGATTACCGTCGAGGACGCCCTCGATTCGCCGCCGGTGGCCGAACCGCTGCACCTCTACGACGCCTGTCCCGTCACCGACGGCGCGAGCGCGGTCGTTCTCGTCAGCGAGGCGTACGCGGCCGAGCACGACGTCGACGCCGACGTGGCGGTCACGGGCACGGGCCAGGGCGGCGACAACATGGCGCTCCAGGACCGCGACGACATGGCGACCTCTCCGGCCGCGACCGACGCCGCCGAGGAGGCGTACGCGGACGCCGGCGTCTCGCCGGGCGACGTAGACCTGGCGGAAGTCCACGACTGCTTCACCATCGCGGAGGTGTTGGCGACCGAGTCCCTGGGCTTCTTCGAGCACGGCGAGGGGGTCACGGCCGCCCGCGAGGGTGTCACGACCCGCGACGGCGACCTCCCGGTGAATCTCTCGGGCGGCCTGAAAGCGAAGGGGCACCCCGTCGGTGCGACCGGCACCAGTCAGGTCGCCGAGCTGACGAAGCTGCTGCGGGGCGACCACGTGAACAGCGAGCACGTCGCCGACGCGTCCACGGCTGTCGCGCACAACGCCGGTGGGACGGTCGCGAGCGCGGTGGTCCACGTGCTCGAAGCCGTCGACGACGAGGAGGTGGGAGCATGAGCGAGGACGTGCGGGACGCCGGCTACGACGACTTCGTGGACGCGCTCGCGGCCGGCGACGGCTACTACCTGGAGTGCAGCGAGGGTCACGGCAGCCTGCCGCCGCGGCTGGCGTGCCCGCAGTGCGGCGACCGCGACCTCGCGGAGACGCCGCTGCCCGAGACGGGGACCGTCGACTCGTGTTCGACGCTCCACGTGGCGACGCCGGCGTTCGCCGACGACGCGCCCTACGTCGTCGCCGTGGTGGACTTCGGTGCGGTGCGGCTCACCGGGCAGGTGCGTGCAGACCCCGGCGAGGTCGACATCGGGACCGAGGTCACCGCGAGTGTCGGCGAGACGGAGACGACCGGCGAGCGCCTAGTGACGTTCGAGCGCCGGTAGCTCGTCGCGCACCGCTTCGAGGAAGGAGTCGGGCTGTTCTGCGTGCGGGAGCAGGCTGGTGTCGTCGAGGACGACCAGCCGAACGTCCGCGTCGTCCGCGAGGTCGTGGCCCTCCGACAGCGGTGTGATTTTCGCCTCTCGGCCCCAGACGAGCGTGACGGGGGCGTCGACGCCGGCGAGCGTGTCCGCGAGGTCGACGTTCGGGTCGAGGAAGCTGCCGGCGAAGGACGCGGGCGCGAACCGCGCGCCGGGCTGGTGGCTCGTGGTGTACTGGTAGTCCACGAGGCCCTCGGGGACGTTCTCGGTTCGGTAGAAGGCGTCGCGGTCGTTGAACCACTCGAGGCCGCGCCGGCTGGTGAGCGCGTTGAACAGCCCGGAGCCGACGACCGGCGTCCGGAGCAGGCGACGCACCACCGGCCGGCGCTGTCCGGTGTCGGCGGTCGGGCAGACGAGCACGAGTCCCGAGAGGTCGGCCTCGTCGGCGGCCATCGCGGCCCACGACCCGGTCAGGGAGGACGCGACGACGACCGCGTCCTCGGCCGTATCGGTGACGAAGTCGGCGACGAACTGCTCGTAGAGCTTCGACGTGTACGCGACCGGCGGTCGGTCGCTGCGGCCGAACCCGGGGAGGTCGGGCGCGAGCACGTGGTAGTCCTCGGCGAGCGCGTCGAACACCTCGCCGAACTCGCGGCTGGACGCGGCGGCGTTCACGCCGTGCAGGAGCACCACGTCCGGGTGCTCGGGGTCGCCCGCCTCGGTGTAGGCGATGTCGAAGCCGCGCCAGTGGTACGTCCCCTGGTCGCCGTCGAGGGCGGGGTCGAGGTCGCCGACTCGGGCTCGGAGGAGGCGGTTCGCGCCCGCCGTAGCGGCGACGCCGGCGGCGGCACCAGCGAGGAGTCTGCGGAGTCGCATGAGAGAACCGAGAACTGCCAGGTGTTTAGCCGTTGTGTCGGGTCAGTCGCCGAGGGCGTCCCGGACCGGTGCGACCACGTCGTCGGCGACCTCGTAGGGCGTGGTCTCGCCGGCGTCGATGCGCGCGACGAGTTCGTCGATGCCGCCGCGGGCTTCCAGTTCGGCTTCGAGGAGTTCGCTGGCGTCCTCCCGGAGGAGGGTCCGGAGCTCTTCGGCGTACCGCGTGTGGCGTTTCTCCTCGCGTCGGCCCGACTCGTCGAGCCAGTCGGTGTGGGCCTCGAAGACGTCCATCAGTTCGGGGACGCCGGTGCCGTCTTTCGCGATGGTCTCGGCGATTTCGGGGTCCCAGTCGCCGTCCTCGGCGTCCCGCAAGTCGAGCATGTTCCGGAGTTCGGTGACAGTCTTGTTCGCGCCCTCGAGGTCGGCCTTGTTGACGACGAAGACGTCTCCGATTTCGAGGATGCCGGCCTTCAGCATCTGGACGTCGTCACCGGAGGACGGCGGCACGAGCACGGCCACCGTGTCGGCCGTCTTCACGACGTCGACCTCGTTCTGGCCGGCACCGACGGTTTCGATGATGATCTTGTCTTTGCCGAACGCGTCCAGTGCTTTCACGGCGTCCGCGGTCGCGGTGGAGAGCCCGCCGAGGCTGCCGCGGGCGGACATCGACCGGAAGAACACGTCCATGTCCGTCGCGGTCGACGCCATCCGGATGCGGTCGCCGAGAACAGCGCCGCCCGTGAACGGACTGGACGGGTCGACGGCGATGACGCCGACGGTCAAGCCCTGGTCGCGGTACGCTTTCGCGAGTTTGTCCACGAGCGTGGACTTCCCGGAGCCGGGGCTCCCCGTGATGCCGATGACGTCGGCGTTCCCGGTGTGGGGGTAGAGCGCCGAGACGACGCCGCGGTAGCCCGGCGTCCGGTTCTCGATTTTCGTGATGGCGCGGGCGAGCGCCCGGTGTTTGCCGTCGAGGAGCTCCGAGACGAGTTCGGGCTGGTCGGTCGCCATCTCAGTCACGCTGCGGGACGTTGTTCTCGATGAACTCGATGGTCTCGGCCATCGGCGTGCCCGGCCCGAAGATGGCGTCGACGCCCGCGTCCTCCAGTTCGGGTCGGTCCTCGTCGGGGATGATGCCACCGACGATGACCAGCGTGTCGTCGAAGGCGTCGTACTCCTCGAGGCCCTCGATGATTTTCGGGACGAGCGTGTTGTGCGCACCGGAGAGGATGGAGATGCCGAGCACGTCGACGTCCTCCTGAACGGCGGCCTGCACGATTTCCTCGGGGGCCTTGTGGAGCCCCGAGTAGATGACTTCGAAGCCGGCGTCCCTGAACGCCCGCGTGATGACGTGGGCACCCCGGTCGTGGCCGTCCAGCCCGACCTTCGCCACGAGACACCGGACGTTCCGCTGAGTTTCCTCGCTCATGGACGAAGAATTGCCGCATGACCGTTTCACTCTAACGGACTTGTATTACAGTTACGGTTGCACTACTCCAATTCGGCTTGAAGCGAAAACGGGTTCCCCCACCCGTCCTAACGTCCGGACATGGCAACGGCCGACGCTCCTGGCTACGCGAAGACGCACCCGAGACGCGTCACGGTAGTGCTGTCGGTGATCGGGTACGCGCTCGTCATCGGCGCGTTCGAGGGACTCATCCCCATCTTCCCGGACCTCTCCAAAGAGACCGTGTTGCTGTTCTCGGACGCCATCGCCGTGGTGAACACGCTCGCGCTCACGAGCATTCTGGCGGGCGTCGCGTTCATCAAGCGCGGCGAGGTCAGGAAGCACCGGGCGGCGATGCTCACCGCCTTCACGCTCATCTGTCTGTTCCTCGTGCTGTACCTCTGGAAGGTCGGCGGCGGCTTCGAGAAGTCCATCGTCATCGAGGAGGGGATGTTCCTCGGGCAGTACGCCGGCACCGTCGAAATCGCCTACCTCCTGATGCTCGCGATTCACATCTTCCTCTCCGTCGTCGCCGTCCCGGTCGTGTTGTACGCCGTGATTCTCGGCCTCACGCACACCCCCGCGGAGCTCCGCGAGACCAGCCACGCGAAGTACGGCCGCATCGCCGTCGCCTCCTGGACCGTGTCGCTGTTCCTCGGCGTCGTCACGTACCTCATGCTGAACCACGTCTACACTTGGGTGCCGCGGTAACGACGACACGGACCTCGGCACCGACACCTATTTGCTGGCCGCACTGCCTTCTCCCGACAGCATGGCGGTCGAACCGGTGGACAGCGAGCGAGACGGCACCGACGGCGGCGAGGACGCCGACGTCTGGCGCTGCAAGGACTGCGGCGCGGTCCAGCGAGACCCCGAGCCGCCCTGCGAGTCCTGCTGGGGAACCACGTTCGTCTCCGGCGAGGGTTCCGACGGTGCCGCGGGGCCGGGACCCCCTCTCGCCGGGCTCTCGAACACGCCCGCCTCGGGCGCGGACCTCACCGCCACCCGAATCGAACACGTCAAGTCCGCCTCGGCCCGCACCACGCTGCTCGCCGCCGGCTGTACCGCGGTCGTCGCGGCCGCGAGCTATGCCCTCCCGACACCGTCGGTCGTCGCCGCGGTGCTGTACGGTGCCGCGCTCCTGCTCGGCGGATTCACGCTCCTCGCGCTCGTCGTCTCGACGCTCGCGCACCTCGTCGATGCGTTCGGGCTCGTAACCGGCTCGTAGCCCGCCCGCCGCGGGCAGCCGTCCGTCACTCCGTCCAGGGGATGAGCGCAGCCCCAACTGTGAACGCGACGACGGCCAGCCCCAGCGTCACTGCGGCGTTCGTCGCCACGACCCCCGACGACCCCGCGGCCTCGATCGCCTCGGGGAAGGTCGCCGCGCGGACGCCCCGCGAGAAGTAGACGAGCGGCGAGACGTCGAGCAGCGGCCGGAACCACTCGGGGAACAGGGCGGGCTGGACGAACGTCTCCGAGAGGAACAGCAGCGGGAGCGCGATACCGTTGCTCGCGGCGATGGCACCGTCCTGTCCCTCCGCGAGGCTGCCGAGTATCGCGCCGACGCCACAGAACAGTACCGAGGAGACGGGCACGAAGAACGCCAGCCACGGCGAGAACTCGAAGCTCGCGCCCGTGAGCAGGAGCGCGACGACCAGCAGCAGGGAGGCCGCGACGATGAGCGCGACGTTCACGAGCGCGTGCGCTGCGAGCCACTCTGCCCGCGTCAGCGGTGTCGTCGACAGCTTCTCGAAGCGGTTGTCCTCGCGGTGGCGCGCCACCTCGCTGCCGACCCGCGACAGCGGCGTGAACAGCACGACCGTCGCGAGGTACGCCGGCAGGTAGTAGCCCGTCGGTTCCGAGAACAGCCCCGCGCCACCGCCACCCTGCGTGCGGACCAAGCCAGCGAAGATGACGATGAGTACGACGGGGAAGAAGAACGTGAAGAACACGGCGGTGCGGCGGCGGAGGAACGTCCGCATCGCGCCCGCGGCCTCCGCGCGAATCCGGGCGAGGCGGCTCATCGCGTCACCTCCCCGCGCTCGGCCTCGCCGGCGAGCGCCATGTAGGCGTCCTCCAGCGTCGGCTCGCGCCACGACAGCGCACCGAACGCCACGCCCGCGTCGTCGAGCGCGGTCGCAATCTCCCCGACGCTCTCGGGGGCGACGCCGCGGAAGACGAGTCCCTCGTCGGTGCGGTCGGGCTCCCAGCCCGACAGCTCGGGGTCCGCGTCCGTGTCGACGACGAGGCGGGCGTCGCCGGCGTACTCGGCGACGAGTTCGCTCGGCGTGCCAGTCGCAGCGACCTCGCCCGCACCGAGCAGCGCGACGCGGTCGGCGAGCCGGGCGGCCTCGGCCATGTCGTGCGTGGTGAGGAGGATGGTCGTGCCGGCGTCCGCCAGCGACTCGAACAGCGACCAGAGCGCGCGCCGACCGGCCGGGTCGACGCCCGTGGTGGGTTCGTCGAGGAACAGCACGTCCGGGTCGTTGACGAGCGCTGCGGCGACGCACGCCCGGCGCTGCTGACCGCCGGAGAGGTCGCCGTACCAGGTGTCCTCGCCGGGGTCGAGGCCGACTTCGTCGAGGACGGCTGCGGGCTCGCGGGCGTCGTCGTAGAGCCCCGCGTAGTAGCTGACGAGCTCGCTCGCGGTGAGGCGCTCGGGCGGCGAGAACGCCTGCGGGAGCAGGCCGACGTGCTGCTTGCGCGCGTCACGCGGCGAGTCGCCGAGCAGTTCGACCGAGCCGGCGTCCGCGTGCGCAGTGCCAGTGAGACAGCGCACGAGCGTCGTCTTCCCCGCGCCGTTCGGGCCGACGAGCGCGAACACCTCGCCGGCACCGACGGACAGCGAGACCCCCGTGAGCGCTGCGGTGTCCCCGTACGACTTCTGCACGTCGTCGGCGACGAGTACCGAATCCATGCCTCTGGGTGGGTGGCGTGTCGAATAAAGGACTGCGGAACGCGGCTACCGGGACGGCCGCCAGACGAGCAGGAGGACGGAGGAGACGAAGACGGCCGTGGAGAGGGCGTACGGCTGGCTCTCGGCGACGACGACGGCCGTCGACGCGCTCCCGAACAGGCCCGTAGCCAGCGTCGCCAGCACCGGCCACGTGCAGCTCACACAGGAGAGGAGTCCGAGGAAGCCCGCGAGGCCCGTTCGGGCGGTGTCGACGACCGTGACGGCGACGAGGTACGCGAGCGCGGCGTAGCCGCCGACCTTGAACGGCAGCAGGCTGACGGTGACTGTCGGCCCGCTGTAGACCAGCGCCGGACCCCAGCCGGGTGACAGCCACGCGATGCGCGACCCGAGGTCGGCCCCGTGGAACATGTAGAGACCGCCGACGCCGCCAAGGAGGAGGAAGTACGCGACGCCGACAGCGCCCGCTGCGAGCCACTGGCGGCGGGACGCCGACGGCACACCGACGCGGCGGACGCCCCAGGCGGCGACGTTCAGCCAGACGAACGGGTACGCCAGCCAGAGGACGTCGCCGGGCGTCGACGACGACAACGCGAAGTACAGCAACACGAGCACGAGCTCGCCGTTCAGAACGGCGGCCCACGTCAGCAGCGTGCCGCGGTCGGGCGCGAGCTGGCCGGTGGAGACGGTTCGCGTCCCCATCTACACCACCATCGCGTCCAGCACGACGGCGACCAGCAGACAGCCGAGGTAGGCGTTCGACGCGTGGAACGACCGCATCGCGGCCGACCGGTCGCGCTCGCGGTGGAGCCGCACGGCGAAGTAGAGGAACACCGAACCGAGGGCGACGGTGGTGCCGGCGTACAGCGCGCCGAGGTCGGTGAGCGCGGCGAGCACGACGGCCGAGACCAGCGTCGCGCCGAGGTAGTAGACGATGTGCCGGCGCGTCTTCGCCTCGCCCTCGACGACGGGCATCAGCGGGAAGCCGCCGCGCTCGTAGTCGTCCTTGTAAGCGAGCGCGAGATTGTAGAAGTGCGCGGGCGTCCACAGGAAGATGACGGCCGCGAGCGCGATGCCCGCGACGCCGACCTCACCGGTTACGGCTGCCCAGCCGATGAGCGCCGGCAGCGCGCCAGCCGCACCCCCGATGACGGTGCTCTGTCGAGTGTTCGGCTTCAGCACGAGCGTGTAGACGACCGAGTAGAACACGATGGCCGTCAGCCCGAGGAACGCCGTCAGGAGGTTCACCGCCGCGAACGCGGCCAGCGACCCGACACCCAGCACCAGACCGAACGCGAGCGCGTTCCGGGGCGGGATGCGGTCGGTGGCGAGCGGGCGGTCGTCCGTGCGCGCCATCTTCTTGTCCTTCTCGCGTTCGAGGACGTGATTGAACGTCCCGGACGCGCCGATCGACAGCACGCCGCCGCCGAGCGTCAGCGCGACCGTCTCGACGGCCAGCTGGGTGCCGCCAGCCAGCGCCATCCCCGCGCCCGCGACGAGGCACAGGAGCCACATCAGCCGCGGCTTCGTCAGCCGCAGGTACGCCTTCGCGGTCGCCAGCGGCCCGGTCCCCGGGTCCGAGGACTCGCTGTCGTCGTGCCGGGGTTCGCCCTCCCACTCCGCGGACGGCAGGTGGCCGGTCTGGGCGTCGAGCGTCCACGCGAGCGCCAGTACGAGCGCGGCGAAGATGCCGACGGCGAGCGCGAGGTGGCCGCCTGCGAGTGCGCTCGACCCGGGCGTCGTCGCGGTGTACGCACCGAGCGCTATCTGGACGGGGTAGAGCGCGAGCGCGGCCGTCACCGCCGCCCGCACGCGACGCGACTCGCCACGACGCCACGCGAACACTGCCGCGGCGACCACGACGACGCCGGTCACTGCTGCCGCAGTTCGATGCCCCCAGACGACCGCGAGGTCCAGGGAGTCGAGCGCGAACCACTGGCCGCCGCACGCAGGCCACGACGTACAGGCGTCGGCGGCACCCGTCAGGGCGGTGGTTGCGCCGAGCACGAGCAGCGTGTAGACGCCCATCGCGGCGGCGGCGAGCACGGCGACGAACCGGTCGGGTGTGTTTCCGTTCACGGTCCTCTCTCGTCTCGGAGTTACGACCCGGAACACTTAGCCTGTCCGACTCCGACCGACGGCCATTCAGCACCTATTTATGGAGTCACTCCTAACTCTGGACCAGCATGAGAGGAAAGCGGCTCGCACCCGTTCTCGTCGTCGTCGTCGGGTTCCTCGCTGCCTTCGTCGACCCGGTGGCCGCCTCTGGCTACCAGTCGATCACCGAGCAGTACATCCGCGACCTCAACAACATGATGCTCGCGGCCGCGCTGCCGATTACGCTGCTCGTCGAGGGCATCCTGATCTACACGGTCTGGAAGTTCCGGAACAGCGACGAGGCGAAACCCACGAAGGAGAACCGCCGTCTGGAAATCACGTGGACGGTCGCCACCGCGGTCGTCCTCCTGTTCGTCGGTGTCGCAGCCTACGGCGTCATGGGTCAGAGTGCGGTCACCGCGACCGGACAGGACGCGCAGGCCGCGATGGCCGAAGAAGACAGCGTCACCGTCACCGCCGAGGGCGTCCAGTGGTACTGGAACTTCGAGTACGCCGACGAAAATCTGTCCACGACCACCAGCGCTGGGGGTGATGGCGTCGTCGGCGACCAGCCGCTCGTGTTGCCGGCCGACACGAAAGTGGTGATACGGACGGAGTCCTCGGACGTCATCCACGCCTTCCACGCACCAGACCTGGGCCTGAAGGCGGACGCGCTCCCCGGACAGCAGAACTACATCATCACTGACGAACTCGACGAAGGTACCTACCAGCTGTACTGCGCCGAGTTCTGTGGTGTCGGCCACTCGCAGATGCTCGCCGATATCGAGGTCGTCGACCGAGACACCTACGAGGACTACGTCGAAGACCCCGAGAACACGTCCGTCTAGGTCCGCCGTAGCCGCCGACACTCTCCTTCCTGCACTTCGACTCGCCGCTCGCCAGTGTCGACGACGAGCGCGCCCCGGCCCGTGACCGACACTGCGTCGCCGACCACGGGGTCGTCGTCGCGGCGCGTCACCTCGACGCGCTCGCCGAGCGTGGCGCTGCGGTCGCGGAACGCGTCGACCGCGTCAGCGAACCCGTCGTCGGTCTCGACGCTGGCCGTCCAGTCCAGCAGGCGGTCGTGGAGTGTCGCCGCGACCTCGGTCGGGTCGACGGCTCCGACTTCTTCCCGGAGTGTCGTCACCGTGCGGTCTCCGACGTTCAGGTCGCCGGGGGCGAGGCTCGCATTGACGCCGATGCCGAGTACCGCGAAGGAGAGAGCTGCGGTCTCGGGGTCGGTTCCCGGTAGTACGTCGTCGACCGGCTTCCCGGCGACCGGTACCTCGTCGACGACAGCCTCAGTGAGGACACCGCAGAGCTTCGCGCGAGTGCCGTCGTCACGGTCGACGACCACGTCGTTGGGCCACTTCAGGCGCGCGTCCACGCCGAACTCCTCGACGGTCTCCGCTGCCGCGAGGCCGCCCGCGAACGTGAGCCGGCCGACGTGACTCGCCGCGAAGTCGGGACGGACGAGCGTGCTCGACCAGACGCCGCCCGGCGGACTCGCCCAGACGTTGCCGGTGCGACCGCGGCCAGCGGTCTGTTCGTCGGCGACCACAAACGTGCCGTGGGCGGCACCGTCCCGGCCCTCGGCGCGCGCGATGTCGTTCGTGCTCGGGCACGTCTCACGGTGGACGAGCGGCGCGTCGAGCCGCGCCCGCAGCTCGTCGGGGTCGACTGTCATACCGGCGCTTCACAGCGTCGGCGAAAAAAGCCCGCGTTTAGACGACGGCACCCGCGTACAGCACGACGACGAGGAAGATCCAGACGGCGTCGACGAAGTGCCAGTACATCGAGACGGTGCTGACTGAGGTGTGGCGCTCGGCGGTGTACTGCCCCTTCAGCGCCCGCACTGTGAGGATTCCGATGAGAACTGCGCCGAGGGTGACGTGGAGGCCGTGGAGGCCCGTCAGCCCGAAGAACGCGCTCTCGAAGAGGCCACCCGAGAGCGAGAACCCCTCGTGGACGATGAACTCGTAGTACTCGTACACCTGGCCCGCGATGAACACGACGCCCAGGACGAGCGTGGCGACCAGCAGGCCGAGGAAGCGACTGCGGTTGCCCTTCCGGAGCGCGACGTGTGCGAAGTGCAGCGTGAAACTGGAGACGACCAGGATGGCCGTGTTCGCGACGACCAGCGCGCCGAGGAAGCCGTCTGGGACGGCGCTGGCGGCGTCCACCCACTGGCTGCCCGCGCGGATGAAGAAGTAGTACGTGAACCCGGCTCCGAACGTCGCGATTTCGGTGCCGAGGAACAGAATCATCCCCCACCGGAGCGCGGACGAGCCGTGCCCGTCGTCGCTCCAGTACGCCTTCACGAAGGCGTGGTACACCCAGCCGTACAGGCCAGTGAGGAACCCGAACGCACTCGCCACGAAGACGGCGGGACCGACCATCGGTCCCACGAGCGCGTTGTCCCCGCGGCCCAGCACGTAGAGGGCAGCGCCGATGTAGAAGCCGGCAGCCCCGATTGCGGTGATGAAGGGCCACCAGCTGGCCTCTCCGAAGCCCTTCGGCCAGTCCTCCACGGCCGGCAGGTGATGGCCGTGGTCGTCAGTCGAGTCGTCCGCTACGCTCATACAACGGGGTTGCGCAGCGAGTACTAAAAACCCACTCAACTGCGGTGACCGGCAGACCGCAACCCTCAGGGGCGGGCCACTCCAACCGCCGAGTATGCTCCGCCGCCTCGCACACCCGCTGGGTGCCGGGCTCGCCCTCGCAGCGGTCTGCGGGGTGGCCGCCGCACACGGCGGCAGCCTCCGTGGGGCGTCCGGCTCGTCGCTGGCCGTGCCGACGTGGCTGTTCCTCTCGACTGGCGGCGCGGTCGTCGGTGCCTCCTTCCTGCTTGCGAGTTTCGTCACCGACCGCCAGTTCGTCGCAGACATCCACGGCTGGCGGCGCGCGCTCCCTGCGCCCCGGCGCTTGCTCGCGTGGGCGGGCCAGACGGTCGGCGTCGCGGCGTTCGCGGTGCTGGTCGTCGCCGGGTTCTTCGGACCGACCGACCCGCTCCGGAACGCGGCCATCGTGCTCGTCTGGGTGGCGTGGTGGGCGGGTCTCGTGATGGCGACGTACCTCGTCGGGAACGCGTGGCCCGCACTCGACCCGTTCCGCACGCTCACGCGACCACTCTCCTGGGTGACCGACGGCGTCCGTGACCTCGACGCCGACCGCGCGGCGTGGGCGAGCACGGCGTTCCTGCTCGTGCTCGTCTGGGTCGAGGTGGTGAGTCCGCTCGCGGACGCCCCGCGGCTGCTCGCCGCCACCGCTCTCGGCTACCTCGCGCTCGCGGCAGTCGGCGTACTCGCCGTCGGCCACGACACCTGGTTCGGGGAGGTCGACCCGGTCGCCCGGCTGTTCCGGGCGTACGGGGCCGTCGCCCCGGTCGAGCGCACCGAGGACGGGCTCTCGCTGCGCGTCCCCGCCGCTCGGCTCACCGAACGCGTCGTCAACACCAGTGGGGGCGTGGCGTTCGTCGTCGCCGTGCTCTGGGGGACGACCTACGACGGCCTCGTCGGCACGCCCGCGTGGGCGACGGTCGCGCGCGCCGTCGTTGACGCTGGTGTCCCACCGGCCGTCCTCTACCCGGCGGCGCTCCTCCTCGGGTTCGTCGCGTTCCACCAGCTCTACTGGTGGGCGGCCCGGAACGCACGTGAGACGGCACCGACGTACACCGACGCCGCGACGCTCGCGGTTCGGTTCGCGCCGTCGCTGCTCGCGATCGCTGCCGGCTACCACCTCGCGCACTACCTCGTCTACTTCCTCAGTCTCTCGCCCGCGCTCGTCAGCGCCGTCCTCGCACCCCTCGACCCCCCGATGGCGATGCGGCTCGTACTGCCGGCGTGGCTCTCCGGTGTCGGCGTCGCCGCCGTGCTGGTGGGCCACCTGCTCGCCATCTGGGTCGCCCACGGCACCGCCTTCGACGAACTCCCGGGGCGGCTTCAGGCAATCCGCAGCCAGTACGCGCTCACCGCCGTCATGGTGTTCTACACGATGAGTAGCATGTGGATCGTCAGCCAGCCAGCCGGCAGCCCCCCGTTCCTATGACCGACGAAGCCAGCGGTGTGGCCGGGGAGGACGCCGCCTGCGAGCGCTGCGGCGAACGCTTCCCAAGCGAACGCCTCCGAGACCTCCACAGGGGCCTCGAACACTACCGCGCCCTCGACGACGCCGAGCGCGCGGCCTACGAGGCGGCCTACGAATCCGAAACCGAGGACCTCCAGTCGTTCCGACTGCGCGCGCTCGCCGCGCTCGTGTTGCTGTACTTCGGATTCCTGATGACGTACGCCGTCGTGGCGCTGTGACCGAACCGGTGGGTTTCTAACGCCGCCAGCCCAACTCGGGGACATGGCCGAACGAACCGAGCAGGGACTCAGCGACCAGTACACGAGCGCCAGCCCGTGGCCGATTCCACTCGTCATCGGGCTCGTCGTCGCCGAACTCGGCCTCGTCTTCGAGGGACTGCTCCCAGTCGCGGTCGGCGGGATGCTGTTGCTCGCGACGAGCATCGTCGGCATCACCCGGGAGTCCGAGTTCGCAGCCACGCTCTGGCGGCCGACGCTCACCGTCGCCGTCTTCTTCGCGGTCGTCGGCGCGGCCATCCACCAGGGAACCGCCGCGACCGACCGCGGGCTCGCGATGCTCGGCACCAGCGTCGTGGTCGCCGCGGCGAGTGGCGCGGCGCTCCTCTACGAGACAGGACGGCTCTGAATCCTCAACCTATATCTGTCCCACCCATCCTACTCCAGACAATGAGTTCCGGTATCTTCGACAAGGACACGATGCTCGACCTGACGGTGAACATCGTCCCGCTCGCCATCCTCGGATTCTTCTTCGCGGCCTTCCTGCTGCTGAATCCGTGGGGCGGCGGCATCACGCTCGAGCGCGGCCTCCAGTTCGTGCTGGTCGGCTGGATGTTCGTCGGACTCGCGATTCTCACGTACGTGGCGGCAGTCAAAATCGAGGGCGGCGAGTAATCGACGAGTCTCGAAAGCCTCCGACGCCGCGAGCGTTCTTCTGACGGCCGAAATCACGCTTCTTCCGGTAGTTTCGCTCTCGGACCGCAGCCGACGACCGAGGCGTCCGTATCCGGGACGGGACCGCGACCAATCCTAAGCTTTCTTTACCGTCCAATCCTGACTAGCGTGCATGGCTCCGGCTACGTCATCACTTGTGCTAACCGTGCTGATGGGCGTGCTGCTCGTCGGCGTGGTCGCCGTCCTCAGCCGTCTCGAGGACTGGCGCTCCTACACGCCCCTCAGCGACGTGGGCGGTGCGCTGGGGGAGCGCACCGGCTACGGACACGAGGAGAAACCCGGTGGGTTGATTCGCTGGTTCACGACCGTCGACCACAAGGACATCGGCATCCTCTACGGAATCTACGGCGTCGTCGCGTTCGCGTGGGGAGGCATCTCCGTCCTCCTGATGCGGACCGAACTCGCCGCACCAGCCGAGAACATCATCAGCCCGTCGCTGTACAACGGGCTGCTGACCAGTCACGGCATCACCATGCTGTTCCTGTTCGGGACGCCGATGATTGCGGCGTTCGGGAACTACTTCATCCCGCTGCTCATCGGCGCTGACGACATGGCGTTCCCGCGCATCAACGCCATCGCGTTCTGGCTGCTGCCGCCGGGCGCGATCCTCATCTGGGCCGGCTTCCTCATCCCGAGCGTCGCCACGGCGCAGACCGCGTGGACGATGTACACGCCGCTGTCCATCCAGATGTCGTCGGCGGCCGTCGACACGATGCTGCTCGGCCTCCACCTGACGGGGGTCTCCGCGACGATGGGTGCCATCAACTTCATCGCGACCATCTTCACGGAGCGCGGCGACGACGTCGGCTGGCCGAACCTGGACATCTTCTCGTGGACGATGCTCACCCAGTCCGGGCTCATCCTGTTCGCGTTCCCGCTGCTCGGCAGCGCGCTCATCATGCTGCTGCTCGACCGGAACTTCGGCACGACGTTCTTCACGGTCGCGGGCGGCGACCCGATTCTCTGGCAGCACCTCTTCTGGTTCTTCGGACACCCCGAAGTGTACATCCTCGTGTTGCCACCAATGGGGCTGGTCAGCCTCATCCTCCCGAAGTTCTCGGGACGGAAGCTGTTCGGGTTCAAGTTCGTCGTCTACTCGACGCTCGCAATCGGCGTGCTGAGCTTCGGCGTCTGGGCCCACCACATGTTCACGACGGGCATCGACCCGCGGTTGCGCGCTAGCTTCATGGCGGTATCACTCGCCATCGCGATACCGTCCGCGGTGAAAGTGTTCAACTGGATCACGACGATGTGGAACGGCAAGCTCCGGCTCACAGCGCCGATGCTGTTCTGCATCGGTTTCGTCCAGAACTTCATCATCGGCGGGGTCACCGGCATCTTCCTCGCCGCCATCCCCGTGGACCTTATCCTCCACGACACCTACTACGTCGTCGGTCACTTCCACTTCATCGTCTACGGCGCAATCGGGTTCGCGCTGTTCGCGGGCACCTACTACTGGTTCCCGATGGTTACCGGCCGGATGTACCAGAAGAAGCTGGCGCACGCGCACTTCTGGACGGCGCTGGTCGGCTCGAACCTGACGTTCCTCGCGATGCTGTGGCTCGGTTACGGCGGGATGCCGCGCCGGTACGCGACGTACCTCCCGAAGTTCGCGAACGCCCACCAGATCGCGACGGCTGGCGCGTTCCTCATCGGTATCTCCACGCTGTTCTGGCTGTGGAACATGGTGGTCTCCTGGAGCGAGGGCCGCCGGGTCGACTCGACTGACCCGTGGAACCTCGAGGAGACCGACCAGTTCACGAAGGACTGGGCGTGGTTCCGCTCCGAGCAGGAGACTGACGTCCTCCCCGACGGCGGTGACGAAGAGGACGCTGTGACGGACGGCGGCGTCGACGAGAAGTAGCGGACGCGGCGGTTTTTCTGCGGTTTCCCGGATTCAGGCGAGTACGAGAACGAATCCGGTGACGAACATCAGGACGGCGACGGCGGCCAGAACGAGCATCAGTATCTCCTTGTCCTCCATGACCGCGAGTTGGGAGTGACACCGCAAAAGGCTACTCACTCCGGTTCCAACCGTCACTCGTGAGTGACAGCGAGACCTCGGGGCGGCGCGTCGTGCTGTGGATGTACCTGGGTGCCGTCGCGACCGCGGGCGTGTTCGGGTACGTCCTCGGCGTCATCGTCTACGGCGGGTCGGGCGGCCCGAGCGGACCACTAGTGGAGGGCGGGACGCCCGAGATGGGGACCGTCGGCCCGGTGGTCTTCGAGTTAACTCCCGTGAACCTCGGACTGTTCGGGCTGGTGTCCGTTGGGGTGTTGCTCGGCGTCGGGCTGGCGGCCATCATGCTGGTGTCGGACCGCGCGGACGCGGTGTGAGTGTCGGCCTAACTATATGTGGGCGGCCGTGCAATGTTCTAGCATGGAGGTCCGAGAAGCCACACCTGCGGACGGGGAGGAGATTCGGAGCGTCGCCACGGCGTCACTGCGGGAGACGTACGCGGACCCGCTCGGCGAGGACATCGTCGAGCACGCCGCGGACGAGTGGTACACGCCGGACCGGCTCGACGACCGCCTCGCCGCCGAGGACATCGCGTACCTGGTCGCGGAGGCCGGCGACGGTGTCGTCGGGTTCTCCGAGAGCGAGTTGGACGGGGACGCGGCGGCGGCCATCCAGTGGCTGCACGTCCATCCGGACGCCCGCGGCGACGGCGTCGGCGTCGAGCTGCTGGAGCGCACGGAGGCCGCGCTCCGGGAGCGCGGTGCCGCCCGGGTCGAGGGCCGCGTGCTCGCGGCGAACGACGTGGGCAACGAGTTCTACCAGGACCACGGGTTCTCGCGGAGCGGGGACGTGGAACTCGACGTCGGGGGCGAGACCCACACCGAACACCGGTACGTGAAGCTGCCGACGGGCGGCGCGGAACTCACCGAGCAACGCGAGACCGACGACCGCACACTGTGGGTGGCGTTCGACGAGCGCGAGCGCGGCTCGCAGGCACCGTTCTACGCCGCGTACGGCAGCGCGGAGCGAACCGACAAGTACGGCTTCTACTGCGCGAACTGCGAGTCCGCGAACACCGCCATGAATACGATGGGGCGAGTCACGTGCAACAGCTGCGGGAACGAGCGGCGCGCGAGCCGGTGGGACGCCGCGTACCTCTGAGCGCGCGGACGGTACGGGTCAGGCTGCCGCGGCGGTCTCCTGATACCCGCCGAACTCGTCCTCGAAGACGGCCATGATCTCGCCCATCGTCGCGTACGCCTTCACGGCGTCGACGATGTACGGGATGGTGTTCTCGTCGGCGTGGATGGCGTCGCGGAGCGCGTCGAGGGTCGCGTCGACCTCGTCGTCGTCGCGGTCCTCCTTGACGTCTTCGAGGCGGCCGAGCTGACGTTCCCGGGTTTCGTCCTCGTCGACGTGCAGGAGGTCGGGGCTAGTGTCCTCCTCGACCTCGTACTCGTTGACTCCGACGACCGTCTCCTCGCCGGCGTCGACGCGGGACTGGTACTCGTAGGCGGACTCCTGAATCTCGCGGTGGAAGTAGCCGTCCGCGACGCCCTGAAGAACGCCGTCGCGCACCGACCCGTCGCCCATCTCTCTGATCTCCTCGATGTACGCCATGGCTTCCTCCTCGACTTCGTCGGTGAGGGACTCGACGGCGAAACTCCCGCCGAGCGGGTCGACGATGTCGGCCGCACCGGACTCGTCGGCGATGATCTGCTGGGTGCGGAGCGCGACCCGGACGGCCTCCTCGCTGGGGAGCGCGAGCGCCTCGTCGAAAGAGTTCGTGTGAATGCTCTGGGACCCGCCGAGGACGGCTGCGAGCGCCTGAAGCGTGACGCGAGCGATGTTGTTCTTCGGTTGCTGGGCGGTCAGGCTCTGGCCGGCGGTCTGCGTGTGGAACTTCAGCTTCTTGGAGGCCTCCTTCTCGGCGTCGTACCACTCGTCCATGACGTTCGCGTAGATGCGGCGGGCCGCGCGGAACTTCGCGACCTCCTCGAAGATGGAGTTGTGGGAGTTGAAGAAGAAGCTCAGCGTGGGCGCGAACTCGTCGACGTCGAGGCCTCGCTCCATCGCGTCCTCGACGTACGCGAAGCCGTCGGCGAGGGTGAACGCGAGTTCCTGGACGGCCGTCGAGCCCGCCTCCCGGATGTGGTAGCCGGAGATCGAGATGGGGTGGAACTTCGGGGTGTTCTCGGCGCAGTACTCGACGACGTCCGTCACGAGGTCGAGGCTGGGCTGCGGCGGAACGACCCACTCCTTCTGCGCGATGAACTCCTTGAGCATGTCGTTCTGGAGGGTGCCCCGAATCTCCTCGCGGGGGACGCCCTGCTGGTCGGCGAGCGCGAGGTACATCGCGTAGATGACCGGCGCGCTCGGATTGATGGTGAAGCTCGTGGAGACCTCGTCCAGCTCGATGCCGTCGAAGAGAATCTCCATGTCCCGGAGGGTGTCGACCGCGACGCCCTCCTTGCCGACCTCGCCGAGACTCATGGGGTCGTCCGAGTCCAGCCCCATCAGCGACGGCATGTCGAAGGCCGTCGAGAGCCCGGTCTGGCCGTTCTCGATGAGGTAGTGGAAACGCTCGTTGGTCTCCTCGGCGGTGCCGAAGCCCGCGAACTGCCGCATCGTCCACGTCCGGCCGCGGTAGCCGGTCGGGTAGACGCCGCGCGTGTACGGGAACTCGCCCGGGAACCCGAGGTCGTCCTCGAGGTCGGTGTCGGCGACGTCCTCGGGCGTGTAGAGGCGGTCGACCTCCATGTTCGAGACCGTCGCGAAGCGGTCCTTGCGCTCGCCGTAGGCGTCGAGGACCGGGTCGAGAGTCTCGTCTTCCCAGTCCTCGCGGGCCTCGCGGATGTCCGCGAGGTCGTCGTCGTCGTACATGTGCCTGTAGAATCTGCCGGCAGATTCATTAAGGAATCGGTGGGTCGGCCGGGTTCGAGGCGCAAATCTCCCGCGAGTGTGGCCCCTGGAAGTCGGCGCGTCGTTTCAGTAGTGACCCATGACTCCCTCGCGGCGCGCCCAGCGCTGGCAGTACGCGAACGCCGCGTACCCCAGGCCGAGATAGCCGACAGCGGTCACGACGAGCACGGCGAGTTCGCCCGTGGGCAGCGCCCAGAGCGCGACGCCGTCTCGCATCGCGGTCTGGAGCAGCTGGCTGCCCTGCGCGAGCGGCAGCCACTTCAACAGCGGGTACTGGGCGACGGGCGCGGCGATGAGCCCGATGAACACGAACTGCATGATCTGGAAGAGGTTCTCGACGCGCTTGAACCGGATTGCGAGCCCGCCGAGCGCGAACCCGATGCCGACGGCCGGCGCGACGGCGAGCAGCCCGAGCGGGAGCAGCGTCAGGGGGTCGATTGCGAGCCAGCGACCGGTAATAGCCATCATGAACAGCAGCACCAGCGACCCGGTGAAAAACGACACGAGGACGTTGGTGACGGTCTTCGCGAACATCACGCGGCCGAATCCGAACGGCGACATGAACAGCTGTTCGAGGGTTCCCCACTGGGACTCCCGGGTGACGTTCCACGACAGCCCGGAGAACGCGCTCATCGAGAGCGTCCACAGCAGGTAGCCGACGATGATGCCCTCGATGGTGTTCGAGATTGCGGCGGGCGCTATCGCGCGGCCACCGTAGAACACCGCCGCGAACAGGATGAGCATGTTCGCGATGGTCGAGAAGAAGTTCACCGGGTACCGGACCATCAACAGCACGCGCTTCCGGAGCGACGCCGCGAAGAACCGGAGGTAGCCGCGAGCGCCGGTGTCGACGCTGGCGTCGGCGGTCGGCGCGCTCACCGACCGTCACCTCCGCTCGCGCGGCCGGTGACGTCGAGGAAGACGTCTTCGAGGTCTGGTTCGAGCCCGTCGACATCCAGCAGGTCGTGGCCCGCGTGGTCGAGCACGCCGAGCACGCCGTGGAGGCTGTCGTCGTCGCCGAGCGTCACGTCGAAGCGCGTGCGGTCGTCGAGCACCTCGAAGTTCTCTACACGGTAGTCCCTGACCAGCCGCGAGCGGAGTTCGCCGGGGAGCTGGCCAGCGGCGACGACCCGGTAGGCCTGCGTCTCGAGGACGCCGACGAGCTCCTCGACTGAGTCGTCGGCGATGACGCGGCCGTCAGAGAGGATGACAACGCGGTCGCAGACGTCCTCGACGACGTCCATGTCGTGGCTGGAGAGGACGACCGTGATGTCGTCCTCGTCGGCGAGCCGCCGGAGTTCGCGGCGCAACTCCAGGGACGCCTCGATGTCGAGACCGAGGGTGGGTTCGTCGAGGAACACGACGTCGGTGCCGCGCGCGAGCGTCGCCGCCAGCGAGACTTTCTGTTTCTGGCCGCGGGACAGTTCGTTGACGGCGTCGTCGGCTTTCTCCGCGAGGTTGAACTGGTCGAGGAGCTTGTCGTGGCGGCTGCGGGCGGCGTCGGGGTCGTTGCCGCCGAGCGCGGCGAAGAACTCGAGGTTCTCGCGGACGGTGAGCTTCCAGTAGACGTTGCGTGCGCCCTCCAGCATCGCGCCGACGTGGCGGTAGACGCCGCGCGGGTCGTCGTCGGCGTCGACGCCGGCGATTTCGACGGAGCCAGAGGACGGGACGACGAGTCCGAGGATGGACTTGATGGTGGTGGTCTTCCCGGCACCGTTCGGGCCGAGGACGCCGACGACCTCGCCGCGGTCGACTTCGAGAGAGACGCCGTCGACTGCGGTGACGGCGTCCTCGCCGTCGCCGTAGGTCTTCCGGAGGTCGTCGACGGCGAGCACCGTCTCCGTCTCGGGCGAGGGCGTCGACGACGACGTGTCGTCGGTTCGCTGCGGGCGGTCTGTCGTCTGACTCATACACTGACGGAGGGTAGAACGCACATTAACGGTTTGGAGAATGAGAGTTCTGTCCGCTCGCTCCCAGAACGCCTGTTCTGTTCTCCAGTCGACACGAAGGAGTTTTGCCGTGCGTCGACGACACCCGGACATGACCAGCGACGAGGCCGCCGCCGACGCGTTCGGCGTGCTCTCGGACCCCTCCAGAGTCGCCATCCTCCGAGAACTCGCCGACCGAAACAGCGGCCCGGACGAATCACCCACTGAGTTCGCCGAACTCCGGCGCGCCGTCGGCTTCGACGACGCCGGCCGGTTCAACTACCACCTGGGGGAACTCACCCCGGAGTTCGCCGTGAAACGCGACGGCGGCTACGTCCCGACCGCCGTCGGCCTGAAGGCGA
Organism: Halobacterium jilantaiense; assembly: GCF_900110535.1. Classification (NCBI taxonomy): domain Archaea; kingdom Methanobacteriati; phylum Methanobacteriota; class Halobacteria; order Halobacteriales; family Halobacteriaceae; genus Halobacterium; species Halobacterium jilantaiense. The sequence goes on from NZ_FOJA01000001.1 coordinate 778,817, forward strand.
TCGGGTCCATCGAAGCCGGCACCTACACCGACGACACCGAATCGCGGACCGGCGTCGTCGACCACGACTGCCCCAGTTGCGGGGCACCGCTGGAAGCGACCTACGAGGACCAAGTAGTGACGGTGCAGTGCCCGGACCACGAGACCTTCGTCCAGACGTCGGTGCCGCCCGCGGCAGCCGAAGGCTCGTCCATCGCGGACCTCGTCTCGTTCGTCGTCGGCGACATGCAGCGCGACCTCGAAGCGCTCGCCGATGGCACCTGTCCGGTCTGCTCGGGGCGCGTCGAGCGCGTCGACCACGAACGCACCGACGCCGGCCTGCTCACGGTTCACCTCGCCTGTCAGAACTGCTGGGTGGCGACCGAACTCCCGGTCGGCGTCGCGGCGCTCCGCCACCCCGCCGTCGTGTCGCTGTACCACGACCACGGCGTCGACATCCGCGACCGATTCGTCACCGACCTCGGGTTCGTCGGGAGTTCGGAGCCCGCCGAACTGGTCTCCGACGAGCCCTTCGAAGCCGAGGTCGTCGTCTCGGTCGGCGGCGATAGCGTCGTCCTGACCGTCGACGAGAATCTGGACGTCAGCGAACGGTGACCGCCCCGGCTACTGCAGGCGCTCGATGGTCTCCACGAGCGGGTGTCGTGCGTAATCCACGACGTCGATGTCCTCGATGGAGTCGAGGTCTTCTTTCTCCGCGGTCCGCGCCATCCCGAGGTCCACGGCGCGCTCGAGCACGATGACGTAGGCGTCCATCTCCTCGACGCCGGCACGCTCGGACGCCATCACGCGGTGGTGGCCGTCCGCCAGCAGGAGGCTGCCGTCGTCGCCAGTGCTGCCGTTGTCGATGACGACGAGCGGTTCGGCCAGCCCATGTTCGAGTTCGTACCGGCGGCCTTCGAGCTCGTCGGCGTACACCTTCCCCTGAGTCGGTACCAGCTCACCCAAGTCGACCGTGCGGCGCTCCTCCGTGGCGTCGACGCCGTGAATCGTCTCCAGTGTGCGCTTGAGCTTCCCGACCTTCTCCGGGGTCGCGCGCTCGATCTGAGAGCGAATGACATCCGCGTTCGCGATGATGCCGACGAGGTTGCCCGCGTCGTCGACGACCGGGAGCTTCTGGATGCCCGATCGAAGGATGACTCGGGCCGCGTCGGTCACCTTCATGTCTGGGTGCGCGACCACGATGTCCTCCGTCATCACCTTGAACAACAGCTCCTGCGGGTCCGCCAGCAAGAGGTCGCGCGCGGACACGAACCCTTCGACGTGCCGACCCTCCGTCACCGGGAAGCCGTTGTGTTCGCTCTCGGAGATGCGTCGCGCCACGTCCTCCACGGTGTCGTCGGGAGACACCGTCGCCACGTCCCGGGTCATGTACTCCCCGACGACGGGCTTGTCGCCGTTGTGCTCCAGCGCCTCGTCCATTACTCGCCCGTACGTCACCGACTGGGAAATAGCTCACCCAGCCCGAACCGCCTCGAAGAAGCGTGTCGCCACCACGTCCTCGACCATCTCCGTCAGCGTCGCCTCCGCCTCCCCACCGACCTCGTCGAAGAGACCGAGTGGCAACTGCGCGCCCGCCATGTCGGCGTGCCCGCCGGCGGAGCCGAGTTCACCGAACGCCGACCGCAACACCTCGCCGAGGTCTACGTCGCTCCCCCGAGAGCGCGCGGACACGTAGATGGTGCCCTCGAAGTACCCGTAGACGAACGTCACCGTCACGCCACGCATCGCCAGCAACCGGTCGGCGGCCTGCGCGAGCGTGTCCCGGTCCGCAATCTGACCGACGCACGATGCCAGCACCGACCCGTCGAGTTCGCGGCTGCGGATGGCGCGCGCGATGGTGTCGAACGTGTCCGCGCTCATCGACGGGCTCTCGATGCGCTCGAGGACGTCCGTGTCCGCCTGCGGGAGCAGCCACGCGCCCGCCTCGAAGTCCTGCGTCGTGATTTCGCGCGCGAAATCCTTCGTGTCGATTCGGATGCCGTACAGCAGCGCCGTCGCCACGTTCGTCTCCAGGTCGATACCGTACCCGCGGAGGTACTCCACGAGGATGGTGCTCGCCGCACCCGTCTCCTCGCGGATGTCCACGAAGTCCGCGTCCACGTCGGTCTTCGGTGGGTGGTGGTCGATCACGATGGAGACGTCCGTATCTGGGTCGAGTTGATCGTTTACCCCGGGCCCGGAGTGGTCGACGAGTGCGATTGCGCCGTACGAGAACTCCTCGTCCGGCTCGAGGTTCCGCACATCGAGGTCCAGGAGGTTCACGAATGCGCGGTTCTCTTGGTGTGAGATCTCTCCGAAGTAGCAGGCCTCGCTCTCCACGCCGACGTCTTCCGCGATGTGCTGGAGTCCGACCGCGGCCGCGATGGCGTCCGGGTCCGGGTTGTCGTGCATGAACACGCCCAGCGTCCCGTCGATGTCTCCGAGGGTCCCCCGAAGCGCCTGCAGGCGCTCGGATGCGCCGGACGCCGTCACCTCCTCGACGTGGTCGAGCAGCGCAGCCCCCGGGTCGACGACGCGGTCGGCGAGCCCCGTCACGACAGCCCGGTCGTCGGCTGTCGCCTCGAGCCCGAGGTAGACGACGAGTTCCGCGTCCGGGTACACCTCGCGGGCGGCCGCCGCCGCGCGCCGATTCTGGCTCGTGACGTCTCCCGCCACGACGACTATGTCGACGTCCATGTCGAGTCGCTCGATGCTCGTCGGATCGGTGACGTCCCGCACTTCCGCGGCGACCTTCTCGTTCCGCAGGCTCTCCACCCGGCTCTCGTCGGCGTCCAGAACGAACAGCTCGCCGCGGCGGTCGGCCAGCACCCCCACCAGGGCGTGCCCCGTCGTTCCGCAGCCGAGTACGAGCCGAGAAACCATTCGTGGTAACGGTACCGACCGCGGCAGTTAAAAGCTACCGTCCGGCTGGAGTCAGCCGAACAGGACGCCAGCGGCGTGGTTCGCGGTCTGCGCGACCGGGTCGAACGCGACCAGAAGCGCGACCGTGCCGACCGCAGCGGCCAGCACTGCCACGTAGAGACCGGTCGGCTGCCCCTCCAGCGTGAGGTCGCCGCTCGGGTCCTCGATCCAGATAGCCTTCACGACCCGAGAGTAGTAGAACAGCGACAGCGCACTGTTGATGGCCGCGACCGCCGCGAGCCACGCGAACCCGGACTGAACCGCGCCCGCGAACAGCACGTACTTCGAGAGGAAGCCGCCGCCCACCGGTAGCCCGGCGAGACTGAACATGAACACGGTCATCGCGACGCACGCGACCGGCGCGCGCTCCGCGAGGCCGTTGTAGTCCTCGAACGTCCGCCCGACGCCCCAGTACTCGGCCAGAGCGACGAACAGGAACGCGCCCGTGTTCATGAAGCCGTAGACGAGCAGGTGCATCATCGACGCACCGAGCACGAAGGAGTTCTCCGCGCCCGCGCCGCTCTGCACGGCGGCGAGGCCGATGAGCACGTAGCCCGCGTGCCCGATGCTGGAGTACGCGAGCATCCGCTTGACGTTGTCCTGGGTCGCCGCGGCGAAGTTCCCGAGAGTCATCGTGACCACCGCGAGCGCCGCGAACAGCAGCGACCAGTCGATGACGGTTCCCGAGATGACTTCGAGCGGGAACGCCGTCGTGAACACGCGGAACAGCACGGCGAACCCGGCGGCCTTCGAGGCCGACGAGATGAACGCCGAGACCGGCGCGGGTGCGCCCTCGTAGGCCTCCGGTGCCCAGAAGTGGAACGGCACGGAAGCGGTCTTGAACGCGAACCCGGCGGCAAGCATCACGACGCCCAGACCGAGCACGCCGGTGAACTCGACGCCGTTCCCGAAGCTCTCGGCAATCGGCTGCAGCCCCATGACGCCCGTGGAGGCGTAAACCAGGCTGATGCCGTACACCATGATGGCTGAGGACAGCGCGCCGACGAGGAAGTACTTCAGGCCGGCTTCGACGCTGCCGCGGTCCGTCTTCAGGTAAGAGACGAGCACGTACGACGGGATGCTCGCCAGTTCGAGGCTGATGAACACCGTGACGAGGCTGTTGGCCGACGCCATCAGCGTCATGCCGGTCGCCGCCAGCAGCGTCAGGGCGTAGAACTCCGCGACGTGCTGTTGGTCCTTCAGGTAGTCGTGGCTCGCCACGACGACGAGCGTCGCGACGGTGCCGACGACGAACGCGAAGAACAGCGACAGTGCGTCCACGACGAGCGCGCCGTCGAACTGCACGAACTGGAAGTCACCGGTGCCCGCCGACAGGAACCACGCGGCGATACCGGCGGTCAGCAGCGTGCCGGCCGCGCTGATACCGGCCAGCAGCGTGTTGCTCCGCGAGTCCGGTGTCAGCGTGTCGATACCGAGCACGAGCAGGGCCGTCACGCCCAGCACGAGCTGCGGCGTCAGTGGTGGGAGTTCCGTCACAGTAGCTCACCTCCGAAGACCGGGGCGACGACAGACGCCATCGCGTCCACCATCGGCGTCACGGCGTCCTGAATCATGTCGTAGAACAGCTCGGGCACGGTGCCGAGCACGACCACGAGCACGACCAGCGTCACGATCGGCACGGTGTCGTGGAGCGCCGCGGGCACGATATCGTAGTCAGTATCCGCGCTGAACGGTCCGAAGAGGACGCGCTGCATCGCGAACAGCAGGTAGCCCGCGACGATGACGATGCCGAACATCGCCAGCGCCGTGAGCAGCTGGGCGTACGCGAACTCGGCGGTGAAGCCACCGAGGAAGATGAACAGCTCCCCGGCGAAGCCAGCCATCAGCGGCAGGCCCATGTAGCCGAACGCGGCGGCGACGAACACCGCCGCCGTCACCGGCATTTTGTCTGCGATACCGGAGAGGTCACCGACCATGCGCGTGTGCGCCGTGTTGTAGATGACGCCGACGCACATGAACATCAGTCCGGAGATGAGACCGTGGGCGACCATCTGGAAGGTCGCGCCGCCGAGCCCGTAGACGTTGTACGCCACGAGCCCGAGAATCACGTACCCCATCGACGACACCGAGGAGTATGCGACGATGCGCTTGAGGTCCTGCTGAGCGAGCGCCAGCATCGCGCCGTAGATGACCGACACCACGGCGAGCGCGGCGATGAACACCGCGTAGTCCGAGGCGACACCGGGCAGCATCGTGAAGTTGAACCGCAGCAGCGCGTACGTCCCCATCTTCAGGAGAACCCCCGCCAGCATGACGGACGCCGGCGTCGGGGCCTGCACGTGGGCGTCCGGCAGCCACGTGTGCAGCGGGACTGTCGGCACCTTCACCGCGAACCCGAAGAACATCGCGAAGAACGCGACTGTCTTCAGGCCCGTCTCACCGAGGCCGTACGTCGTGTCGAAGCTCCCCGCCGCGATGGCCTGTGCGATGGCCGGCATGTCCATCGTGTTCACGGACAGGCCGAACACGAGCGCCATGAACCCGATGAACATCACCAGGCTCGCGACGTTCGTGTACACGAAGAACTTGATCGCGGCGTACTTCCGCCGCGGGCCGCCCCAGATACCGATGAGGAAGTACATCGGCACCAGCACGAACTCCCAGAACACGAACCAGACGAAGAAGTCCAGTGCCGTGAAGACGCCCAGAAGGCTGGCCTCCATGAACAGCATCAGCGCGTAGAACTGGCTCTCGCGCTCGTCGATAGGCGTCCACGCGCTCATGATGGCGAGCGTCGTCAGGATCGTCGACAGGACGACCAGCGGCATGCTGATGCCGTCGATGCCGACGTGCCAGTTGAGCGTGTAGGGGCCGACCGTGATCCAGCGAGTCATCGTCTCGAACGCGAGCGACCCGCCCTCGAAGAGCGCGTTGCCGCTCCCGTCGAACTGTGCGTACATCCAGACGCTCCCCGCGACAGGAAGCAGACTGAGGCCGGCTGCGAGTTTGCCCGCGACCTTGTCGGGTGCGAGCATCACCACGAACGCCGACAGCAGCGTAACGCCGATTAGCGCTTCTATCATCATCTAGAACCACCCTCCTGTGACACCGAAGACGACGAGCAGCGCGACCAGCCCGAGTGTGAGCATCGCCGCGTAGTGCGTCACCACGCCGTCCTGGATGCGCTTGATGCGGCTGCCGGAGAACAGGCTGACGCTGCTGACCGCGTTGACGACGCCGTCGATGACACCCTGATCGAAGGTGTCGGCGGCGCGCGCCAGCGGCAGCGTCACGCCGTTGGCGAGCCACACCTGGTACTCGTCCTGGTAGTAGTTGTTGTACAGCACCGTCTTCGCACCGCCGAGTTTCTCCGTGTGCTCGGTCGGCTCGTCCACGTTGTACAGCACCCACGCGAGGCCAGCGCCGCCGAGTGCGAGCGCCAGCGAGATCGCGGCCGGCACGAACGGAGCGATGTCCGCGGCGTGGTAGCCGGCGAACTCCTCGAGCAGGTGGTGGTAGTGCTCGTAACCGAGGTTCGAGAACGCGGTGCCCTCGGTGCCCGCGAGCCACTCGTGGAGGAACTCGATGTGCTCGCCCGTGAACTCCGCGACCGGCGTCATGTTCACGAGACCGACCGTCGCCGCGAGAATCCCGAGCACGACGAGCGGGAACTTGACGTTCCAGCCGACGCTGTGGGGGTTCTCTGCGGTGTCGCTCCGGGACTCCCCGTGGAAGGTGAGGAACACCATCCGGAAGGTGTAGAACCCGGTGAAGAACACGGCGAGCAGACCCATCGCGTACGCAACGAGCAGAATCGGGCTGTCACCCGCGCCGTAGATGAGCGCCTCGTAGAGAATCTCGTCTTTCGACCAGAAGCCCGCGAACGGCACGATGCCGGCGAGCGCGAGGCTGCCGGAGAGGAACGTGTAGTAGGTCACGGGCATCTTCTCCTTGAGGCCGCCCATGTCCCACATGTTCTCGTTGTGGTGCATCGCGATGATGACCGACCCGGCCCCCAGGAACAGCAGCGCCTTGAAGAACGCGTGGGTCATCAGGTGGAAGCTCGCCGCGATGTAACCGCCGGTGCCCAGCCCCAGCATCATGTAGCCGTACTGGCTGATGGTGGAGTACGCGAGCACCTGCTTGAGTTCGTCTTTGACGACACCCATCGTCGCGGCGAACAGCGCCGTGAACCCGCCGACCAGCGCGATGATGGCGAGGACGGTCGGGAGCAGCGCGTAGAAGCCGTACATGCGCGCGACGAGGTAGACGCCGGCCGCCACCATCGTCGCAGCGTGGATGAGTGCGGAGACCGGCGTCGGGCCCTCCATCGCGTCGGGCAGCCACGTGTGCAGCGGGAACTGCGCGGACTTCCCAATGACGCCACCCAGCACGAGGAGGCCGACGACGCTGAACCAGTCGCGGGCGCTCATGCCAACCACGTCGAGGAAGTGCGCGACGTGCTCGGGCATCGTGCCCTCGCCGCTCACGGCGGCGAGCGCCTGCTCGGCCATGTGCGGAAAGGCGTGTGCACCCTCACCAGTGGCGACGAACCGCGCCGTGCCGAACGTCGCGAAGATAGCGACGACGCCGATGAGGAAGAAGTAGTCACCGAAGCGGGTGACCAGGAACGCCTTCTTCGCCGCGCTCGGCGGGCCGGGCTCCCGGAAGTGGAATCCGATGAGCAGGAACGAACAGAGGCCCACGAGCTCGAAGAACATGAACGCCATCAGGAGGTTATCCGCGATGACGAACGAGAGCATCGAGAACGTGAACAGGCCGAGGCCAGCGTAGTACCGGGGGAGGCCCGTCTCGCCCTCGTCGTTCATGTACCCGAGACTGAACACGTGGACGAGGAACGCCACGAGAGAGACGATGATGAGCATCATCGCCGACAGCGGGTCGACGAGAACGCCGAAGTGGAGGCTGAACGTCTCCTGGCCGACGACCCACGTATAGAGGGTCTCGGCGTAGTAATCTCCCTGGCTCACCGCGAAGAACGCCAGCACGGACATGACGAGCGAGCCAGCGGTCGCTACGATGCCGGGTATCGCACCGCCCTTCGGGAGCAGCCGGGGAGCGAAGTAGCCCACCAGCAGCGCGACGAAGAACGACGCGAGCGGCAGCAACGGAATCGCCGGAGTGAACTCGAGTGCACCTACCATCTTACCACCTCATCGTCGTCGCGTTGGTCACGTCGATATCGTCGAAGTTGCGGTACAGCGTCAGAATGATGCCGAGACCGACCGCCACTTCGGCGGCCGCCAGCGCCATCACGAACAGGGTGAACGCCTGCCCGGAGAGGTTCCCGTGGAACCACGAGAACGCCACCAGATTCACGCTCGCGGCGTTCAGCATCAGTTCCACGGACATCAGGAACAGCAGCGCGCTCCGGCGCGTCAGCACGCCAAAGACGCCGATACAGAAGACGGCTGCGGACAGCAGGAGGTAGTACTCCATCGGCACCATCACCGGTCACCTCCCTGATCGCTTTCGTTGTCGCGGTTTGCGAGGAACACCGCGCCCGCCAGCGCCGCGACCAGCACGATGTCGATGGTCTCGAACGCGGCGAGGAACCCCGGCGTCGCCTCCGCCAGCGACGTGCCGTTGAGGTCCATGAGTACGTAGCCGAGGCTCGCCGTGACGGAGACGTCCGCCGGGAACCCGGCGGTCGCCGACTCGAAGCCCGCACCGACGAACACGACGGCCATAACAGCGAACAGCGCGACTGCGGCCAACCCGGAAACGAAGTTCAGGTCGTCCGCGAACTCAGGGCGCGACGTCATGACGCCACCCCCTGTTGTTTCTTCGTGAGCATCACGGCGAACGTGATGAGGATGAGCACTCCGCCGACGTACACGAGGACCTGCATCGCCATGAGGAACGGCGCTTGCAGCATCACGTAGTGGACGCCGATGCTGAGCAACGCGACGCCCAGCAACAGCGCGGAGTGCCACACGTCCCGCACGAGAACGACACCGAGGCTACTCGCTATCGTGATGACAGCGAACAGCGCGAACGCGAGTGTCTCGTATGGCATTGGTTTGGTCACCTGATGGATTGATGGAGCGCCCTTTGTAGGTTTCGAGACGCTCTCTACTGGTAGTCGACCTCGCCTTCGCCTTCGCCGATCCAGGCACCCCGGTCAGGTTCGCGGGAGGCAAGCGGGTCGATGTCTTTGTACCACGGTACGTTCTTCAGCTGCTCTTTGTTGAACACGAGGTCGTGTTTCGTGTCTCCGGTGAACTCGAAGTTCTCCGTGAGCAGGATCGCGTCGACGGGACAGACCTCCTCGCAGAGCCGGCAGTAGATGCACTGGCCGACGTGGAGGTTGTACTGCTCGCCGTTGCGCTGCTTGTCAGTGACAATCTGGATGGTGTCGTTCGGGCAGACGTTCTCACACTGCCGACACCAGATGCAGCGTTCCTGGCTGAACTTGTGGATGCCCCGGAAGCGCGCCGACACTTCGGGCGTCTCCTCGGGATACTCGACGGTGAACGTGTTCCCGTCGAGCGCGTGCTTCATCGTCGTTGCCATCGATTTGAGTACGCCGATCATAGTCCAGTCACTCCGAGGATTGCCGCGGTGAGCACGAGGTTCGCGAACGACAGCACCAGCATGCCCTTCCAGCCGATGCCGATGAGCTGGTCGATCCGCACGCGCGGAATCGCCGACCGGCACCACTGGGTGAAGATGTACACCGCCCAGATCTTGATCGTGAACCAGACGAACCCGGGCAGGAACGGTCCGCCGGGCCCGCCGAGGAACAGCGTGGCGATGATAGCGCCGCCCAGGAAGATGTGAACGAACTCACCGAGGTAGAACAGGACGAAGTACGCCGACGAGTACTCGGTCTGGTAGCCGGCGACAATCTCCGTCGGGGCCTCCGGCGTGTCGAAGGGGTTGCGGCCGACCTCGGCGAGGTTCGCCACCACGAACAGCACGAACGCGAACGGGTTCACGAACGCGAACCACGCTGGGATTCGGACGCCCGCGATAACTGCGAGCGTGGTGTTCTGCTGCATGGCGACGATTTCGCTCAGCTGGAGCGTCCCCGTGAACAGCACCACGGAGGCCGCCGTGAGGACGAGCGGAATCTCGTACGCGATGTTCTGTGCGACGGCGCGCAGGCCGCCGAGCAGGCTGTACTTGTTGTTCGACGCGTACCCGCCCATCAGCAGGCCGAGGCTCGCGATGGACGCCATCGCGAACACGAACACCAGCCCGACTTCGGGGTCGGCGAGCTGGATGCCGTTGCCCATCGGAATGACGGCGAACGCGAACAGCGCCGACCCCGCGAGCACGATGGGCGCGAGGTCGTAGGCGGGCCGGTCGGCTCCCTCCGGGATGATGAGCTCCTTGGAGAGCAGTCGGACTGCGTCGACGATGATGGTACCGAGCCCCCACGGACCGATGCGGTTGACGGAGATGCGGTCCGTGAACGACGCCGTGATCTTCCGCTTCGCCCACGGGCCCGCGAACGCGGTCATCGTCAGCATGATGGTGCCGACGAGCGCGGCCGCCAGCAGCATCGAGAGCGCGTCACCGAAGATACCCTCGACGCCGAGCAGGTCCGCGATGGTGTCGGGCAGCGGTGTCTCGGTCATCTATCGGTCCACCTCCCCGAGAATCACGTCGAGGCTGCCGAGCGTGGCGACGAGGTCCGGGATGTACTCGCCGGTCGACATCTCTTGGAGCGCTGAGAGGTTGCTGAAGCAGGGACTCCGGATCTTGAAGCGTCCGGGCTTGTCAGTGCCGTCGGCGCGGATGTAGACGCCGAGCTCGCCCTTCGCGCCCTCGACAGTCTTGTAGACCTCCTTGCCGGCTTCCGGCTTGAGAGTGCGGGGGACGTTCGCCTGAATGTTCCGTTCGTCCTCCGGCCAGTCCTCCAGAAGGTCGACGCACTGCTCGATGATGCGCGCGGACTGTTCGACCTCACGCATCCGCACGAGCAGCCGCGAGTAGTTGTCGCCGCCCTCGTCCGTGACGACGTCCCAGTCGAGCTCCTCGTAGTAGCCGTAGGGGTCGTCGCGGCGAACGTCGTAGTCGACGCCGGACCCGCGAGCGACCGGGCCCGTGACGCCGTAGTTTTTGGCAGTCTCCGGGTCGAGGTAGCCGGTGTCGACGGTCCGGGCCTGGAAGATTTCGTTGGACGTGATGAGGTCGTGGTACTCGTCGAGTCGCTCCGGGAGTTCGTCGAGGAAGTCCCGGACGTTCTCGAAGTACTCCTCGCGGGGTTCCGGGACGTCCCAGACGACGCCGCCCAGCCGGAGGTAGTTGAGCATCATCCGCTGACCGGTGAGGTCCTCGATGAGGTTCTGGACGACTTCGCGGTCCCGCATCGCGTACATGAAGATAGCGGTGAAGTCGCCGTAGATGTCCAGACAGAACGTCCCGAGCGCGAGCATGTGGCACGCGATGCGACACAGCTCCGCGCTGAAGGTACGCAGCACCTGTGCGTACTCGGGGACGTCAATGTCCGCGAGGTCCTCGGCTGCACGGGCGTACGCCCACTCGTTGAGGACGCCACCGGGGCCGTAGTCCCAGCGGTCGGGGTACGGCATAATCTGGTGACGGTAGGTCCCGTTCTGGGCCATCTGCTCCTCGCAGCGGTGGAGGTAGCCGATGTCGGGGTTGACGTCCGCGACCTGCTCGCCGTCGAGGACCGTCTCGACGTGGAGGACGCCGTGCGTGGCCGGGTGGTGGGGACCGATGTTGAGGAACATCGTGTCGCCCTCGCCCTCGTCGCCGCGGTGGTCTTCTTCGAGGGGGTTGCGATTCTCGTCGAACGTGACGATCTGGGGTTTCTCCTGGTTGTAGTCCCGGCCCAGCGGGTGGCCGACCCACGTGTCGGGCAGCAGGATGCGTTCGAGGTTCGGGTGGTCGTCGTACTGGACGCCCACGAGGTCGTAGGCCTCTCGCTCGTGCCAGTCAGCCGTCCGGAACACCGACTCCGCGGACTCGCTGACCGGTTCGTCGCGGCTCGTCGGGACGATGATCGAGACTTCGTCCGTCGGGTCGTCGTACTTCCGCAGGTGGTAGATGCTCTCGAACCGGTCCTCGTGTTCCTCGGCCGTGACACAGGAGAGGTGGTCGTAGCCAGCCCGGTCTTTGAGCGCGCCGAGGACGTCCTGGACCGCGTCGGCCCGGATGACGAAGCCGGGCGCGTTCAGGTGGTCCTCGCGCTCGAGGACGTGGTCGCCGATGAGGGATTCGATCTCGTCGACGTCGACGCCCTCGTCGACCGTGTCCGGCGTCTCGGGTTCTTCTTTCTGCGTGCTCATGGCGAATCAGCCCAGTTGTACCGCATGACGAGGGTCTCCTCGTCGATGTCCTCGGCGAGCTTGTCGACGAGTTCGTCGCGGTCGAGGTCGCCGAACTGCTGGAGCTCGTAGGGCTTGACCGTGACCGGCGACGACTCGCCGTTCGCGATGCGTTCCTGGAGCTTCGCGACGCCGTAGACCAGTGCTTCGGGGCGCGGCGGGCAGCCCGGGATGTGGATGTCGACCGGGATGACCTCCTCGGCACCCTTCACGACGTTGTAGCCCTCCTGGAACGGGCCGCCGGACGCCGTGCAGTTCCCCATACCGACGACGAACTTCGGCTCCGGCATCTGGTCGTAGACGCGCTTCATGCGCGGCGCGAACTTCGAGACGATGGTGCCGGGCACGATGATCACGTCAGCCTGCCGGGGCGAGGCCCGCGGAACGCCGGCGTGGAATCGGTCGAGGTCGTGTTTGACCGAGTACGTGTGCATCATCTCGATGCTGCAGCACGCGATACCGAACTGCAGCATGAACATGCTCGACCCGCGCACCCAGTTCATGAACTTGTCGAACTTCGTGAGGATGAACGGGGTGGAGCCGAACGCTTCGCGCAGCCGGGAGTTGAATCGGTTGTCGACGCCCTCGCCCATACGGGCCTCCCGGGTCGACGTCAGTGGGTCGCTCGATTCCGTGATGCTGTCTCTTGGTTGGTCACTACTCATGTGTGGTCCTCCGTTCGTGTGCCGGGGTCCGCATCCACTGCACGACGCCCTTGCGCCAGGCCCATGCGAGGCCGACGACGAGGATGCCGATGAAGACGAGCATCGGCGCGAGAACCTCGACGAGGCCGACGCCCTCCATTGCGAGCGCGTCGCGGTAGATGACGGTCCACGGGAAGATGAGAACGGTCTCGATGTCGAACACGAGGAACAACAGCGCAACCATGTAGTACTGCGTGTTGAACTGGAGGCGCGCGTCCCCTGTCGGCACCTCACCGCTCTCGTAGGTGGCTCGTTTTCCCTGCTCGGGTACACTGGGCCGTATCAGTGCCGAGACGCCGATCATCCCGGCCGGAATGAGGACAGATACGAGCGCCAGCGCACCGATGGCGATCCATGGATTCATAGGATTATCTCCGTGACGAACGGTGGTTCGAACCGCACACTCATAAACGTTGATTTATGCCCTTACGGGCGGAGAAGCGTGTTCTCTGGGGTTTCAAGCCCCCTCGCGCGAGCGCCCGTTCGCTGGGGTCAGTCTCGGTCCGCGCGAAAGCGTTCGGTTCCGCGTGTGTGGAGGTCCGAGGAGACCTCGGCGACGCCGTCCCGCCGGTCGGCGTGCAGGTCACGGAGTCGGTCGGCGAGTTCGGGGTCGTCTGTGGCGAGGAACTGGGCGGCAGACAGGCCCGCATTGTAGGACTTGCCGGCGTCGACTGCCGTCAGCGGCGCGCCGGTCGGCATCCCGATGACGGAGTCGACGGACTTCTCCTGAACGGGGACGCCGACGACCGGGAGGGGGTACGCCAGCGATGCGGTCATGTTCGGGAGGTCTGCTGACTTCCCGCCGGCTCCCGCGATGACGACGTCGAGACCGCGGTCGACTGCCGTCTCGGCGTACGCGTACATGAGGTCGGGCGTCCGGTGGGCGGAGACGACCCACGACTCGAAGGAGTACCCCGATGGCGCGTCGTCGTAGTCCGTCACCTCGGTGAAGCCGAGGTCGGTGAGTGCGTCGTGAGCACCCGCCATCACGTCGAGGTCGCTGTCGCTACCCATGATGACGCCGACGTCGGGCGTCTCTTCGGCGGGTCGGTCGCGCGCTGCCTCCGATTCGAACAGGTCGACGAGGTCGGCTACAGTGGTCATGATTGGGTGCTGTGGCCTGCAGGTTCGCTCGCTGTCTCGGTTCCCTCCCGGAAGAAGAGTGCGTCTCGCGCGTCTCGCGCGCGGTCGAGCAGGTCGTCCCGGTCGTCGCCGACGACGGTGACGTGGCCGAGCTTCCGGAGCGCCCGCACCTCCCGTTTGCCGTACCAGTGGAAGGCCAGCCGCGGCTCGTCGAGAATCCCGGGGACGCCGTCCAGCTCCGCCGGACGAGTCTCCGCGTCGGGCTCCGCGAGGACGTTCGCCATCACGGTCGGGGCACGGAGTGTCGTGTCCCCGAGCGGAAGCCCGAGGACCGCGCGAGCGTACTGCTCGAACTGGGACGTGTAACAGCCCTCAATAGTGTAGTGGCCGGAGTTGTGAGGGCGGGGCGCGATTTCGTTGACGAGCACTTCGCGCTCGCGGCTGTCGCCGCTCGCTCCATCCGTGTCCCGTGAGGACACGCGCTCGAACAACTCCACGCCGAACACCCCTCTCCCGTCGAGCGCGCCGAGGACCTTCTCTGCGACCGCGGCCGCCTGCTCGCGAACGGACTCACTCGTGCGGGCGGGAACGACGGACTCCCGGAGCACCTCGGCCTTGTGGACGTTCTCGGCGACGGGGAAGGTGGCCGTCTCTCCGTCGCCTCGGACGGCGATGACGGAGAGTTCGCGCTCGAAGTCGACGAGTTCCTCGGCGACGAAGCCGTCGAGGTCGCCGAACTCCTCGCGCGCCGCCTCGACGGAGGCGACCGGGGCGTTCCCGCGGCCGTCGTAGCCGCCGGTGCGACGCTTCAGCATCAGCGGTGTGCCGAGGGAGTCGAAGGCCGCGCGGAGGTCGTCGGAGCCGTCGACCGCCTCGAAGTCGGGCACCGGGACGCCGGCGTCGGCGAGCGCCCGGTTCTGGACGAGCTTGTCCTGAATCGTGCGCAGCGTGTCGGGCGTCGGGTGGACCTCGACGTCGAAGTCGGCGGCGACCGATTCGAGTGCGTCGGGGTCGGCGAGCTCGATTTCGTACGTGAGGACGTCCGCGCGCTCGGCGAGGTCGCGGACGGCCGCTCGGTCGTCGAAGTCCGCGACAATCTGGTCGGCCGCCGGCGGGACGGCGGGGCAGTCCGGCGTCGGGTCGAGTGCGACGACGTCGACGCCGAGCGGGCTGGCGGCCTCGGCGAACATCCGGCCGAGCTGACCGCCGCCGACGACGCCGACGGTGGCTCCGGGGACGCGTTCCATCATCCCTGCCTTCCGCCCACTCCTGCATAAGAATTGCCGAACGTACCCGAAGAGTATCCACGAACGTGGTTATCTTGTTGGGCGTGCCCGCCGGTCACTCAGAGCGGTTCGTAGCCAGCAGCGTTCGCGTCGACGAAGACGACGATGATGGTGTTCGTGGACGTGAGTTCGTACGTCCGACTCACGTAGCCGCGCTCGGTCAGCGACGGCGCGAGGTCGGCGTAGTGGTCGGCCTTCGAGACGACGACCGGCGCGTCGCACAGCGCCGGGCCGCCGCTCGTCGCGCTCGTCGGACACTCCGTGATGGCGCTCCGCACCCGGGTCGACTCCGCGGTGGCGTTCCCGCGTTCGAGGTACCAGTTCAGCGGCAGTCTGTTGAACCAGTTCGTGCCCGCGACGCTCCCCGGGTCTGTCGGGTCGACGTCCTTCGTGACGTGGAAGTGGTCGCCGAAGAACACCACGTCGGGGTCGCCGTCGTGCGCCCTCGTGACGGACTCGACGGTCGCGAGCGTGTCACTCATGTCGCTACCGGGCTGCCCGAACTGCACGAGGTCGTTCTCCTCCTCCTGAGGCATCACGAACGACGTCTCGGCGGTGACGACGCCGACCTGCGCGACGAGCGCGAGCACGACGAGGGCAGCCAGCGCGACCCCCGCCTTGTCGTCGGATTCGAGGGACCGCCGGCCGAGGTCGACGACGTACCCGACGCCCACGGCGGCCGGAATCGCCAGCGGCACGACGGCGTGGGTCACGGACCAGACGCCCGAGATGTCGGTGATAGCGGGGTAGACGACGACCGACGCGAACGCCCAGTAGCCAGCGAACAGCACGAACTCCCGGGGGTCGTCGGCGACGTAGCGCTCCGCGAGGAACCCGAGGACGCCGACGACGGAGACGACGAGCGCCGTCGACCCCATCGTCTTCACCGCGTCCGCGAGGAAGGCGACGTAGCTGTGGTCGCGGCTCGCCGACCCACTGACTCCCCAGACGCCCCACAGCTCTTCGGCCGCGCCGAGCGTGCCCGCGACGAGCGCGCTCGGGAGTTTCGACGGGTCCGAGAGCGCCTGATAGAACGCCGGTCGGGGCGCGTAGAAGACCGCGAAGACGAGGACGAAGGCGGCCGCCGCGCCGGCCAGCGAGCGCCGCCAGTCCCAGATGCCGCGGCCCACCGAAGCGACGGCGTCCCGGGCTGCGGACCGCCACGACTCGCCGCGCTCGCGGGCCGTGAACAGTCGCGTGTCGACCAGCAGCGCCGTCGCGCCGACGAACATGCCGACGTAGACGAGCGCGTTCTCCTTCGCGGTGAACGCGAGCGCGAGCACCGCGCCGGCGGCGACGACGTCCCCGCGGCGGCCGGTGTCGATTGCGCGCACGGCGAACCCGAGCGCAGCGAGGCTGAACGCCGCGACGAGCACGTCGTTGCGCATGAACCGCGAGTAGTAGACGAGCACGGGGTTCAGCGCGAGCAGGCCGGCGAGCGCGACGACCTCGGCGTCGTCGAGTCTGGTTCGGAAGAGCCACGCGACCCCAGGGAGGAGGCCGCCGACGAGCGCGACCGGCGCTCGTGCGACCGCGTTCGAGTCGCCGAGCACGCCGAAGAGGAGTTCGTTCACCTGAAAGAGGAACGGGCCGTGGACGAAGGCGCGGTACGACCAGTCACCCGTCGTCTGGTACTGGAGTATCCAGTAGCCGACGCGGGCCTCGTCCCAGTGGAACACCCGGTCGCCGAGCGCGACGAACCGGACGGCGAGTGCGAGAGCGACGACGGCGACTACGGCAGCGAGAGCGGCTGCGCGGCGGCGACCCGGCGAGTCCATATCGTTCGCTCAACGGAACGGCCACCATACAAGTTTTCCGTGTCGGCGCGCGGGAACGGTAGGCATTAGTCGCGGCCCGGCGACGGTCCGACTATGACACGGCTCGGGCTGGTCGTTGCGGAGTTCAACCGCAGCGTCACCGAACAGATGGAGGCGTCGGCACGGGACGCGGCCGCAGACGCCGACGCCGAACTCGTCGAGACGATTCACGTCCCGGGAGCGTACGATTCGCCGCTGGCGGCCGACCGGCTGGCGCGCCGCGACGACGTGGACGCCGTCGCCGTGGTCGGCACCATCGTCACCGGTGACACGAACCACGACGAGGTCATCGCGCAGGCGACCGCGGAGAAGCTCACGGACGTGAGCCTGGACCGCGACACGCCCGTGACGTTCGGCGTCACCGGCCCGGGGATGTCCGGCGCGGAGGCCCGGGAGCGTGTCGAGAAAGGCGCGGACGCAGTCGAGAGCGCGGTCAGTCTGACGGAGGCACTCTAAGATGGAATTCAGTGACAGAGTCACGAGCGTCGAGCCGAGTGCGACCCTCGCGGTGAGCAACCTCGCGAGTGAACTGGAAGCGGACGGCGTGGACGTCGTCGACCTCTCGGTCGGCGAACCCGACTTCGCCACGCCCGGGAACGTCGTCGAGGCCGGGAAAGACGCGATGGACGCCGGCCACACGGGGTACGCGCCGTCGAACGGCGTGCCCGAACTCCGGGACGCCGTCGCCGAGAAGCTGCAGGGCGACGGCCTCGACTACGAGGCGGACAACGTCATCGTGACGCCGGGCGCGAAGCAGGCCCTCTACGAGACGTTCCAGACCGTCGTCGACGACGGGGACGAGGTCGTGTTGCTGGACCCGGCGTGGGTGTCCTACGAGGCGATGGCGAAGCTCGCCGGCGGCGAGCTCTCGCGGGTCGACCTCGCACCCCACGACTTCCAGCTCGAACCCGCCCTTGACGACCTCGCCGAGACAGTCTCGGACGACACCGAGTTGCTGGTCGTGAACTCCCCCAGCAACCCCACCGGCGCGGTGTACTCGCGGGCGGCGATGGAGGGCGTCCGCGACCTCGCGGTCGACCACGACGTGACGGTCATCTCGGACGAGATCTACCAGCACATCAACTACGGGAAAGAGCACGTCAGCCTCGCCGGCCTCGACGGGATGTTCGAGCGCACGGTCACGGTCAACGGCTTCTCGAAGGCGTACTCGATGACCGGCTGGCGGCTCGGCTACCTCGCGGCCCCCGAGGAACTCGTCTCGCAGGCCGGGAAGGTCCACTCGCACTCCGTCTCCTCGGCGGCGAACTTCGTGCAGCGCGCCGGCGTCGAGGCCCTGCAGAACACCGACGACGCCGTCGACGAGATGGTCGACGCCTTCGCGTCGCGGCGCGACCTGCTCGTCGACCGCTTCGAGGAGTACGGCAAGGACGTCTCGGTGCCGGATGGCGCGTTCTACCTGATGCTCCCGGTCGCCGACGACGACCAGACGTGGTGCCAGGACGCCCTGAAGGACGCCCACGTCGCGACCGTGCCCGGGTCGGCGTTCGGCGCGCCCGGCTACGCGCGGCTCTCCTACGCCGCGAGCACCGAGCGGCTCGAAGAAGCGGTCGACCGGCTCGCCGCGGAAGGCTACCTGTAGCGACCGCCGCTGTGCTCCCGGCTAGCGGCTGCCGGCAGCCAGGCCCGCGAACGTCACGACGCCGAGTTCGACGCCGGTGCCGGCGCTCTGGCCGACGAGCCCTGCCACCATACTGAACAGGTCCTGGTTCTCGACGCCGAGGGTGAAGAGGACGGCGCCGGTGATTACCATCGCGGTGGCAGTCCCGACTGCGAACACCCCAGCCGACACGAGGGAGAACCGGGTGTCGCCGTCGGCCCGGTCGCCGGCCCAGTATGCGACACCCAGAAGCGCGCCGTACACGAACAGGAACGCCACGAACCGTGAGGCGAGCGTGTACCGCGTGCTCGCCGGTGCCGAGACGCTAACATCGAACTCGATGAGGAGCGCGACGAGAAACCGCTGGAAGGTGGACACTGCGGCGGCGACCGCCGCAACGAGGACGGGGGCGACTGTACGCATAGTGGCTGTGCGGTCGGACGCCGCGGACGAAGTTGGTAGTTACGGCCGTTCTCAGGGCCAGCTGCCGCTGCCCTCGTAGGCGTCGACGACGCGCTGGATGGCGACGACGTAGGCGGCGGTGCGGAGGTTCGGCGTGCCGGCGTCCTCGTGGGCGTCGGTCATCGCGTCGAAGGCGTCGGTGATGACGGCTTCGAGTTCCTCGTTGACGCGTTCCTCGGTCCACTGGAAGCGCTGGCGGTTCTGCACCCACTCGAAGTACGAGACGGTGACGCCGCCGGCGTTCGCGAGGATGTCCGGGACGACGGTGACGCCGCGCTCGGAGAGCACGTCGTCGGCGTCCGGCGTGAGCGGGCCGTTGGCGGCCTCGACGACGACGTCGGCGTCGACGTCGTGGGCGAGGTCCTCGTCGATGGCGTTCTCGAGCGCCGCGGGGACGAGGAGGTCGACGTCAAGCGTGAGCAGGTCGTCGTTCGAGAACTCCTCGGTGGCCTCGTCGTAGCCGGAGACGCTGCCGGTCTCGGTCTTGAAGTCCTTGACGGCGCGAGCGTCGAAGCCGTCGGCGTTGTAGATTGCGCCGGAGGAGTCGGAGACGGCGACCACGTCGGCCCCCTGGTCCTCGATGAGTTTCGCGGCGACGCTGCCGGCGTTCCCGTAGCCCTGAACAGCGACGGTCGCGCCGTCGAGGTCGCGGTTGAGGTAGTCGAAGACCTCGCGGGCCGCGAACATCGTGGAACGGCCGGTCGCTTCGACGCGACCCTCACTTCCGCCGTTCTCGAGGGCCTTCCCCGTGATGACGCCGGGCGCGGTGGTGTTCTCGAGGGTCTCGTACGTGTCTTTGATCCAGTTCATCTCGCGCTGGCCGGTGTTGACGTCCGGCGCGGGGACGTCCTTGTCTTCGCCGATGAGCGGCCGGAGTTCTGTGGCGAACGCTCGCGTGATGCGTTCGAGTTCGTCGTCGGAGTACTCGCTCGGGTCGATGACGATACCGCCCTTGCCGCCACCGTACGGGATGTCGACGACCGAGGTCTTGTACACCATCCAGCCCGAGAGCGCCTTCACTTCGTCGCGGGAGACGCCCGGGTGGTAGCGGATGCCGCCCTTGTACGGGCCGCGGTCGCCGTTGAACTGCGAACGGAAGGCCTTGAACGTCTCGATAGAGCCGTCGTCCATCTCGACGGAGAGCGTCGTCTCGAGGACGCGCTCGGGGTGTTTGAGGCGTTCGAGTACGTCGTCGCCGACGTCGAGGAACTCGCCGGCGTCGCCGATCTGTTCCTGCAGGCTCTCGAATGGGTTGGCTTCCGGCATTACTAGAGCGGAACCACCAGCCGACGAATAAGGATGACGGATTGTGTATGATAATACGTGATTTAAGGTGTATTAGGTGTCGGCCGCCTCTGCGCGCTCCAGCACGCGCTCGGCCTGCGCGACCAGCGGTGCATCTATCATCTCGCCGTCCACGCGGAACACGCCCCGGTCCTCCGCGTCGGCCTCCGCTTTCGCGTCGAGGACGCGCTCGGCCCACTCGACGTCTTCCGGTGCCGGCGTGTACGCGTCGTTGATGGGGTCAACCTGCGCGGGGTGGATGGCCATCTTCCCGTCGAAACCCAGTCCGGCCGCGAACCGCGTCTCCCCGGCGAGGCCGTCGGTGTCCTCGATGTCCGTGTAGACCGTGTCGATTGCGTCCACGCCCGCCGCACTCGCTGCGAGGACGACTTGTTCGCGCGCGTGGAGGACTTCCGTTCCATCGTCGGTCCGCGTCGCGCCGATGTCCGCGGAGAGGTCCTCTGCGCCGAACACGAGGGCGTCCGTCGGCCCGGCGACGGCAATCTCCTGAGCGTTCAGCACGCCCCGGGCAGACTCCACGAGCGCGAGCACGGGCGCTTCGGCGTCCGCCTCGGCGAGCAGGCGGCCGAGCGTCTCCACGTCCTCGCTGTCCTCGACTTTCGGGAGCATCACCGCGTCGGCCGTGCGTCCGCCCGCGAGCACTGCCTCCACGTCCGCGCCGGCCCCGGAGCCGACGGGGTTGACGCGCACGCAGACCTCGCAGTCCGGGTCGAAGTCGGGGTCGGAGAGCACGTCGCCGACTGCCGCTCTGGCTTCGTCCTTCTGGCCGGGCGCGACGGCGTCTTCCAGGTCGAAGACCACGACGTCTGCCCCCGCGCTCGGGGCCTTCCGCATCAGGTCGGACTGGTCGCCGGGCGAGAACAGGACGCTGCGTCGAACCATGTACGGGCGGACGGCAGCCCCCGCCTTGTACGTTTCCGGAGCGACTTTGATTCCCGGCGTCCACCCTCCGGGCATGACAGGCCGCTACTACGAGGGCTTCGAGGAGGGCGAGACCATCGAGCACGCCACCCGGCGCACCGTCTCGGAGTCGGACAACCAGAAGTTCTGCGACATGACGATGAACCAGCAGCCGCTGCACCTGGACGCCGACTTCGCGGACGACACCCAGTTCGGCGAGCGCATCGTCAACGGCCTCTACACGATGAGTCTCGCCGTCGGCATCACCATCCCGGAGACGACGGACGGCACTATCGTCGCGAACCTCTCCTACGACGAGGTCGAACACCCCGCTCCGGTGTTCCACGGTGACACCATCCGCGTGCAGTCCACGGTCACGGACAAGCGCGAGACGAGCGACGGCGAGCGCGGCGTCGTCACCTTCCACGTCGAGGCGTTCGCCGTGAACCGCGAGGACGAGCCGCTGGTCTGCGAGTTTGACCGCACGGTGCTCTCGCTCAAGCGCGACCACGCCGACGGCGAGGACTGAGCCAGTGACCGAAGGCGACCGCGTCGCGGCCGTTGTCGGACGCGTGACCAGCCTCGCCGCGAGTGCGCCAGCCCCGGCCACGCTCGCGCGCTGGGGGCTCGGCCTGATGCTGGTCGCGGCGGGCGCGCACAAGCTCCTGCAGCCGGAGGGCTGGACGGTCTACGTCACCGACTGGCTGGCACCCCTGCTTGTCGTCTCCCCGACAGTGTTCATGCTGGCGAACGGGTACCTCGAACTCGGGTTCGCAGCACTCCTGCTCGCGGACCGCTACACCGCGTTCGCGGCGCTCGTCGCGGCCGGCTCGCTCGCAGTGACGACCGCGTACCTCGCCGTCGTCTGGGTCGACACCGGCGCGTTCGGGGACGTGGTCGCTCGGGACGTGGGACTCACGGGGCTGGCGCTGGCGGTGCTCGTGGACGCGCTCAGAGACGGGTAGGGGGCCGACCGGTCAGAGGATCGTGCCGTGCTTCTTCGACGGCCGGTCTTTCTCCACGTCCTCGTAGAAGGCGAAGCGGTTCGAGAGCTCGGTGCGGAGTTCGGACGGCGGCACGATTTCGTCGATGACCGTCTCGGACGCCATCCGGTGGACGTCGATGTCCTCGCGGTACTCCTCGCGGAGTTCCTGCTCGCGCTGTTTGCGCTCCTCGGGGTCGTCGATGGCGTCGAGCTTGTTCGCGTAGACGGCGTTGATTGCCGCCTCGGGACCCATGATTCCGATTTCGCCGGACGGCAGGGCGATGGTTGACTCGGGATCGTAGGCGGGCCCGGACATCGCGTAGATGCCGGCCCCGTACGCCTTCCGCACCACGACGGACTGCTTCGGCACCGTCGCCTCGCTCGTGGCGTAGATCATCTTCTTGCCCTTCTCCAGGATGGCGTCTTTCTCGACCGACGAGCCCGCCATGAAGCCGGGCGTGTCACAGAGGTACAGCAGCGGGATGTTGTAGGCGTCGGACTTCCAGACGAACTCCGCGGCCTTCTCGGCGGCGTCCGGGAAGATGGCTCCGGCGCGCTGCGCGGGCTGGTTCGCGACGATGCCGACCGTGCGGCCGTCGATGCGCGCGTACCCTGTGAGAATCTCCTTGCCGTACTCCGGCCGGAGCTCGAAGAACGAGTCCTCGTCGACCACGCGGTCGATGAGGTCGTGCATGTCGTAGGCGCGGTTCGGGGCCTCCGGAATCAGACCGTCGATGCCCGAGGTCGGCTTCGCCGGCGGCTTCGCGGGCTGGCTCGGCGGTTTCTCGTCACTGTTGTCCGGGAGGTACTGCACGAGGTTCGCGACCAGTTCGCGGGCGTGCTCCTCGTCGCGGGCGACCAGGTCGGCGCTGCCGGACTGCTCGGCGTGGACCTGCGGGCCGCCGAGGTCTTGCATCTCGATCTGCTCGCCAGTGACCATCTCCACCATTCGCGGGCTGGCGATGGCCATCGCCGACATCCCCTCGACCATGATGGTGTAGTCCGCGAACACCGGCGTGTAGGCGGCCCCGGCGATACAGGGGCCGTACAGCACGCAGACCTGTGGGACGCGGCCGGAGAGCCGGGAGTGGTTGAAGTAGTACTTCCCGATGCCCTCGCGGTTCGCGAAGAACCCGGACTGCTGGTCGATGCGCCCCCCGGAGGAGTCCATCAGGTACAGCACGGGCTTGCCGGTCTTGAGCGCGCGCTGCTGCATCCGGAGGAACTTCTCGACGCCGCGCTCGGCCATCGACCCGGCCTTTACGGTGAAGTCGTTGGCCATGAAGTGGACGTCCCGGCCGTCGAAGTCCGCCGCGCCGGTGATGAGGCCGTCGGCGGGCAGGCGGGTGCCGTCGTCGGCCTCGTCGACGTCCGGGCTGTTCGGGTGCCAGCCGTCGAAGTGCGCGAACTTCCCGTCCTCGAACAGGAGGTCGCCATCGCCGTCCCCGCCCTCGTCGCCGAACCAGAGGTCGAGGCGGTCGCGGACGAACAGTTTGTCCTGGTCGGGCAGCCGCTCCTTGTACTTCTCGGGGCCGCCCTCAAGGATGTCCGAAATCTCCTCGCGGAGCAGCTCCTCGCGTTCCGTCGGCCCGAGGTCGTCGGCGTCGTCACCGGCCGATTCGTCGGCGTCTTCCGGGGCCTCGTGGACGGCGGCTGGCTCGTCGGCGTCACCTAGATAGACCTCCACGTCGTCGTTGACGTGTTCGGCGAGCGCGGCCGCGACCGCTTCGGCTTCCGAGTCGGTCGCACCGCCACCGATGCGCACTTTCATGGTTCTGGATGGCCGGGACTACCCCATACCGTTTTCTCTTCGCGTTCCCCGGCACTCGCGGACTGCCGAATCCATGAATTATCGGCGTTTCGACCGACAGACTGGCGGATTCACGGGATATTTGCCGACACGCACCCGCCCACGAGACGTATATATGGCCATTCGTTTTGTTCCTATATATAGGATTGTACGTTGCGCCGCTGTGGTGCCTAGATAGTTCATTATAATAGTCGTTGTCCGCGAAAAACTGTATATGTGTGGCGGCGCTACGGGTATCCGAGTGCGCCGCCCACGCGGCGCGGGAGACAGATGTCGACGCACACGAACACCACCACCTCGGACGCAGACCCGACCGACGCAGCCGCGTCAGCGACGCCTAGTTCGCTGTTCGACCGCGTGCTGGTCGTGACAGACGGCGGCGACGCCGGCGACGCCGCCGCGGAGACGGCCGTCCGGCTGGCGGCGCGACACGACGCGTCAGTCGACGCGCTGTTCGTCGTCGACACCGCGACCCACTGGGACGTCGTCGTCGAGCGCGAGGAGAACGCCGGCGAGAACGCCGTCGAAACCGTCGCCGACCGGGGTGCGGCGTTCGGCGTCGACGTCCGCAAGCGCTTCCGCTACGGGCACGCCCACCAAGAGGTCCTGGACTACGCCGACGTCCACGACGCCGACCTCGTCGTCGTCAGTTCGACGAAGCCGACCGGTCTCGACCGGCTCGTCGCGCCGGACACGCTCGCGCCCCGCGTGCAGCGCGAGGCCGACGTTCCGGTGATGGTCGTCGGACCGAACGACGCCTGAGCAGCGGCGAAGCAGCACGGTCACCCGCGTCGGTCGTCTTTTTCCCGGTCCCGTCCGTAGCGCCGGTATGGACTCGCTGGCAATCGTCGGTGCTGGAGCGGCTGGTGCCGCTGCCGCGTACCGCCTCCGCGACAGCGACCGCGACGTGACCGTCTTCGAGAAGTCGCGGGGCGTCTGCGGGCGCGCGGCGACCCGCCGCAGGGACGGCTGTCACTACGACTACGGCGCGAACTACGTCAAACCCGGCGACGGTCCCGTGGCCGACCTCGTCCGCGACCTCGGCGAGGACGGACTCGTCGAAATCGGCGAACCGGTCTGGACGTTCGACGGCGATGGAACGGTTGCGCCGGGTCGCGACAGCGACGAGCCGAAGTGGACGTGGGAGACCGGACTGACGCAGCTCGCGAAGCGGCTGTTCGCCCGGACGGACGCGACGCTCCGTAAGGAGACCCGCGTCGGGACGCTGGCCCGGACCGAGACCGGGTGGACGCTGGCCGAAACCGACGGGCGGCGATTCGGGGAGTTCGACGACGTGCTGTTGACGCCGCCCGCGCCCCAGACTGCCGACCTGCTGGCCGACGCGCACTGGGACGACGACCGACGGGAGACACTCCGTGAGGCGGCCGCAGACGTGTCCTACCGGAGCATCGTCACTGCCGTCCTGCACTACCCCTTCGAGCTGGACCGTGAGTGGTACGGACTAGTGAACACCGACGACGCGCACGCGGTCGGCTGGCTCTCCCGAGAGGCCTGCAAGGACGGCCACGTCCCCGCCGGTGAGGCGCTACTGATTGTGCAGATGGCTCCCGACTGGTCGCGGGAGCACTACGACGCCCCGGCGAGCGAGCAGACGGCCGTCGCCGCCGAGCACGCGGCCGACCTCCTGGACGACGACCGCCTGCTGGACCCGGACTGGACGGACACCCAGGGCTGGCGGTACGCGCTCCCCGACGAGGCCGTCGACTCGGAGCCCGTGGCGGCCGCGAGTGAGGCGGGCCTGCACGTCGCCGGCGACTGGGTCGCTGGCGAGGCGCGCGTCCACGCAGCCGTCGAGAGCGGGCTCGCGGCCGCGGACCGGATTCGGTGACGACGGCGTTCCGGGTCGCTCCGGGGCAACGGCTTTGGTGCCGGCCGTCGGGCGTTCGGACATGAACGACGACGCGATGGGACGGTTCCACGTCCCCGACCACGACGACCTGCCCGAGGACCTCCGAGAGCGCATCGACGAGGAGACCGAGCGCGCCGGCTTCACGCCGAACGTGTTCTCGGCGCTGGCGTACAAGCCCAGCCACTTCCGCGCGTTCTTCGACTACCACGACGCGCTCGTGGAGGACACCGACCTCGCCCGCGAGGAGGTGGAGATGCTCATCGTCACCGTCTCCGGCGTGAACGACTGCCTGTACTGCGTCGTCGCCCACGGCGCGCTCTGTCGGGTGTACGCGGAAGCACCGAAGCTCGCCGACCAGCTCGCGACCAACCACCGGCAGGCCGACCTCTCCGAGCAGCACCGCGCGATGCTGGACTTCGCCGTCGACATCACTGAATCGCCGGGCCGAGTCACCGACGGCGACGTGCAGGAACTCCGAGACGCGGGCTTCTCTCGGGAGGAGGTCTGGGACATCACCTCCGTCGTGGCGTTCTTCAATCTCTCGAACCGGCTGGCGTCGGTCGCGGACATGCGGCCGAACGACGAGTTCTACGCGATGGCGCGCGGCGACTGACCGGCGGTTCGTAATGAATTCGTCGGAATCCGGCGAAGTTCACAGGTACTGCGACCGCGGTTCCGACTTTAAGTCGACACGGCGAGTTGGCCAGCCTGGAAGCCGTCCAGTCCTCCACGGACGGTCCGCGAACACACAATGACGAATCCAATAGACGAACACGCGAAGACGCTCGCGACCAGCTGGACGGTCATCATCGTCCTCGCCGCCATCGTCGGCGGCGTCGGCGGGATGGCCCTCCAGTCGGGCTCGGACAGCGGGCCCGACAACGCGGTCGCAGTGGTCACGCTCGACTCGATGCAGATTACCGGTAGCAGCGGCGACACGACCGCCAAGGAGCTGCGGCAGGTCCGGCAGAACGACTCCATCGACGCGGTCGTCCTCCGGGTCGCCAGCCCCGGCGGCGCAATCACCGGGAGCGAAGTACAGTACCGCGCGGTCAAACGGCTCGCGCAGGAGAAACCCGTCGTCGCGAGCGTTCGCGACGTGGCGGCCTCCGGCGGCTACTACACAACCATTCCCGCCGACAAAATCTACACCACGCCCGGCGCGCTCGTCGGGAGCGTGGGCGTGATTAGTTCCGTCACGAAAAACGAGAAGGTTCCGTCGCAGTGGAAGTCTGCTCCCGATAAGGGGACGGCCGGTCCGGCCGACGTGTCGCGGGCCCGGGCGGCGACCTTCCGGGAGTCCTTCCTGAACGTCGTGATGAACGAACGCGGTGACGAACTCGAAGTCGACCGCGAGACGGTCGGTGAGGCGAAGCTGTACGCCG
This sequence comes from Halobacterium jilantaiense, assembly GCF_900110535.1. Lineage (NCBI taxonomy): Archaea > Methanobacteriati > Methanobacteriota > Halobacteria > Halobacteriales > Halobacteriaceae > Halobacterium > Halobacterium jilantaiense. The sequence goes on from NZ_FOJA01000001.1 coordinate 806,226, forward strand.
GCAACCGCGCGGTCGAACTCGGATTCGCCGACGAGATCGGCGGTGTCGAGACGGCGATTCAGGACGCCGCCGAGCGCGCTAACCTCTCGAACTACGATGTCACCTACCGCAACCCGACGTCGGGCGGTCTCATCGGGCTGCTCGCTGGAAGCGGTAGCGCCGAAGACGTCGACGCCGAGGACGCGTTCGTGGCACCGGAACTCTGTGGGAAAGACTACCTGGCGTATGCTCCTCAGGCGGGGCCCGACCTAGAGGTGATCATGAATGCGTCCTGCTGATCTCGCTTCTCGTGCCGGCGCGTTCGTGCTGGTGGCAGTCGTCATCGCCAGCGCCATCGTCGGCGGCGGCATGCTCGCTGGCGGCGGAGGCGGATACTCCCCCAGCGAACTCACCGTAGAGGAACACCAGTCGGTCGACATCGCCAGTCCGCCCGCCGAAGAGGGCTCGATCGACGTCTCCGCGGCCACGAGCGGGAAGGTCGTCGTCATCGACGCCGCCCACCAGAACAACGTCGACGAGATTCAGCTGCGCCCGCTGGTGAACGCGCTCACCGAGAACGGCCACTCGGTCCGGTTCTACCGGCCCGACCGCGGCCCGAGCGGCGAAGCGCTCAACAAGGCGTTACAGGACGCCGACGCCTTCGTGTCGGTCGCGCCCGACAACCGCTTCTCGACCGGTGAAGCGAAATCAGTCGAGGACTTCCTCGACGCCGGCGGCCGCGTGCTCGCGGCCGGCGAGCCCGAGACGGGTGGGCTCGGCGGCGGTAGCATCTTCTCCATCAGTGTCAGCCGCGGCGGTGCGACCAGCGCCGAGTTCGCGCCCGCGCTGTCCCCGCACGGGCTGACTGTCGGGAGCGGCTACCTCTACGACACGACGGACAACGTGAACAACCACGCGAACCTCCGCGTGTCGCCGGCCGGTGAGAGCGACCTCACGGCAGGCGTCGAGGAGGTCGTCGTCCACGAGGCGACGCCCGTGACCGGCGAGAACGTCCTGCTGCGGACGGACTCGTCGACCGAACTCTCCACGACGCGGGACGCCAGCGACTACGGCGTGCTCGCGCAGTCGGGGAACCTCGCGGTCCTCGGTGACAGCTCGGTCCTCGACCCCGACTGGGCGTACGTCGCCGACAACGAGGTCCTCGTCGGGAACCTCGTCGACTACCTGGTGACCGGCGAGCGGACGCCGATGCCGGAGCCGAGCGGGTCGGACTCCGGACCAGGTCCAGCGCCGCGCCGGTAAGCAACGCGCCACCGAACACCCACGGCAGTCATCTTTTCGAGTCGCGTCTGGACCCGGTAGCGCCGCGTATCGGCCGCCGCAGCGTCGGTGCGCTGGCAGCGACCGAGAGGCAGAGTGCGTGTATGGGGCTGGTGTGACGGCGTCGACGCGGGCGGTGCGTCCGCGTCACTCGGTTCGGTCGTCCGCTCGCGGCCGCACCGAGCCGTCGCGCTCGACGACGACTGGCTCCGGGAGTTCGGGGTCCGGTTTGCGACCGAGCGTGAGCAGGCGCTCGGTCAGCGTCAGTTCCTCCGGGCTCGGACTCGGTTTCTTCACGGACTCGTGTTCGACCACGAGATCCCCGTCCTCGGCCTCGATGCGCACCGCACACAGCTGGTACGAGGGGTAGAAGACGGGCGGCAGGATGCCGACGACGCCGTCACGGCGGTGCAGACGCTTCAGCCACGTGCCGCTGTTGACGACCACGCCGCCGTCGACGGACTGCACGGACGGTCGGTGGGTGTGGCCGTGACAGAACACGCGGACGTCCTCGCCGTCCGCGAACGTCTCCCGAGCGGCCCGCTGGTAGGGCGCTTCGTGGTCGACGGTGAGGTCCGTCTCGAAGACGCCGAACCGGTCGATGGTCTGCCGGACGTCCCGCCGCAGGAAGTACAGGGGGACGCCGACCAGCAACACGATGCCCGTCGCGGCGACGTTGGTGGCGAGCAGGAACCAGACGGCGGTCCCGGCGGTGCCGAACTGGCCGAGGGTCGCAGTCGTCCACGTGACGGGCGTCGACCAGACGCCCGCGAGGTCGAGGCCGACGAGCACGACCAGCACGACGCTGACGTTGAACAGCAGGAGGAACGGGAGGAGCGCGTACCGCAACAGCGGATTCATCTCCCGGTAGAAGTACTTCGAGAACAGCCAGACGGGCATTCGCTCCGTCGGCGTGACGGCCTGGACGTCCTTCAGCCAGTTGTACCGGCCGCGGTCCGAGAGCTGGCCCGCGCGACTCGTCACGAGCGTGTTGTAGTAGTAGCCCAGCGGCGTCGCGTGCTGGTTCCCCCAGTCCTCGATGCGGTTGTTCGGGTCCTGCTGGTGGCCGTGCTCGAAGTGGACGACGTGGTCGCCGACCCGCCGCTCGATGGAGACGTCCTGCACGAGGTCGACGTTGTACGCGGCGAACCGTTCGACGTATGCGTCGAAGGCGGCGAGTTCGTGATCGTGGTTCCCCGGCAGCATCGTGATGGGGACAGTCTCGCCCGTCGCGCGCAACTGCTCGAAGAGCTCGGGGTACGCCTCGACGAGCACGTCGAACTTCTCGATGCCCTCGACGGTCGTGAACTCCCAGAGCCCGAACGCGTCCCCGTTGACGACGAGTTCGGCGTTCTCGTCGGTGTGTTCGAGGTCTTCGAGGAACGCCAGAAGTTCGTCGAGGAACTCCACCTCCCCGAGCTGTTCGTCACCTCCGACGTGGAGGTCGCTGACGACGTAGTACGTCCGGTCGTCGCTCGCGTCGACGCCGTCGTCGTCCGACATCTCGTGGGTGTCACGCCCCCACGTCTATAGGCGTTGTCGCCGGCTCCCTACAGGTCGGTCGTCACGTCGACGACCGTCTTGGCCGTCTCGAAGATGTCGTCGGCCGCCAGAAACGCCTCCACGGAGTCGAACTCTCGCGGCTCGGTCGGAATCTGGAGCGCCAGTTCGTCGGCGTCGACGCCGCCCGTGATGCGGGCCAGCGACTGCGTGCCGCCGGCCTGCACGTGGATCACCGCCTGCACGGTGTCCTCGTCACCGTTCGAGCCCTCCTCAACCTGGACGTGCCGGAGTTCCAGCGGGCCGTCCTGTCCGCCGTCCGCGTAGTGCAGTGTCGCGGGCACCGCGTCCATCCCCACGAGTTTCGCGCCGAGTGAAGCCATACCCGGACTGCCGCCGCGCTCCCGGAAAAGCCCGCGGGTCGCGGACCGGTCCCGCGGCTGTTTAGTGCGGCGCGCGCGAGGGAGCCGCATGGACAAAGTGCGGCGTCGCACCGCCTACTACTCGCTGGCGCTGGTGGGAGTGATGCTGGCGTTCGCCGTCGCCTACCACCACGGAATGCGAGTGTTCGAGGGGGAACACAGACAGTTCCTGCACTCGCTGCGTGTCGTCGTGGAGACGTTCACGACGACGGGCTACGGCTCGGACGCGCCCTGGGAGAGCGCGGAGATGAACGCGTTCGTCGCCGTCATGGACCTCACCGGCGTGGTGCTCATCTTCCTCGCGTTGCCGGTCCTGGTGTTCCCGCTGATGGAGGACGTGCTCTCGACGACCGTCCCCCAGACCGTCGAGAACGGCCTCGAAGACCACGTCGTCATCTGCACGTACACGTCGCGGGCCGACGCGCTCGTCGACGAACTGGAGTCGCGGGGCGTCGACTACGTTATCGTGGAACCGGACCGCGAGCAGGCGACGACCCTCTACGAAGACGACTACAGCATCGTCCACGCGGACCCCGAGACCGTCGAGGGCTTAGAAGGCGCGCGGCTCGGGTCGGCGCGCGCGCTCGTCGCCGACGTCTCCGACCGGGTCGACGCCAGCATCGTGCTCGCCGCACAGGAGGTCGCCGCCGACGTGCCCGTCGTCAGTGTCGTCGAGGACCCCGACCGATCCCCCTACCATCGGCTCGCCGGTGCCGACGAGGTGCTGTCGCCGCGTCCACTGCTCGGCCGCGGGCTCGCGTCGAAGGTGACCACCTCGGTCAACACGACCGCGCCCGCCGCCGTCGAGGTCGGAGACGGGTTCGAGGTGGCCGAGATTCCCATCGACCGCGGGAGCGAACTCGTCGGCACGACGCTCGCGGACAGCGGTATCAGGGAGCGCTCCGGCGTGAACGTCGTCGGCGCGTGGTTCGCGGGCCAGTTCCAGACGCCGCCGGACCCCGACGCGACGCTCACGAACGGCACGGTGTTGCTCGTCGCCGGCCAGCAGGCGCAACTGGAACACCTCGGGGAGTTGACGAAGTCCGACCTCCGGCGGTTCGAGCGCGGGGAGACGGTCGTCGTCGGCTACGGCGAGGTCGGGAGCGCCATCGGTGAGGCGCTCGACGACGCCGGCGTCCCGAACACCGTCGTCGACCGGGAGGCGAAGGCGGGCGTCGACGTGGCCGGGGACGCCGTCGAGCCGGAGACGCTCCGCGAGGCGGGCGTGGCGGACGCGCGGTCAGTCATCCTCGCGCTCCCCGACGACACCACCACGGAGTTCGCGACGCTGGTGGTCCGGGACATCAGCCCGGAGACGGAGGTCATCGCTCGCGTCGAGGAGCCCGAGAGCGTCAGCAAGATGTACCGCGCCGGCGCGGACTACGTGCTCTCGCTAGCGACCGTCAACGGGCGGATGATTGCCTCGGCCGTCCTCGACGGCGCTGACGTGCTGTCGCTGGACCGCCAGGTCGAGGTCGTCCGGACCGAAGCGCCCGGACTAGTCGGTCAGCGAATCGGGGACGCGCTCGTCCGGTCGGAGACCGACTGCACTATCGTCGCCGTCGAGCGCAACGGTGACCTCCTGACAGCGGTCGGTCCGGACGTCCGCATCGAGCGCGGCGACAGGCTGGTCGTCGCCGGCACCGACGAGGGCATCAAGCGGTTCAACGAAACCTTCGCGTGACGGTCCTCGCCCGCTGAATCGGGCGGTTTCGACCCGCACGCCGGTCATTTCATTCGCAAGACAATTTAAGTGGTGTGCGTGAGTGGGTGGGTACGAACCATGGCAACTGAACCCAAAGACGGGGTGCTGTACGACGTGTACCGCGAGCGCGTCGGGACTCCGACGACACACGACGAGGTGCGCGGCTACTGGGTGTTCCTGGTGGGACTGCTGCTGGGCACGGCCGGCATCCTGCTGTTCCTGCCGAGTTCCTCACCGACCGAGGTCGGTGGACTGACCCTGCGCGAAGCGAGCATCTTCGTGTCGGCCGTCGGGCTGGCGATGCTCGTCGCCGGCCCGGTCATCCGACTACCCCTGCGGTCGTGGGCGAACTACGCCGCGTACGCCGGACAGGCCGTCTGCTTCGCCGCTGCGGTGTGGTTCGTCGCCGTCTTCCCCGGTGACTGGAGCGTCCAGACCGGCAACGAGCCAGTCATCGCACTGTACGCAGTCGGCCTCGCAATCATCACGCTCGGCGGCGTCGTCGCCCCGCTGGTCGCCGGCGTCTCCCGGGAAGACCTCGCGGCGAGCGAGCGCGAATCGGCGGCGCTCGAAGCCGACCTCGCCGAAGTCCGTCAGGAGCGCGACCGACTCGCGGACGAACTGGCCGACGCCCGCAGTGACGCGGACGCCGGCGACGCCGAACGCGACGACCTGCAGGCGACCATCGACGACCTCCACGCCAGCCAGGCGCGCTTCGAACTCTACGAGGACAACGCCGGCCAGTGGCGCTGGCGGCTCCGCCACCGCAACGGCAACATCATCGCCGACGGCGGCGAAGGCTACACCCGGAAGTACAACGCCCAGAAGGGGATGCAGAGCGTGCGCCGGAACGCGCTCGGCGCGACCACACTCGTCTTCGAGAGCGAGGCAGCGGCCCCGGAACCGGAGGAGACGTTCGACCCGGCCGGCGAACAGGAGAGTCAGGCCACCTTCCAGGTCTCCGAGGACAGTGCCGGCGAGTACCGCTGGCGGCTCCGCCACGACAACGGCGAAATCATCGCCGACGGCGGCGAGGGCTACGCCTCGAAGAGTAACGCGAAACGCGCCGTCAACGGCGTCCGCGAGTACGTCGGGCCCGCGGACTACCTCTGGTTCGACCCGACCGGCTTCGAGGTGTACCGCGACGCCGCCGGCCAGTGGCGCTGGCGGCTCGTCCACCGAAACGGCAACATCCTCGCCGACAGCGGCGAAGGGTACACGCGCCGGAACGACGCCCGGCGCGCCGTCGACCGCGTCCAGGAGCGTGCCGACGATCTCGAGTTCGAGGTCTACGAGGACAGCGCCGGCGAGTACCGCTGGCGGCTGCTCGCGGACAACGGCGAGATTCTCGGCGACAGCGGCGAAGGCTACGCCGACCGCGGCGGCGCTTCGGACGCCGTCGACCGGGTCCGCGAGTACGCGCCCGACGCCGACACGCTCGACGTCGGCCGGGCGGCCTTCGAAATCTACGAGGACGCCGGCGGCGACCACCGGTGGCGGCTCCGCCACCGCAACGGCAACATCCTCGCCGACAGCGGCGAAGGATACAGCTCCCGAAGCAAGGCCCGCGACGGCATCGAGAGCGTCAAGCGGAACGCACCGAACGCCGACACCGACGCGTAACCGTCAGCAATCTCTTTCAGTTTCCGATGAGTGCCGCTCGCCCCGGCGACCGTGTCGTTTCGCTTCTCGGTCCGAGGCGGACAGTCAGCCGTCCAGCGGCTCCCGCAGTGCGTCCTCGACCGGTTCGTCGCCGGCCGCGAGTTCGAACGTCTCACCGTACGTGCTCGCGGCCCCGAGCGCCGCGACCAGTGTCCGAGCGACGTCCTCGCGTGGAATCTCCACGTCGCTCCTGTCGAGACTGCGGCCCGTTCGAATCCGGCCAGTGCCGCCCTCGTTCGTCAGCGGCCCGGGCCGGACAATCGTGTACGTCAGGTCGCTCTCTCGGAGGTATTCGTCCGCTTCGCCCTTCGCCCGGAGGTACTCGCGAAGCTCCGCCGGACTGTTCTCGGGCTGGTCGGCGTTGATGGAGCTGAGCATCACGAACCGCTCGACGCCGTGGGCCTCGGCCGCGTCGACGAGGGCGGTCGCGCCGTCGCGGTCGACGCCCCACACGTCTTCGCCGCCCGAGCCCGCGGCGAAAACAATCGCGTCGACCCCCTCGACGGCGTGCGAGACGTCCTCGGTCAAGTCGGCGACGACCGGCTCGCCGCCCAACTCCTCGATGTCCGCGGCCTGGGACTCGACGCGAACCATCCCCCGACTGCCGTGGTCGCTCTCGGCGAGGATGCGAGTCACGTGTTGCCCGACCTGTCCGTGCGAACCCGCGACGAGCACGTTCATACGCGCAACGTCGGCCGGGACAGTGAAGAAGATAGTGGCGAGCAACTGGCAGACCCGCCCCGTCGCAGTCGTGGCCGCAGGACGGACACACCCGAAATTGACTCGCTGGCGGCTCCGCGTCCAGACCGCGACCTGGGGGTGCGTCCCACCTCGACCACCTCCAGAAGCCAACGTTGGCTCGCGACAATCGCAGACGGCGAGACGCCGCAACACGGAGCGTGTTGGTCCCCGGTTCAGCCGGGACGTTCCTGTATCCTCGGTTTCCGCATTTACGCTCGGTAGCGAAGCGTAGCTCGCACTTCAGAGTTGGACGCGATTCAGGAAGGAATCGAGTGGGCGCTGCAGGCCTAGAGCATTGGGCGTGACAACCCTTAATTTCGGCCGGTTGAGTTGCTGTAGTGGCAAATCTGTCGTGGGCAGTAGCCGGGGCTCATGCGGTTCGCTTACGCGGAGAAAACCGACCATGAGTCTCGAACCAATCGAACCGGAAGCAGCGCTCGAACTGTTCCTCAAAGATAAAGAAGCGGAACTAGCGGATGCCTCGATCAAGGGTCACGACTACCGACTTCGACACTTCGTCCGCTGGTGTCACGAGCAGGGCATCGAGAATCTCAACACGCTCACCGGCCGGCAGCTCCACGAGTACCGGCTCTGGCGGCGTGATGACGGTGACCTGAACAAGGTCAGCGAGAAGACGCAGATGGACTCCCTGCGTTCGTTCGTCCGCTGGTTGGAAGCCGTGGACGGTGTCGAACAGGATCTCAGCGAGAAGGTGTTATCGCCGACAATCACGGCGGACGAGAACTCGCGGGACGTGATGCTCGACAGCGAGCAGGCGGCCTCGGTGCTCTCCCACCTGGAGAAGTACGAGTACGCTGGCCCGCAGCACGTCGCGCTCACGTTGATGTGGCACACGATGATGCGCGTCGGCGGCGTTCACGCCATGGATGTCGACGATTACAACGCTGACGAGCAATACATGAAAGTCCGGCATCGGCCTGACACCGATACGCCGATCAAGAACAAGGGCGATGGCGAGCGACTCGTCGCCCTCTCGGACGACATCTGCGAACTCCTCGACGACTGGCTGGAAAACAAACGCCCCGACACGACTGACGACCACGGCAGAGAGCCGTTACTGGCCTCTCGGGAAGGACGACTGCAGAAGACGACGCTCCGGATGTACGTGTACCGGTGGACGCGGCCATGCGCTCACGGGGAGGAGTGCCCGCACGACCGCGACCCGGACGATTGCGAGGCAACCGTTCGTGACGCCGCTTCGAAATGCCCATCGAGCGTCAGCCCGCACGCCATCCGTCGTGGAAGCATCACGCACAGCCTGAACAGCGACATGCCGGACAGAGTCGTCAGTGACCGGGCGAACGTGAGTCCGAAAGTCATCGAACAGCACTACGACCGACGTACTGAGCAGGAACGGATGGAACAGCGGAGGGATTACCTAGATAACCTGTAACCAGCCGTCTTTAGTGCCCAGGATCGCGGCGTAGAAGGTGCTCATCGATTCGGGCATTAACTTCACTCCAAAACTGCGCTTCAGTCTTTTGCATTTGTTCGTAATCACGAGCAAGTTCCAACGCATCAACCAAGGCGTCAATCAGCTCAACGGAAATTTCTGCTTCCTCGTTTTCTAAGAATTCTATCGTTTCATAAAGTTCAACAGCATTTTCACGGATATCTGTATGCCAGTCCTCGAATTCATCTGTAATATCTTCATCTTCTGTCTCGGCGAGGATTTTATTTAAGCTCCGTTTAGCCATCCCAATCATCAACTCCCGCGGCGGCGTCTCTTCGTGTTCTGAATTATATCGTAGTGACTCGGAAAGCAGCCATTCTAACCAATCATCTACCTCTCCTCTAATATCCTCTAAGTTTGACTGAGGCGGGTCATAATCCGTATTATGGGCGGTATTATTCCGAAATGAGTGGATTTGGCGAACATATCCCGAATATTGTTCAGGTTCTTCGAATTGATCCATCAATTCAAAACGGTCGAGGGACTTCTGCCATAGTATCTTCACGTTCCGCTCTCGATTACCGCTTGTAAACCCCAGATATTCTCGACCAACTGAAGAGAGGGTTCTCCGGAACAGTTCATCAAGTACCCAAACCGACATTCTTCGATGGGATTTTTCGTCCAAATCAAGGCTATCGAAGAGCTCCAGATAGGAGTCAACTCTGTTATAATGTTCTACATCATCGATATTCCGACTACTCATATTTCCGGTGATTATCTCTAGTGGTAAAATAGTAAGCACGCCGCCTGGGTTACTGTTGCCACCGTTATATTTTAATATCGTTATAGTGGAGAAAAGCAGCAGATAGAAAGTTGAAATCTACCTGCATTCATCATTCTGCCAAGCATTAGTCGTGATTGAATCCTGAATCGGGGTCGTCCTCGGCCTCTCTAAATTCGTCCTCGTAGCGCTCGCGCTCTTCGGTGTCGTTGGGGAGGTCGTAATGAAGGTCCTGCACTCGTGGTGAGACATCGCACCGCTGCTCAATTCCTTCTGCTGAAACGCCCCGATTCTTTTGATCGGTGATGTAGCCCGTTCGGATGTGATGGGGCGCTCGACTACTGGGACACTTGAACGCAGCATTGTTCGTCTGCGCCGCTTCGCACTCCTGGGGATCACGGTCGTGCGGGCAGTCTAACCCGACCATGCACGGCCGCGTCCACTTGTAGGCGATTTTCTGCAGCGTTGACGCACTCATCCTCCCGTTCCCTTTCGTGAGCAACGGTTCTCTACCTGCGTCATCAGTTTCCGGCGGTCGCTGGTTTTCGAGATAATCCTGAATGATCTCCGGGACATCACCATAGAGGGTTATCTCGCGCTCGCTACTCTCGTCGTTCTTCAGCGGCGTCGCCTGGGTGGTTTCGAACTTGAGCACTCGTTCCTCGTAATCGAAGTGCGGAACATCACGACCAACCAATCCGCCTCGCCGCGGCCCAGACTGGCATAGCAATTCCATCGAGACATGCTCGACATCAGCGTACTCGTATTTTCGAAGGTACTCCAGGGCTGCATTCGCTATCTCTGGGTCGAGTCGCTTCTCGTCAACACCTTCTCCTTCAGCGTAGTCTACCTCTGGGATTTCGACAGACTTCTCGAAGCGAGCGGGAGCCATCCGGTGTTCGACTAGGTATCGGATGAACTCTCGGAAGAGATACAGATCGTCCCGCAGTGTTGCATCAGAGAGCGGGTCCTCGCGCGACAGAGACTCGTATTTCCGCCACTTTTCGTACCGTTCGACGTCCTCACTAGTGAGATCCTCTGTTGATTCAACGCGTGCTTCCTCGGTGAGGTACGTCTGGAGGTAATTCAGCTTCCGCTTGTACTGCCCCGTCGAGTTGACTTCCTCCAGTTTTTTCTCTCGGAAATCACTGAGAACTGCGTCCATCGGACGGGATTTGAGCGAGAGCTCCGGAAACGATTCAGACATCTCGTCCACGATCGTTGAAGCGATCGCTTCGAGAAATTCCTCTGATGGATCTTCAGAGAGGCGCTGTTTCAGGAACTCTTCGTCGTCAACGGGGTCAGTCATTGGTTTATGGGCTGAGTCTGGTGTCGTGTGGTCTCACTCGAAGTCGTCTAGTGAACTGTCGAAGCTGATTCCATCGCTGGAATCCGCGTAGGCGTCATCTGGGAGGACGTTCCGGATCCGATGCCTGAAGAATATCCGCCGGTACCGGTCTCGCCGCTCCTCGGTCAAATAGTAGTCGCGGACCGACTTCAGGTCTTTTGAGCCTTGTTCCTCGGCAATTTGAGCGATCATCTCCAGTAGTTCGGTTTCCGCGTCAGCGAGGACGTTGTAGTAGGCCGACCGGCCGTGTTTCGGGGTAGCGACGTCGCCGTCTATGGTAACGTCCGCCCTTCGACAGAGATCTTTGAACTTCTCCCGTGCTTGCTTCGCACACAGGAACTCTCGGTCGGCTTTCGGGCTCGGGAAGAGGTATCCGTTCCAATCTGGTTGGCGTGCGCGCTTGTCGAGGAGAGTTGCTAGCGTCTCAAGCCCGAACAGGAGGCTGACTTCGCCTTGGCCGTTCTTTCGCTGTTCTTCCTCGAAGTTGACCACTGGGTTTTGCTGGTCGAACTGGAACTGGTCCGCGTGAATCGCGGGCAGTTCGCGGGTCCGAACACCCCACACACAGTACCCAATCACCAGCATCCGTTCTTCGTCCGTTTCAGCAGTGATCCAAAGCTGCGCAACTTGCTCGTCGTTCAGTGGAGTCGGTTCGGCATCCCAGTCCCACTTGAACTCGTCTTCGAGGTTTTCCATCGGGTCGTATTCGATGCGGCCCGATCGTTCGAGCCACTCGAAGAACCGGTGTGCAGCACGCAGCTGCTTGAAGGCTGACTCTTTGGACCCGAGTTCCTCTCGGAGATCTTTGACAATCACTTTGAACGTCGTGTAGAGGTCCGTTTGAAGTGAGGGGTTGTTTGCGTGCGCGATGATGTCACTGTCTCCGTATTTCTCGGCAAACCGCCGCAGGACGTCGTTGAGCCGGGAGCGGTTCGTTTGCTTTGTCGAATTCTGCCACTCGCGGCATTCGACGCGGTCGTCGAGGTAGTTCTTCGCAAGGCTGATCGTGGCTACATTCTCGATGTGCCACTGGTACCCTTCTTGGCCACCGGCGGAGGTCAGGAGCACGAAGAATTCTCGCGTGCCCATGTCGTGTTTTTCGCGGAGGACCCACCTGAGATGTGAGTAGCCGTTGTCGTTCAGCCACCGCACAGCTGGGTAGTCTCTGGGTGATTTCGGCTTTTGGTTCCGCCAATCGTGGAGGATGTCATCCCCAATCTCTTGGAGGCTTTCGAGATTGTGGGTCCAGTTTCGATACTCATCGGTATCGTCTGGGTCGTCGTCTGATCGATGCGTCATATCTCCCCATAAGACAGGGATAGGGATAATAATTACCAGTTAGCAAATATGTTACTGTAGGGATATTGTGTAGGTAGTAAGAGTGTGTGTCTAGCAAATTTTCTAATCACACCACACCGCCCCCTGGTGGTTCCGCTGAGAGGATGACCCCGGCACACAATCCGACCGGTAACCACCATTGACCAGAATCATACGAAATCAATCATATTTGCTCACCTCGGTGTCGTTCTCTGTCACGCACGTCTCTTCACCCACCACAAAATCTACGTCCTATCCCCCAATCTCACCAAGCATCAGAATCGCCCGTGTGTAATCAAGTGTGAGTAACCACTCGCCGTCCCGCGTTTTCCAAACCCTACATGTCACACCCCAATATACTAGGCGAAGTGACCATTCCAAAAACTACCGGACTCGAATATGCCTCACAAAATCCCCAACGCGAAGCCGCCCACTAGCGGTGGGGGACGACTCGTCCACGGCCTAAATTGAGTTTGTGTGGTGATGGATCGACTCGACCTGTTCCGTTCCGCCACCATCCTCGACCTCGCGGAGTTCACGATCCACGTTCGGTAACAGTCCGTGATCATACTCCCGTGCCGGGTACACCGACACGCACGTCGCGTCTAACTCAGCAGACCCGCCCGTGTACACAGGCTTCAACACGACCTCTCCACGAGTCAGTCGCTCGTACACTGAATCAGGGAGCTCAGAAATAATCGTCACTCGCGCACCATCCACATCGCCAGCCGCTAACGCGTCGTTGCTGACACCTGCAAGCCGACACGCCCCTACCAATTCCAAGGAGGGCCGATCTACAGTATCGCTTCCCAGCACTGCTTTGTCGTGTTTCTCGTGGTAGTACCATGCGACCTTCGCACCACGCGCGGTATCGGTTCTGGAGCTTTGGAACCCAACTTCAGTAACGAATGCTGCTGGCAACTGGAATTGATTATGCTCGGATACTGACCGTCGCTTCTGCGACGGTAGCACGTCGTCATTCTGGGTCTGTTCTTTTGATTCTGGCATCAGTTCAAACCCCGTAAATGAAACGGGTACTTAAGAACCCTCGCCGGTCAGACCCAACACCACCTCGTTACAGCAAATCCAGTCAGAGCGAAAGTCGATCCCATGCAGCCCGTCTGCGGACGTCAATCCCGCCTCCACAAACGCCAATCGGACTTATGTCATGGCCGGTCGTACTCTCCCCCATGCCTGGCGAGGCGTATCGCTCCCGGGAGAACACAGGCAATCCAGCAGGTCCCAGATGGGTGCTGAGTGACCACTGGGTGTTCAGCTCCCATGCGAAATCAACCAATGTTCACGGAGGTGCGGGATGACTGGTCGCTCAGGGGGCTTCGGCGACCACTCTCTGAAAACTCTTGAGGAGTCCAGGAAGACATACCTACAATCGCTTCGAGTGAGCACCGCGGACGCTACGTTCTTCTCTCACCAGAATGCGCTCCGGAAATTCTTCAGTTGGTACTCTCCGACCGCGAATAAGCCCGATTCACCTGGAAACACTCTCGCCGAATTCGCCAAACATCTGCTCACCACGCTTGGCCAAAGCGTCGACACAGTAGCCGGTCACATTCACTCGCTGTTGAACTTCCTCGCGTTCCATCACCAGTCGAGTCCAGACGAACTCCGTGTACGGCTTTTCTCCGAAATCCAACTCCTATCATGCCCAGAATCTGCCAAAGAATCCCTAAGCAAAGAGTTCGGTTTCCAGGCTGGTTCGGAGATTACACGCTCTGTTGATGCACTTCGAGCATATCTCCGCCAGCGACAGTACGGCACCCGAACCCACGCGTACGTCGAACTCATTCTCGCAGCCAGAGCGCGTCCAACACAAATCCGACTCCTCAATCGTTCAGACCTCCACCTCGATGAACAGACCGCATCAATCCCTCTCTCTGAGACGTACCTTATCGCCGCAACCGGCCTCCACAACGAGCAAACTGTTGACCTTCCGCCTGATCTCACGAACGTTCTTGAGACCTATATCGAGCACGAACGAAAAACTCCCTCCCAGTCCGGCTGCCAGCCACTCTTCACTACGATCCACGGCCGCGCAAGTGTCGGCACGCTTCGACGCAGTGTCAAGCTCGCAAGCGAGAAAGCACGCGACTACCACTGCGCCACACGTGAAACGAATCCAGATGACCGGTCCCCTGTTGACTCGGTCACAGCAGTCGTTCCGAGCGACATCTACCGGGTCGCTCTCAGCGATGTTGAGAATACCTCATGACCGAGCAGTTAGCCAAGTTACTAGCGGAAACCGACGATCCACAAGCCATCAAAGAACTCCTCGAATACGCTGACAACGACCAAACGACGCCCCCTTCAGCGCAAGACCGGGCGACACTCCAAGAGTTGTGCGAGCGATTCGTCTCCCGTCGCCAGGACCGAAGTCCGGCAACCCGTGCGCAGTACAAACGCACCATCCCACCCTTCATCGCCTTCGCTACAAGCCACGAAGTCACCACTCCAGCAGGAATCTCACCAGACCTCCTCGACCAATACATCGACGCCCTCCAAGCGACTCACGACTCTGACGCGACGATCCTCACCCACACGAAGAACGTCCGTGGGTGGCTGCGCTGGCTCAACAAACGCGGCCACTGTCCAGAACGAGTCTACCGCATCCTCGACAAGGACGAACTTGGGCTCGAACCAAGCGCACGCGACGAGGCGCTCCCCACCACCGTAGCCAACACGATTCTCGAACGACTCCGCCAGCAACGCCAAGGTTCCCTCAAGCACGCCGTGCTCGAACTGCTCTGGAACGCCGCCCTCCGAATCGGTGGCCTCCACTCACTCGACCTCCAAGATTTCGACCCAGAAAACAACGAACTCCGTGTCCGTCACCGTCCCGAGCAGGGTACACGATTAAAGAATGGCAGCCAGAATCACGGACGCGGCGGCGACGGCGAACGCAACATCCTCCTCGACGATGCTGCCACTCGAACGCTCGACCTCTACACGCAGTACGAGCGCACCGACATCACAGAACCCCATGGCCGCGACCCGCTGTTCACGACTAGCCAGGGTCGAGCATCCCAGTCAACGCTTCGCCGAACCGTCTACGAGGCAACGAGCTGCCGCTGGCATCCTACGGACCCGGATCCGCCAGACTGTAACGGAGATTGTGACCCGGACGCGGCCGTGTGTCCGTATTCGTACTATCCCCATGCGATTCGACGCGGGGCAATCGTTCACCACCTGAGTGGTGGCCTCCGTCCTGATCTCGCCAGCCAACGATTCGACGTCTCAATTCAGACTCTCGAAAAGCACTACGACCCACGCTCGAAACGCCGTCGGCGCAAGGACCGTGCCGACTCTGTTCGTGACGCCTGGTAATCATCGGTCTTAGAGTACCACCTAGTGGACGTTCTACTACGGACTCACGGGCGGCACTAAGATTGACTGTGACGACCTCCAGTCGGTCTCCTGCGCCTAGTGACACACGCACCCCAGCGGCACCACCTCTCGTTTGGCTACGAGTTTATAGCCACTGTCCAACCCCGGTTGAACGCCAGAATATGCATTATACGACTTCCACAAGTTGATTCGCTAATGCTTCGAGTTCGCCCGTTTCGTCGATCGCTGATAGCCACCCGCTGGGAAGCTGCGATGCTCCAAATCGTGCTCCCGAGACTGCACCGGCAACAGCACCAATCGTATCGGTGTCTCCGCCGCGATTGACTGCAGTGACGATTGCCTCTTCAGCACTGTCTGCCGAGAGCCCGTCGTGGAGCGCCGTCTGCAGTGAGTGGACCACGTAGCCTGACGTCTCCAACGTGTCGGGTGTCTCGCCACGAGTGAGCGGTCGCAGCGCGGCCATCAACTCGTCAGGGGTGTCCGAGCCAACGTATTCGAGGGCATCCTGCAGCGGCGCATCTGCGTCTTCAAGCAAGCCAGCCACGGTGAGGTTCAGAATCGAGCAGCCATCGGTACACCGCGGGTCAGCGTGCGTAATCCGCGAGGACTGCCGACTCACCTCGACGAGTCGCTCCCAGTCGGTCGCGTACGGGATGGCGAGCGGTGGACACCGCATCACGCTCCCGTTGCCCGCATTCTGTCCCTCTGGACTCTCCTCCCACACGTGCTGGCCGGCTTCGTCCCACTGGTCGCCGTGTTTGAGGCGGCTCAGCGACTTCATCGTCATCCGGCCGATGTCGAACGGGTCACTATCGTACCACGCAACGAATCGGTCCGCGATGTCCCCGGGGTCGAAGTCCTGCTGTTCGACGAGACTCCGCGCGATACACAGGGCTTGCTCGGTGTCGTCCGTAATTGTCCCCGCAGGCTGGTTCCACGTCCCCTGCCCAACCATCTCAGTCAGCCGGCCATGTTCCGCTTCAATCTGTGCTGGCGACGAGAACTCAACCGGCCGACCTAACGCATCTCCACACGCTAACCCGAGAAGGACGCCACGGGCGCGATCCGAATCCATACGTCACTCAACAACGACCGCTGAGAAAAACATCGGGCATCAGTCACTCGCTGGGCCTCATTCCGGTCCGGAGATTCTCCCGATACTCCGCCCACGCCTGGTACATCTCCACTCGTTCCTCCTCGGTCATTGTGTCATGTTCGTCCTCGTCGTAGAACGGGAGGTCGTCTTTTTCAGGCATCGCCATCACCCGCGAAAGCGGGTAGAGCTGCTCGTAGTAGTGCTCCAACACCCAGTCTTCACCGTGCTCGTCGACAGCCTTCTGGATGTACGGGGTGGCCTCTGGATAGTCGTCCGCGAGTGTCTCAGTCATTGGTCCTCATGTGCTGCTGGGTCGGGTTGCTTTCGTGCGTGTACGGGGGCGGCTCAAGCGGTTGTGAATTCCGTGAGCGAGTGGTTCGAGCTGTCACTGTTCCACTTGCCGATCTGGATGAGCCCGAACGTGTCGAGGGGCGCGTCAAGCTCGTCAGCGATCTGGGTTTGGATTGTAGTGGGGAGACTGTCGATGGGGATCGCGGTGAGCGCGTGCTGGGTGAGGAAGTAACTGGTTGCGAGACTCGTCGGGGCGATGACGATGACGTTCGCGCCATCGATATCGTCGAGTGCGAACTGGGCATCTCGGTACTGGAGGATGGTTGCATCGAGTTCGTCGATGGGGAACAGACAGCCGGCGGCACCGTATTCGATACTCGCCCCGGCCGACCCGAAATGCCCTTTGAGCATAATTAGATACAGATATATGCTCTATGAGCATTAGTTTTGTGGTGGTGATAGCTCCGACCCATATCTGGCGACCCTATTTTGAAGATGCCACCCTCCGCAGCGGTCAATATGCCCCGTGATCTCTACGACTGCACTGCAGCCGAGCTCGCCACCCACTCTGTTGAGCACCTCCAACGCGACACGCCACCACACATCGCTGCCGAATGGCTCGCGGAGAACGGTTATGACGCCGCGCCCATCTACAGCGACGACGACCCAGTCGGCTTCATCCACAAAGACGACGTCACGACCGACGACGACGGCGACACCCTCGACGCGCATCTCACACCGCTCACAATCGACCACCTGATCAGCGGCGACACCCAGTTCACCGACGTCCTGTCTGCCCTCATCGAGCAACCAGTCTACTTTCTCGGCGGCCACAACCACGTCACCGGTATCCTCACCCGTGCCGACCTAAACACCGCTCCCGCCCGCATCTACCTCTTCGACCGCATCACGTACCTCGAAGAACACCTCCGCGAACTCATCCTCGACACGAAACCCGACTGGAAAACCACACCCGTCACCGCAGCCGAACTCGACGACATCGAAGCCCGCTACGAAGACGCACAGGCCGCCAACGTCGCCTTAGACGAACTCCACTACGCCCAATTCTCCACACTCGAAACCATCGTCACCAGCGTCGAAGCCTGCTGGGAAGCCTGCGAGTTCTCGACGAAAGGCGCTGCAGACACACGACTCCACGAAATCACCGAACTCCGCAACGACGTCGCCCACGCAAACCTCCTCGTCGAAAACACCGACAGCAACGACTTCCTCACCACCGGCCGCACCACAGAAAACCTCCACAACACACTCGAAACCATCAACAACGTCCTCACAGCCCTCCAAGACCACGGGTATAACCCAAGCACTACACCCACAGATACCTCGCCCACCCCCGGACCTCACCCGCATTCGTAGTGCCTCCATTTACAACCGATATCCAAACCCATCTCATCATCGTCCGGCAGGAAACTCTCGACAGACGCCGTCATCACCAACTACGAACACGTAGGGCACGGTCGGTCACGCGCGAGCGGTGTGATGTGTCCGCGATGGTGCCTGAGTTCTATCTAGGAGCGAGTCTAGGAGTGCGTCTAGGAGCGATAATCTAGGACGGTTCTAGGGTTTGGTGCCGGGATTTATTGATTCTGTGTTGGAACGTGGAGGTATGCCTTCAGATGACCCGCCGTTTGAGTTCGACGAGATCATCGGCGATGTGACCCAGGAAGACGGCGAGTACGCGTGCCCGATTTGTGGAGAGTACGAGTCAGACTCCGTGCGGAGCATTAAAGGCCATATTTCCGGGTCAAAAGATTCCGTACACGAAGACCTTGGCTGGAACTACGAGGACGAAATCAAAGCCACGGCGAACAACCACTGACTACGGTCAGTCACGCGCCACCGCGTAGCTTCCCTGATGACTCACACGACCACCGTTGAAGAAATCGAACTAGACACGGATCAAGCCCTCTCCGGGAACCGCTTTGATACGGTCTGCGAAGCGTGTGGAACTGCTGCCAGATTTCGCACGACTGGAGAACAGAAAGCCGTTGGAGAGACGCTGGACGCGCATTGCTATCATTGCAACTCGGGCCGGTTTCCAGGACTCGGGGAGACCCAGCGCTTTCGAGTCGTTGACTTAACTCCAGACCCGGCCACCAGCCCTAACGACCCATCGAGGCCCCCCGTGTATCGTGCTGATGAGTTGGAGTGACGGGCTCTCACACCCCGCTGTAGAACTGCCACTCCCGCTCGACGATGCAACACACGAATTCGAAGTGCCACCCGACACAACGCTCTTTTTCTGGACCGCTCTCGCTGTCGGGACCCCCACCCGAATTCCCTCGACCCAGTCTGCTCTCGGCAGCCAGCTGTTTCACGAAACAATCACTGCCGAAGACCAGCTGTCTTGCTCGCTCTCGATCGCCGGCGAGTCCATTCCCCTTGTTGCGGATTCTGTCTACCGAGACGGCGACTATACCGCAATAGCGAGGTGGATTGCCCACGCCCCCATCGAAGACCCCACGTCTGTCCACATCCGATTCACGACCACCGGACCCCCTCCCATGAAACAAGTCGATGACGTCGTCCTCTGGACGAAACACGGGACACCAATTCCCTGGGGGACATCCATCGAGACCACTGTCGAACTCACGCCCGCAGATTCACCACCACACACCTTCCCAACCCACGAAGAACAACTCTGGAACCGCCACACCGTCTACACACCACGCGAACAATGATCCGAAAAGAAGGCCGCTGGCTGTGTGGCTGCGTAGCGATGCCTCTCACTGGGTATGAGCGCTCACCTGCTCTACCTCAGCGCCGGCTGCGTTAGTCGAGGGCGGTCCCGGGCGTGCGGGCGTCCTCGTCGTTGATTCGGGCAGCTACTGCGTCCGTGACCGCGTCGATGCCGTCTGTGAGCGGTACCTCGGACTGGGAGTCGTCCGGCTGCCCGATTTCTGGCGGGTCAGTCCCATAGATCGTCGTGCAGTTCAGCGATGACGGTCCGTACGGATCGACCTCGACGTGGAAGTCGAAGCGCCGGTCTGCGATCGTGATGGCATTCGTCTCCGCCACCACATCGACGTCCTCCAGCGACACGTTGCCGTGGACGGTGAGTAAGAGCACCGCCCCCTCGGATACCTGTTCAGCAACGGTGATCTGGACGACGTTCTCACGGCCGACCTCGTCGAGGAACTCCTCGCAAAACGTCCCGAGTTCTCGTCGCGTTTCAACCGCGTCGCAGTGCCGGCGGACGACCGCCTCGATCGTCTGCTCGCCTGGCTCCGCCAGGTCCTCTAGTCGCTGACGCGTCCAGCGGTCAAGGACCACGACTTCCGGATTCTCAATTTCGGCTTCGAACTCCGGGTCAGCGGCCAGCATCGCCAGCCGTTGGGCTGCCGCAACGTTCTCCTCGACACGCGCCAACAACTTATCAACCTCCCTGGGCGTGATTGCCTCCGATTCGACGGCGGCGGTGTGGAACGGACCGTCGTCCACCGCTAGCACCAGCGCGATGCCATCCGTGATCACGACCCCTGGCTCCTGCGCCATCAGCTTCGCCAGCCGCCACACTTCGGCTTCGAGTCGCGTCAGCCCCGTGCCGGTTGCGTGGGTCTGGATCTGTTCCTCGATGGCGTCGTGAAGTGTGTGCGCGTGCTCAGCGACCGTGTCCCACGAAACGTCGTCCGGCAGTTCACCGTGGGTCGTCCAGTAGTCAGCGATGCGATGCACCTGACTTCTCGCGTCCGCTACAGGTTCTGTAGTAGTCTGCATAGTTTCGATTTGTGTACACTGCGGATGATGAGCGGGGAATCTGGCCCCGAGGACCGCGTCACAGTGCGGCCGAGGGCACCGTTCTGCCCCCGTCGGTTCCAGTTTCTCATCACGTCCGACAGCACCCCGGATTTGAACGACCCACATAAAAGGATTAGCCCCCGGCCACCCCCCGATAACCCCAGAAAACGAACCCATCAGGCCGTTTACCCCACAATCTGAGATTAGATATCTAGTTATAGGATGACGGATTTCCATATTCCATATTCACGAAAGCATAAGAATACCGACACCGAATCTGAGAAGTTGAAATATCGCTCGCACCGTCACGCCCACCCGCTCCCCCAACAACGAAATGTTGAGAATCGCGGCCCAGAACCGGCCTCGAACTACAACGCCAACGAGACCCGCTCACCACGACCAGTTCAACCAGCACGGACAACGCAGGCTTCCGCCTCTGCGTCACCTCCGCAAGCACGGCTATCACGCGCTACAGTTGCCCACCACTCGTCAGTTCCCACCAGCGGCTTCTTCATCCCCAGCAGCCACCGCGCCCGATAGCTCACTGGCCTCACCGTCAGTCCGAAGCGTCCCCCCATTTCCCGGTACTCTCCCGTTCATCCCTACCGGCACCAACATCCAACAAAGGGTGTTATAGAAGAGTCACTACAGTTGGTTAGATCGGTAAATACAGGGAAATCACTTACCAGTGAAGTCTACGATCTCTCTGACCTCTATCAGGAGGTGCATGTGAGATATAGACGGTTCTTTGAGTTTACTCCAGTCCAGCGATTTCGATGCTACGTACGGCTCCCAAATTCGTATCCCAGTGTCGATTGTAGGCCTTACTGTACACGCCAACCGGGGACGTTGCCTCAACGTGGGGATCAACCAAGAGGTAATATAATGTCGTGTTTTTGAATCGGATCTGGTGGCGCGCTCGGTTCGGATCCGCATAATAGACTGATCGAACGGAATCAAGAACCCCACTCTTGGACTGTAGTTGGTCGCTCTTCGAAGACTCGTATTGCACGGTAACATTCACTTCCGGGACCTGGCCGTCGACCGCAGAGGCGAACATCCGAAGTACGTCGTCGGAAACAGTGACTCCCGAAGCTCGGTCGAACGCTAACTCAAACTGTTCGATGCGCTCAGCGACCAGTACTGCCGTCCAGAGATCGTAGTTGAGGATGGCATCTCGCCCGCCTGTGTCATCGAATACATCTCACTGAAAACTGTAGCAGGACACTGCTGAATTGAGAACGTATAGTTGAAACCCAATCATACGATACTAAACACGGTCTCAGGCTCCCTACGCCGACTCCAGTAACTGACGCATCGAACAAAGTGGACTGCATCAACGAGTTGCTGAATATCCCGGCAATCGAGTATACTACTGGCGGTGCCCAGCACTCACCGATTGGTCGTCGGGCGGCGTGACTGTCACTGCGTAGCGACGGGGCCGAGCCGCGTCAACTGCCCACCTTCGATCAACTCCCGCAACCCATCCTTCGACGGAAATCGCCGCGTAAGGTTATCCATCGGCTCACCAGGCGCAAGCGAATGATAGTAGTGCGCGTCGGGATCGGACGCGAATAACCGGCGTTGGCTCCCACCGAAGTCGAAGAGCCCGAGATCAAGGTACAGGCCTTTCTGTTGGATGCGCGCTGCGCCTTTGCGATACCCGAGGATCTCGGCCGGCACCAAATCTTCGAGAGCTTCGACAGGCATCTCGAAATTCCGGTACGTAATCGGCTCCCCCAACGATAACGTTTCGAGGCGAGGACTGTACCGGCCGAACTCGACCGATTGCTGGAGATCACCGCCAAGCGCTTCCCGCGCATCCTCGATCTGCTCGATGTGGTCCTCGTGGAACACCCAGTGGATGATTGCCCCCAGCCGCAGTGCCTCCCGGGTTTTCTCACGGTATGGCTGGTCGCTGCCGGCGACGAACTCAATCCAGCGGTTCACTCCTTCCCCGAGGATCAGGCAGTCAGGGACGCGGTCCGCCATTTTCCGCTCGAACCGGTACTCACCAGGATAGTACGGGTCGCGCTCCTCGCGTTTCCGCGCCGCCAACTCCACCTTCGGCCACAGATGCGCCTGCGACTCCGTCCCCGCAGTCTGCAGCTCCTGGATGTCTGCCCGCGAAAACTCCGTCATCCCCACTCTCCCTGCTTACCGCAGTCACTCGTCCACGTTACCGTCGCTGCTGTCGTGTTACTGTGTCTCATGAGTCTGTGATTGTTGGCGTGAGTGATTTCACGTTGAAATCTGATTTACTGCAGTACGATTCCGCGAGCCGGCCGAGCGCCTGCGTCCGCAACACATCCGCCACGTTGTGCACCACCACGTCACCGAACCGCCCGGCCTCGAACGCCGATACGGCCTCCTTGCTCGCCTCGAACGGATCGAGGCCACTGTACTCGCCACCGCACAGCGTCTCATACACCCCCACCAAGTCTGACTGGGACTCATCGCCGCTCGCGTCACTCCTAGTGGTGTTGAATCGCCGGGAGATGAGTGGCATCAGGTCCGCGTACGGGACGTCGCTGAACGGCCACGCGAGGCCATGTTGGGCGAGGCGCGTCCGCAGGAACGGCAAGTCAAACCCCGACTTCCACCGCTCACCATTGTACGCCAGCAACAGGACCTCGCGGTCACAGAGCCTCCGCCCAACAAACTCTCCCACCCCCTCCAACAATTCTCGTTCACTCTCGTGGACGGACACCACCACGTGCTCGTCAACACGCTCCCGCACTCGTGTCTCAAGCCCGGTCACCGACCGGCCACCCGTCTGCACGAACACCCGGACACCCATCGGCACTGCGAACCCGACCACCGTCACTGCATCATCGACGCCGAACCCGGTCGTCTCAATATCGAAGGCGACCGATTCGAGCACCACTACTCATCACCCCCAGCCTCCTTCCGTGACTCAACGCGGTCACGGCCAGCCGGTCGGAGCCGAAACTCACCGAATCCAAGCCGTGAATGCGTCCCAACCCGCAGCACGCCATTCACCGCCGTCTCCACCGGCCGATCACCACCATAGTTGACGACCTGGCCGTGATCGACGAGTTCGAGCTCGTACGTGTCGTCGCCGTCGACGAGCCGCCCTGTCCGCTGTCGCAACCCACCTGTCAAGTCGCCCTGCACATCCCACCACCACGGCACCGCCTGGGCATCACCATGCGGCGACTCACTCCCAAGGACGTACGGCGACACCACCTCCAACTGGTAGCCTTGACCCGCATCCGCTAAGCCCGAATAATCGAGGTCGTCGAGCTCAACGAGCTGGGTGTCCGCGACCGACAACTCGCCAAACCCGTAGTTCCGCGCCCCACCAACCTGAATCCCATCTAGGACGTCCTCGTCGAGCGGGAGGACGGTGTCGTCAGGGGTGTGGAGGTAGCAGTGCAGGAACCACGACATCGTCCGGGTATGCGCCCGCATCTCCACAGGGCGCGCAAACTGCACACTATCTGTGAACGCAAGCCGCCCACCATGACTGGCGAGATCGTGCGTGTTGTGCGCGTCCCGCGGCCGCGAATCCAGCAACCACCGCTGCCCGGGATCACGGAACACGAACAAATCCTCGTACGCCGCAACCTCAGGCAACGACATCCCCAACTTCCCCGCATACCCATCCCTTGAGTGAGCAGCGGGGTACTCTCCGTACTCGCCCGGCACAAACAACCCATGACTCACGTGCAGCGAACGCCCCGCGACGTCGTCAACGCGGCGCGCTAACGCATTGTAGAGCGCATTCCCAGAGACGAAGTACGGATGGCCGAGATAGTGCCCGTCCACCTCAAACAACACCTGCTGAATGGCCGTCACACCACACCACCCCCAACACACCGGCGACCACACTGACTCGCCAACCACCAACCACGAACACGCCTGAATTCCAGTGACTCCTGCTCACATGGACACGCAGATGTCAGGGAATGGGCTGCCCCCGCAGTAGCAGGATGGGCGTCAAACCGGCACTGGGGCTGGCGACGGGGAACATGCATCGCCAGCCAGCGACGGGCACCTGGGCGGGCACGGGCTGCCACCACGCAGCCCACCCGCCCAAACCCACCCTGAGGGTCACGCCCCGGAGTGCGAGTTGTGGCACGCCCACCACAGCCCGCCACACGAGCACCACCCCGTCGGTGTGAGCGGTGCCCCACCACGAGCACCACCCACACCCCACACTCGGGGCCACCACCACGCCCCCAACCCACCGGCATCACCTCCCACCCCCAAAACCCGCAGCACTACCACCACCCGATTCGAACCGCCGGCAGTAATCCTCGATGTACTGCAGCGCCGTCGACCACGACCGGATTCGCCGCAGCTGCGCATCCAGAACCCGCCACTCACGGCCCGAATCAGCTTGGAAGGGATGCTCCGGCAGCCGACTCCACACATCCGCAAACGACCGCACCGGCCCACCACCAAGCCGCGCTGCGGGCCGTCCATCAGGCTCGCCAGTCACCGTCAACGCAACCCCAGCCGTCTCTAAGACTGTCCGATGCGGCACCACATCCGGGGATCCCTTACCAGCAGGTTCGACGGCGAGGTACAGGTCCTCGAAGTCGTAGCCAGCACGATAGTTGTCGAAGAGCGCGGCCGCCAGCAGCGTGTGGTACTTCAGCGACGTATACGGATAATATACCGATTCAGAGAAGACCCCGACCTCCCGAGACGCCAACCACGCTGCGTGTAACTCCACCGGGTCGTCCAACTGAATCAGGTCACGAATCGCCGGCCACACGCTCGCCGTCTCGACGAGCGGTGAGATACTCCCCGACACCAACGAAAGCCGGTACGGCGAGTCATGCCCCTCGAACGTCTGTGAGGGCTCGCCACGTGGCCGACTCAGCAACGCCGCATCACCATCCGCCCCACGCGGCACAGCCTGGTTTACGCGCACGCCAGCAACCCAGTCC
Source organism: Halobacterium jilantaiense (assembly GCF_900110535.1). Taxonomy (NCBI): domain Archaea; kingdom Methanobacteriati; phylum Methanobacteriota; class Halobacteria; order Halobacteriales; family Halobacteriaceae; genus Halobacterium; species Halobacterium jilantaiense. The sequence continues at coordinate 831,807 of NZ_FOJA01000001.1, forward strand.
TCGGCATCCGCATGCGACCGCAACCGCGCCTTATGCACATCATGCCGATACACCCCCACCAACGGCGCACTCTCCGTCTCCACCACCGCACTCTCAGCAGCGTCACTCATCACCACCACCCCCAGCAACCTCACCCGCCACCTCCTGCTCTTGGGCGGTCCGCAACTCTGTCGAGGGATCCACCAACTCATCCACCCCACCCCGGGCGTCCGGCTCTAGCTCGCCACCACGACTCGGCGTCGTCTCGCTACCTGCGTCGTTAGCTGGCTCGGTACGCTCGTGTTCCTGCGCCGTCCGCAAATCCACCGACGGCTCAACCAACTCATTCAACCCTGTATCATCCGTCTCAGGACCGCTGTCATCCTTTTCGGAGTCGTCAGGCATCACGCACCACCTCCCCAGTACGCGCCTCAACACGCGCCTGCAACGCCCGCACAAACTCCGGCCGACACTCCTCGGCCCAAAGGTCGTCTTTTTCCTCCATCGCCGACGTCGCCGCCTTCGCCCGATCAAACACCCGCCGCACCTCACGCTCACTGTACAACGGATTAATCACCCACACATCAGCGATCCCGGCCCCGAAATTCCGAGCGCCACCAACCTGGAACTCAAACTCATCGCTATGCGCGTCCAGGAACGACACAGCTTCAAGGAGCAGCCCGACGAACTCCGGCTTCAACTCCCGAAGCGACAACTTCCACGTCCCCTCGACGTTTCCGAGCACATCTCGGTCCGCTTGCCGAAGCGGCTCCCCACCGTCTTCCTCGTTCCGCGACCGCACCTGATTCGAAATCTGCCGATAATGCGCCTCCGCCTCACCGTCTAGGACATCCACCTGCCGGCGAATCGGCGAAAACGACACCGGACGACGCAGCAACTTCCCAGGTTGCGAACCGAACCCACCAAACAGGTCGTAGATGACACAACCCGCATCGTGGTCACCCAGGCATGCCCCCTTCTCGTGGTACCCCGAGTCGAGATCACGCTCGTACGTCTCCGCACGCATATAATCCGCATTCGGTTCTCCGGGATGGCACGCAGTCGCGCCAGCGATCTGGACGGCTTCCTCGCACCCGTGCCGCAGCCACCCCGAAAGGGTGAACGGTGAGATCTGCCCCTCGATCTGATTCATCGGATCGTCCGACTCGTATCGCTCAGCGGACGCGTGATGCCGATCCGTGACGATGCCGTCTCCTGGGGACAGCAGATCGATTTCGAGGCCGACGTACACGTCTGGCAGCAACATCTCCTCCACCGACCGCGGCACGTCCAGCTCGACATCGAGATGCGAATCCGCGAGCCACGACTCACCCGACTTCATCGCTCACCACCCCAGAACAACCCACGAACCACATCACTGTCTGGGCGGCTCGTACGACGCTGCGCCTCGTCAAGGGACACCTCTGCTGACGCCTCGTGTGTTTCTGGTTCCTCAACGTTAGACGCGACGTTCGCAGGCGACCCACCATCCGGGATCTTCCGCACCGACTTCGTCGCCGCCGAACTCACCCCCACCACCACAGGATCCAACAGCACCGGCCATGACGACTGGGTCGCCCCGTCCGAGCACAGCCCGATGCGACCCTCGACAAGCAATTCCCGCACACCAAGCGTGTACTCCGTGGGAAGCTCATGACCCTCGTCACCACACACTACGTAACCAACCTGAAACATCACCTCGCCAGCCGGCCGAAACACGTACACAAAAACCGCATCACCCTCACAAAAAGAAGAGCCGCACACCTGACACGTCGCGGCCCCTTCCCCGAGCGAAAAATCATTTAATTGATGTATTTCTTCAAGGAGTTGGTTATCGATGCTCTCTTCATCAACTGACTCTGATTCGTCCATGGGTTCTTGCATACCTCTGGAAGAGCCCAGCTCGGATGTTACAGGCATCCGGGCATTCTCGTGTGATCGTGCCCCGTGGAGCCGAGCCTTCCTACCAGCCATTACTGCATGCAGTCATATAAAGATTACTGTGGGTAGTAACTATGGTGCCCGCAGGAATATAGGGACTATCCGCAGTAAGAATTACTTTGACGCAGGGTGGCGAAGTGGCGGTATGGTGGACGATCAGTATCGGGGACTCCTCACTGAACGAGAACGAGAGATCATACGAGGAGAAGCTGACGTATCAGACAATTACCGCTATCGTGTTGTTAGTCGGATTCGTACAAAAATCGAAAGTATCGATGAAGACGTCGAGATTTTATCGGATAATCGGGAAGATTTGCTTGAAGAACTACGGGAAGTGGTCTGTGCAGATGGAGAATAAGTTATTGAGAGGTTGCAATGGAGATCGTTAGTACAATGGGGACCGGTTCGCTCGGGCGCGAACTGAACTTAGAGCCTCTCGTCAGCGATCTGCAGTCACAAAATGGTGGGGTAGTAGATGCGAATTTTCATGGAGACGCTATGGTGACCATCCGATTAGAGGAAGGTGGACCCGCCTACACAATCTATCGAACTGGGTCGTTCCAAATCCGAGGTGCCGAGACTGAAGAGGGGTTGGCTCGGGCTGAGAGACGTTTCCGAGAGGAATTAGATGAACTTAAAATCGAAATAGACGGTTACGATTTTGAACATGTAACTTCGGTATTCATGGAATCTCTTGACCGAAGGGTGGATCTTGAAACTGCGATGATCGCTCTTGGTCTGGAAAATTCCGAATATGAGCCGGAGCAATTCCCCGGGCTCATTTATCGCCCTCCCTCTTTCGAGGTCACCTTGCTGGTCTTCGCAAGCGGGAAGATCATCATTGGTGGAACTACTGACCGGAGCCAAGCTCTTGATGCGGTGGATCACCTACGGGAACAGTTGAGTACCATTGAACGCGTTTAAAATCCGTGCTTAGAAGAGAGAATCAATCTGCTCTAAGAGGCCAGTGACTGACTCCTCAGCCGAATCAACGTCTTTTGCCCCAGTAATAATCACCTTTCCAGAACCGAAGATTAACAGCACACAGTCATGGTCTGTTGGTCGATAGATTAATCCAGGAAACTGCTCTGGCTCATACTCAGTGATTTCTAGCCCCAGTCCGATAGCAAGCGCTGAGAGATTCAGTTGTTGGCCAATGTCTTCCATACAGACATAGTTCTGAATTTTATACCACTCGTCCTCGGCCTTCGGAAGGATACTCTGGTTTGTGAGTAATCGGAGGAATTCCGAGCGAGTAGCAGATGCTTCGTCCGCTGAGTCTGCTCCAGTGATAATGTACTTGCCCGTACGGTAAACCGTGATCAGCGGTGCAGAGTCATCAAGACGGAAGTAGGCACCTGGATATTTCTCTGGGTCGTAGTCAACGACTTCACTCAATTCACGTGCTACGGTCTCAAGGTCTAGCTCTATACCCAGAGAGCCCGAAGCGACGACGTTCTCCACGCTGACCATTCTGTAATCCTCTATGTCACGTCACTCGTCTCGCCGAATAATAACCTACGGTAACTGACTGTCTCGGTCGTCGGTCTTTGCTGGATGTACGAACTGCCAAGAATCGCAGCTGTCCAGAGGTGACGTAGGTTCATATGCGAAAACGACAGGAATTCTCCTCGAATGATTCACCGACAGCCCGCGACGGTTTGCCAAGAGTATATATGATGATGGAGAGAATGGCCGTCAAGCGAAATATGTCTGTCCGAACTTCCATTGAAGATCTCGATTCAATCGAAAACGGAGGCGATGTCATCGACTATCTGCTCGACTCCGGGGGACTAAACTACAGTACCTTTGTAGAGGTCCCGAGCGGGATAAAGCGTAACCAAGGGAGAAACGATTGGTACGAAGCTCACTTAGTCGATGAGAACGGTGACGGGGTCATTCGATACATCGAACTCGAAGCATCTGGGGATAGCCCTGCGTTTAGCGATCTGAAGCGACACCTGAAACGACACGGTAGTCCGATCAACGAACTATTCACTGTCATTGCATACAGGAAATCGGACGAGGGACCACTGACTAGTCCCCTGAACGATGATCTCACGTTCCTTCATATTGAGGAGCAGTTCTCTTCAGAAGACGTTGAGGTGACCTTCGATCTCAACTACTTCACGGTCAAGCGGTTCGGCGTCGAGCCTGCGTATCTCGACTATCTTGACGACCTCTCCGTGGACTCTGGACAGGGTCGAACGAGTCTGGGAGGCGATGTTGAGGATGTCTTCTCCATCCGAGAGGTCACGCGGAGCTTCTACCAAGATTTCGGGGAAATCTTCCGCGAGGATCTTCAGGATGCAATTCACGACTTGGAGGATCCGGAGGAGAACCTGAACGCATACACGCGAACGGTCGTCAATCGCGTCCTGTTCTTGCTATTCATTGAGGAGAAGGGGTGGCTTGACGGGGATGTAGACTACGTAGAAAACAAGTACGAAGAGGTGGCCGAAGAGAACGATCTGCACGTTTACGACGACTTATTCGAGCCACTGTTCTTCGAAGCGCTCTCCGAGGAGGGGACAACGGAATCGGACCGCCTCGGTCAGATTCCCTTCCTCAACGGCGGTCTGTTCGAGCGCAAAGATATCGAAGAGGACGTCGAAATTGACGAGGCGTTCTTCGACAAGCTCCTCAGCCCGGAGGATGGCGACGATGGCGAACCGGAAGGATTCCTCCGGCGATACAAAATCTCGCTGCGTGAGTCAAACCCCAGCGAACAGGAACTCGTCGTCGATCCGGAGTTCATCGGGCGTATCTTCGAGATGTTCATGCAGGAGGACGAGCGTTCAGAGGTGGGCGCGTTCTACACTCCGAAGCCTATCACTGCCTACATGACGAAGAACGCGCTCAAGCAGCACCTGCTGGGGGAAACCGACATCTCCCACGAAGAGGCTGTGTCACTGGTTAGTGACCACATCGCCCCCGACTCGCTCACCGAGGATCAGATCGAGGACGTCAATAACGCTCTTCGCTCTGCGACCGTACTGGATCCGGCAGTGGGTAGTGGCGCGTTCATCATCGCCATGCTGGAGGAACTCGTCGCCGTCTCGGAAGCGCTCGACGATAGTACTGGCGACGACCGAAGCCGGTTCCAGCTGAAAGAAGAGTTCATCGCGGACACGCTCTACGGTGTCGACATCGACGCTGGCGGTATCGAGCTGTGTAAGTTCCGTGTCTGGCTCCACCTAATGCAGGATCTCGACGTAGACCACGAAGAGTTCCTCGACTCAAACGAAGAGTTTGCACTGCCCAACCTCGGGTTCAAGTTCTTCGTTGGTAACAGCCTCGTCGGCGAGCATGACCCGACAAACGTCGAGGCCCAGCAAGCCACCCTATCGGGAGGACTCGACGATACACTCGATGAGATTCACGATGTTAGGTCCAAATACCAGACCGCACATGGTGAGGAAAAGGACCGGCTTGCCGAGCGACTCGAAACACTTACAGACGAGCTGGAGACCCAATTAGCCGTCGAAAAGAGTGACTGGATGACCGAGGTTGCCGAAGAGACTGACGAAACCTTTGCGTGGACGCTAAACATTCCGGAGGTCATTCTGGACGGTGGTTTCGATATTGTAATCGGTAATCCACCGTACGAGGGACAGTCTCAACAAGACTATATTGGAGAACTTGCCCGCTTCTACGACGAAAAGTACGACTTCTATAAAACGATTCCGCGGATGCGCCATGATCTCTATCAGAAGTTCAATATCCGTGGATGGGAACTGACCCGAAAGGGTGGCGTATTGTCATACATTACTAGTGATACGTTCTACACTATTGGTTCGAAACAGACGACACGAAATCTGCTTCAACAAAATGAACTTGATATTCTGTTGGACGCCAACTCGGAAACATTCGACGCTACAGTAGATCCTGCGATTTTCTCCCTTCGAAAATCCCCTCCTGATGAAACCCATATTATGGCGTATATCGATGCTTCAGACACCAATATTGATCTTTATCGTTCTCTCATCGGTGACCTATATCGAACGACGGATTCAGATCTTGAGGATAACTTGCTTGGGTGTGACGAATTTGCAACTCCGTTGGATCTCCAAGAACCTACGCGAGGATATGCGGTGAAGCTATCTCTGTTCAATCGGACGCTTCGACACGCATTCTTTGAGCCCACGGAGGTGAATCTGGAGATACATCAGAAACACATGGAGCGAATTAGGACTCTCGCTGAGGAGTGGGAAGACGCCATTAGAGATTCAACTACCTTAGAAAATAATTTAGAGCGTATTGAGGGCGACCACCTCTCACAGATTGAACCTGGCGACACCTCTATCGTTGGTTTACTTACACTTGGTGGGCAAGGCCTTGCTACTGGCAACAACGAGGAGTACCTAGCGTACATCGACGGCTCGCGCGGAGCACGAAAAGTAAAGCAAAGAAATGAAGAAACATTCACCTACGGTGAGAAAAACGAGAACACCTTTAGTTCCGTTAGCAGAGTGATTACCGAAGAGTATCTTGCAGATGTCGACTCAATGTCCGAAGATGAGCGGCTGAATGGGCTTGACTCCGACCGCAAAGACACCTGGGTGCCAATAGAGAAGGGTTTCAAATCAGACGAGATCTACTATAAGGCGAAAGATTCGTACATCAACTGGAGTCGAGATGCAGTCAAAGGGATTGACGATGACGGTCTCATCCGAAACCCGGGATACTACTTTGACCCCGGGATATTCTCCTCCCGGGGAGGATTTTCGGAGCTCAAAGTTCGCTACACAGACGACTCGGTTATCGATAGCACTGGTGTCGTTCTTGTATCTATTGACGAAGATGTAGTCTCGGCCAAATACCTTAATGGATTGCTCAATTCCGAGGTCTGCGAGCATATTACGGATTCTTTCATCAACTCCTCTGGAAAACAGGCGACAGACATGCGCCATATCCCTATCCCGATACCAACATCAGAAGAGGAGCAGATGATCGAAGAACTGGTCGACGAAGCAATTTCAATCCAGAAGGGAGAGGGTACAAGAACTCTATCAGACGTACAGAGCGAAATTGACGAACGCGTCGAAAAGCTATACAATATCTCGCTATGAGTGAGGACCCAGTCCCTGATTGGTCTGGCTACTCTGACGTCCTCGACAACCGCGAATACGATGTTGCCGAGCGGGCGAATGCTCTGGCTCCCGAAGCCGAGACCGTCCGAATTGCCGTTGGGTACTTCTATCTCGGTGGTTTCGATCTCCTGAAGGAGAACCTCCGAAGAGCTGAACGCGTTGAAATACTCATCGGAACCGATACCGATCAGCGTACCATCGATGAACTGGAACGTGGGTTTGCTGACGACTTAGATGAGTACGACCGCTCTGAAGCTCAAGAAGGTATTAATCGGCTTTACGAGCTCATTCAGGAGGACAAGGTGGATGTGCGTGTGTACGACGACAGTCGGTTTCATCCGAAGCTCTATCTCTTCGAGCACCCCGCGGGTTCTCCGGACCTCGGCCGGGCGATTATCGGCTCCTCAAACCTCTCCGCCAGCGGTCTCCGCGGAAATGTCGAACTGAACGTCGAAAAGAAGGACAACAACACGATCCGGTATCTCGGCGAGTGGTTCGAGGAGATCTGGGAGGAGGCCAGCGAATTCGATACAGACCTGATGGTTGCCGAGATAGAGGAGTCGCAGTTCGGAGATGACCTGCCGGACACCTCTGAGGGAGGAACATCGGTCGCAGAGGTGGAAACGATTTCACCGTACGAAGCGACGAAGCGGTTTATTGTCGAGCAGTTTTCCCGAGACGTCCGAGAGGGCACCCTACTCCAGGACATCACTGGCGATTACGAAGAACAACTCACAGCGTTCCAGCAGGACGCATTCAGAGCAGCGCGTCGCCCGCTCGAAAAATACAACGGCGTCGTATTAGCTGACAGCGTCGGTTTAGGGAAGTCGTACATCGGTGCCCCACTCGTGCAGGAATACACGAGCTCCCGAGATGATGTACTCATCATCGCCCCCAACCGACTGGAGCGGATGTGGATGCGGGACCTCCTTGATGCGGACACCGGCGAATTTCCGACGACCGCTGAGAAGACGTTTATGAGTTTCAATAAACTCTCCCGCCTGTCTGAAAAGGAGATCCAACGGCTCCGCGGAGTTGATTTGATTCTCGTCGACGAAGCCCACAATCTCCGAAATACTGGAACACAGCGCTACGATAAACTCCAGTCAATCGGTCGAAAGGGCAAGAAGTTCGTGATGCTCACTGCGACCCCGATCCACAACTCCGTTCGAGACGTGGACAATCTGATCAAGGTGTTTGCCGACGACGACGACTTCGATATTGAGCTGAAGGGTTTGTCACCGAGCGAGATTTTCAAGCAGTACGACCTCCTCTCCAGCGAGGAGGACAAATCTGCGAGCACTCAGAGTCGGCTTTCGGACCTCGAAGAACTCATTGAGTCAATTATGCGAGAGGTAATTATTTCGAGGGACCGGAAGTACATCCTCGAAAATTACGAGGAAGTCACCATCGGAGACCGGGCCATTAGCGTCCCTGATCGAAATCCGCGTCTTGTCACACCGGACGACCCTCGTCTCGATGAACTCTATAGTGACATCGTCGATACAGTCATCGGGGCAGATAACTCCGAGAACTCCGGGTTGAATATTCCCTACGTTAGCGCAGATCGGTATGACGCTGATGGAGACGAGGAAGAGGAACTAATCATTGAGTACCAGAATGCGAGCATTCTGATGCTCATCAATCTCCTCAAACGTCTTGAGAGCAGCCTTGCCGCTTTCGAGACTTCTGTTGAACGTCTTATGGAACGAGAGCGCATCACACGTCACATCGCTACTGGTGACTTGGATGATGCGAAAAACCGGAGTGACGCCGTTGAACAGATACGGGACACATTTGAAGACGACTTCGCCAAAGATATTGACTTTGAGGAGGTCGCAGAAGCCCTCAATAGAGTCAGCCCCTCGAAGAGGGACGAGATCGTAGCAGACATTGACGAAGACCTTCAGGAACTTGATCGTATAAAGCGGCAAGCACAGAATGCACTCCAGACCAAAGAAGACGGCCGCACTAAAGACGCTAAGGCGGAACGTCTGCGTGGATTAATTGATCGAGAGCTATCGGACGAGAAGGTCCTCATATTCAGTCAGTACGTACCCACGATCACGCATCTCTTCGAGCAACTAACTGGCGAGAATCCAGCGCACACCAACGTTGCTACGCTCGGTCACGATCCGAGTAACCCTACTGTCGGATTTGTCCACGGGGGCAGTGGGTACGATGAGAGGATTGTTGAGCGATTCGCTCCAGAAGCCCAAGAAGCCGACGTCACCCCCGGTGAAGAGATTGACATCCTGTTTGCAACCGACGTACTAGGGGTCGGACAGAATCTCCAGGATGCGCGAGTCATCGTGAACTACGACCTCCATTGGAACCCGATGAAGATGGAGCAGAGAATTGGACGTATCGACCGCATTACGACGCGGCATGACGAGCTGTTAATCTATAACTTTGCTCCGACAGGCGACCTGCGGAAGCAGCTCGGACTTGTTGAGCGGATTCAAGAGAAAATCGAAGATATCGCAAACACCTTCGGCCATGCTGCTCCCATCCTGGATACGGCCGAAGAGCAAGTGCATAAGACGCTCATGACCTATGAGCGATTAGAAGAAGGTGGTGCGGAGTTCGGGGACGAACGGTTGGAGGGTATCGGGTCGAAGTATGACGATCTCAGAAACGTCGTTCGGACATTCTGTGAAGAGAATGATGTCAATGTCGAGGAGCTTCGGGAAACCTACGATGCCGTCGCAGGTAGGTCGGAACCGCAATATTTCGTCGCACCCGGCGAAGAAGGATATGTCTCGCTCGCACACTTAGAACACAGTAGTGGACGCACCGAATGGCGAACCACCATTTTCGATTCGGATCGAGTACAAAGCACTACAATCGGGGGACAAACAGTCTTCACCCAATTCCCACGGCTGGAGACAGATGACGTTCGAGTGTTCGAAACTATCTCTTCCCCTGATACCACTCGCCAAACGATCCCGGAGGATGATTTTGAGGAGTTGAAATCCTTTGTAAGTGAGCTAGGTACCCCGAGCACGTGGCAAAACGACATATTGAGCAGGCAGAGCGGCGATAGCGACGTCGTTACCGACATCAAACAGTTATGCCGGCAGATTGCGGACAGCGACGAAGACGTAAGCGGAGAAGCAGAGGAAATCCTCGAACTCTTAGATGATCACGAAATGAGCGACTGGGCCGAGGGACAGTTGCGCACGATATATCGGAGACGTCGTAGATATGGGACCAACGGCACAATCCGAAGGATACACCACAAACTCACAGAGGAAATTGAGCTAGTTGATCCAGAAACCGTTACAGAAGCAGATGTCGCACTTGCTGGCCAATTAGATAACAGCAAATCCGAGACCTAACTGCATCAGGATGACTCATACTATCCCCGCTAGAATCTCAGTAGTTCCTTTCAACCGGATTTACTGAAAGACCGGCGGCTTCATACCGCCTGACAAGAGTAAGTTAGTGGTATCCGATGGGTTCTGGGAATGAGTTGACTGAGTTGTATGATTCTCTGTCTGTTCTGTATGGGTCGTTGCCTTCTGGGGTGGATTCGGAGTGGAGATTGGCGTTGCGGTCTGTGCTGTACGGTGATGAGTTGTTGGCTGATGAGGCGTCGTGTTTTGGCGCTCAGCAGAAGGAGCGGAATTTGGGGAAACGGAAGGATTACGCGCGGCGACAGGGGAATGGGGAGCGGGTGACGGAGTTTTCGGCGATTACGGTGGCGGAGCCGCGAGAGGGGGATCGTCGGTATGTGCCGTCGGGTGCGGAGTTACCGGTTGCGCCGGCGTCGGGAGAAGTGCTTCCGGTATACGTTTCGTCGGGGGAGGTTGATTGGGCGATCTCGTTGCTGGCTGAGTTCCCTGCTGAGCCCGCGGCTGATCGGCCGGGTGACGGGAGCGAGAGGTTGCTTGACCGAGATCGAGTTCAGCGAGCGCGCAACAGTACGGAAGCGGGAGTTGGTGGTGATGCGACGACGGTGCTGTTTGTGAGTGATACGCATCTCGGGTATGAGAATCGTGCGGAGACTGGGAGTGGGAAGGCAGTGCCGTGGATTGATGAGATCAATAGTCGGGACACGATTCGGCGGGTGCGAACGCTTGCGATGGAGGGGGATATTGATGCGGTGATTCACACCGGTGATTTGCTGGATCACGAGGTGGATGCGGTGACGCTTGATGCTGCGGAGTCGAGTTTGCGTGATTTGGCTCTCTGTAATATCCCAGTGTACTGTATTTTGGGAACGCACGATCACGGGGCGGCGGATCCGTACTATTCGAATTCTGTGGATGGGATTGCGTGGGTGAAAGATCAGGTGCGGAACGAGTATCTTATTGAGTTGTCGGCCAGTCCGACATCGGTTGCTGGCGGGCCACTTGACGCGTATGGGGTCTCGGCGGAAAACGTTGGAATTGGTGATGTCGGGACTTACGAGTCGCTTGGGTGGCGTCCATCGGAAATTGCGTTCGGAGCATCGTCGCCTGGGCCGAACGTACTGTGCCTACACGACGGGGCGACGCCGTACCGAGAACGTTCGACTGCAGATGTCGATCTCGACGAGTTGCTGGCACAGTCACGCGTATCGTTTGATTGTGTGCTGGTGGGTGATGAGCATCGACCCAAGCACGATGATTTCGAGCATGGGTACTCGTTCGAGACCGGGGATGGGACGCCCGTATTATACACCGGACCTGCAGCACGCGTTGGTCCGGCGTACCGGAATCACGATGCCTTCATCACGGAGCTCACGATTTCAGCCGAGGAGGTCTCGTGGACGCGGCATTCAGTGTGACGTGAGAGGAGTTGTCCCGTGGAGGAGTCGTGCAGCTCAGTTGCGGGGTGTCGTAGAACAATTCAACAGGCGGTCGATTTTGGGTGGGACTGATTGATGGTACACATAGCTCTAAAATATCGTTGCGAGATGACACAGCTATAGTCATGGGCGGAACATACCGAATGCGCTATATTCTACAGGTCAACTGGTAGCGCGGTTTCTGGTTCGGCGACGGACCGGTTCGTCCCTTGTTGTTGGCGAACGTGGATGCGGTGGTCAGCACTGTCTATCAGGCCTTCGTCGTGGCTGACGACGATAGTTTGTTTGACGCCCGCTGTGCGCATCGCTTCGACGACATCGTTGAGGCGGTCAACGTGCCCATCGTCGAGGTGAGCCGTTGGTTCGTCGAGGATGAGGGGTGGCATTGGGACGTCGTCTTCGAAGCCTTCAGTGAGGAGCCGGTAAATTGCGCCGCGGAGCGCGAGATTGAACACGGCGGACTCGCCGCCGGAGAGCTTGGTTGGTGGGAGTTCGCCGCCGCCCTTCTCGATGAGTGTAGCGTCGTATTCTCCATCCAGTTTGATGTCGGCATATGCGTCATTGCGGTACAGGGTGTCGAACATTTCTTGAAGTAAGTCTTCGAGCCGGTGAACGTTTTGCTCCCGCAGATCTGCTCGAAGGTTAATGAACATTTCTTCCAGCTCGGTGACTTGGTTGTTGAGCGCTTTGACGGCGGTCGCTTCGCGTTGCCGCGTGTCGCGTGTATCCCGGAGTTCGTTCAGCTTCTTGAGTTGTTGCCCAAGGTCACCGAGGTGTTCACTGACAGCACGCTCTGTGGCTCGTAAGTCCTCAAGCTCTGCATCAAGCGTGTCGAGTTCATCCGTGATTTCCGCGACAGTGTCTTCAGCTTCTTGGAGCTTCTCCGGGTTGAACGAATCAGTCGCGTCGGAGTACGCTTTAATTTCTTCTTGTAGGTCAGTGTGCGTGTCAGTGACAGCGGTCGCTTGCGTTTCGAGTTTAGTTTTGGCGAGTTCGAGATTGCGTTCGGCGTTGGTCCGTTTGTCGACTGCCGCTTCAATTTGACTCAGTACGTCTTTTCGTGCAAGGGAGCGGGTAAGGTATGCAAGAGTGCGTTCCGATGCCCGGGTGAGAACAGTCGCTGTAAGATGTTGCACGACGGCTTTGAATCGTGTTTCGTGGGCTGTGTGGCGTGCCTCTCTGGCATCGAGGTGATGTTCAGCTGCGTCTTCGTGCAGCGGGGTGAGATCTGTATTCGGGTCGACTTGGATTGCGCTGGTGGTCGTGCCCGTTGCTGCAACGGTGACGGTGAGCTCCTCTCCGTACAGGTCTTGGGCTGTCGCAAGGAGATTAGCTGCTTGCTCTTTTTGCTGTTCTAATTCTGTGATGCCGTCGTCAAGTGCTTCGACCAGCTGTTCGGCGGAGTCTCGTTCGTCCTCCCATTGGTCGCGGTGTTCGACGTTTGGCGCACCGTCGACTGGACGGCCACACTCGGGACAGTTGCCCTCGTCGAGTAACTGGTCGGCTTGCTCGATTCGTTCGCCAAGTCGCGTTGCCTCATCGCGGTAGTGGTCTTGTTCTGCTTGAAGCCGCTCAATTCTGTGTTCTATGCGTTCAGCTAGAGCTTCAAGGGCAGTGTCTGGGGTCTCATCTGCGGTGGCAATGGTAAACGGTGAGTCGTCGATGTCAGCCTGCAGTTGGTCTCGCTTTTTTGCTAATTCACTGCGGCCTTGACGGATATTTGCAATGTCGGCTAGGGTTGTAGCGGCGTCATCAAGTGCTGTGTCAACTACCCGGTTGTGTTGTTGGGTATCTTGTTCGAGACGATCTGCTTCGCTGCGGGCTTCCTCCGCTGCGGTTTCAAGCGCTTGCAGTCGTTCTCGAATGTTTTTCACGAGGTCTCTGGTCTGGTCTTGGGCGTCCTCAGCGACACTCAGTTCGAGTGATTCCGGGTCTATGTCAAGACCTGGTGTCGGTACTCGAACTAACGAGACCTCGATGTCTACAGTCGGGTTAGTCAGTGGGTCAACGGCCGTTTCATCGACGGCATCCGTTGTACCAATCGTATCGCCATCGGTGTCTTCTGTCTCGCCCGTCACTGCAGGAGTTAGGGGTGCGGTTGCTGTTGGAATATCTGTCAGTATATCATCAGCTGTCGCTGCTGTTTCGTTCGCCGGCTTGTCGTTTGATTCCGGCACAAGAGAGGTTGCTATCTCACGAGGGTCAGTGTCTGGTTGTTGTAAGCTCCCATCCACTGTCGCGTCCGCTACTTCATTTTTTACGGTAGCATCAGCTTTCTCTGCCACCTCTGTGACGATGTCGTCGACAGCACCGAAGTCCGTGGTGAGATCACCGGTTCCGGCTGCAAAGAGCGAGGTCAATTCGTCTTGGTGCTGCTTGACGTTGGACTCGGCGTTGTTGTACTCGTTTTGTAGCGATTGGTACTCGGTGACAGCACTCGCCAAGTCCTCCATGTGCGTCGCTGCAGTGTCTCTAGTTTCTTCGACGGTCTTTCGTGCGTCTTCTTGTGCGTCGACAACCTCCTCGGCGTCTGCTTTCTCACCTTCTAGTTCCTCTATATCTGCTGTGATGGCGTCACGCCTGTCTTCGAGTGCAGATTCAAACCCGTGCAGTTGCTGTTTTCTGGACTGGATTCGGGGTTCGTTGTATTCCTCAATCTGCGTCGTGAGTTCCTGGACTTGATCTTCTTTCGTATCAGCAACGCGACCGACGCCAGTTCCGATGCTATCCATGCGAGCTCGATACCGCTCCAATTTACTCATCTGGAGCAGGTTGTCGATGATTCGCTGGCGTTGTTTCGGCGTGGCGTCGATAAGCCGAGAGACGTCACCTTGTTGGACGTACGCGCTGTTGAGGAAATCCTCAGCGTTTAACCGGAGTTCTTCTTCAATCAGATCATCGATAGCACCGATTTGGTTAAGGTCTGGTTTGCCCGGTGGCGTGGTAAGATCCGCCTCTTGATACGTGTCTCCTCGAACACGGATTTCTCGGGTGACCTCGTAGGACTCACCGCGATGGGCAAAGGACAGTGTTACTTCAGCAGTATCCTCATCGGTTGTCACCACATCGTCCATGGTGGTACCACTATCTAACGCGTCACTGCCGTACAGGGCAAAGAACGCGGCTTCCAATAATGAAGATTTCCCGGACCCGTTGTTCCCATACAGGACAGTGACGCCGTCCTCGAAACGCACTGATTCGTCTGTGAAACACCGCCAGTTTTGAACGTGGATTCGTTGAAATTGCATGACTTAGTGAAGTAGTAGCGTTAGCTAGTGCTGTTCAGTCGTTGATTTCCTCAAGTGCGTTCTCTAGGAGTTCCTCGTTATCGACTTTGTCACCACCGCCAACAGCAGTCGATACTGATTCATCTGCTGTGTCTGCCGCCTCACCCTCGCTACTGGTATCGGGAGCAGCAGATCCGTCAACGTGGAGTGCGTCGGGTGATTCGCGCTCAAGGACTGTTGTAACAGTTTCTTGGGCTTTGTCAGTGATGTTACTGTCTGCAGTTTGGTCAGTATTCATCGCCATTTCGAGGAACAGATCTGCCGTTTCTGTGATGATGATGTCTTCGCGTCGTTCTTCGACGGCGGCATCAACATCTGCAAATTCGACCGCTTGGTAATCTCGTTCGTCCTCAAGCAGATCTCGGCGATCGCTGACTCGTGTAACCAAGGCTCCAAGTTCGGTACCTAAATTCTCGATTGGGCCGACTGGAACCCGTTCGTGGACAACACGATCAGGCGCGTCCCCGTCATCGTCAGCTTCTGGCAGTGAATCAGAAACCGGCGGTTCCTCCTCAGCAGCCATTAGCGTCACTTTCAGCACAGAGTCATCCAGCGAGTCGACTTTCTCTCTAATTGTTTGTTCGACGGTTTCGATACCTTCCCCGCGGTGCAGTGGGACATCAACATAGACGAATTCGCGGGCGCTTTCGATGACTCGACGGTCGATGTGCTCTTCAGGATCGACAGCACCGTTGGGCGGGACTGTTACGAGCGAATATGTCCGGGGGTCGCGCTGGTCTGCCATCGTCCGCTCAGTGGAACCAGCGTAACTGAGCGGGATTCGCTTTGAGCTTGGTGAGGTCGCTGTTGCTTGGTCACCTTCAGGTGTGCTATCTGAGTCCGCTGAGTCGAAGTTGCTGTCGGGACGACCGCTACTGACGAGTCGATAATCAGCTCCATGGTCATCGCCGACAAGCATGAGGTCAAAATCAACCGGGCTTTTTGCTAAGATTCGCTGTGTACTCCAGTCGCCGTGCCCGAATGGTTTGAATAGACCGTGGCCGACCAGGATGGCGCTGTCAGTCTCAGCAGCTTCGAAGTGATAGTCAAGTCGATCGCGCTGTCCAGGTGGGACGTGGTCTAAACCGTAAATCGTCGTATCGGCTACTCGGGTTCCGGCCGCATCCAATCGAGTAGCTAGCCCAATCTCCTGGAGTAACTCGACCCAATTACGGTCATGTGTTCGTTCGTGATTCCCAACGATTAGTAGAAACGGAATATCCGCGTCCTGTAGGCGTTGGAGTTCAGTTAGGACGGTTTGGAGTGGTGTGATATCAGGTCGACTAGTATGGAATAAATCGCCGGCGTGAACAACGGCGTCAACGTCTTGCTGAATTCCAGCTGATACGACCTCTGCAAATGCTTCAGCGAAATCTCGCCGACGCTCATCCAAATGATATTGTCGATATCCTAGATGCGTATCACTAGTATGTAGGAGCCGTACCATTTCGATGCAAGGTTATTTTACCGCACGTTGGATAAGTCTACGGGACAACACGTCCGTATAATAGGGTGATTATAGTGGGCTGCTTAACTCGATACGTATGGAAAGAGGAAACAAGCCAACACTTAGTTTGAACGGACATCTCATCGATACCCAAGTGCTGATAACCGTCACTGTCGTCTCCGATAATGCAGCGCTTTTCGAAGAGAGATTGCGTCCGAGTCGGTATTCCTGATGAGACTGACCCCGATTATCAGGAGTATCACGGGGAGCAGGGCGAGTTGTTGCAGTATTGAGTGATGATGCGAATTCATTCACCGCTGAGGAGCGAGATGCCAAGCTCTATCGGGTTGTGCTTGATTTAGGTGAGACAGCCGATTTCGGTGGCGTGACTTGCGGCCACCAATCGCCGATTCCTCACAATCGTAGTTTCTGAAAGCCCCCGACCTGATTCAGATTCGATCCCCCTGGGGAAAGGATCATCATCCGGCTCTGTTACTGTATTTGCATGTCTCCGGATCGGCTCCGTAGTATTGTTCCGATGTTTGGTGGGGGGACGCGGTACGTTGAGACGTTGGATGCGATTCTTGAGTTCGTGGATGCGCATCAGCCGACGTTGGATGAACTGGTGGGCTGGCATCGTGGTTCATTCCCGAATGTGTCGAGCCGGGATTCGATTATGCGGCGGGTCAAGTATTTACAGCAGGTTGGGTTCCTCCGCCCGACGAACGAGCATTGGGAGCTCGGTGAGGCTGGGCGGGAGTACGTTTCGGAGGGTGATGTGACGACGTTGCTGCGAATTATGTGTGATCGGAACGTCGGGCTGCGGAGTCTATTGTATGCGTTGGCTGCGGGTTCGATGACGCTCGCGGAGGTGAGTAACCAGCAGCTGGATACGCATCCGGAGTTGGGGTGGAGTCGCGGGGAGACGGACATGGCGAAGCAGCGAGTGAATTGGCTGCGGAGCATGGGGCTCGTCGAGAAACGCGGTGACGAGTACGCGTTGACGGATGACGGCCTACAGTTCGTTGAGTCTGCGGTTGAGGAGTGGGCTGACTCTGAGTGGACGCCGTCGGCGAGCACTGACGGAATGCATTCCGGGACCTACGAAGCAACCGTCCACGCACGATCGTTAGATCCGGAGTTCCGTGCGACGGCGCTCTCTCGTCATGGCCGCACATGCCCGGTTTCCGGGGTGGATCATCCAGGGCTGTTGGACGTGGCGCACGTCCTGTCGTGGAGTGAGTATCCCGAACACAGGGCTGATCTCTCGAACGTGCTGGCACTCAGCAAAACACACCACGCGGCGTTTGACCGAGAGCTGTTCACGATTGATCAGGAGTACCGGCTGTGCGTGAATCCAGAGTTCGAAACGGAGAGTGACGTGTTACAGCGGACGGTCATCGACCGGGAGGGCGAGCGGATCTCGGTTCCAGATGGGGGTTTAGAGCCACAGTACGTTGCGCAACATAATGCGTCGCTTGAGTGGGTGTGAAAGTAGATATTAAGAGTAAACCGGATTGTCAGAGGATTATCTCATGTATTGGTGAATTGGGGGATCCTTCCTCACCTGGGTTGGGGATGGTAGGTGTCGAGACTAGTATTGCGGTTCGAATGCCATGTCCTCGGCGGGGAATGAGTATTGACTGAGGTTGTTGTTTTCGCAGATGTCTTCTAGGCGCTGGGGCTGGATGTAGTCCTTGTTGAGGAGGTGTTCGAAGACGACTGATATTTCACCGCTGTCAACGGCGGTGATGATGGCGAGGTCGGGGTTGTCGTAGTCGGGTTTGATGACGTAGTCGCCGACGGTGAACGGTTGGTCGGCGTACTCTAGGTTGGTGTGTTTGTAGTCGTAGAGATGGATTTCTTGGTCGACGCAATACGACGCTAGCTTCGCGGGGTGGATCGTCCGCCAATCGCCGGGTCCTTCGTCGAGTGTACTGGGGAACGCCACTCGAACAGCCTCGCCCTCTAGTTCTTGCCCGTAGAGTGTAGCGTTTTCTTCGGGCGGGAGGACTTCGACGACGACGCCAACTGAACTGTCCTCGTCGGTGGCTTTGATGACGCGGTCGCCGGGCTGGAAGGGGTTCTCAGGCTTCTGGTTGAGGTGGGCAGTGTTAGGACCGAGGTCGTGGAGTTCATTCATCGGTCGCGTAGCGAGGTGCGCGAGCTTTTCCGGCTCTTCTCCGGAATACGCTTCTTGGGTGTGGACTTTCGATTTGAGGGTTTCGGTGCGTTCCCAGCCGAGGAGGATGAGGGCATCTTCGTTATCGCGGTGCCAGACCATAACCAAAATGTCGTCGTCAGGGTCGTTGTCCAGGAGCTTCTCGGGTTGGAACGCGGAGACATCGCGTGAGGTCTTGACGTCAACAGTGTAGTCGAAGACCTCAAAGTCGTAGCTGGAGAAGCTCTCCGAGTTACATCGTCGGATTGCTTTCTCGTTCTTCCAGGTCCACATTTCGACGGGGAGATATTCACGGCAGAACTGTTCGAATGCGAGTTCGCCAAGATTACCGATTCGTTTGACGTTGATATCATCAGCGCCCTGGATGACGGCTTGATGGTGGGCGCGCTCACGATCTATTTCACCGGGCGTGTAGAGATACACTGTCTGTGACTTACCACCGTGGCTGATATAGATAGCGTGGATTACCGGGAAAGTAAATCACTCCCGTCATGGGTTGTGGGCGGATCTACAGTAATGAACGTCGTCAGTTAAGACAGTCTCGGATGGGTTACACGATCTGATCGAGTATCGCTCAGTTCTCCCCTTGCATGAAGTCCGGCTTAATCTCTTTTAGGATGTTGTCTGATTCCTCGACCTCGTTGTCTGGGAGATAGAGTGCATTGAGACCAGATTTTTGGATGCCGGCTTGGAGGATGTCCTCGACGAATGGTCGGGAGATAGTTCGGTAGAATTGTTGCTCGCTGAGCGCGGCGATAGTTCGAGGGACGAATCGTGCGTGATGGAGGGATTCGGCTCCAATGGCGGCTTTGAGTGGGTCTGGGATGGTTTGGAGAGCGTTCGCTATGCCGTGCCAGAGGAGTTCGTTTCCGACAAGTACCGTGTTGCCGTCGCGGTGGTAGAGAATGGTCGTGTCGCCTTGGTTGTCGCACTCGTCTAGGATGGCTTGTGTGTCGATGGCATCGTAGAAGACGGCTGTGCAGGCGGCAATAGGGAGGAGGTGGAACGAGAGGGGTTTGTCAGGCAACCGATGGTGGGCGTTGAGATTTGTGACCAGTTCGGGGAATGTCCCTGGGTGGAATGGGGTTCCTGCGAGGAGTCGCTGGAGAAGTCGGTCTCGAATGTCTGGGTCGTTGATCTCGATATCCGTGATGAATCTCTGGAAGACGTCAGTTTTGAGTGCTGCTGTGGGGCCAACCGTCTCAATAGCTGTCGAGAGTGTGGCGGCGAGCTTCCGTTTTGGCTCTGGAGTGGATGATGACGGAAGGCGGAATGAGTGTGTTTCGTCACCGGTGGAAATTTCGATTTCGCGTCCGGTGTTTGGGGCTTTCTCCGAGAGTGTAATGTTGGTGGCGTAGTAGGTGTCGTAGCGGTGGTCAACGTCGAATGAGGCGGTGTCGCCGACCTCCGCGTCGTCGGGGAGCGCGTTTACGGCCATACAGACGGTGCTCTTATCTCGGGTTCTGATTCGACCGAGGTATTGGTCGGGCCGGTCAACGATAATTCCGTCAGTCTTGTTTGGTTCTTGGCCGAGAGCGGACAGAGAGGCGCGTATTTGGTCATCTAGCCACTCTCGCTGTGGTTCCGGGAGTTTCGCTTTGACGTCGGTGATTGTCCAGCGGTCCGAGAGTGAATAGTCGTCAACGAGGTGGAGTGTCCATAGTAGGCAGGGAAGAATAGTGATCAGGTCTGTCGCTTGCTGAGTCGAGAGGTGGTGGCCGTCATGAACGACGCGTACGAGTTCGTCATTGGTGACGCGAAGGCCGAATTCGCGGTCAGTTCCCGGGGCGATGGTTACCGGCCAGTCAAAGCTGAGTGAGTCCGGACGGCAGTCTGCGAGGTTCCAGGTAACGTCGGTTGTGCTGAACGTGAAGGATGGGGAGCCGTGCTTGTTGACTTCGAAGGCCCGGGGTGTAATCGGGTGGTTGCGAACGAATTCATAGACAGAGGAATCGAACGTGGGTGGGTGACTGCAGGCGGCGCGAAGCTCTTCTGCTTGCTCTCGGGAGACCGATTGGTCGTCGCGGAGGTCATCGAGCGCTGTGACTGTCCGCTCGGAAAGAGAATCTGAATCGGGGTTGCTATTTGGCCGGAGGGAACTGAGCTCGGATTTCAGGTCGTCGACGGCACTCGGGTTGAGTTCGTCAATGTCTGCGTGGTTTGGGGCTTCGTTTAGGATGTAATAGACGTGGTCCAAACTCTCTGAGTCGAGTTCCGGGATATCGGTATCATCGATTGGGTTGAGATCAGTTTGTTTTGCAGGATCGCCTGTGCCAGTACTCCCGGTCCAGTGGAGCCCGGCGTTGAAGAGACGTGATGTGAGTTCATTTGGAACGGCATCGCCTGGCTGGAAGCCGAGCGACCGGTAGATCCGTGCGGTTATCGCTGGCGTTTGGAGTGGATAGGGATGAGGGGCACTCCAATTGACATTAACGTAGTAGCCTGATTTAGGATACGAGTCAGAATATTCGTGGAGGACCGGCATTGCCTAACCCCCCGAAAGTGGGGTGGCCGGAAATACCTGCGTACTTCGGTGAACCGATGATCGGATGGGAAGTGTACTGATGTGGTGTTTAAGTTGGAGTCGTGGGGGGTGGCTGGTCGGGATGATGGTGTTGTCCGTCGCGGAAGATCGTATCTGAGACATCGGGAAGCGGGTTCGTGCCGTGGTCGAAGACGTCGTGGTAGGTATGGTCGTGGCGCGGTGCATGATTGCGCTCCAAGTGCCGTTTTCGAGTGTGCTGAATGTGGCCTCTGTTAAGAGTTTGATTCGGGTAAGACGATGGATGAATGTTACAGCTTGAATAGCGGTTCCACATCAGAGATGGCGTACCTGTATACCATCTCGTGTAAAGCTCGGTGTTCCGGGCTACCTTCTGTACTCGTGAGAAGCTTCTGGCCGAAGTACGGGATGTCGCTTCCGCTTACGGCGGAATCGTCCAGTGGGCGATCTTCGTCAAAGTTCCCGAGTTCTTTCTGGTTTCGCCGCCACTCCGTCGGATCCATGCCGTGATTATAGATATCCCAGTGTGTCTCGGGGACATCTGCGACAGATTCTAGCGAGAACCCTGGTCGCTTCAGATCTTCGTGGGTCAGTTGTCCAAACAGATCCTCCACCCGCTGAATGGTGGCTTCATCTTCCTGCGGAGCTGCTTTGCAGGCTAGTTCGGCGCGTGCTCGGATATGCCCCAAATCAAATCCGCCATTATAAGTGAGTAGTGTAGTCCCATCCCGTGTTTCTAACCATTCACAGAGTTCGTCGATGAGGTCTAATTCTGCTGCTGGTGATGAGTTTTCTCGGAAGAGGACGTCGGCTTCGACCGGAACACCCGGCGACGGTTGATAGCCAACACCGATGCACAGAAGTTCAAGATGGTTGGAGTTTGAAAGATCCAGCTCAGATTCTTTGACTGTCTGGATCGTCTCGATATCGAGCGCTACCCGACCGTCAGTCACATCGCCGGATGTAGGTTCTACGACCTCCTCTTGCTCTTTGGCACCGGAAATGAGGTCTTCAGGAGGATCGACCGGTTCGACTCGCATATCTCCGAAATTCGGACGTAATTCTTTCTGGCCTTGATAGATATTACCTGACGCGTCTTGAAACAGGAACCATTGGTTCTCGACGAAATCGTATTCTGGACTTTGGTCGAATAGCGTGATCTGGACATCGTTTCCGTCGATATCGGTGAGAAGCACCCGTGCTCGAACGTTACTACCTTCGTGAATTGAATCTATCCGGGCGACTATACTGATTTCCTGATTCTGTTCGATGTCTGCGGCTACCGTGGTAGGTAATTCCATATAGGCCCTCAACTAATGGACACAATAAAAACGGTCTGGATGATGTTAGATCCTCTTGCTAGACTTGTCGGAATGATTGTGGCCACCGGGTACGTCAGGAGTAGAAGACGACGGGGCGACGGTCGCCTCCGTGTTCGTCGTCGGGGATGTGTTCTGCGAGGTCGCCGCGGGTATCGTCGCCGAGGAGTTGGTTGAGGACGTCGATGGCTGAGGCGCGGAGGAGAGGTTTGTTGTCGTTGCCGCAGTGTTCGTCGAAGGTGCAGGCGGGGCAGCCGTTGGGTTGGCCGCAGTGGCAGTCGCGGAGTTGGTCGCGGGCGCGTTCGGCGAGGGCTTCGAAGTTATTGTAGATGGCGTGGGCGAAGCCGAGCCCGCCGTCGACGCCGTCGTAGATGAACCACCCGGAGGAGCGGGTGCCGTCGAGTTCGTGGGTGCGTTGTTCGATGGCGTTGGTGGCGGCTTGGAAGGATTCGTTGAGTGTGTCGGTGATGTCGTCGTAGTCGGGGTGGCTGTAGTGCGTGTCCATGACGAGTGTGGCGAGGCCACCGAGGTCGTTTTTGTCGACGCGGAGTTCCAGTGGAGCGGTCTGAATGGTTGCGTGTTCGGCGGCGTGGAGACCGGCGATGTAGCCGAGGTGGGCCATGCCGGCGGTTTCTGGATCGACACCGGTTTCGACGCCGTAGTCCTGGTATTTGTGGATGAGTGCGGTTTCGATGGTGTCGGGGACTTCAACCCAGCAGAGCTGGGTGTCCATGAGGATTGGTGGGACGTCTGTGGGGAGGGCTTGGGTTTTGGGTTGGCTGCTCTCGATGTACATCTGGTCGTAGGCGTGGTGATGGACGAGGACGGTGCCGCGGCCGAAATGGAGTGTGAATCCGTTGATGTCTCGTGTCTTTTCGGTGTCTGCGTCGAGGACGTTGACTTTGCTTCGTGTTCGGGTGTAGTAGTCGCGGTCGACGGGTTCGAGTTCGATGATTGGTTGTGGGCGGTCCTCGTTGATGGCGGTGACTTCGAACTGTTGACCGTTCAGCAGGCGGACTGCGCCTTCGTGGTAGTCGCGGTAGGCGCGGTTCTGTTCGACGGATTCTAAGTCGAGGCCATCGCCGAGCCCCCAGCCAGTGGGATCGACATTGTCGGCAAGTTTGAACTGGTAGTCGGTGTCGCTGGTTCCGTAGAGGTTGACCCGCGTTTGCGGGCGGCTGGGACCGGCGTAATGGGCGGCGGCATCCAGATACCCTTCGATGTAGCCGGCTTCGCGCCACATCTGGACGGCGTTCCGGAGTCGCTCTTCGCTGGCGAAGGCGTCGCTGTCTGTTTCGTCGAGGGCGATTTCGTCGGCGGCGGCGAGGACGTGAGTGGCGAATACGGCGTTGTTCGAGGTGTCGATAACGGCATTTTCGACGTCGTTCTCTAGGAGGTAGTCGGGATTGTTGATGATGTATTGGTCGATGGTGCGGTGGTCGCCGACGAGGACGGCGAGGCTGCGACTGGCTTCGCGGCCGGCCCGACCGATGCGCTGCCAGAACGCTTGCCGTTGCCCGGGATACCCCATGAGGACGGTGGCATCGAGTGACCCGATGTCGATGCCCAGCTCAAGGGCGTTTGTAGTGGCGAGCCCGGTGAGTGCGCCGGCTTTGAATTCGTGTTCGCGGCTGTGGCGGGTGTGACGGCCGAGGCCGGCATTGTATGCTTCGATGGAGGGTGTTTTCGACGTGTCGTAGTCGCTGGTGTTTGCTTGGCGGTGTTTGTTGGTGCGTTGGACGCTGAGTTCGGTGAGTTTCCGGCTCGGGCAGAACAGGAGCGTGCGAATGTCGTTGGCGGTGAGGTGACTGAATATTCGCGGTGCTTCGATGCTTGCCGGCACTCGCTCTGCGACAAACGTCTCAGCTTCGTCGTTGTCCGTCTCCTCGGCGGCGTCTGTGTCACTGGTTGTGGAGTCTTCGTCGGGGAATTCGACGACGTCTTTGTGGGGGTCTGCTGCTTGTGTTTGGTCGCGTGGCGGGGGGTTCCAGAGGATGATGTCTCGGGGGCCATGTGGAGAGCCGTCGTCATCGATGACGGTGACGGGCTGATTGATGAGTTCTTGGGAGTGGGCGTGGGGGTTGCCGATGGTGGCGGAGGTGAGGACGTACTGTGGGGTGCTGCCCCAGTAGTCGGCGACGCGCTGCATGCGGCGGAGAATCCACGCGACGTGCATACCTTCGATGCCTGTGTAGGTGTGTGATTCGTCGATGGCGACGAGGTCAAGTGCGCTGTAAAAGCGACTCCACTTGTCGTGGTGTTCGAGGTAGACGTTGAGGCCCGCGAAGTTCGTGAGGATCACGTCGGCTTCCTCCCGAATTGCCCGTCGGTCGCCTGTTGTGTCGCCGTCGTAGATGCGGACGCGGATGTCCAGTCCGAGGTCGTCGTAGAGGTCGTTGAGGGCTTGCTTCTGGTCTTTCGTCAGCGCTTTCATTGGGTACACGCACAGCGCTGTCGAGGCGTTGTTCTGTTCGGCTGCCCGCGAACCATCCGGGTTGAGAACGCCCGCATCGAGGAGATTCCGCGCGATTTGGAGGGCGTAGATGTGGGTTTTCCCGCTGGATGTTGAGGTCGTGACCGTCACATTCTCACCGTCGGCGAGTGCGGTGAGGGCTTCGGCTTGATGGCTGAACAGCTCGAATGGGTACTGATCGGCGAGTGTCGCCCGTAGTACTGAGTCTGTTGGGGTGGTGTTGGCTGGTCGTGCTGGGCGTTCAATCGTTTGGATGAACTCGGAGTCCGCGGAGAGGCTCTGGCGGGGGAAACTGTTGATGACTGTATCGGCGTCGACTACTGTGTCGTCTGGGTGGTGGGAGTGGTTGGTGTCTGTCATGGTTAGAAGTCGGTGAGGCCGGCTTGTTGGCCTGTGGCTCCCTGGGAGCCGCTGTCAGTCATGTCACGGCGCGGTGCGTCTGTGAGTGCTTGATAGACGTGCCAGAGTGCTTCACAGTCATCTCGACAGTATGTCTTGTGGCGGTCCCAGTCTGGCTCACTCTT
Source organism: Halobacterium jilantaiense (assembly GCF_900110535.1). NCBI lineage: Archaea > Methanobacteriati > Methanobacteriota > Halobacteria > Halobacteriales > Halobacteriaceae > Halobacterium > Halobacterium jilantaiense. Next base: position 857,350 of record NZ_FOJA01000001.1, read on the forward strand.
GGGATTGTCTGGGTTCCGCATGAACTCTTGGTAGGCAGCGGCCGTTTGCGCGCCGGTGAGGCCTGTTTCGGTGGGGTCGTATCCGAGGGCGCGTGCGACGTGCCCGAGTTTGTTCGTGCGACCAGGGAGGAGCGCGTTTCCGTCTCGGACAGCCCACTTGTAGAGATCGTACGTCCACATTTCGTCCCACGCGTCGGTGTATTCTGGATGGTGTTGTTTGAGGAACTGTTCGATATGCTGGTAGTCGAAGTTGTGGCCGTTCCACGTGAGGAGTGATCGGTTGCTATGGTTGGCGAGCAGCCATGTGGTGAACGCTTCTAAGACGCTTGCCGGGTCCCGGGGGTCGTTTGTTTCGACGAAGGCTTGGTAGGTGTCTGTCGCGGGGTCGTAGATGCCGAATTGCCAGATGATCGTGGGCGAGAGTCCATCCGTTTCGATGTCCAGGCAGAGTGGTGGACGGTCGTCACGGGTCTTGACTGGTGTCCGATTCGAGACTACGAGCGGGTTGCCTGAGGCAATGACTTCGGCGTGGGCGTGAATCTGTTCGGCCGTCTGCTGGCCGATCCCGGGGAGGTCGGCCAACTTGCTTACCGAGAGATCGCGGACATCTTCTGTCGTCCGACACCCTACGTTGCGGAGTCGTTGGGCGGTGGCTGGTCCCACACCGTTCAGGGCTGTGAGACCGAATGATTCGGTGTCGACTGCTTCTGCGGCAACCGTTCCATGAGCTGTACAGGAGTATCGAGCGAGTTTCGACTGGGCTTGGTCAATTGCACCAAGCCCAGTAATCGGTACGGTTACTGCTGATCCGTTGTGGGAGAGGTCCCACTCGTGGTAGTACTCTGTCGGCTGGCCACCTGCGAGAACGGTTACCGGCTCGGGAAGGAGTGCGCTGATGGCGGCGATTTCCTTGCGGTTTGGGAGTGTTGTCGAAAGTGTCGTCGGGTCCCAGTCTACCGATAGTTGCGGAACAAACAGGTACGTCGCTGCCTCGCTGCCAGTCTGGCGGGTGCCCGACTCGATTTCCGACTTGAGGTATTGGAGGGTGGTTTGATTTTGGACAGCAAGGATGTCGATAGTGGGATTGGGTGATGGTGAGTCTGTGACCTCGTGGAGGCCGGCATCAGAGGTGTATTGGAAGTGCTGAATGTGATTGCCGTCCCGGCCAAGCTTTGGATATGTAAACGGAGTCTCTGTAGTGGCTTCTTGGATCGCTGCGAGGGCGTTTGGATCCCGTGGGCCAGGGATTGTGATGAAATCTGGCGCGAAATACTGGAGAGCGTCCTGGATTGCAGGTTGAGGGACACGTTCAAGCGCGGGCGCAGGGAATGTCAGTAAATCCAGAGAGGTGTCAAGCGCCATTCCGATTAATCAAGGCAGGCTTGCCAAATAAGTGTGACTTTGGTGGGGTGAAAGTGGAGCACTCTCCGAGTGATTGTAATTACGAAAACAACGCCGAGCTTTGGACGTCCTTTCGTGTCCTCTGAGGTCTCGGAAACCCTCTATCAGCCCCGCGATATAGCTCAGCTATTAGTGTCGACCCAGACCGCATAACGTCGGTCTGCCAAACTTTATACGCCGTTGGGGAGTGTCGTGACCTTATGAGCGAGGTGCCCTCTACGGATCCGTTATCCCAACAGTCGAGTGCTGAACCCGGGACATATCTTCTTAACGCATATTCTAGGAGCCAACTGAATGATGTTTCAGTTACGCAGTATCGGCTAAATGTTGATGGTGGTGTAAGTGGTGATAGGACGGCATTTACTGCCTCCGCTGCCTATTCGTTGGATCAAGAGCATGGGACACCTGTATCAACAGCGGGTACGATGAGGGTTCTCTCTGCAACGAGTCTCTCTCATACAGTCTATGTCTGGGGTCAGCGTGTCGAGGTGGTTGAAGAGAAGAAAATCACGCTCAATCCCGAGAACCCACGGGAACGAGAAACACTTCGAGACTTCGTACAATCGTGCCTCCGACGAGCAGTCCCGGACGAAAAATACGATTACAAGTTCATCAATGAGATCGTTCGGAGGGAGCCGGAGTTTACGTCAAAGAAATTTGCTGCTCACCCCAAATATGAACTCAGTATCCAGATTACGAACTCCGGTACTGTTCTGGCTCATGTTGAGTCTGGATACACTCTTCGAAGCAGAATGACCCTTGATGAGCTGTATACTAAGTCAGAAAATCCGCGGGGTATGAAAGCAGCCCACGACCCTGAAAGATATTCGAGGGAAGGGCAGGGATGGCTCCGCGGCTGGAGTGATTTACACTATAACGATCTCATTGAGGATGCTGGTGCCTCGATCGCAGAGATGCATGAAGGAGTAGCCGATGAGGAGTGGCGTCAAAAGCTGATACAGGAAAACCCCAGACTACTCAAAATCAAGTACGGGAGTAACATCCGCAATCAAGCTCCTCATTTCCTCAAGTTAGCACCTCGAATTGAACAGGTCAAGGACGAGGACTACGACTTTTTCCAGCGGTTCATGTCTCGCCGTTCGATGATGCCCGGCGAGAAGTTCGAATACACAAAAGAGTTCATAGAGAACCTCTCGTGGCTACCGGTGCTGGAATTAGAATTTGAACCCGGGCCAACCAACGACGGATATGACCGAATAGACATTAGGGGGACTCGGGACCGGTTAATCTTCCAGAATAGTACACCAGCAAACAATCCTTCTACGGGATTACGGCAAAGCGGAGTGTATCAGTCCCCCGGACAGTATCGCATCGGCGTTCTAGTGCCAGAGGCATGGGACGACATACAGCAGGAGTTCCCCGGACTAATCACAAAAGGGTTAGCTGAGATACAGGCACCAGGCGGTGTCACAAAGTACGAATACGAATTAGGAGACATCTCAAACTATACGCCCATCGCTCATCGACTCCACGATGAGACGGAAGTCGTCGTAGCAGTCGTACCCGATGAGGGAGCGTCGGAACAATTTGGCATTGAAGACCCGCATCATGAGGTCAAACGGACCCTGATGCGGCAAGGCGTTCCAACACAGATGACGACAAAATCCACGGTGGATGAGCTCATCAAGCTGGGCGCTGATATCGGAAACGATAAAATGTTGAATATTCTGAGCGCCGTGGTCGGCAAGGCTGGTGGAACTCCTTGGCACATTCACAATCTGCCAGGCGAGACCGACGCATTCATGGGATTAGACGTATCTCATGACCAGTCTTCTGGCAAGCATACTGGCGCGAGTGCGAGTGTTGTACTATCTGACGGGACAACGTATGCCGCCGAATCCACGGTCGGTCAAAGTGGAGAGGAATTCTCGGCAGAGCACGTCCAACAGTTCGTTCGGGATCTCGTCTTTGACTTTGCGATGGACCAAGGTACAGAGATTAATCGACTCTGCATAATGCGTGATGGAAAAGTCCCAGAGGATATCGACGCGATCCAAGACGGGCTTAGAGGAGTATCTGCAGAGATTGATATTGTGGGTGTACGGAAAAGTGGCCAACCCCGGGTTGCGGAGTATGATGGCACGCACTTCCAGGTTGCAGAGAAAGGGATCGCGTTCGTCTCAGATAAGCAAGGATATGCGATAGTCCATGGATCTGGCAAGCCCGAGATTAAAGATGACAACAGCGTGGGAACCCCTCAGACCTACCGAATCACCCAACACTCTGGTCCAACGGATATAGAGACTCTTGCTCGACAAGCATACTGGCTGTCCGAGGTCCACATCGGTAGTCCAGTCCGAAGCCCGCGGCTTCCGATTCCAATCGAATATGCTGACAAAGCAGCCGGCTATGTGAGTGATGAGATTGTTTCTCCCGGGACTGTTATAAAAGGCCCCGCGTACATTTAGTTCGTCTCCTACTCTGAACATGAAATTGATTCCCGGTTTCAGTGACGAATCTCAAACAGGGAGACGAAGACCTAATTGATCACTTGCGGAACCCCCTTGGCCTTTGTACCTGACCTGTGCTTACGGCGCGGCCGGCATTCTGCTAGCAAGCACAACTGACGGTCGAGTCCTAGGCGACTTTTGGAGATGAGGAAGTATTCACGAAGCTATCGGGGTGACAGCAGGGAGTGTATGGTGGACAAGATCACGAATGGAGGGCGAATGCGAAATCGTGCCGGAGACCGGCTGGATAACTCAAATACGCCGATTCCCTTCAGCTATTTGGGGAATAACAAGGTCTATATGACGGACCAATTGAAGTATTCAATATGAGCCCTTCTCCTGCAGACTGGGACGACTTTGAGCAGGAGGAGGAACTCCGGACTGACGTTCATCTAGCTATTGACTTGGCTCTCGATAGCATTCTCGATAATCGTGGAAGGGAGATTACTGCTGTTGAGGAGGAAAAGCTGACTTTCTTTGCGATACGGGACCTGAACATCGACCTAAGTTACAGTTGGTATCTTGCTGGTGGGAATACGGAGGTTGGCCCAACCCCTACACCTGACACCAGCTACACTCCGGGGCAACAGTTCGGGACGATTCAGCAAGATACTCCAACTACAGATCGCCTGACACGGTTGCGGAATTATTTCCGGAATGAGACCTTCTTTGGGGACTACAATCTTGCTAAGGTTTGGTATACGGACCGATATACCTTCCTTCGAGACTATTACAGCAAGTTCGCGCCTGAAGAATACACGGACCTTTACATCACCTCAGTCAACATCCGAGAGAAGCTTACAAACTTGGACAACCTGATTGCTACAGAGTCCCAGAATGCTACTCTCGGTGATTTTGGGGGAGGTGGGTCAAACAGTCTTCTGGAATCTGCAGACGAGCGTGAAATCCGATATCTCATCTCGGATTTTCATATGGATTTGACAGCGACCGATGAGTTATCCCAGACGAAGCAAGTCGTATCTGCAGGAACTGATTTGATTGAACAGGTGCTGTTCAAACTAACCCAAATAGAGGGAACCACTCGGGAGCAGCGCCGTCTCCTCAATAATCTCTCTGAGCTTTTCTTCTATTACATATGGAAGTACCCTGCGCTCCTAATTTCCGCAGACACGGCGACTGGGCCAAACGAGGACATTATTCGACTCAATCGGCTACAGGAGTTCGAGAGGTTCAACCAACAGGTGGAATCAGAGATTTCCAGACTAACTGATCACTTCTATGAGGTGGGGCTCCTCCCCAATGCACAAGATATCGAGGCTATCGATATGGATTCTGAAAACAATATCATTTATCCCGAGTGATGTAGATATCCGAAATTAATGAGTTCCAATGGGGATGCCAACTTTGACACCTCCGTTCTCGTAAACTACGTCTATACAAAGCTCCCCGGTACAAATGAAGACGACAACGATGCGGTCCGATTACTCGAAGACTCAGGGTTGAATCGTGTAATCGGTGGAAAGGCGAAAGGAGAGTTCACAAGTCTCTGTGATCGGCGGGAGGTAATCTATGACGATTTGCTGGACTGGCTGGAAGACCACCCGGAGTCCAATATTTACGAATACGACGTTTCATCGCGTCCAGTTAGTGCCTCAGACAACGATACGGACCACGTTCGGTTTGACATTCAATGCGGATGGGGGGAAGAGCCTCGACGGAAACAACTCTCCGACTTTCGCCGGCTGTCCCAAGGATTGGACACGATTCGTCGAGATATCATTCGGAAGTTCCTAGACGGTATCTACCCCCAGTTCTCGAACTCGGAGTTATCAGAGGAACTCGGAGATCTCGACTTAGGTCACGATACCCAGATAGTAATCGATGCAGTAGAGATTCACCGTGAGGATTCGATTGACCTCCTTGTTGGGTCAGATAATGACCTCACGAGCAACGATACAGCAATCAACAATCGGATTAGCTCAGTAGAAGATCAAAGCCTTGAGCTTCGGATTCTGGAACCCAGCGACGTGTAAAAACTCCCTATCGACCGGGTTCTGAGATCTTCTCGCAACAGCAGTCTGTGAACTCCCCTATCTGAAGCAAGCGGTTGTTTCAGCCCCTCTTCTAAATATAGAAACCGCAGTGACGACTACTATACTTTATCTAAGCAGTGTTGAGCTGCTGCTTGCAGTTCGTGGACGTATTCGTCGTAGGTGGTGGCCGGTTCGTCTGTTGGAAACTCGAAGGAACGCAACTGCTGATCTCCGACGGTGGACGTTGCTGTTGTTTCTTCACGTCCGGGGTAGATGAGGATGCCGGGGATGTCGAGTGTGAGGATGTAGGAGGTGAGTTGGTAGATGTCTGCTGCGGTTGGTGATTCGCTGTGTGTTTTCCATTTGGCGTCGGCGACAAGGAGGGGTTCGTCGTCGGTGTTGCGGATGAGGACATCGGGGCGCATGGAGACTGCGTGTGGGCCGTCGATGAGGTTGGGGATTGTGGCTTGGTCTTCGACGCGGTGGGTGGTGTTGCGTGTGGCGTCGCGGAATGCGCGTTCGACGATGCGTTCGAAGACGTGGTTCATGTTGACGAAGAGGGCGAGCGAGCGCTGTGTGCCGGCGCGCACGTCTTCGAAGAATTTGCGTTCGAGGACGAGTGTTGCTAACTTTAGTAGTGCGGCGTAGTGTTCGTTGAGTCTGGAGAGTTGGATGTTGCGGATGTCTGCGGGCGTGATGCTGGTGGTGGTGGTGTACTGTTGGAGGCGTTGGGATTGGGTGCGCAGTCGGGCGGCGAGTTTGTCGTCGCTGACGAGGTACAGCAGTGCTTGGAGGGCGGCGAGGACGGCTTGGTTGAGTTGGTTGTCGGTGGTGTGTTCGTCGTAGTTGACGGCGAAGTCGGTTGTGACTGGCGACGGTCGTTGGAGTTGTTGCTGGACGTTGATGCGGCCTTTGACTTGGGTTTCGATGGTGTTTGTAGGGACGTAGTCGCGGTGGAGGCCTTCTGCGAAGACAGACTGGAGCTCAGCGTGAAACAGCGTGCCGATGGCGTCAAAGAACGACGACGCGCTCGTGAATTCGGTTTCCTCGTCGAGGGTGTCGACTGGTGTGTCGAAGGCGTATTGGAGTGCCCAGAGGAGGCGGGTGACCGTTGTTTTCGGGGTGACTTCGATGCGGAGGCCGCTCGGGAGTGTGAGGACACCGACGTGTGCGTCGCTGGAGAGCACGACTTGCCCGTCTCTTTGAAACGTGGCTGTGATGGGGGTCATCCCGAACCGCTCTTCCATCGTGTCGAGGAATTCGGCGTCCGCGTCCGAGACAGGGAATGGCTCCGTGTGGTCGTGTTCACCGAGTGAGAGTGGCGTTGTCGGTGGGTCAGTCCCGACTGCTGCGTCGTCGGTGATGGGTGGGCCGGTCCCGCCGAGAGGGGTGATGTTACTCATGCTCGGCGGCACGGTCGACGAACTTGCGGATGGCGGCGGCGAGTGCCTCGGCGTCGTCCATCGAGAGGTCGTCGACTGCGAGTTCGGGGCTCTCGGAGGATTCGGCCTCGACGTTCCAGTCGTGGGTGTACTCTGGGATTGATTCGAAGACGGTTGCGGCGTCGGCGACGAATTCCGGCGAGACGACTGCGTTTTCGTTCGAGGTGAGCCAGTCCCAGCGGAAACCGATTGTCCCGTCTTGTTCGAGTTTCACGATCCCCACGTTCGGGTTGACTCGGTCTGACTTCACCATCAGCTTCGCGTTCTGTTCGCCGCGACCTGGGTCAAGCTGTGCGACGTCTTCGCCGGCGTCCATGATGGTGTTGAATTTCGCTGCGTTGTCCTCGGTGAGTGTGTGCTGGATTCGCTCGCGGAACGTGTCCGGAGTTCGCTCGCCGTTCGCCCACGAATCATTGAGTCCGTCCTGCGAGGACGGTGCTGGCTCGTTCGTTGTGTCGGTTGGTGAGTGGGTGTCTTCAGCGAGCGGGACTGGGTCGTCGATCCCCGCAAGGGTGCAGAGGACGTCGTAGAGTTCTGTCGCTGTGAACGGTTGGATTCGTTCGGTGTCCCAGTCGAACCAGATGGACCCGGTATCGTCGAGGAGTTCCTGACGCAGCCGCTCCGTCTGGCCGAAGTAGTACTCCTCCAATTGCGGGAGGATGTCGTACCGCCACGCGTCAACGATGTCTGGGACGGAGTCATGCCCCATGAGGTACGTGTGGCCGAGCTGCTTTCCCTTCCCGAGCTGCGGGGCGTCTAAGATGCGAGTGTTGAGCTCCTCGACCGCGAGGATACTGGCTCCAAGGAGGCGGTCGCGGTCGGAAATCTTGGACGCGCGGTCGTGGACAAGAGCGGCAGCATCACGGTCGATGCTAGCGTCCGTAGCAAGGACGGTGTCGAGGTCCGGGGGGTAGTCGATGAAGCGGAAGCGGCGTCGAAGCGCGGTGTCGACCAGCGCAATCGATTGATCGGCCGTATTCATCGTCCCAATGAGGTAGAGGTTTGGCGGGAGCGTGAACGACTCCCCGGAGTGCGCGAGTTCGACCTCGTACGTCGTTCGTTTGTCCGCTTCGAGCAGAGTGATGACTTCCCCGAAGATTTGAGCGAGATTGCCGCGGTTGATCTCGTCGATGATAAGGACAAACGGCGGTGGGGATTCGTCGTCCGGCGTCGCTTCGAGGGCGTCGGTGGCGTCCGCGGCGATGCGTTTCAAGACGCCGTCTTCGACGTCGTACGTGACGGTGCCGTCGTCGGTCGCATCGGCTGTGAGACCTTCGAGGAAATCCTCGTAGGAGAACGACGGGTGGAACGTGACCGTCCGAACTTGAGGCTTAGTCGGCGGTGTCGACGTCCGTTCTCGTGTCCACCATTCGGCGAACTGCTTGGCTTCGTAGGTTTTGCTCGTTCCGGGCGGGCCGTAAAACACGACCTGTTTGTTCTGTTCTAGCTGGCGTTCGATTGTACCCGCATTCTCGGGTTTCACATACGGCCCACCGGGCGGTCCTATTGATCCCCCTTCTGGCGGTGACACACCGGCTTTCTGGAGCAGGTACTCTGCGGCATCGTCTGAAAGCCGGGACAGGTAGGCTTGTTTGAAATTATTGTGTGAATCCAGGACGTAGTACTCGTCGGTGCGGTACTGGTCCTCCCCGAGCGTTTGTTTGAGACCGGCATCGACTATAATCGGGTCGTCGAACCAGTGGATGTCAACGCCAATGCGCTGGAATTCTTCTCCTTGGAACGTGTAGGTCTCGTGTTCGCCGGTCGCTACGGAGTAGGCGACGAGCTCGTCCTCGTAGTGATGAAGAATGATGTCACCGGCTTCGACCGTTTCGAGATCGTGATGCCAGACGTTATCGACCTTGGCTTTGAGGTACTCGTCGATGAGCTCAGGCTCGTTCGACTGATTCACCCAGTACGGCGTGGGATTTGCGTCACTGAAGTCTTTCAGATCTAGAGTCGATGGGTCTCCAATACGGGTCCCATTGAGGACAGTGTCGTAGAGTTCAGTGGCAACGGCTGATCGTTCGTCCTCGATGCTTGATTCGTCGGCTTTGTCGATGACGTTGAACAGTTGATCGACTTCGAGGCGAATTGGGACTGTGAGACCGTGGTCCGCGTCGGCGGTGGCGTGTCCGACGACACGCTCGTACGTATCGAGGAAGGCTTCGAATGCTTCAACGCCGTCGGTGTAACTGGTGGGCGTGTCGTATCCGAAGAATGCGAGGCCGCTCTCAGTGGCGGCGTTAATGATGGGGTAGTCTTCGATGTGAAGGTGGCCGAAGAGCTCTTGAATCGTTGCCTTCGCTCCTAATTGGTCCTCCCAGTCACTATCGTACTGGCTGGCATCACGGACAGTCTCGATGAGTGCAGCGAGGTCGGCGATAGAGCCATCCCATTTCGACAGGATTTGTTCGGCTCTCCCCCGTTGACTGGCTGCGTGCATCCGGTCCCACATCGATTTGAACCCGTCTCTCGTGGGGTTCTCAATGAACTCGTCTGCGTGTTGGATGATTTGCTGTGTGCGGTCGTACTGCCCAAAGTCAAACTCTGCACCAGCCTGCTCAGTTTCTGCTACCTCCGTCCACTGCTCTAGAACGGCTCGCTGTCGTGCAGTGAGAGAAGATGTTTGACCGGTCTGGCTCATCAGTTACCGATACGTGGAATGTCTTGTTCTTGAAAATACCGCATCCAGGGCTCTATCTAGACGAGTGTCGTCTGCACGGCGCTCGTTATTGCGACGAGGGCATTCTGATCTCTGTGCCGTAGACATCTGCGACGGCCTCGGTGTAGATGTCGTCAAGGATGGTGATTAGCGCTGGATTCTCAGCGACGAGTTCGGAGAAGCCTCGTTGGAGTGCGGTGACGTACGCTGCGAAGAAGTCATCGTGCTCGTCGGGGGCGATATCGTATTCTGCTGCAATCATGTTGCGTTTGTTCCCGGTGACACTCGCAGCCTCCGGCAACGCAGTCTCGATATCATCAGCGCGTGTATCGAAGTGGTCAGCGACAGCATCATTGAATGACTGATCGTTGGCACCCATGTTCCGGAAGTACAGTGTGAGTGTGTTGTCTCGGAGTGCCTGTTCGCGGTCGTTTTCGAGTCGGTGGTGGAATCCGATTCTGGCATCGTTCCGGTTGTCGGGGCGCTCGTGGAGCACGTCTGTGAGGTCATCCGTGGACCGCCACCAGCCGTGCTTGAAGAGCATCCCCCAATCGGGGCTCGTTGACCGGAACCACCAATCCCCGACAGCGTCATTCGCACATTCGAACCGTACGTGATACTCGTTTTCTGAGCGGATTGACCCCTGGTTGGCAGTTTCGAGACGGTCGGAAAGGCGAGCGGGCCAGTTGTGGGAGAACGTCTCCCACTGGGTCTCGAACGTGGCCGTTACGTCAGCAATGGCGTCGTAGTGGTCGAGGTACAGTTCGATTTTCTCGTCAACGTTGTCGGTGGGGTCTGACATGCCGGTGATGGATCGAATATCGTCAGCGAAATCGTGGAGCTGTACGACCGTTCGTTGCGGGTATTGTGGTGCGTTCTCAGCGATGAACGTGGTCAGGACGGATTCGACGAAGGCTGTCCACGTCCAGTTACTGAATTCGGGGTCGTTCGCGTCCGGTCGGTCGGCTTGATGCAGGTAGAGATAGTACCCGCCAGACTCGTAGTCGTCCTTTGGCACACCGTCGATGTGCGTGACTTCCTGCCGGTAGAACTCCGTCTGCGTGTCCTCAGCGGCGAATTTGAGCTCGACCAGCAGGAACCACTCGTTGGGGACTTGCACTGCCAGATCGACGAATCCCGACGACACTGTCTCTCCGTCGGCCTGCTTTGTGAGCTGGACTTGCTCGTTGACGACGACGTCTGATAGATCGTGGATGTCCTCCTCGAATCCACAGGTTTCGGGGAGGCCAGTGAGGAATGCGCGGAGGAATTCCGCGTTCATCCGGTGGGGCTGCTTTGGGTCAAGGAGGTATGCGAAGAGCCGGTTGATGTATACCTCGGCCTTCTGCTGCGTTCCTAACGAGTACTCGATCACGTCCATCAGCGAACGCGGTGTCTCTGGAACCGCAGTGAGTCGCTCCCACTGGCGTGTGAGCGTCTGCAGTTCACGCCGCAAGTCCTCTATCTCGGACATTCCAGTATCTACCTGAACAACTCAGCGTGACGGCATAGACGCTTTGCCCATACTGCGAGCGGAGAACAGAGACACTGCCATCCTACAGGCTGGCAATTCAACCCCAGTAATTCACCCCCGTTAATGCATATGAGTTCGACACTTCCTCTGGTGAACATCCGGTGAATAGGTGTGTACCTCAAATTGTTTAAACTTGAGATAGATCAATTCGAGACAAGCCAAAAAGCCGGAATTTCTACTCCATGAGCTCTTCAAGCGCGTCCAGATGTTCGGTAGAAAAAATCCCCTCCGGGTCAGCTTGATGAAGGGGAGAATCCTGTGGCACATAGCTGTACACCAGGCCTGCGCAGGCACCAGCTAATGTACCCTGGCGAGTGGTCAATGGTACAGTAGCTCGACTCCCCAATTCATTGCCCGCTTCAGCACCTTTCATAATTGTTTCAGGGTTCGTCCGTTCGACGAGGTGTTTGTAGGAGGTGGGTGTGATTCGTTCTGCCAAATACCGAGAAATCCCCACACTGGCCCCAAGCCGTTCAGTATTGAACTCTGAAAGGTCGAATTGCTTCCCAAGAGCAACACCTGCTAGCCCTCGGTCTATTAATTCATCAGGGTCAATTGACAGGGAGGATCCAGAGACGTCATTATGTGCTTTGAGTGCCGTCCCACTGAGCGCACTGAGAGCGACAATCCCGGGCGTCGAAATTGTCGTGAATTTCGCGTATTTAACTGCTTCAGTGCCTACGCGAATACCCGTTCGGACCGACTCTTTCCAATCAACTTGTTCTCGGGCACTTCGAATTCTATCGAGGATTGTCTGGTCAATCACCACACTAGATGGAGTTGGCCCTTCCCCGCTACCACTTGAGGAAGAGCGAGTACCGCCATTTGAGTTAGTAAAGTCGGAAGTTTGGCGAGTTTGGGTCTCTCCCTGAAGACGGCTCGTTTGGTCTGATGTTGCAGCTAGGTCCTCAATGAATCTGACCAGACTATTTACTTCAGAGCGCTCTGTGTTCGGATGGAGATATACCTCGAATTTCGCTGTGACCGTCGTCAATTTCAGCTTGTAAACCGCGTCAACATCGCTCGTTACCCCGCCCTGTTCTTGGACATTCCATTCATAATGGGCCGGTGGGGAAACATCTGCTTCGATGTCGATGATTCTGTTAATTTGAACAGCTGCTAGTGCATCTCCGCCGGGATCGCCGAGAACGACGAGAAGGCGTTCATCGGTAGCGATGACGATAGGACGGTACCCCTCTTCAGCCATCATCGCATAGACGCTAGGTTCGTCTCGAAGGTATCGACTCTCTTCCCGATCTCGGACGATTATGTACTTATTCGCTAGTAAAATGTAGTGTGGATCTTCGCTCGGGGAAAGATAGCCTAGTAATGGTCGATCATGGCTACGGCGTTTCTGGAGGTCATCGGTCGAGAATAGTCGAGAAATGAAACCAGATTTTTGCGCCGTCAGTCGCTCCGCTGATACCGTATCTGACTCTGCTTCCGCAGCCAATTGCTCTGCATATTCCTTTTCCCACCAGTACGCATCCTCAGGATACGATACCCAGCCAGTCTCGTGTCCGCATTCCGGGCACTTGCTGACAACGGACGGTAATTGTTCGCCACAGGAGACGCATGCTGACATGGCCATCCGTTCAAAAGGTTGTGACTTAAGCGTTGGTAGGTGATGGACGAGAGTAGTGTCTTCACTGCACTTACCGATACCCCTATCGAGGTTTGTTAGCTGGTGGGAGTTTCAACGAGTCGTTGCATTGGGAGTACTCTTATCACAGCACCGTGCAACGATTCGACGTATCTGAGGTTCGATTACGTGCCATCATCATCTATTCGGTCACGGTTCGACGGGACGTTGGTCACGGTACCGTTCGGCGGTGACAACGTCGAGCGTACTGCGCGGGACGAATATCGAACCCTCCTCGACGAGTACGATTCTGAGGATGTGCTCGTTTTGACGGGTGCGCCGACGAGTTCGGACACGTTCCGAGAGACGTTAGGTGAGGAGCTGTCGGGTGCGGCGACGCCGTACGTAAGTTCACTCGTGGTGCACGCGACTGATGTCCTGAATCAGACGGATGAACGCGTCATTCTCTCTGACGCGCTGCGGCGTGAGCTCCTTCATCGGTTCCTCGCGGACTACGAGTGGGAGACGGAGTACCTCCAGCGGGCGGCTGAACAGCCGTCGTTCATCGACCATGTAGACCAGGTGATGGACACGATTTCCTGGCAGACTATCACGCCTGAGGAGACACCGGAACTCCGGGAGATTACGGCTGCGCTTGACGCGTTCCACGAGTGGCTGGCCGAGCACGACCACATCGAACGCGGGCAACTCATCTCCGAAGCGCTTGACGTGCTTACCGGGGATGGCCGCGACGCTGTCGTTGATTTCGAGGCGGTGCTTGCGGTGGAGTTTGAGGAGTTCTTCCCGCTCGACCGCGCATACCTCGACGCGCTCGCGGGCGACAGTGAGCTCGTCTGTATCGCCGAGGAGAACGCGAGCGTGCGCCGCACGTGGGTCGAAACAGGACCGGTTACGGACCACGTCTCGTTCAGCGAATCCCGACGCGGGGATTCGGAGACGCCGTCCACCCGGCCGGCTGCCACGGCAGCGTATTTCGCTGAGGAGACAGTGTCAGCGGATCCGGAAACTGGGTCGGTCTCTGTGCTCGCTGCTGATTCCAGTGACGAGCAGCTCGCCGAGATTGCGAACGAGATTGAAGCACTCGTCGCGCAACAAGACTGGAGCTACGACGACATCGCGGTCGCCACGAAGCAAAGCGGGAGTGCTGTGACCGACGTGATTGAGGCGTTCGAGCGGTCGGGGATTCCGACAGAATCGACGACTGTGACGGGGTTCGGTGACGATCCCGCGATTCGGGAGCTCCTCGCTGTCGTTCGGCACCTCGCAGCCGACGACGACGATGACGTGCCCGGGCACGGTCCAGACCTCGATGAAGAGCGGGTAGACCGCGCTGCAGAGATAGATGGGCTCGAAGAGGCGTTGCGGTGGTGGGCGACGGAGTCGGGGTTGAAAGCGCAGATTGCGGAGCGGGCATCGCCGCTGGATGCTCGGGCGGAGTTTGGGAACGTCAGGCGAGCGTTCCGGATGGCGGCGTTCCTCGAAGACACCGAGTTCATGGAGGCGACGTGGGCGTCGCTCGCGGAGATGCTGGAACGCGCCCACGAGTATGCGCCCCAGCAGAATCAGACGAGTGCGACGGAGCTCGATGGTGGCGTTCGCGTCGATCACTTGCAGGCGATCAAGAACGAGTCGTTCCGCGCGGTGTTCCTCGTGAATCTCGTCGACAGCGAGTACCCAGGTGACCCGTTCCTGTCGCGGTTGTTCCCGACCGAGCGTGTCGCATCGATGCCGGATTACCCGGGCGTCACGCAACTCGATGATGGGGAGGTAGGCGCGACGTTCCCGACGACGTCGACGGCGTCGGGGCGGCCATTCGCGCAGTACCACACTGAGCACGCGCGGCGACGGTTGGCTGTCGGTGCGGGTGCGGCGTCGGAGCGGCTGTACTGTTGTCTCTACGAGTTCGAGGACACGGCGCTCGAAGAGCGCGCGCAGGCATCGCGGTTCCTCACGGCGGCGTACGACGATCTGCCGTGGGTGACCGAAGCCGACGATCCCGGCATTACGAGCGAGCGGGCGGCGGAGGAGTATCTACTGTCGCGGGTTGACGACGCGCTCGCGGAGGTAAGCCGGGCGACCAGTCAGGACGTGACCGTGTCGCTTGACGAGGTGGAAGCAGAACTCGGTGAGATCCAAGAGTTGCTCGAACGGAGCGGCGCTCGGGGTGAGGAGCTCCGGAAGGCGTTGCGTGCGCGTGTCGAGCTGGCGACCGGGGAGGTGCGGCGATGAGTTCGTCGCTGTCCCCGTCTCGGTTGGCGACGTACGCGACGTGTCCGCGGCAGTACGACTACGGCTACGTGCAGGACGTGAACACGCCAGACCGGACGGAACTGTATCTCAACCAGGGGACGATCTATCACGAGACGATCGAGGACGTCTGTGACGAGACCGACCGCGACGATGCTCCGGAGACGATACACGAGCGGGCGATGCGGGTCTTCGATGCGAAGTGGGCTGAACACAGTACTGCGGAGGATTACGAATCGGATGCGCATCAGGCGTACCAGCGGGCGGAGAATCGTGCGGGCATCGCGGCGTTTTTCGATCCGGACGGCGGTGACGGTATCGAGCACGCGCGGCGGTCGGTCGCCACCGAGGTGTGGGTTGAGTGCGAGTGTGACGGCGTCCGTCTCCACGGGAAGGCCGATAACGTTGTTCGGACCGATGAGGGGCTCCATATCTTCGACTACAAGCGGAACGTGCGTGGTGTCCTCACCCCGTGGACTGCTCAGTATCTCGCGGATCACCGCGACGGCGACGCGCACGAACCGAAACGCGTCCGGAACGCGTTCCAGACGGCGACGTACGTTGAAGGTGTGAAGAACGAGGCTTTCTATGAGGCGGACATGGAGGTCCGGTTCAGCTTCTATGGCCTCCTGCATGACACGGACTTCACGAGCACGCCAGACGGTTACGAGGTGTCCGCAAGCGGGAAGGAACGCGAGACGACGGAGCTCTACGAGGAGCATTACGACACGATTTGGGCGCTCATTCGGGAGGCCCATGATGGGATTACGAGTGAGCGGTACGAGCCAGCGTTTTTCGAGTTGATTACCGAGGAGGCGTGTCCGGACTGCGACTACAGGGAGATGTGTGCTGACCGGTTGTCCACGGAGGTGCAGCGATGAGCGACGACGCTGAGTATCCGTCTTGGTTCCCGGTCCCCGAAGAGGATGTCTCACCGGAGCCCCAACAGGAGGCGATTATCGATTCAGACGCGTATCCGATGCGCGTGCTCGCGGGAGCCGGCACGGGGAAGACGTTCACGATGGTGCGGAAGATCGAGCACCTCATCGACGAGGAAGATGTGTCGCCGGACCGGATTCTCGCGTTGACGTTCACGAACAACGCGGCGGACTCGATGCGGGAGAAACTTAACGCGAAACTTGGGACCGCGGGGTACGACATCGACGCGTACACGTACCACTCGATCTGTAACGAGATCCTCACCGACTACGCGTACGAAGCCGGGATCGACCCGGACTTCGAGGTTGCCACGGACGCCGAAAAGTACGCTATCGTGCTGGATGTGCTCGACGACATCGAGTACCGATCGGTCAAACCCAACGTGTACGGCTCTGATGGGTACGCGTCCGGAGCTGCGTCGAAGCTCCTGAACTTCATCGGGTCGATGAAGCGCAGCGGCATCTCCCCCAGCGACATCGACGCGTTCCTCGGCTCTGCTGACCGCGTCTACGAGCGCGCCGACCTGCCGGAGCGCATCGAAACGATTGCCAGCGACCATCTCGGCGGGCGGTCCGTCGGCAGTGTGTTGGACGCACTCCCTGATGTGCGCGACGAGCTCGCCGCTGAACGTGACGCCCTGGGCACGGACGGGATGGCAGCGAGCACTCGGGACTTCATCGACCGGCTCCTCGAAGTCTGTGATGCGCTCGAAGCCGCGTTCGAGGCTCACGAAGCTGGCGAGCGAAGCCTGCCAGACAACGCATACAAACTCCCGAAATACCTGCTCGGCGGGTACGCGAGCGGAGCCCCGACAGGGATCCCGGACGACCTGGACCTCGAACTCACGGACCACCTCGACTCGTTCGTCGCCGACTGTCTCACCGCCAGAGACCTCACGGCAGGCTACGCTGCGTATGAACGCGAACTCAACGAGCGGAATCTCATTGACTTCGACGGCTTGGTCGTCGAGACCGCTGCGCTGATGGACTCGCCGGTTGGTGAGGAGATCGCCGAGCGGTGGGACTACGTGTTCTGCGACGAGTTCCAGGATACTGACCGGCTGCAGTTCGATCTCGTCACGTCGCTCGTCACTGATGACAATCTGTTCGTCGTTGGCGACGACGACCAGGCGATCTACGAGTGGCGTGGCGCGCACGTCGCTAACATCACCGACGAGCTCGACCGTGCGTTCGCTGCACTCAGTGACGAGCCGCTGGAGGAGAACTTCCGTTCCCGGCAGCCGATTCTCGACCTGGCGAACGAAGCGATCACGAAACTCGACGGCCGCGAGAGACACAAAACGCTCACGCGCGTCGATGAACCGGCGTACGACGGTGACACGGTCGCCACCGTCGAACTCCCCGAGGACGACGACGCTGACGGCTCGGCACAGCTTCGGACTGTCGTCCAGAATTTGCTGAGCGGTGACGCGGAGGCCCTCGACGAGGCGTACGACCCGGGCGACATCGCGCTGCTCGTCCGGAAGAACGACCACGCGACCCCCGTCATCGAGGAGTTCGAAGACGCCGGGATTCCGTACCAGGTTGCTGGCGATCTGGCCACAGAATCGGTCGGCGTTGGCACCGTCACCGCCTACCTGAAGGCGCTCGCACGGCCGGAGGACGAGGTGAGCTGGAATCGCGTCCTGCTGATGCGGTACCGGCTCTGCGATGCGGACCTCCGCACGCTCAACGCCGGCGAGGAGCCACTCGTGGACGCGCTTCGGGGGACACCACTCGATAAGTTCGAGGAGCCTGACCGCGTCGCTGAGGCGCGCGAGCACGTCACGGAACTGCTCGATATTCGGGACTCGGCGTCGCTCAGTCATCTCTACCGCGAGCTCACGGACCGCACGAATATCGAGTGGTACCTCAGTGAACAGGAGCGCCGCGATCTCGCCCAGCTAGAGGACGTCATCGAACAGTACGGAGACAGCGCCGTTCAACCACCACTCACTCCTGAGTTCATCGACTCGCTCGAACACTACGACTCGCTGTTCGACGAGAGCGGGTCCTCGCCGACGAGTCAGCCGGATGTCGCCGACGATGCGGTCAACGTGATGACCATCCACAAGAGCAAAGGCCTGGACTTCCCGGTTGTCCTCATCCCGCAGATCACCGCCGAGGAATGGGCCCCGAGTTCACGGACCTACAACGCGTTCGAAACGAGCCTCTCGGACGGCCCCACGGCCGCGTTCGCTCAGGACTTCGTTGAGCGTGATGCCCGTGAAACTCGCCGCGTGCTCCACGTCGGCATCACGCGCGCCGAAGATGTTCTCGTTCTCCAGGGCGGCACCGACGACGAATCTGATGCATCGGGCACGCACCCGGTCACTGAGGCGGTCAGTGAGATACTGCCGTCCCGAATCCCGTGGCAGCCAGAACGAGGACACCTCCCCCTCTGGGCAGATATCCAGGAGTGCCTCCCGGATGAGGCGGTAGACTGGACTACGACGCTGGCCACTGAGACAGTGGGGAACGTCGGGGGGATAGTCCGCCATAACGGGGATGACCTCACTGTTCGGACCGCACGCGACCGCGTCATCTCTCTGGCAACGGCTACGCTCGATGGAGACCTCACGCCACGCGCCGACCGGGAACGACTGCAGGTCCCGTCGCTGAATGGTCCGGCAACGCAACCGCCGGCACTCTCGCATAGCTACACGTCATTGACGGCGTACGAGGAGTGCCCACGGAGCCACTACCTGGAGTACGTCGTCAACGCGTTCCCCGACTACCAAGAGAACACGAACGATACCGGGGACGGCGTATCGCAACGCGAAATCGGCGTGCTGTTCCACGACACTGCCGAACAGGCCGCGAAGCAAGACGTCGGGAACCGTGAGGGGTGGTACGACATTTGCCAGCGGCTCGCCAGTCAGCGTCGGGCAACGGACGCACTCCCGGCGGCGAAACAGTGCATCGACCGGTATTTCGAGTTAGAGCTCTCCGAGTACGAGGTCATCGACGCAGAGCGCGAGTTCGAACTCGATATCGATGGCCACGAACTCATCGGGTTCATCGACGCGGTCTACCGGACACCCGACGACGAGCTACTCGTGATCGACTACAAGGCGACGGAACGCCGCCGCGACCTGGAGACCGATAAGCAGCTCCCGATTTACCTCTTGGCCTGCCGTGACCTGTACGACGAACCAGTGACCCGCGCTGGATACGCCTACGTCGGCGACATCGGCCCGCAGGTCGAGGAGCGAGTATTCAGCGACGCCGAAATTCAAGCGGTTGCCGATGACGTGACGGAATCGATGAGTCAAATTGCGGAGCTATCCTTTAGCGAGTATTCCGCCGGCGACCACTGCCAGTGGTGCCAGCACAACCAACTGCCCTGTGCTGACGATGCCCCCCGTACTGCGGCAGAAATACCACCGGATCGGCCTCAATAGCACCGCTCGTCTCCGGTAGAAGAACGGTTTTGCCTGTCCCGACTTCTCGTTTCCGTAATGGAGGGATTCGACGCCGTTGAAATTCTCGCTGACTAACGAACTCTAATTGGGAATCTCGTTGAGTACCGGGAACGCGCGTTCCAATGGCTCTGATTAGTCGTCGTCTGCTGTATATGCGCCTCCACGACGCTTGATTCGGGCAATGACGAGCCGCTTTTTGTCCTGCCGGAATGTCGCGGCGAGCCGAAATCCACCAACTCGGATTTTCTTGTGGGGACTGTTTTGCAGTGGCTCGCCGTAGTCCGGCGGGTCGCGCCACGGGGAGGTGACGATTTCATCAAGTTTGTCGAGGACCCGTTCCTGCTCCTCGGGGGAGAATGCGTCAAGGTCGGTCCGCGCGGTCGAGGAGAGTTCCCAGGTCCACTCCTCGTCACTCATCGCTTGTGCCGAACGTCTCGCGTGCTTGTTCGGCGTCCATCGTCTTGCCCTTGCGGCTGTCTTCCTCGGCGGCGAGCAGTGCGATGAGCTCATCACGGTCGAACGTCGGGTTCTCGACTGCATCTCGGAGCGTGTACCGAATGAACTCGCTCCGACTGTTGAAACCGCGACCTTGCCAGGCCTCGTCAATCTCGGTGAGGAATGACTGCGTGGTTTTGAAATTCACCGTGACAATCTCGTCTTCGCCGTCCCCGCCCGTAGAAGCTTCAGACATACGCACGTAATACGCTGGTAATACTGTTAACGGTTTCGCCGACTTCGACGTCCGAGCCCACTGATGCACTCGCAACCGGATGGTCGGCATCAGCAGTTTCTCGTTACTGGACTTGATCCGCACCGGTCAGTGCGGTTGGTCGATTTCCGTGAGTGCCCACGCCGCGCGGTTGCGGACCCGTTCGTCGTCGTCATTGATTCGAACGTCGTCCAGCCGTGAAGCTGCCGGGTCTGCACGAACGTGTCCGAGCATCCAGCAGGCGTTCAGCCGGACGAGGCGGTGGTCGTAGTCGAGTAACGAGATGTATTGTTTGGTCAGGTGCTCGACTGCGGTGGGGTTCGTGTCGGCGACTCGTGAGAGGGCGGCGGTTGTGTTCACGAGCGCGTAGTCGTCGTCGGATTCGAGGAGTACTGCGAGTTGGTCGACGTAGGGAACGAGCTCGGTCGCGTGGCCTTTTGCGATATCGCCGAGGACGCCGGCTGCGTTCGCGCGGAGGCGTTGGTTGTCTGCGTCTATGAGGTCGGCGAGTGGTTCGATAGCATCGAGGGCTGCGTCCGGGTATTCACTGGCTATTCGGCCGAGTGCGGCGGTGGCGTTCAGCCGTGGTTGAACGTCCAGTGATTCGTCTTCGAGGACCTCTGTGAGTGTGGTAGCGGCGGGGCGTACTTCGTCGGGGTGTTCCGCGGCGGTCCGATTGAGCGCGAACAGTGCGTAATCGAACCCCGCCAGTTCGTTAGCGACGATGGCACTCAACGCTGGCACGGCGTCGACGACGTCCGCGGGGTGGTCGCTGGCGACCTCCGAGATAATTCGAGCCGCTGAGCGCTGCTGCCGGGCGTCGTCCGTCAGGAGATACGGTATCACGTCGGGAACGAACGGCGCGATGTCCGCTGGTCGGGCGGCGGCGATCGGGGCGAGGCACTTCAGAACCGGGGTTGCGTGGGTGTCATCAGCGAGGTGGCTGCGAAGCGCAGGGAGGACCGTCAGGCAGCCCTCGGGTCGGGCTTCGGCGAGCGACTGGACTGCATCCAGTACGGTCTCGCGTACGGTGCTGTCGTCGCTATCGAGCAGGTCGATGACGGTGGCGAACTCGACTTGGTCGGGGGCGGTGGCAGCGATGTCGGCGAGGGATTTGGCGCGTGCCAGCGGTGTCTCTCCGTCGACGGTGAACAGGTCGGCCGGCGGCTCGACAGCCTGCAGAGACCGTATGTCGTCGAGGCGAACACGGAACGTTTCACCGCTCGGCGGGAGAGCCACACACTCAACGGTGATGGCGGCGGCGGGCCGGCGGACAGTCCGTTCAACGATGCTCGCGTCCCCGACCAGCCGCTGTTGGCTCCCATGGTCGCTGTGGTACGCGAGCTCGAAGGCGTCAGCATCCGCGTGCTCATCGAGGAACGACCGAAGCCCATCGAGGTCAGGCCGAGTGATGCTAGCAGCGGTGGTTGGTGAGCCGCCATCGGTACGAGGCGTGCACCAGGGGAGGCCGGGGTCGATGTTGCCGTTCTTGACGGCGGGGACGAAGTCCCAGGCGTGGTAGTGCGTCCAGTCGTTGACGTCGCTGAGGTCCAGGTCGTCGACGACGATGTACTGGTCTGCGTTGGGGTGGAGATCGGCGATCAGGGCGAGGCGCTCGCGGCGGGTCGGGAAGCGTTCGTATCGGCCGTCGGGTTGCTTGCTGCCGAGCCACTCCCCCCATTGGTCTGGGTGTCGGCCGACGATGTCGACGACGCCGGGGATTGCGGCTTCGTCGGCGAGGTCCTGGTTGCCGATGGCGTAGACGGCGTGGTTGGTTTCGTGGGCGAGGTGGCGGACCCACTCCAGGGGAACCGCATCGTGGCGAGGGTGGGGATTCACGTCGACGGTCCAGTCGCGGTCGAACGCGAACACCGTCATTCGTTAGGCACCTCTGCGCCGGCTGTTGGTGCTTCCCAGCCGAGGATGTCGAGGAGGTCCAGTTCCTGCTGGAGCGTGTCGTCGCCGACGGCGTCCATCTCGTCTGCGAGGTAGTCGTGGAGCTGGACGAATCGGCTGGCGGACTGTTGGGGCACGGTCAGCGGGACCGATTCGCGTTCGTGGTCGCCGCGGGCGTCGCCGAGCAGCCAGTCGTCGATGCCACCCGTTGCGTCGGCGCGCTCGTGGACGTCTCGGCTCCAGGCGCGGAGTTCGCGGGCGTATCGGGCGAGCGCGACGGCCTTCCGAATGCCGTCGTGGGCGAACGTCTCCGGGTCATCTGGGATCTCGACGGTGACGTGTTCGGTGTGGTCGCTGCCGTTTCGTTCCGTCCACGAGGCGACTAGCTCCAGGTCGGCGTCAGCCCGGGTCTCTTCTAGGCGGACGAGGACGACGCCGCCGCGGGCTTCGCCGTCCTGTTTGGCGGAGGGGAACAGCGTCCCAACGTGCATGAGGTCGCCCGTGGCCGCGTCCGCCGACGGCGAGCCGTGGACCGACGCGATCTGGTAGCCGTCGGTCCGGAGTTCGAGATCGAGGTCGTACACGAGCGGGGAGACCATGTAGGCGAACTCGTCGCCGAGGCGCTGCTTGAACTCCTGAGCGGAGTGGACGAAGTAGTGGTTCGCACCGCGAATCCCGGACAGCGTGTCCGCGAGTTCCGCGTTGGCGTCGAGGCCCATGCCGACGAACGTGGTGTGAATGCCGTTGGCGGCCGCGTCGGCGAACAACTCGGTGAGTTCGCTGTCGCCCGTCGCGCCCGTGTTCGGTATCATGTCGGTGAGGAAGACGACGCGTTGCTCGTCACGGGGGTTGCCGGTGTGGTCGGCGAGCATGTCGACGGCAGCTTCGAAGCCGTCTGCAAGGTTCGTGCTGCCGTCGGCGGTGATGTCGCGGATGTGGCGACGAATCGCCGGCATGTCCGTCGTGCCGACATCGCGGAGGGGTTTAGCGACGTGTGCGCGGTGGTTGTAGAGGACGACGCCCAGCCGGTCGTCCGGATGGAGCTGTTGAGTGAGCGCGCACAGCGACTGGGTTGCGGCCGCCAGCTTCGTCGACGCGTCGGGTTCGGCCTCGCGCTTGCGGCCGTGTTCGTCGTAGTAGTACGCGTCGAACGGGCTGGTCATCGACCCGGAGACGTCGAGGACGGCCACGAGGTCCAACCGCGGGCGTTCGAAGTCGGCGACCGACAGCGTCGAGTCGAGGCCGACCGAGAGGTACTGCTCCGTCTTACCACTAATCGGGTGCTCGGTCACGGCGGCGGCGTACCGCGGGGCGAACAGGCTGTCCGAGTCGGTGCGCTCGCCGGTCTCGAAGTGGTAGTCGTAGAACAGCCCCTCGTCGCTGATGGCTTCGGGCTGTGGGGTGTAGCCGTCGATGACGTTCTCGCGGAAGTTGGTGACGTCCTTCGCGCCGCCAGCGGCGAGCCCGACGGTCTCCGGGCTCGCCATGTCAGAAGTGGCCGGTGCGGGCGACACGTTCTCCACGAACTCGTCGAGGGCGTGGTCGGCCTCGGGCGCGTCGTGGTGATGTTGGGAGGCGGTGTGTCGTCTGCAGTCGGTGCAGACGTAGTCAGGTGCCGCCACGCGCCCGTCATCGTCATCATGCATCGGGGTCCAGTCGTCGACGGTGGTCGTCCCGGGGCGGACGCGACGGATGGTTGTCGCGTTGTCGATGATGCCGATGCGGGCGTCGAGCCCCAGTTCTGTGGCGGCCTCGGCGACTGTCGGGCCAGCAGCATCGGCGACGGTTCCGGGCCGTAGTGCGCCACCACAGTTGGGGCAGGTGGCGTCCGTTGTTTCTGTCGCGTCGGGCGGTGTTGCGCCGAGGAGGCTGGTGATGCGGTGGGTCGCGCCGGTTTTCAGGTCGCGGATCGGGTCGCTGTCCGGCGTGGTGAGGATGGCGAATTCCGTGCCGTTCTGGTCGGCGACGAGGAGTCGGTGGACGCGGCCGTCCGGGCAGTCGATTGCACGGCGTGTGATGAACTCGACGGCGATGTCGAGTCGGGCTTCGGCCTGGATGTCGGCGTAGGTCGTGTCCATTGGTCTGGGTCGGCTGCCAGTCCCCGGGCAGCCAGCGGGTTGTTTTGCGAACTCCGACTCCTCACACCCCTGCCTAAACAACACTGGGATGTTCCTTATCGTTCTTCTACACCCCATAGTGTGAGCTAAATTGTAATAAACTCTTCGCCAAGATGGACTGTGTGGGTGTATATCTGGCTCAAAGGCACACCAAAGTGTACTTTCTCAGTATATCCGGTGGATGGAGCATGCTCCGTAGCGGTTAGTGGTTCGGAATGGACGTTGGGCTGTCGGGTAGAGGGCCGAAACAATCATTGGAGAGTCTTTCGTGGGTCCGACAACGCGCCATGTCTATCGACGCCGGTGACGCCCTTCTCCGGGCGCTCCACGACCACAACCCCTGGTGGGAACACGGAACGGACGCGTTCTCTCTCCCAGCCCGCCAGAAGAGTGACTTCTACCACCTAACCCGCCCAGAGCGCTCGGGCAGCCAGTTCGAGGACCAACCACTGCTCGGTCTCGTCGGTCGGCGAGGCGTCGGGAAGACGACGCTCCTCCACCAGTTCATCCACCACCGCATCGACCACGGCGACGACCCAGCGCAGTTCCTCTACCTCCCATTCGACGCCGACCCGCTCTACCAGCTCCAGTCCGACGACCAACTCCGGCGCGCCATCCGCTACTACGAGAGCCGCGTCCTCGGCCGCCTCGACACAGACACCCCACACTTCGTCATCATCGACGACGTCCACCAGATCGAACACCCCAACAAACCGACGATCGACGGCTGGGGCGGCCCCGTCGCTGACCTCCTCAACGATCCCGCCGACCGCCACGTCGTCGTCACAGCCAGCGCAGCGATACAGGTCGAACGCGAACTCCAGAGTGCCGGCGTCAGCGACGACGACTACGGGATTCAGCCCATCCTTCCCGAGAAGTTTCGTGACTACCTGTTCAGCCTCTACCCCGCCCTCGAAGAACCAGACACCCGCGTCAGTCCAACGTCGCTCCGCAAAGGCGAGAACAGCCTCCCTACAGCCCTCAAAACGAGAGACATCGGACCGTTCGTCTCCGAACTCCGTGTGAAGCACGACCGCGTCGCAGACGTCGAACGCCGCATCCAGTCACAGGTCGTCGATTATCTCGCCATGGGCGGCACCATCAGCTTCGAACGCGACGGCGTCGTCGAATCCGCAGCCGACCTCAACGAAGCCGATTACACGCGCCTGCGGGACAACGTGCGAAATGCACTCTATCAAGAAGTCCCGGGATTCGAATCCATCCAGACCATCGCCGACTTGGAGCGCCTGTGCGCGCTCGCGGCCCGAAACCGGGGCGCGGATACGTTCCGGTACCAGGACCTCGTGGAACTGTTCGATGTCGACCGGCGAACTATCGCCGACAGCTACCTCCCCGCGCTCAAAGAACTCTACCTCCTGACGAGCGCTACCGAATACGACAACAGCCGCCCGCGGTCCGTCCATCTCTATCTCCGGGATACGGGCCTGGTGACCGCCCTCGCTGACGGTGACGCGGCAGCCGTCCGCAACAACTTCGACCGCGAGGTGGACCTTGCACGCGTCGCCGCCTTCGACCACACCATGCGGTTCGCGTACGGCGTCAACGCCATCCAGGGCAACGATGCGTCGCCGTCCATCCAGTATTGGCGGGGGCGCGACGGCGAGGTCGACTTCGTCTTCGAGGTCGGCGACACCCCCGTGCCCGTCGGCCTCGCATATCACTCCGGCGAGCGAGACGCAGCGCTCGCGGCGGTCCGCGAGTTCAAACAGACATACGAAGCACCAGTCGGACTGCTGTTGGCTGGCGACACCGTCCAAGCGGCGCAGCCCATTGAGGATCTCGGTGACGGCGTCGTCCAACTCCCCTACTGGCTGTACCTGTTGCTCTGCTAGATAGTAGTAAATACTAACGCTGTTTCGATATCCAGAACCTCTTTGAAATATGTGGTACGGGGTTGGTCTGCCTATTGAACCCCAATCATTTTGTGCAGATGATTTGATAATATAGGTTTGGCAGATTCAGCTGAGACACCGCATATGTATACCTCTTGAACAGAAACGCCTAATAACGTCACTTGTCTCGAACGACGTATGAGTGGGAATTTAGGCATTTCTGCGAACGAAGATACCATCGAAAGTGTTCTTTCTCGCAACTATCGCTACACAGTCCCGGACTACCAGCGCCAATATTCATGGGGTGAAGAACAATGGCGTGCTCTCTGGGAAGACCTGCAAGCATTGGATGACGAGGACACTCACTTCCTCGGGTCGGTCGTCGTAATTGAGCGCTCGGAAGGATTAAACGAGTTAGACCGGCTCGAAGTCGTCGATGGTCAACAGCGCTTAGCGACCATTCTAGCGATGCTCTCCGTGATGCGACAGAAGTATCTAGACGAGGGAGAGCAGAGTCAGGCGGACGCTATTCGAAACGAGTATCTCTTCGAGCAAGATCTCGACCAGCGAGAATACCAGAATCTCTCTCTGAGTCGGTACGACAACGATTCGTTCGCATCTATCTTGAACTGCGACTTCGGGCAGGTAGACAACGAGAATCTAGACGAGGCACTCGAATTCTACGGCTCGCGGATTCATAGCCTGACCGTAGAGGAAACGGATACGCTTCGGAAAAAGTTGCTGAGCTCTATCACCCTTGTCACTATCGAGTGTACCGAGGAGCAGTCGGCCTTCCGTCTTTTCGAGACGCTAAACGAGCGCGGGCTGGAACTGTCCTCGGTTGACCTGATGAAGAATCACGTCTTCAGTCTTGCTGCTCAAGAGGACAGTGTTGATTACGACGACATCCAGAAATCGTGGCAGAGAGCGGTAGAAAACACGGTTCCGAATCTCAACAAGCCGAGTCGATTCTTCCGGCACTACCTCATGTCGGCTCCAGAGCCGGACTTCACCGACGCCGTTTCAGATTACAAACTCTATGATACGTTCCAAGAAATAATCGAGGAAGTTCGGTCGTCGCCTGGCATCTCTCTGGAATCTTATCTAGCAGACATCGCGGAGCAGTCCGAATTGTATATGCGGATTGTGAATGCGGACATCAATCAGTTCGATCGGAGCGGCAACGAAGCTATCAATGAGAAACTGACCCAACTCCATCACATCAAATCAGTTCAAGCACGCACACTGTTGCTCCGTATCTTCCGTGAGTTTGACAACCCGAACAAGGCTATGGAAGCTCTTGGCGTCCTTGAGCGCTTCCTGATTCGATGGAAGGTCGCTAACTATGCGACCGGCAGTCAATTAGACCGGATCTATTCCGAACTCTGTTCCACTGTATTTGACGAGAGCGATCCCGTGGAGCAGATGGCGGACTATCTGAGCGAAAAGTATCCGAGTGAGGAGGAGTTCAAGGCAGGCATCGAGAACAAACGGGTTAAGCTGAACAATCGGACAAAGTACATGCTGAAGCGCATTGAGGAAGTTCACTACGGAGGTACTATCGACCGGATGGACGACTACGAGTTGGAACACATCGCGCCCCGGTCTGCGTACACCGCTACGAAACACAGCGCTTGGGTCACCACGTTAGACACCACTGAGGCAACCTTCGAACAGCACCGTGACCGGCTCGGGAACCTTACTCTACTCGAATCGGACAAGAACATCCGAGCGAGCAATAACCCGTTCGAGACAAAAAAGAGCGAATACGCTACTTCGAACGTTACGATGACCCAGACGCTCGCCGAAGACTACGATGACTGGAATCTTGACTCTATTCAACAGCGCACATCTGAGCTTGCAGAGGTAGCCGCGAACATCTGGTCGCTATAAAAATGACTGCTGATGGGACCTACGCTCAGGATGATGATGCATCCCTCACTTAGCGGCTGTTTCACCCCATACTCTGAATAAAGAGACCATCATTCAGTCGGTTGCGGACAGGATTCGGAGGTCGCGTTCGATTTGTGGCGCTACCTTTGGGCTGCGGCAGTCGATGTCCAGTTCTTCGTGCTGCCAGTGTCGGCCATCCTTGTCGTTCCAGACGCCGTACAGCGTGACCTTCGGGAGTTTGAGGACGCCGAAGAGGATGGTGAGATAGTACAGTAATTCGGTGGCGTCTGTCCACGAGCCCTGTGCTTTCCTTGGGAGATCGACGGGATAGGTCACGTGGTGAGCGGGAACTCCTGCTTCCTGTGCGCGGTCCACGAATCCATAATCGTTGGACAACAGGAGCACGGTCTTCCGGCTGTCTTCGTTGAACTCACGGTACGCGTCGACGATTTCCTGGTCTCCCGTTTCGGAGTTGACGATATCGACGGTTCGGGTGGTGCGGAGGCGGCGATACTCGTATAGGCCGAGGAATCCCTCGCGGTTCGGTCCTGCCGGCTGTTCGTCCAGTCGCTCGAATTCGTCGCCGAACGCGGCCGTGAGTTCGTGGGTGTTGTACTGCTTGTAGTGCCAGTCGAGTTCTTCCTTGACACCGGTCGCTAACGCGTACCCGTTCGTCGGTGCGCGATCCTTGTCGTCGCTTTCGCCGGTCTCACTGTCGATGCCGAGCGTTTCGGGGAGCCGCCAAGGTACGAGGTTCGTGTCCAACCCCAACACGACTGGCTCGTGACCCGCCTCCAGATCTGCGTACCCGTAGCGGTCGAAGAAGGACGCGATTTCACTGTCGTTTTCGACGTCGACGAGCCCACTGGCGACTACAGCCCGCGTGTACGTCTCGGCGTCAGGGAGGTCATCGTATGCAGGCTCGCCGTGTTTCACGGGAATCTCTTCCCGGTTGTCCTGGTAGGTGTACGTTCCCTGGGTGAACCGAACCGTCGCCGCACCGTCGTCTTCCAGTTCGATGCGGACGAGCTCGCCGATGTCACTGGAGGGGTGTTCGACCGGGATGGAGTCGACGCCCGCGTCGTAGAGCGCGTTCAACAACACAGTGAGCCGGGATCGAGTGACCTGCATCAGAGCACCTCCGTGAAGTCGATGAGGTCACTCGCAGTGCGCGGCATCTCCGGATAGAACCGTCCCCGGTAGCGTCCAGCTTTCCGATGGAAGTAGTAGACGTGGTCCGCGCCGAACTGGATGCCGGCCTGAAAAGCGATTGCGGACATGAACTTCCGCCCCGGGGTGACGTCGATCGCTATCTCGTCACCGGCGGTGGTCGCTGCCTCGATGCAGGACTGGTAGTAGTCGACGATCGATTCGAAGTCCGTCTCACTTACGAGCTCGTGGACGTCGGTCTCGGTGTCCCCGCCGTACGCAGCCACCGTTTCTTCCATCAGTGTGACGGCTTCTTCGACGTCGTCGGCGACCGGTGGGTTCGACAGCACGTGGACTTCGTCCGGGACGTACCCGCCGTCACAGGCCGCGATCAGCGGGTTCAGAATTCCGGGGGTCGTCGGCGTCCCACAGGTCACCCAGTGGCGTGTCATCGTTGCCACAGATGGCGACAGCCCTGAAGTAATCAGGTGGTGGTCCTGGGTGCTGCCAGCCACGGAATCTTCATGTGGCCCCCGAGGTATCTCGACACATGGCTAGTGCGGCGTCGTTGTCTGAGCCCCAAGTGCTTGCGACAGCTAAACGCCGCCTCTTCCCGGAAACGGGCGAATCGGATGCCTACGCGGTGGCTGATACGCAGTTTGCAACCGACGAGTGGCTCCCCGGCCAACCGATTCCCAACCAAATCCGTGATCAGCTCGCGCCGTTCAATCACGTGCGCATCGGATCCGGCTATCCCGACCTCGTCGGCGTCCGCCAACTCGATTCCAGCCTCCTCGCCGTCGACCGCTTCGGTGACCACCCACCACTGATCGCCGTCGAAGCCAAGGGATACACGGAACACGGTGGCGTGGACATTGAACGTGGAATCGTTCAGGCGTACGACCGGCTCCACGAAGCGAACGCCGCTTACACCGCGGTCCCGGCCGCGGCTGTCTCCCAGTCGAATCGGGCGCTAGCCCGCGAATTGAACGTCGGCATGCTCGGCATCACTCCGGACCACTCGGTCGAGGTGCTCGAAACACCGCGGATCGTCGGTAATCGCGCCCCGGACGAGGCTGCGGCAATCCGGTTTCAGGCCTCCGCACAGGGCGTCGCGGACAAATCCTTCGGGCTGAATCACCCGAAGAACTACCTCGCGTATCCACTCGCCATCTACCACGAAGCCGAGACTGCGGAGGTTCTCGCGGACCACGTCGTTCGCGCGGTTGACGCTGCACGAACGGGAGCCGCGTTCCTCAATTTGATCGACGACCAACCGAGCGGGCCGACGGTCACTGCGCTCGGAGCGGAGGTCATTCGGTTCGCACTACAGCGGTACGAGTCCGTGGACGCTGCGCTGTCTGCATTTGAAGATTGGCAGGGGTCACGCAGTCGGTTCTACGACGTGGCTCCCGAGTGGGGGTTACTGACTCGGCGAATCGTCTGGGCGTATCCGGCTACGCAACTCATCGTCTCGGAACTGCAGACGATGCACGAGGACGGCATCACGACGCCGTCGTTAGTTGACCTCGTCGAGTGGCTGCACGTTCACCATCCCACGTTTACGATCGAACTCTTCATTCGCGGCACTGACGATGCTCGTCAGCGCGTCCTCGACGTCGACGGAGACCTGCGTGTGGACGCACTCTCCGATGGTGAGGTGTATCACTCGCCGACCGTCTTCCAACTGAAGGCGATTCTCTACCACGCAGGCATCCTCCAAACGCGTGGCGCGGAGCCGCACCGTCTCGACCCGGAGACTGAGAAATGGAGTCTCTGTAATCCCCTTACGGCACTGCGACTGGAGTGATTCTCCGACCGGCTGCGACAAGTGGTTTCCCATAGGCGGCTTCGGACGCGGCAGTCCGGAACACAGCGTACCAAGCGTGCCAGCGTGAGTAAGAGGGGATCTGGAGTGCACGGGCTTCGTTAAGGCGTGAATTAGCGATGGTCCAATTCTGGACGGTGAGCGAATTGGTTGTCGGCAGGGGATCGTTGGGCGTGGTACTCTGGGCGAAATGGTCGTGCTGTGAGTCGGAAGGCCAGACTGTCAACCAGTGTTCGCCGGTTTTAGAGCGCTAGGGGCGCGAGTTCGGCGCATCCCGCGCTAATGTTTTTAAGTGCCTGGTTCATGAAGCCGCGGTACTCCAATGCCTACGAGCACCGTCACGAATCTCGGCCACTGCCGCTCGGACAGTGCCGATGGCTCCTATCCGTCGACAGAGCCGGACCTAGTCGTCGAGACCCACGCAATCGACGACGCTCCGGTCGCTTCAATCGACCAGCCATCCGGTGAAATCCTGACCGCCGACAGTCCTGCAGCACAGCGCTCCATCCCGGACGAGCGACTCACTCGAACAATCACTGAGGTGGCTGCGTCCATCGCACCGGCACTCACAGATGCACCCTCCTCGCTTCACTCACGACTTCCCTCGTGGTGCGACCTGCACGGACTTGACGAGGTAAGTGACGACACGAGGCGACGCATTCTAGCCCGACAAGCCGCTTACCATCACTTGCTGAAAGCCACGCTGTACGAGCACCATCATCGACACACCGAGCTACCAGAACTCCCCGCAGACGTCCGAACCGGATTCCAGAACGCGCGAACGGTCACAGACAATCCCGCGTTCGACGAATGCGTCCTCGACGACATCATCTACTTGGCCAGCCGGGCTGACAGAGAGCCGCTTATCCAGAAGCGGACGCTGCTCCTTGACTCGACCCAGCCCGCTGAGGATGTCGGCCGCATCTACGAAGCAGTGATTCCGGATGCCCACCGTCAGCTCCTCGGCCAGTTCCGCACGCCGCCAGAGATTGGCACCCTGATGCGGACCTGGACGGCAACCGGGTCGAGCACCGTGCTCGACCCCGGAATGGGGGCTGGTGTGTTAGCGAGCCCGTTCCATCCAGACTGGGACGTGAGCAGCGACCCAACGCACGTCACGGGAGTTGACCGCAGCCCACTCTCGATTCTGATGGGAAGTACCGCACTGACACTCTACGGGCAATCCCATGACCCGCCGAACATGGATTTCCTGGCGATGTCTCTGGACGACCGGCCGGAGGCAGTTGATGCGCTCGTCTGCAATCCACCGTACACGAAGGGAGATGCCCTCCCGCCGACGTACAAAGCAGAGATCAACACGCGCTTCGAGCGCGAAACGGGACTGAGCATTAGTGCTCGCTCACCGCTGTACGCGTACTTCATCTACCACTCACGGAAGTTCCTGTCCGCGGGTGATCGCGCGGCGTTCATCACTCCGCACAGTTTCCTCGGCACCCACTACGGCGAGTCACTGAAGCAGTTCTTCCTGGAGCAGTATTCAATCGAGGCGTTCGTCCAGTTCAACCCCGAGAGCTACCCGGTCTTCGACAACGCCGACACGACGGCCCTCGTCACATTCCTCGAAGCTCCAGTCGAAGACGACACAGCCGGCCAAACACGGTTCATCCGCGTCGATGAGCCCATCCCAGCTAGCACGGTTCGCGCAGCCGTCCGCGGGGACCACCACGGGACAACAGACTGGGGATACGTCGCCGCCGTCCAGCAAAACCAACTATCTCCGATCCAGAACTGGCAAGCGCGATTCACACCCATCGACATCGATACGAGCGATCTGATTCCGTTGTCCGACCTGGCCACGGTTCACCGCGGCGTGAGCACGGGAAACGTCGGATTCTTCACCCTCTCACAGGACGATGTCGATGCCTACGACCTCTCCGAGCACCATCTCACTCGCTTGGTTCGGCGACCTGCTGTCGTCAACGGGTACGACTTCCGCGAGGCCGACTGGAAGACGCTCCGGGCGGCCGGCGAAGCCGTGTGGCTGTTGGACCCGGACAAGCTGTCGGCCGTCCCCGACTCACTGACGGCGTTCCGCGAGCACGTCGAGGACTCCTCCCGAAGCCTGGATGATGGCCGCGGTGAGGAAGCAGACCTGGTCGACTATCTCCGAACAGCGATCACCGACCACGACCTCTCCAGCACGTCGACCGTAGAACAGGGCGAGTGCTGGTATCGACCACCGAGACGAGACTCCCCGCGCGTGCTCGTCCCTGATAGTAGCCGGGATGGCTTCCCGTTCGTCCTGAACGAAACCGATGCGCGAAACATCCACAACTACCACGGCATCACGAACGTCTCCGTTGACGAGACGGACCTGAAGGCGGTCCTCGCATACCTGAACAGCACAGTCGGACAGCGGGTCGTCCGACAGCGCACGCGGCTGCGGGCAGACGGATATGAGAGCCTCGGGGTCAGAGCCCTCAAGAATCTCCCCGTAATCGATCCACGCGCATTAGACGACGAGACCGTTGTGAACCTCGCAGACGCGTTCGACGACCTGCGAGCAGCCGCCCGCCATGACGATGACACCGAGGCCGTCCGCAAGCACATCGATGGATTGCTTGAGTCGCGGATAAACCTCCAGTAGCTTCGTTCCGCTGCTATTCTACATACTGTATTGTTGGGTTCCTCGTCTGAGTTTCACGGGATGTCATCGTTGGGTGTTGCCGAAGTAGGGGTGCTCCAGGCAAGACATCGCCATTAGTTTGAGGCCTCAGGAGTAGTTGCGGTGGTGATTTTCGTGGGTCGGAAACCGGTGAGGAGGTGTGGGTCACGGCGCTGTTTCATCAGGGCCGTACAAGCTAGTCGCCGAACAGACGGGAGAGAAACCCTCCAGACTCATCGCTGCTAGCCGCCTCTGGCGTCTCGGATGCTTGTGCGGTGTCTGTGCCCGTTTCGGCCGCACCGTCTAGCAGTTCGTCGACGGAGTACCCGAGCCATTCGGCGAACTCCTCTGGCGCACCGATGTAGACACTATTCGAGGATTTCTCAGACATGAATCGTTTTGGGAGGCGTTTCTCGTAGTCGTACACTTCGTATTCGTCGCGGTCGAAGTTCGCCGTGATTGCGTTGGGTTCGGATTCGAAGGTGACGCGCCCGCCCTGGATGTCGCGCTGCCACTTGAGCCGACCCGTGTCGTACGTCTTCTCGGCCGGTTCGTCGGCGGGGAAATACTCGGGCTGCTCTCGGTTCGCTTCGTCGTAGAACTCGCGGACGATACGACGGACGTCCTCTATCGTGCCGTTCCCGTCGGTCCACGGCTGTTCGGTGAGCATCCGGCGAGCCACGTAACTGAAAATCGGGTTCTGTCGCTCCAGCACCTCAGAGAGGTCCTCCTGGGCTTCCCGAAACCCAGGGTCCTCCGGATTTGACGGGAACGAGACGTCCATGCTCAGGATCTTCATGCGGTTGCGGAACTCGGATTTCGGGAGCGCGTCGTTCGTCGTGAAGATCAGGCACGGCTGGTCGACGCTGGTGGGCGTCCAGTCGCCCCAGTAGTTCCGGATCGGACTCCACCGCTGGATCTTCTCTTTCTCCGCGTCGATGATCGCGTACGGGAAGCTGGTGTCCCATTCGCGGACGCCGCGGACTTCCTTGACACCGACGTCGTCGGCGTCCACGCCGGAGATGACCGTGTTGTCGGAGACCAGTCGGAGGATGTACTCGGTGAGTTTGTCCTTCCCGGCGTCGCTCTTTCCTTCGATGTACAGGTGCTGGAGGACGTTGTCCAGCGTCCGTGACGGCGACGACATGGCTTCGGCGTACTGGTTGGCGAACGGCGCCCAGAACCCGTACAGGAACGCCTCGTACATCTGGGCCATCACCGCGGTCTCGGACTGCGTGTGCCCGTGGTTCTCGACGGTCTCGATGTAATCCTCGATCGTGCCCAGGCAGTGGTCCAGGACTTCCGGCGTGGGTTCGTCGGTGGCGACGAGAATCATCTCGTCGTCTTCGCCGATGACGACCTGCTCGGCCTCCGGTAGAACCGACATCGTCGGGATCGACGTTGACTCCTTGACCTGTTTGTTGTACGCGCTCATCGGCGCGGTGATGCTGTGGTCCTCGATGGTCGCGCCGCGGTCACGGAGACTGGTCCCGAACTCGTCGGCAGTGTCCTTGTCGACCTTGCTCGTCCCCATGCGAATCTTCTCTTCGGGCGCTCGCACACGCGGTCGATCCAACGTGTCCGTGAGCTCCGTCTCGTGGTCGGACTCAACAAGCCCAACGTCCGGCGACTCCTCGCCCTCCATGGATTCACCAGAATCCATCTCATCACCTTCCTCGCTGCTCGCTGACTCCTCGTCGGGCTCGATAATCGTTCGGTCGGCGTTCTCAGGCTCTTCGACGAACGCGACTGTCCCGTCGGCCTCTTCTGGATCGTCAACGACAGCGGTGACTTGCCCAGCGACGTCTTTGAGGTCCTCGACGGCGTCCTGGTTCAGCGCAGCTGTATCGCTCACGTCGAGGTCACCAGCACCGACCCAATACTCGATGCGGTTCTCTCGCTCCTCCGGCGAGTCCGCCTCTTCGAGCGCGTCGACCAACCCCTCAAGGAGTGTCTGGTCGCTGTACCCCTCGCGGTACTGATCGATGAACCGCTCGAACTCTTCGTCCAGTTCTGTCCCGACGTCGGTCGTAAAGACGGAGATCTGGTTCGTGTGGTACTCCCAGGAATTCCGCGAGAGATTTGCCGAGCCCTGAACGAGTTTCACCGTGTCGTCGGGCATGACGATCCGGTAGATCTTCGAGTGGACTGTCTTCTGGTTCTTCAGTCGGACGGTCAGCCGATCGGCTTCCCGAAGCTGGACGAGCGACTTGGCCGTCGAGACCTCGTTGACCTGGTTGGCGTAGTCGTCGGCGTTTCCGATAAGCACGTCCAGTGACCCGATGTCGTACTCGGTTAGCATCTGTACCATCAGTTCGGGCGTCTCCGCGTAGGTCACCGCATCCACGTGGCGCGCACCCTCGAACAGGTCGAGGAAGTCGCTCCGGTCTTTCACCATCGCTAGGCGGTATTTCGCGGCTCCTGACCCGTAGAATTCCGGCATGTCGGCGAACCGGTCGAACGAGATGTTCGCCGTCAGTTCGTCCATAGAACACACTCTCGCTTGACACGAATAAGCTCATTCCACGAACTGATAGTAGAGCCTGATCGGTCTGGAGTAGTCCCTGGAGATCTGGCAGAGGAACCAAAGGAGTCACCGCGCTCAGGGTGCAGTTCAGTAGTGGTCGGTGATTCAGAAAACGCCCGCCAATCCAGCCGTGCCGATAAGCATCAGGCACACTCCAGTGAGTAGGATTAGCAGTTGCCGCAGTCCCATCACGTCAATCGCGCGTGTCATCGTTGAACAGGTTTGCCGTAATTGACTATTGGGGCGCTCGTGGCAAAACATTGCTGGCGCCCTCCATCGCTCGCGCAATACGTGGGCGGTCTGGGCACCAGCCTTCGTTCGGGCTGTTGGGCGCATTATCGAGACCGCTGGACTGAATGATTCTGCGGGCATTTGAACTCGAAGTCTACTACCGCTTGCCAAAATTGGGCCCTTATTCGCGCTCGTACCGCACCACGACCCCTAGTATTATGTTCCCTCACTGTCATTCAAATGTAAGCGAATCGCATGACACCGGCAACCCCCGTTCCGAAACGTGACGAAATCAAATCGGCCGAGGAGGGGTTTCTTTATAAACGCCGTGCCGCCGTCTGCCAAATGTTGCCCGTCACGCAGAATGATGGGCGCTGCAGGATTTGAACCCGCGGCATCTTGGTCCGAAGCCAAGTGCTCTGTCCAAGCTGAGCTAAGCGCCCTGCGGCCGCAGATAGTCGGAGGGTAGATTTAAACCCCGTGATTCGGAGTCACTGGCGGGCGGCGAGGAGGACGGCGGCGGCGAGCGCGACGACTGCCAGCAGCAGGCCGGGACCGGGTGCCGAGCCGTCGGCGTCCGGCGTTGTCGTCACTGTGGCCGTCGACTGGTCCGACGCGCCGCCGGTGACGACCAGTGGGAGTTGCATGCCGGTCTGTTCGTGCTGGGGGAGCGTGGAGAGCCCCTCGTAGGTCCCGGACTCGCTCGGGGTGACGAAGGCGGCGGTGACGCTGCCGCGGTGCGCGACCTCGATGGCGACGTACCCGCCGGGGTAGGTGGCAGTGGGGAGGCCGCTGACGACCCACTGGTGGCGGACGTCGTCGTGGTTGACGAGCGTGACGACCAGCCGGGTGCAGGCCGGCGCGGTGACGCTGTCGAGGTCGTAGCCGAACGCGTCGCCGTCGGCAGCGTACTCGCGGCCTGCGTCGACGGTGAGCCGACGTTCTCCCTGGATTGCCTCGCAGCCGGGCGGGCGGACAGTGCCGTTGGCGTTGACGACGCTGCCGTTCTCGACGACGCGCGTCTCGGGTTCGGCGTCGCCGTCTGGCGTCGGGTGGGCGACGACACCGCTGCCGGCCGCGCTGGAGACGGGGTCGGCTGCGAGTGCGAGGCTCGCGGAGCCAGCGACGGCAACAGCGAGGACAGCGACGGCGGCGAACGCAGAGACGCGCCCGTAGCGGTGACTGGTCACGTCGTCCACCTCCCGATTGCGACGCCGGCCGCGACGAGCACACCGCCGGCGACGAGGCCGGTCAGCAGGAGGACGGCGTCGGGCAGCCCCGTGGCACCGCCGGACGGAGCCGGCGCGGGCGGCGGCGAGTCGGTCGTGGTTGTCGTCCGATTCGGGTGGAGGTCGGCCGGCGGGGCCGCGAGTCGCGAGTCGTCGAGGTGCCGCCAGGTCGGGACATCGCCGGCGTAGTAGGCGGCGTCGAAGTACCGGGAGACGTTCGCTGTGGCCGGGATGCCATTATCGCGGAGCGCGTTCCGGGGAGCGACGACGGTCGCGCTCCCGCCGGGCGCGATGCCGTCGGTCGTGACGGCCGCGGTCCGTGGGTCGTGGAGGAACTGGACGCCAGCGTCACCCGACGGCGAGGCCGGCGTCCGGAAGGTGAGTGTCGCGCGCTCCGAGGGCGAGAGCGCGACCGGGTCGCTGGCTCGCACAGTGGCGGCGGCTCCCTCGCCGCCGACACTCGCGGCGGTGAGGTCGTGGCCGTGCGCGTGCAGGGGGAGCGTGTCGTCGCCGGCATTGAACACGCGCAGGGCGTAGGACGCGTTCGGTTCGGTGGCGACGACGGACTCGCGGAGCGTGTACGGGAACGCGCGGCCGTTCGCGAGGAAGTAGTCGGGGCTGGCGTCCGTCGCGTCGTAGGTCCGGGTGACGGCCGTGGCGATGGCGCGAACGTCGTCGTAGCGCTGGGGAATGTCGTGGAGCGTCTCGTCGATGGCCTGGTAGTGGAGGTCGTAGACTGCGTCGTGGGAGAGGCCCTCGGAGGGGTGTCGGACTTTGCCGCCGCCGACGTTCAGCGTCTGGACGCGGTTCTCGGACGCGTTCGGGACGACGACGAGCATGCCCGCGAGCCCCATGGCCGCGCCGGGGCCGGCCGCGCTCGACCGGTAGGCGTACGTCCCGGGTTCCTCGGGCGTGAGTTCGTACGTCCGCGCCTCGCCGGGCTCGACGGGGTCGTCGAGCGCATGGAGGTCGTCGACCCGGCTGCCGTTCGCGACGACGGCGGCGTCGACGCCGGGGAACGCCAGCGACTGCGGGAGGTAGTGCGTGTTCTCCACCGTGAGGCGGAGCGTGTCGCCGGCCTCGACGCGAATCGGCGGGCTCGGTGCGCGCACCAGGTCGCCGGCCGCCGTGCCGGGGACGACGATGCCCTGGGTCTTGGGCGCGAACAGCCACATCGCGGGGGTGACGCCCGGCGCGACGGCCTGCGAGAGCGCGGCGTTGTGGCCGTTCACCGACAGCGCCTCGACCGTCACCTCGACGACATCGGGGTCCCCGTCGCCGTCGCGGTCCTCGTCTTTGACGACCGCGTCACGCGCCAGCCCGGAACGCTCGACGACGGCCGCCGGTGCTTCGTTCGTCCCGAGGACGCTCGCGACGACGACGTTCGGGTCGTCCGGCCGGCAGGCGCGCTCGGCGTCCACGCGGACGCCGGCGACGAGCTGGGGTGCGCGCCACGACGGCCGGTCGAACTCGCAGACCGACTCGTCGGGCTGCGCGGACTGTGCGACAGGCGCGGAGCCGGGTGTCGACGCGGTCGAGCCGGCGGCCGCGCCGACGCCCGCGACACCGACGCCTGCGACGGCGGCACTAGTGACGAGAAGCGCGACGACGACCGCAGTTCTGACTACCGCAAGAGAGGGCGTCGGAGCGGCGTCCGGGCGGGTGTGGGCGGGACGGTCTGCCATCGACCG
This sequence comes from Halobacterium jilantaiense, assembly GCF_900110535.1. Taxonomy (NCBI): domain Archaea; kingdom Methanobacteriati; phylum Methanobacteriota; class Halobacteria; order Halobacteriales; family Halobacteriaceae; genus Halobacterium; species Halobacterium jilantaiense. The sequence continues at coordinate 896,819 of NZ_FOJA01000001.1, forward strand.
TCCCGTCGGAGCGCGACGGGAAGTTGGTTTCGCTCGCTTTTAGTGGCGGGCCCTCCCCGGTTCCGGCAATGACGGTCGCGGAGACGGGACGCGGGCTGCTGGAGTTGACGCGACCAGTCAACACGCTGGCCGCCGGCGCGCTCACGTTCATCGGTGCGTTCGTCGCGGGCGGCGCGTTCGACCACGGAACGGCGACCGCGGCCGCCGTGGGCGCAACGTGGTTCGCGACCGCCGGCGGGAACGCCGTCAACGACTACTTCGACCGCGACATCGACCGCATCAACGACCCCGAGCGCGCGATTCCGCGGGGCGCGGTTTCCGCCCGCGGCGCGCTCGCGTTCAGCGTCGTGCTGTTCGCCGGCGCGACCGTGCTCGCGGTGACGCTGCCGGTGCTCGCGCTCGCCATCGCCGCCGTGAACCTCGTCGGGCTCGTGACGTACACGCAGTACTTCAAGGGGCTGCCGGGTGCCGGGAACGCGCTCGTCGCGTACCTCGGCGGGAGCACGTTCTTGTTCGGCGCGGCCGCCGTCGGCGACCCGCTCGCGGGCGCGGTGCTCGCGGCGCTCGCCGCGCTCTCGACGTTCGCGCGGGAGGTCGTCAAGGACGTCGAGGACGTCGCCGGGGACCGCGAGGAGGGGCTGCGCACGCTCCCCGTCGCCGTCGGCGAGCGGCGCGCGCTCAAGATAGGTGCCGGCCTGCTCGTGCTCGCAGTGGCAGCCAGCCCACTCCCGTACCTCGCTGGGACGTTCAACTGGTGGTACCTCGCAGCCGTCCTGCCGGCGGATGCCGTGATGCTCGCGGCCGCAGCCCGGAGTTTCGGGGACCCGGCGCGCGGTCAGGCACTGTTGAAAGTGGGGCAACTACTTGCCGCGGGCGCATTCGTCGTCGGTCGACTGGCCCCGACGTGAGGCCCCCCAATCAAAAGGAATATAACTGAAACCGAACACAATCAGGGCAGATGAGCACGGGGGAACTTCGGGACCCGACGGTTCGCCCCCGGTCGCTGTCGGGAGGCGACGAGTGACATGTACGAGCTAGGCGCGGCATTCTCGGGCGTGGAAGTACAGGAGGGCACGAACCTCCTGATCGAGGGACCGCCGATGAGCGGCAAGCGCGACCTCGGTTTCCAGATTCTGTCGGACGGCATCGAGGGCGGCGAGGGCGCTATCGTCGTCACGACGAAAGACGGCGCTGACCGCGTTCTCGAGGACTTCGCGGACCTCGTGGCCGCCCAGAATCCGACAATCGGCGTCGTCGACTGCGTGACGAAACAACAGGGGATGGGGACGCAGCGGGAGTCGGATCTGGTCCGGTACGCGTCGTCTCCGAACGACCTGACCGGCATCGGTATCGAGCTCTCGGAGCTGCTGCGGACGCTCTACGAGCAGCGCGGCGTGCAGAAGAACCGCATCCTCCTGCACTCGCTGTCGACGCTGCTGATGTACTCCGACCTCCAGACCGTCTTCCGGTTCATGCACGTGTTCACGGGCCGCGTGCAGTCCGCGGACGCCCTCGGCGCGTTCGTCGTCGACTCCACCGCCCACGACGAACAGACCGTGAGCACCCTCAAACAGCTGTTCGACGGCGTCATCTCGATTCAGGAACGCGACGACGGCTTCCGCGCGCGGCTGCTCGGCGTCGGCGACGACGACTCGTGGCGCGAGCTGTAGGCTTATCCTCGCGGCCGACGTAGCCGCGTCCATGCCAGTCGAATCCGACAGCGGTCTCGCCGACGTGTTCGACCTCGACAGCGTCGCGGTCGTCGGCTGCTCGTCGACGCCGGGGAAGGCCGCCCACGACATTCCGCGGTACCTCCGCGAGCACGGCTACGACGTGATTCCGGTGAATCCGTTCGCCGACGAGATATTCGGCCGGACGGCCTACGACTCGCTCTCCGGTGTCGAGGAGGACGTGGACGTAGTGGACGTGTTCCGGCCGAGCGAGGAAGTCGCCGGCATCGTCGACGAAGCCATCGACCGCGGGGACGTTCAGGTGGTCTGGCTGCAACTCGACATCACGGACGACAAGGCGGCGGCCCGGGCGGAGGACGCGGGGCTGCGCGTCGTCCAAGACAAGTGCATGAAGGTCGAACACCGGCGGCTGACGGCGTAAGGCGCGCGCCGAGATGCGTGGCTCTCACTACGTGCGAAGGCTGGGGGAGTTCTTTGCTGCGTCCGGCAGACGGTCCAGTGACTCGTGCGCTCTCGTTCCGGAGTCGGTCACGCGGTCCGCATCGCCGTAACCGAGTGGCGTCGAGCCCACCGACGGGCGAGCGACTCGTGGACGTGGCAAGTGCTCGTCCTCGTCGCCGTGGTGGGGAGTGCTGGTCTGGCGGGCGTTCGCGCCGTTTCCTTCGGCGCGCGCCTCTCCACGCGTCCCGCGCCACTAGACTCGGTCGCAGTCCTCGCGCTAGGCGGCTTCGTTACCGTCGCGTTCGCCGCGGCGCGGCAGTCGGTTCGAACGCTCGAACGCGCCGACGTCGAGCACCTCCGGGTACTGCTCCCCGACAATCAGGTGGCGGCCGGCATCGTGGCGACCGTCTCCGGGAAACTGGGCGTCGTCGCGACACCCCCGCTCGTCGCCGTGGCGGTCGGCGTCGGCGTCGGCACTGGATCGCTGCTCTCTGCGGCCACGACCCTGTCGGCGGGAGCGGCGCTGTTTCTGGTGGCTACGCTCGTCGGCGTCGCCGCTGCGTTCGGTGTCACCCTCCTCCAGCGGGTCTCGCCGCTCGCCCAAACGGCGACAGCGGCGTCGAGGCCCGTCGCGTTCGCCGTCGGCCTCCTGCTCTGGATGGTCGTCGTCACCGGACCGGTAGATGTGCCGTCGGTCGCACCCGTCGCCGCTGGGCTGCCGTCCGCGTGGTTCGTCGACCTCGCGCTCGCCGCCACGCCGGCGGCAAGCGGCGCTCGCGCCGCTGCCGCCGTCGGCATCACTCTCGTCGCTGTCCCCGCGACAGCGTGGGCTATCGTCGGCCTCGCAGAGCGCGCGTGGGCCGCGGACCACACAGGGAAACGGTCGACCGGTGGGTCGAAGCGAGTCCCGGGTGGAATCCTGGATACGGCCCTCGTCCGACGGCACGTCTCCCGGCCCGTCCGGACGGTGGCGAGCAAACGATGGGTGCAGGAGCGGCGCGTCCCCAGCGGCCTGTACGGTGTCGCGTACCTGCTCTTTTTCACGCCCGCGGTGTTTCTCCCCGCGTTCGCTGCCAAAGCCGTTCCCGGCGTGTCGCTCGTCGTCGCCGCGTTCCTCGTCGCGTCGTCGACGGGACTCGTCTTCGGGCTGCGGACGCTCGCCTCTGACTACCGGTCGCTCTCGGCGACGTTGACGGCGGTCCCGGCGTCCACGTTCGTTCGCGGCGTCCTCTTCGCCGGCGTCGCCAGTGGCGGCCCGGTCGTCGTCGCGACGACAGCCGTCCTCGGCGCTTTCAGTCCCCTGCACGCACTCGAACTCGCGATACTCGCTGTCGCGGGCGTCGCGCTCTGTGCGTGCAGCGTCGCGACCGGTGCCGCCCTCGCGTCCCGCATCAAGTACCTCGACTTCCAGCCGGTTCCGCTGCCGTTCACCGACGCCGTCGTCTACGATGTCGTCGGCCGGCGCGGCTTCGTTCACCTCGCCGCCGTCGTGGGCTTCACTGCACTGGTCTGCGTTCCACCGGGAATCGCGTACGGCCTGCGGTTCGCTCCGCAGACGGGGACTGTCGGCTATTCCTCCGGGGTGGGTATCGCCGCCCTCGCGCTGACGATAGTCGCGGCTGGAGCGAGTACACTGGTCGCGTACAGGCGCGCCGTGCGCCGAATCGAGAACTACACCCTTCCGTAGTGGAGCGAGCGGTTCGCAGCGTCTGAGCGGCGACGCTGGCCCTCAGCCCTCCCACTCCTCGTAGCTGCCGTAGACGCCCTTCGAGAGGTAGCGCTCGCTGGAGTCGGCGAAGACGGTGACGACGCAGTCGTGGGGGAGGTCGATGTCGCCGGCGGCCGCGCGCTCGGCGACATCGAGGGCCGCGAGGCTGTTCGCGGCGGCGCTGGACGCGACGAGCTGGCCTTCCTCGGCGGCGAGGCGCTGCATCTCCGCGTGCGTATCCTCGTCGAGAATCTGGACGATGTCGTCGACGAACTCGGGGTCGAACAGCTCGCTCGTCTCGGGGTTGTGGGTGCCGATACCCTCGGTCTTGTACTCGCCTTCGTCGAGGTCCTGTCCCTTCGTGGTGCCGTACAGCGAGCCCTGCGGTTCGACGGCGGTGACGTGGAGGTCCGACACCTGGTCGCGGAGGTACCGGCTCGTTCCCATCAGGGTACCGGCGGTGCCGCAGCCGGCGACGAACGCGCCGACCTCACCGTCGAGGGCCTCGTCGATCTCCGGGCCCGTCGTCTCGTAGTGCGCCTCGGCGTTCAGGGGGTTCGAGAACTGCTGGGGGACAACGGCGTCGTCGAGTTCCTCAGCGAGTTCGTGGGCGCGCTGGATGGCTCCGCCCATGCCGTCCTCGGTCGGCGTGTTGATGACGTCAGCGCCGAGCGCGCGCATCAGTTGCTGTTTCTCGACGCTGAAGCGCTCGGGCACGACGAAGACGGCGTCGACGTCGAGTTGGCCGGCGGCGACCGCGAAGCCGATGCCGGTGTTGCCGGCGGTCGGCTCCACGACGGTGCCGCCCTCGGGGAGTTTCCCGGATTCGAGCATCTGTTCGACCATGTACAGCCCGATGCGGTCTTTGATGCTCGCGCCGGGGTTGAACGACTCCAGTTTCGCGTACACCGGGACGTCGTCGGGCGCGGCCTGCACGCGCACGAGCGGCGTCTCGCCGACGGTGTCGAGCACGGACTCCAGCGGCCTCCGGTGGGTAGTCATCGAGTCGGTAATTTTTGCCTGCGTTCTTTAGTCGTTACCATCCGGGCCGCCCCCGGCCACTCGGACCCGCCGCCGCGCGCGTCGGCTGTGGGGGCGACCCGCTGCCGTCGGTCACTCGGCCTGACTCCCGCCGTCGGCGGCAGCCTCCGGTGCCGTCGCCGCGTCCTCGACCGCCGCCTCGACGTCGACGCCGTCCTGTTCGGCGAGCGCCTCGACGAGCGCGCGCTGCTCGGCGAGCTGGCGTTCCAGCGTTTCGACGCGGTCGTTCGTGTCCTCGACGGTGGTCCGGAGCGCGTCGACCTCGTTGCGGAGCTTCTCGAAGCGCTCGTAGAGCTGCTCGGCGTACTCGGTGACCTTCTGGAGCTTCTTCGCGGTGGAACCGAATCCCATACGACCCGCTAGCAGCCCCGGGTGGTTGACCGTTTCCCCTCCGACGGCCACGCCCGCGACAGGTCGGCGAGGAAGTCCGCGTACTCCTCGACGGCGGCGTCCCAGACCCCGCCACCCGCCCGGCAGGCCGCTTCGAGTTCGGCCAGCCGGGCGGCGTCGACGGGCGCGTCGGCGAGGTGGTGTTCGTTCGCCCGGACGAGCGCGTGCTCGTCGACGCCCAACACGAACACCGTCTGGTCGTAGCCGTCGGCCAGCGTCGGGTGGACGAAGTCCGCGAGACAGAGCAGGCTCGCCGCGTCGCCCCCGAAGTCGGTCGTCGTCGCCTCGTCGGCGGGGCCGTCGCGGTCGCGCTCGTACGCGGCCTGGAGGGCCTCGACCCACGCAGTCGGCTCCGCGTCGACGCCGATGCTGGCGTCCGGGTCGAAGTGGGGTGCCAGCCGGAACGCTGTCTGCATCACGCCGGTGGCGTCGTACTGCGTCCGGACGCGGCCGTCGTACCCGATGCCGTCGAGAAACGCCCGGTAGTCGTCGGCGAGGCCCCGGACGACGTCGAGGTCGCGGCCGCCCGCGGCGACCTTCTCGTAGTCGGCGAGCAGGAACTCGGTATCGAAGCCCGCCTCGCGCAGGCGCTTCACCGCGAACATCTGGGCGACGGTGCCGACGTGCGGCGGCCCCGTCAGTCCGGCGCTCGCCACGAACAGCGTCTCCTTGTCGGCCGCCTCGCGGAGCGCGTCCTCGTCGGTCGTCGCAGCGAACGCACGGTCGACGACCTCGGCGTCCACGTCGCCGATGTCGACGGTCGGACGGTCGTAGTCGAACACCTCGCGGAGGGTCTCGTAGTGGTTCGGTAGCGCGGACATACTCGGAGACACGACGGACTTCGACAAAGTGATAACGCGAGACACGGTAGCGAACACCATTCACGCGAACCCGAAAGGCCCTTAAGAACGACCCGGGTAGGTGAAAGTGGACTAGGCCGGGCGGTTTGGCTCCGCCCTCCACCCGTGAGACAGTCATCAGCGGGGGCCGAAACACGGGGAAGTCCGGCCGACGCGGTCGGGCCCCGGAAGCCAACGTGGAAGCCTCGTCCGTCGGGGACGGCGGTCCGCGGCGTGCACCCGCAGGGGCGTTACGTCGTGGTTCGACGGTGGCAGCCCGCCAGGCACGGAAGTGAGCAGCGGACCACCGAACGCCCGTCGCTCGACGGGTCGCGGGGTGGAGAAGGCGACCGGGACTACCCGGCCGGGAACGCCGGGCAACCCCGAGCGTCCACATTCATACTACCGTTTACGACCGAGAGCCGACGGCTCACGGTCGCAAAATCTACGCTAAAACCGCACAGCGGTGGCGCAATCGTTCTGGTCTGTCGGCCGGCTCGCGCTGGGCGCGACACTCCGGTCAGTCACTCCGTGCGCACGTCGAAGTCCATCCACTCGCGAGACTGGCCGGGGATGCCGCGGGCGCGTAACTCCTGGCCGGTCTCCGTCTCGCGAACGTCGATCCGTGCCGAACAGAACTGCGTGACTGTACTCACGGTCTGGTCGTCGTGCATCCCGGGGTCGATGAAGAACATGCCGATGCCGTCGACGGCGTCGATGCGGCCGGAGAGCGTGTGGACGAACCGCGAGACAGTCTTCAGGTCGCCGAACGACAGCAGCGTCGAGACCGAGAACAGCCCGGTGCGCACGCGCTCGATGCCGGTCTCCGTGAACGTCCGGTAGACGTCCGAGTACCGCATCCCGATGCCCGTCAGGTCCGAGGGGCCGGACACCGGCAGCACTCGGGCGGGCACGTCCGCTTCCTCGTCGCCGACGCAGTCCAGAATCGCCGCCCGGTCCTCGACCAGTTCGAAGCCGCTCCGGGCCCAGTCGTCGGCGATGCGGTCCGCGCGATGGTTCGTACTGATGAGAATAGACCCCTCGCTCGGTGGCCCGGAGAGCATCTGGAACCCGAGGTTCCGGGTACCGACGTGTGCGGGACCGGTGACAAGCACTGTCGTTCCCGGTCGGAGCGAGGCCAGCGGGAGGTCCGCGAACTCGTAGGCGTCACTCATCGTCGTCACCTCCGTCGGCCGGAGCGCGCTGCCGCAACGTCAACTGCTCCATCGCCTCGTCGCCGAGCATCGACAGGAGTTCGCGGTCCCTCTCGGGGAACGCTCGTGGCTCGTCGTCGTAGATACAGAACGTCCCGATTGCCTGCCCGTCGGGCGTCACGAGCGGCGCACTCGCGTAGAACCGCACGCCCGCGGCGTCCAGGGCCTCGTTGTCGGCGAACCGGGGGTCCGCCAAGACGTCTTCGACCACCATCACGTCCGTGTCGAGAATCGCGTACGTGCACGTGGTGTCCTCACGGTCCATCGGCTCGAAGGCGATACCGTGACACGAGAGGAACTTCTGGCTGTGGGCGTCGATGATACCGACCGCAGCCGCCTTCGCGTCGAACAGCTCCGTGGCAATCACCGTCAAGCGGTCCAGTGAGTCCCCGAGTTCGGCGGGGTCCGTCGCGTACTGTTCGAGCGCCGCGACGCGTGCGGCCTCGTCGTCCGGCAGCGGGTACGCGGTCTGACTGCGGAACGCCAGCGCGTGCTCGACGAGACCGAGCAGTTCCTCGCGGTCCTCGCCCTGTTTTCGCACGTACTCGGCGACGAGTGTGCCGAACGTCCCGGTGTCGACGTCGTCGAGCGGCGTCGTCGTGAACAGCACGCACGCCGCGTCCGGCGAGCGCTCGCGGACGCCCTCGGCGAGTTCCAGACCGGTGCCGTCGCCGAGGTCGTACTCCGTGACGAGGCAGTCCACGCTCGCTCGGTCGGCGAGCACGTCGCGTGCGTCGGCGAGTGACCCCGCGTGTTCGACGTCGAATCCGGCGTCGGCGAGCGCGACCGCGGTCCGCTCGCGGGCGGCCGCGTCGGGGTCGACGCAGAGAATCATACCCGCTGTTGCTGGTCCGCCCTCCTAAACGTTGGTACTCGTGGATTCACCGGACAGCTTCGCTAACGACCGAATATCCCGTCATTCCCGCAACACTCTCGCCGCAGTCGCGTGTCGTGACACGGCCACGCTGTCACGGGGTTCGTCCCGGTCGCCGAGAACCACAGCCGCCTTTATTGTCCGCGGTGCGGGAGGTGTGGGTATGTACGAGCGCATCCTGCTCGCGACGAACGGCGGTGTCGCATCGGAAGACGCCGAGGCGCACGCAATCGAACTCGCGGCGTCTATGGACGCCACGCTCCACGTCCTCTACGTCGTGGACGAAGCGGTGACGACCGCGTACAGCGGCGACGAGTACGTGGACGAAGCCGAGGGCCCGGAGCACGGCCTCGAAGAACACGGGCGGGAAACACTGGACGGTGTCCGCGAGCGGGCGTCGGAGGCCGGCGTCGAGACCATCGACGCGATGCGGTACGGCGACCCGGCCGAGGCGGTCGTGGCTTACGCCGACGACGAGGACGCCGACCTCCTGGTGCTCGGGACGAAGCGCCGGCCGGACGAGTACCGGTCGCTGCTCGGCAGCGTCACGGACCGCGTGGTTCGGCTCACGCACCGGCCGACCACGGTCGTCAAAACGGAGACGGCGGACTGACTGGACGGATTACGCTTCGAGGTTGTCGGTGACAGCCTCACCGGTCACCTCGACGTCCACGTCGCCGTCGAGCGTGCGGACGGGGTACGGGATGTCGATGCCCTCCTCGTCGAAGCGCTGCTTGACCGCGGTGACGTACTCGCCGCGGGTCTTCACGAAGTCGGACCGGGACGGATTCCCGATCCAGAACCGGGACTTGAGCCCGACGTAGGAGTCCCCGAGTTCGGTCAGCCGCACCGACACGGCGGGATCGTCGAGGATGTCCGGGTGCGCTTCGGCCTCCTCGACGATGATATCCGTCGCCGCCTCGATGTCGTCGTCGTAGCCGATGCCGAACATGAACTGGAGCCGGAGCTTGTCCTTCGCGACCGGATTCTTCACCACACCGTCGGTCAGCGTGGAGTTCGGCACCGTCAGTAGCTCGTTGTCGAACGTGCGGACCCGCGTGACGCGGAGGCTGATGTCCTCGACGATGCCCGAGTTGCCGTCCCACTCGATCCAGTCGCCGATGCGGAACGGCTCGTCCGTGTAGATGAACACGCCCGCGACGAAGTTCGCGATGACGTCCTGCATCGCGAACCCGATGGCGAGCGTCGCGGCCGCCGCGATGGTCGCGAGACTCGTCAGGAAGTTCCCGTAGCCCGCGAACCCGAACGCCACCGAGACGGCGACGAAGAGGACAGCGACGCTCACGATGCGCTTCAGCGGTCGTCGCGCGTGGGCGTCGAGGCTCCGGCGCTGAAGCACGCGCTCGAACAGCGGCTGGACGGCCAGCCGGCCGACGAGGTACACCGCCAGGAACGACACGACGAAGTACACTGCCTGAGTGACGGCGATAGCGTAGTCGCCGAGAGCACCCTGCAGACCCGGCAGCGGCTCGATGGCCATCACCGGTACACCGCCGTGTTGCCCCGCACGTCGATCACCTCGGTTCCCGTCCGCTCTGCGAGGTCCGCGGCGAGGTCGGCCGTCTCGTCACCGCCCCGGGCCGACCGGAGGAACTTCACCTTCACCACGTCGCGGTCGTCGAGCTGGTCGGACAGCTCTTCGACGACGGACTCGATACCGGCCTTCCCAACCCAGACGGTGACGTCTGCCTCGTGGGCTTTCGTCGCCAGGTCGTCGGACATTGTTACCCCTGCTTGCGGCCCGGGCTGTTTGAAGCTTGTTGCCTGGCCGTCCGGTTCCAGCGGGCTACACCGCGGTTCGTCGTCGAGAACTAACCGACGCTCGAACGCGGGCCGGCTGACGGGTCACTCGTAGGGGTAGCGGGCCTGGGTCCCGCAGTCGCAGGTGACGACGACGTGGCCGTTCCGGGTGCGGACGCGGGCGTTCCGACCGGGGACGAGGAAGGCGTCGCAGGCGTCGCAGGTGAACCGCCGGAACTCGCGGGGGAGCCGGAGGCGGTTGCGTTCCGCGAGCCGACGAGCGAGTCGGACGTACTCGCGGGCGCGATCGTCGTCGCCGGCGCGCGCCGTCGCTCGGGCGAGCGCGTGCAGGCGGTCGATGCGTTCGGCCGCGATGGACATACCGGCTCTCGGTCTGTGCGGCCCAAGACAGTTCCGGTAGGGTTATCGGCGGCCACCAGCATCCACCGATTGATGCGAGCGCTGAACTACCTCGAACTGGAGGACGCCGTCCGGGGCGGGATGGTGACGGCGACCCGCCAGCAGCGGAAAGCGCTCTCCACGACTGACGTCGAGGTAGTCGAGACGCCCTGGCGCGCCGGCAACCCCGTGCAGTCTCTGGGCACCCTGTTCGCGGGCGAGGGCTACTTCACCGACGTCGACCTCGCGCACTGCAACCTCGTCGGCCCGGGCAGCGTCGCAGTCGCCCGGCACGCGAGACGCGAGGACATCCCCCTGATTCTGCACGCACACGTTACTAAGGAGGACTTCGCGCAGTCCTTCCGGGGGTCGAGCAGAGTCGCGCCCGCCCTCGAACCCTACCTGCGGTGGTTCTACTCGCAGGCCGACCTCGTGCTCTGCCCGAGCGAGTACACGAAAGGCGTGCTGGAGTCGTACCCCGTGGACGCCCCCATCCGCCAGATCTCGAACGGCGTGGACGTCGAGAGCATGCAGGGGTACGAGCAGTTCCGCGAGGAGACCCGGGCGCGCTTCGACCTCGACGGCATGGTGGTGTACGCCGTCGGCGAGGTGTTCGAGCGCAAGGGCCTGACGATGTTCTGCGAACTCGCGAAAGACACCGACTACGACTTCGCGTGGTTCGGCCCGTACGACGAGGGACCGCAGGCCGGGACCGCGACGCGCCACTGGGTGAACAATCCGCCCGAGAACGTGACGTTCACCGGGTTCATGGAGGACAAGCGCGCGGCGTTCGGCGCGGGCGACGTCTACCTCTTCCCGGCGAAAGTCGAGAACCAGGGCATCGCCGTCCTGGAAGCGATGGCCTGCGGGAAGCCGGTCGTCCTCCGGGACATCGACGTGTTCCGGGAGTTCTTCACGGACGGCGAGGACTGCCTGATGTGTTCGACGTTCGAGGAGTTCCGGGAAGCGCTCGAACGCCTCGCCGACGACCCCGACCTGCGGCAGCGCCTCGGCGAGAACGCCCGCGAGACGGCCGAATCCCACAGCCTGGACCGAATCGGTGACGAACTGGCCGACGTCTACGACGCGCTCCTCGACGGCAACGTCGAGCGAGCCGCGTCGGGCGACGCCGTGGAGGGGTAGCGTGAGCGGAGCCCTGCCGACCGTCGCCGCGTTCACTGACTCCTACCTGCCGACGGTCAACGGCGTGACGTACACCGTCTCCTCGTGGCACGAGGAGTACCAGTCCCGGGACGGCCGGATGCCCGTCGTCTACCCGAAGTCGAGTCACACGCCCGGAAAGGGCGAACACCCGGTGTCGAGCCTGCCGTTCCCGTTCTACGACGGCTACCGGATGGCGCTGCCGAGCACGCCGGACGCGGTCCGGGACGCCGACGTCGTTCACGCCCACACGCCGTTCGGCCTAGGGCTCGCGGGCCTCCGGCTGGCGCGCCGGAGCGACACCCCGCTGGTCGCGACCTACCACACGCCGACCGCCGAGTACGCCGAGTACGTCGGTCCGGACGCGCTCACGGGTGTCGTGCGGGCCGCCAGCGAGCGCTACGAACGGTGGTTCCTCGGGCACGCCGACCTCGTGCTCTGCCCGAGCGAGCGCACGTGTGAGACGGTTCGAGCCCTCGGCGTCGACACGCCCGTCGAGGTGATGCCGAACGGCGTCGACACCCAGCACTTCCGCCCGACCGACCCCACGGCGTTCCTCTCGCGCCACGACCTCCCGACGGACGAGCCGCTGGTCGGGTACACGGGCCGGCACGGCTACGAGAAGCGGCTCTCGGACCTGCTCGCGGCCGCCGAAGACCTCGACGTCACAGTCGTGTTCGGCGGCGACGGCCCCGCGCGCGACGACCTCGAAGCCGAAGCCGCAGAGCGCGACGTCGACGCCCGCTTCCTCGGGTTCCTCGACCGCGACGAGCTGCCGGCGTTCTACTCGGCGCTGGACGCGTTCGCGTTCCCGAGCCCCGTCGAGACGGAGGGGCTGGTCGCGCTGGAGGCCAACGCCTGCGGCACGCCCGTCGCGGGCGTCGACGCGGGCGCGCTCTCCGAGACGATTCTCGACGGCGAGACCGGCTACCACTACGGCGAGGGGAGCATCCCGGGGTTCCGGCGCGCGATACGGCGGACGCTGGACGACTGCGACCGGCTCGCGGAGAACTGCCTGGCGCGCCGTGAAGAAGCAGGCGTGGGACGCGCCATCGACCGGCTCGCGGCCCGCTACCGCGACCTCCTGTAACTCCTCACCGGAAGCGCGCTCAGTCTTCGAGCGCGTTCGCGATACGGTCGAGCTTGTTGTTCGTGCGCTCGACTTCCTTGCGGAGCATCTCCAGTTCGCGCTCGACTTTCTCGCTGGTGCCGCTGTCGCCGGACTCCTCGCCGGGGCCGCCGCCCATCCCCGGCGGGCCGCCACCGCCGCCCATCATGCCGCCCATCATCTGCGCGAACGGATTGCCGCCACCACCGCCGCCGCCGCCCATGCCGGGCGGACCGCCCGCACCGCCGCCCATCGCGTCCTTCATGCGCTCGCGGGGGTCTTCGCCGTCGCCCTCGTCGCGCTCTTCGGCTCGCTCCTGGCGAATCTCCTCGACGCGCTCCCGGAAGGACTTCTCCTCCCCGTCGTCGCCGTTCTCGGCGTCCGATTGGTCTGGTTCGTCGTCTGCCATACCTCACGATTCGCCGCCCGCATTGAAAAAAGCCGGCTTCCGGAGACGGCGGCCGGAAGACCCATGCCGGATTCGGGAGAACGCCGACGCGTGCAGTCCCGCTGGCCCGCCCTGCTGGTCGTCGGGTTCGTCCTGCTCGCTGGCTGTGGGGGAACCGGCCCCACGGGCGTCACCCCCGAGAACCCGCAGACGACGTACGTGCCCGCCGAGACAACGACCGCGTCGTCGCCGCCTGCCCTCACCGTCCTGCACAGCGGCGACGGCCCGACGACGGTGCGGGTGACACTCGGCTCCGTGCCGACCGGGACGACGTTCTACGAGCGCGAGACGACCATGGACCCCGGCTCACAGCTCTACCTGACGAGCGAAGTCGCCGACCGCGACCAGTACCGGATTACGGTGTCGACAGCGAACGCGACTCACACCCACGACGTGTACGCCGGCGAGGGGTACGTCGTGACTGTCGCGAACGACTCGGCCATCGACGGCCGCCACACGACGGACTAGAACGCGCCGAGGCTGGACTGGACGTCCCGGTCGTCGGCACCCGCCGTGAGGTCGTGGCCGACGAGGTCCCGCATGTCGACGCCGTAGGTGGTCCCCTGCCGGTCCAGCAGGAGGACGCGCCCCTTCGTCCCGCGAACGGTCCCAGTGAGCATCGTCTCCGCGACCGGCCGGCTGTCCACGTCGACGCCGTAGTCGAAGGCGAACTCCTCGATGGGGTCGAAGTCGTCGACCAGGGCTTGCCACGCCTCGTCGTCGACCGACTCGCCGAAGCCGTCGAGTTTAGTGGGGACGCGCACGCGGTCGGGGATTCGGTCGGCGATGCCGGCCTCGATACGGCGGGCGCGCCGGCCGTCCTCGACGGTCCGGATGTGCGCCGCGCGGTCGGCACCCTGCTCGCGGAGCCGGGTGTCGAGTCGCCACGAGCGCGTCACGCCCACCTTGAACGTGTCCGGCGCGAACGCCGCGAGGTAGACCGCGTGCTCCTCGTGACACGAGTCCAGCGGCATCGCGCAGTTCCCGGTGCAGCGCGCACACGGCCACGTCGAGGTGTGTTCGTCGCAGTACGGAGCGTCCGGGCGCTGGCAGGTCCGGTGGCCGTCGCTGCCGCGGTCGACGCCCGCGCAGTGGCGGTCGCCCAGCGTGTAGGCCAGTTCGTTCCCGGCCACCAGCGGGACGCGGTCGACCTCGCCCGCATCGGCGACGCGGAGGGCTGCCGGCCCGCCGCCCGGAGTCGTCTCGTACCCGACGACTTGCACGCGACGACGTATGACGGTCCCAGATAAAGCGGTGGCGCTCCCGGGCAGGCAGCGCGCGGCGGTGACACCGCCGTCACCGGGTGGCACGGACGCCCGCGAGCCCTTTTCCGCCGTCAACGACTAGACGAGGTATGGCAGACGACTCCATCCCGGTCAGCGCCGACGTGCCCGACAGCCCGTTCCGAACCACCGGCACCGACCACGTCACGGTCTGGGGGAGCAACGCCGAGGAGACCATCGCGTTCTACCGCGACCTGCTCGGGATGCCGCTCGTGATGCGGCAGCCGAACCTCGACGACCCCTCGCAGACCCACCTGTTCTTCGACACGGGCGACGGCCGCATCCTCACCGTATTCGTCAGCGACGAGCGGTCCTCGAACCGCGGCCGCCTCCGCACGCAGGTCGGCGGCGTCCGGTAGATGAGGCCGTTGTCCTCGAGGCCGCTGATGGCCGGGGACGTGCTCGCGGGCGAGCAGCCGACCATTCCAGAGGGGATGAAGACGTTCTCCGCGACGGAGATGGTGACCTCCGAGGACGCCGCGCCCGTCACCGCCGGGTAACCGCCGGCGCGGAGCGACTGTGCGGCGGACTGCGCCGCGTTCGGGTCGGTCTGGGTGTCCTGGACCGAGAAGTCCAGTTCGAAGTCGGTCTCGCCTTCCAGCACGGTCTGCGGGAGGATGGCACCGTTACGAATCGGGCCACCGAGGTCCGCGAGGTCGCCCGTGGTGGGCAGCAACACGCCTTGCTTGATGGTGCGGTCCATGGAGCCGCCACCGTCGGACTCCGTCGTCGTGGTGTCTCCACCGCCGCCCCCGCCTGATTCCGTCGTTGTGTCGTCATCACCGCTGTCGCCGTCACCGCCGCCGTCTCCGGTACAGCCTGCGAGTCCCGCGATGCCGGCTGCGCCGAGGCCGCGAATGACGTTGCGTCGATTGATTCGTTGAGCCATACCACGAGGTTGCGTGGGTACGGTATAAATTCGTTGTGCCTGTGTCACAAACTCTCATTGACCACACTACACCCGTGGGGTCCCTGCGTACACTTTTCAGAGCGCGCTACGAGGGACGTGTATGACTGCCAGACGGTTTCTCATCGTGTCGGCCGACGCCGCCCTCGCGACGGACCTCGCGTGGCAACTCCACCGCGAAGGCCACGACGTCAGACACTACGTCGAAGCGGACAGCGACCGGGACATCGGTGACGGGTTCGTCACACGGAGCGAGGACTGGCGTTCGGACGCCGACTGGGCGGACGTCGTCGTCTTCGACGATATCTGGGTCGGCGACGAAGTCGGGACCGGCGCGCTCGCCGAGGAACTCCGCGAACAGGGAACGGCCGTCGTCGGCGGGACACCGAACACCGACCGCCTCGAGGAAGACCGCGGGTACGCCATGGACGTCCTCGAATCGCAGGGCGTGAACACCATCGACCACCGCGTGTTCACCGACTTCGGCGCGGCCATCGAGTTTGTCGAAGCGAACCCCGCTCCCTACGTCGTGAAGCCGCTCGGCGAAGTCCAGAACGTCAAACGGCTGCTGTACGTCGGCGACGAGGACGACGGCAGCGACGTCGTCGACGTCCTGCGCGCTTACGAGACGGCCTGGGGTCACCGCATGAAGGGGTTCCAGCTCCAGCGCAAGGTCGAGGGCGTCGAGGTGGCGGTCTGTGGCTTCTTCGACGGGAACTCGTTCGTCGACCGGGTGAACTTCAACTTCGAGCACAAGAAACTGTTCCCGGGGAACGTCGGCCCGTCGACCGGCGAGATGGGGACGTCGATGTTCTGGGCGGGGCGCAACCGACTGTTCGCCGAGACGCTCGGCAAGCTCGAGGGGTGGCTCGCCGACGAGGGGTACGTCGGCAGCATCGACGTGAACTGCATCGTCAACGACTCCGGCATCTACCCCCTGGAGTTCACGCCGCGGTTCGGCTACCCGACCATCGCGCTCCAGGAGGAATCCTTCGAGTCGCCGACCGGCGAGTTCTTCTACGACCTCGCACACGGCAACGACCCCGACCTCGACGTCCATCAGGGGTTCCAGGTCGCGGTGCGCGTCGTCCTCCCGCCGTTCCCGTTCGACGACGAGCAGACGTACGACGAGAACTCGCGGAACGCCGCCGTCGTCTTCGAGACGGACAGCCGCGAGGGCTACCACCTCGAGGACGCGAAGCGCGTCGACGGCCAGTGGCGGGCCGCCGGCGAGAGCGGGATGCCGCTGGTCGTCACCGGGAAGGGCGAGACGATGCAGGCCGCCCGCGAGCAGTGCTACGACTGCGTCGACGCGATCACGATGCCGAACATGTACTACCGGGACGACATCGGGGAGCGCTGGGTCGGCGGTGACGGCGACCGCCTCCAGGCCTGGGGTTACCTCGGTCCGGCCTGACCGCCCGCATTTTCGTCGCGCTCTCGGCCGCCGAGCCCGAGTTCCTCACGGAGCAGCCCGACCGCGTCCTCGACGCCCCCAGTGTTTGCCAGGTAACCGACGCCGACGCCGACCTTCGCGGCCTTCGCGGCAGTTCCACGGACGACGCTCGGCCCGATCTGGGCGACGGCACCGTCCCCGACTGACACCAGCCAGCCGGGCGACTCGAAGGTGTAGCGCTGTCGCGGCCGGACGTCGCCGTCGCGGCGGTCCGCCACGAGGGACGCGACGTTCGCCGCGGCGACCCTCGCTTCCCGGACTGCGGTCTGCGCGCTCGCCGGGACGGCCGACCCCTCGGCGTCGACGACGCGCGCCGCATCACCCACGACGACCGTGTGGTCGTCTGCGGTAAGGTCCGCTCGCACCGACGGCCGCTCCCCGCCGAGGGCGTCCGGGCCCTGAATGCCGCCCGTCCACACGAACAGGTCGCTGGGAACCGACCCGTCGGCCGTCTCGACTGCGTCCCCGGTGGCGCTGGTGACCGTCACACCAGTCCGCACGTCCACGTTCTCCAGCAGCAGCTCCTCGCGGACCGCCTCCTGGAACTTCGGCGGGAAGGACGGTGCCACCCGGTCGGCCTGCTCTAAGAGCACCACGTCCACGGAATCACCCGCGTCGGCGTCTCGCGCGAACGCCGCGAGCTCGCCGGCCGTCTGGACGCCAGAGAGACCCGCCCCGCCCACGACAGCGGTGCCGCCCGATTCGAGCACGCCCTCGAAGCGCGCCCGAATCGCTTCCGCGTCCGCCAGCCGCTTCACCGGGAACGAGTGCTCTTCCACGCCCGGGAGCCCGTAGTAGGCAGTCTCCGCGCCGAGACAGACCGCTGCCACGTCGTACTCGAGGCTGCGGCCGTCGGCGAACTCCACGACGCAGTCGTTCTGGTCCACCTCGCTCACGCGACCCTGTTGAACGCGCGCCCGGTCGAAGATGTCGCGCAGCGGCACGCGAACGTCGTCCGCGAGCCCGGGTCGCCGTATCACGCGGTGGAGTTCGTGCTGGACGAGGTGGTAGTCGTGTTCGTCGACGACGACCAGGTCCACGTCCTCCGGGAGAGTGTCTTCCAGTCGACCGGCGACCACGATACCCGCGTAGCCAGCGCCGAGCACGACGACTCGCATACCCCCGTCTTGGGACGGACGAGGGAAAACCGTATGCCCGGCGGCGAGACCGACGTCAGAAGATGGCGTCGTCGACGACGTGGGCGGGGCCGCCGACCTCCCAGACGTCGGTGTCGACCCCGCAGTCCGCGATGGTCGCCTCGACCTCGTCGGCGTGCTCGGCTCGCGTGTTCACGTAGACGGTCGCGCCGGTGTCCGTCGAGAAGTACGCGGGCACGCCGTCCTCGCGGAGGTCGCGGACGGCCTCGAAGATTTCGAGGGTCTCGGGCTGCCAGTACACCCACCCCGAGGGACCAGTCATCGTGGTCGCGGCAAGCGACAGCGAGTCGTGTTCCGCCGTCTCGAACGTGCGCTCGAAGTCGCCCTCGCGGAGCGAGTCACGCACCACGCCGAGCTGGTGGTGAATGTGCGCCAGCCGGGCCTCGAACATGTGGCTGTCTTCGGCCTCGTCGTGGGCGGCCTGCGTCTCCTTGTACGCCGGTACCTTCCCGATGACGATGCGGAGGTCGTCCGCGAGGTCGTCGTCTACGTCGAGGCGCTCGCTCCGGCAGTCCTCGTCGTTCATTCCCGCGTGGAGGTCCGAGAAGCCGCCCGTGACCGCGCGCGCCGCCGACGCCGACCCGCGGCGCGCGATGGCCGACACGTCCGGCAGCGTGAGGTCGAGGTCGAGCGCCTCGACGCACGCCAGCGCCGCCGCCGCGAACCCGGACGCCGACGACCCGAGGCCGATGTTCGTCTGGAAGTTGTTCTCGCTCTCCAGACGGACGCGGTGGTCGACGCCCGCGCGCCGCCGGGCCTCGTCGACGACGGACCGGATGCGGTCAGCCCCGCTCCCGTCGACCGTCTCGCCGTCCACGACGTACACGTCCTCCTCGCGGTCCGGGTCGAACGCGGCCGTCGTCGTCGTGTTCGACGGCGCGGTGCAGACGCTGATGGAGTCGTGGTACGGGAACCGGAGGTCGTGGTCCCGCATCCCGTGGTACTTCACCAGTCCCTGAATCGGGTGCGCTCGAGCGGTCGCTTTCATACCACGTAGCCGGATTGTCGCGCGCATAAACGTCCCGGAAGCCGGCCAGCGCGCCCGCCCGCCGGACGACGCCCCGTACTCGAACGTTCGCCCGCTTCCGGTACAGCGAAGGGCGGCGGCGCACAGGCGACAGTATGGGCACACGTCTGGAGTCGGGGGAAGCGCAGGCCGTAGAGGTAATCGACCGCCTCTCCGAGGCGTATCCGGAGCCGGAGATCTCGCTGACGTTCTCGAACCGGATGGAACTGCTCGTCGCCGTAATCCTCTCCGCACAGTGCACGGACGAGCGCGTGAACAAGGAGACCGAACACCTCTTCGAGACGTACGAGACCGTCGAAGACTACGCGAACGCCGACGAGGAGGAACTCGCGGAGGACCTGAACTCCATCACGTACTACAACAGCAAGGCGGGCTACATCAAGAGCGCCGCGCAGGCCATCCGCGACGAGCACGACGGCGAGGTCCCGGACACGATGAGCGAGCTGACCGACCTCTCCGGCGTCGGCCGGAAGACGGCGAACGTCGTCCTCCAGCACGGCCACGACATCACGGAAGGCATCGTCGTCGACACGCACGTCCAGCGGCTCTCGCGGCGGCTCGGCATCACCGAGGAGGAGCGGCCGGAGGCCATCGAGGAGGACCTGATGCCGGTGGTGCCCCGCGAACACTGGAAGAACTACACGCACTGGCTCATCGCGCACGGCCGAGAGACGTGTACGGCGCGGAACCCCGACTGCGCGGACTGCGTCCTCTCGGACATCTGTCCGTCCTCGAAGGCGGACAGCGACGTGGACCTCGCGGACGGCAGCGAGTGGTAACACCGTTCCGTCCGGCGGTAAGTCGACGTTTGTCCCCGGTTCACCGGGGATGAAACCGCGATTTTAGCTTCACGAGACGTTTTACTGGAGGGGGACGAATCCCCAGTCGATGACAGCGAACCGTCTACTCCCGGGCGGGTCGTCCGTGGAGCGCGGCGAGGGCTCGGAGGTCGTGAGCATCCGGGAGGACGCCGCCGACGAGGTCTTCGAGGCGCTGTCCTCGGGGACCGCCCGCGAGATTCTCGCGGCGCTCTACGAGGACCCCGATACGGCGTCGAGCGTCGCCGACCGCGTCGACACGTCCCTGCAGAACGCGAGCTACCACATCGAGAAGCTCGTCGACGCGGACCTGGTAGAGGTCGCGGACACGTGGTACTCCGAGCAGGGCCGGGAGATGAAGGTGTACGCGCCAGCGAGCGACTCGCTGGTGCTGTTCGCGTCCGACGAGTCGTCGGCCCCTGCGCTCAAAGACCGGCTGCTGCGGCTGCTCGGCGTGGTCGGCATCCTCGGCGCGGCGAGCTTCGTGGTCCAGCGGCTGGTCGGCGGCCAGGCGTCCGACGGACAGGCCGCCACCACCGGGGGAGGTGAGGGCGGTGGATTCCAGCTCGCCTCCAAGGAAAGCGTCGACGCAAATACGACGGCCCAGCAGACGGTGGAAAAGGCTGCAGATTCGGAGGCCACCGACTTCGTCGCGGAGGCAGCCGACGCCGTCGCGGGTGGCGTCCCACCGGGCCTGCTGTTCTTCGCTGGCGGCCTGCTGATGCTGGCTGTCGTCCTCGGATTCTCTTGGTACCGCGGCCGCTAAATCGGAATCTCGTTGTACCGCATCGCGTACCGGACGACGCCGAGCACCCACGCGACGAGCCAGCAGCCGACGTACCCGACGACGCCGCCGCGCAGCCGCATCCGCCAAGCGCCCATGTTCTCGTGAATCTCGTCGATTTCGATGTCCCGGTCCGGGTCGTTGTAGAGGTTGTACTCGCGCTTCGCGCGGAGGATTGGGACGATGCCCGTGAGCGCGAACGCGAGGAACGCGTACGCCTGCACGCCGAAGAAAGCGTGGAGAGCAGCGAACCCGCCGAGCTGGTCGAACAGCCGGGGAATCATCCAGACGGCGACGGGCACCGTGTTGAGTGTGAGGCCGACGAAGATGTACGAGAGGTGGTGGCGGAGCACGCCCCACGTCACCGGTTCGGCGTCGATGATGATCCACGCGCCGTAGATGTAGAAGGGGAAACTCAGCGTGACGAGCAACCCGGCGACGGTGGCGACCGCCACGTCCTCGACCATGTGTGGTCCTTCGGCCGACGGGACAAAACCGGTTCGACTCGCGGCCCACAAGACGTATGCCGAATCTGGGGGAACGGCCGAACATGTCCCCGAGGCGCGTGCTGCTGGTCGCCCTCCTCGTCGCGGTCGCCGGCTGCACCGGTGATGGTCCGTCCGGTGGCGTCGGCGACGACACGACTACAACGACGGCCGCTGCCACGACCGCGCCGACGACCGGTGAGACAATCGAACCGCACACAGCACACGGAACGTCGCACACCAGTCGCCACCTCACCGTGCAAGCGTGGCACGACGCCGAGAACGTCACCGTCACGCTCGCACCCGAGGGAGACACCGAGCAGTTCGCTGTTCGGGCGGGCGAGGAGCGCTCGTTCACCAGAAGTATTCACGAGCGCGGGCACGGCGTGCACGTCGTCGTCGAACGGGACGGCGAAGTCGTGTACGAGGCCTCCGTCCTGGCCTACCAGTACCACCGGGTGACTGTCCGCGAGAACGAGACGAGCGTCACGAAGGCAGTCACGTAGGTCGGTCGGAAGCGTTTACACGCTCGGACCGCAACCCTCAGGGGATGACGGACTCCAGCGCCGGCGGAGACGAGTCCGAGCCGTCGGGTGACGACACCCCGCCGGACGGACGCGAGCCGGACCCGGAGCGAGCGCAAGTAACCCCGAGCGAGGTCGCGGCGGACGTCGACGAGGAGTACGACTTCGAGGAGTTCGGCCCCGGACAGATGGCCGATATGACCGCCGAGGAGTGGGAGGCGGCCTTCGACCCGGACACCTGGATTACAGGGGCAGACCTCCTCGACCGCGTGGAAGCCGACCTCAGGCACCGCGTCGCCACGCGCGACGTGTTCGCCGTCGTCGAGCGCGACAGCATCGACGGCGAACCGGTCGTACTCGCGTACTCCGACGAGGGGTACGGCGTCGTCTACGACGACGGCACCGTCGAGGGGTCGGGGACGGTGCTTCGGGACGTGAAACCGACTGTCGCGCTCTGCTCGATGGACGACTACGACGTTCCCGAACCGCCGGAAGGGGCCGGCCTCCCGGACCCTCGAGAGATACCCGAGGGCAGCGGCGGCTTCGGAACGTCGCTGCTGAAGTACGTCGGCATCGCTCAGCTGGTGGCCGGCGTCCTGCTGTTCTTCGCGCCGTTCGTCTACGACCCCATCGTGCGCGGCTGCCCGTCCGTCCCGGACTCGGCCGCACACGCCTGTTCAGTCGCGGGGACGACACTGACGCTCCACCCGCTCGGTGACTCCGCAGTCATCGCCGCCATCGCCGGCGTCGGATTCGTCGCCTTCGGCGTGTTCATGCTCACACTCGTCGCGAACGCGCGCCTCTCGGACCGCTTCCGGGCCGAAGAGTTCCGGAACCGCCTCCGCTCGGCGGGCGTCGGTGGCGGAGAGCGGCCGCCGTTCGTCCCCGAGACCGACGGCTACGACGAGAGTGCGGAACCGGGCGAAGAAGCCCCGTAAGCCGCCGATACTGGCCTCGTAGCGGCACCGGGCCATCGGTGGGTTTATGCGTTTCCCATCCTGATTCTGGAGTGTATGAAGAGGCGGGACTTTCTGAAAATCGCGACCGGTTCGGCTGGCGGTGCCGCGGCCGTCGGAGCAGCCGGTGCGCAGTCGTCTCCGTCCTCGTCAGCCGTCCTGCAACAGGAGGGTAACAACTCCACAGCCAACGGCACGACGACGGGCAACGGCACAGAGGGCAACAGCACGGCCACGTCCGGTGGCGGCGGTGGCGGCACCACCAAGACCGTCGCAGTCGGACCCAATGGTCAGAACGTATTCGAACCGGCCACCGTCTACGTCGCGCCCGGTGACACCGTCAAGTGGGTGTGGGAAGGAGAAGGCCACAACGTCCACGCGACCGGTGTCCCGGACGAAGCCGACTGGAGCGTGCAGACGGAGATCGTCTCACCGCCGTTCGAGTACGAGTACACGTTCGACGGGCCGACCGGCGAGTACAACTACGTCTGTGACCCCCACGCCTCCGTCGGCATGGAGGGCACCGTCGTCGTCAACGAGTCCGGCGCTCCGCCGGAGGGCGAAGGCGGTGGTGGCGAGTCGCGGACACCCCACGAGATGGGCGTGCCGTTCCAGGCCCACTTCGTCGGTATCGCCACCATTCTCATGATGATCGTGAGTCTGGTGTACACGTTCTTCGTGTTGAAGTACGGCGAGTCGCGCCACGCCAGCGCACCGAACAAAGAATAATGTCATCCAAAGGCTCCAACTACGGCGACATCCACCGGTACGAACCCGCCAACGAGAGCACCGCGGCGATGATCACCATCGTCTTGCTCACCATCGTCGAGGTGGTGTTCGTCGCGCTGTTCACGTGGGGACTCGTCACCGGCCTCGGCACCGACCCGGTCGGCAACATGTACCTCGGGTTCCTGCTCGCGGCCATCTTCATCGACCTCTCGTTCATCCTCATGCTGTACCGCAAGGAGTTCCTCCCGGACGTGATGATCGTGAAGAAGCGCCGCCGGAAGTGGGAGGACCTCTACATCCGTGAGGACCAGGCCGACGGGACGTCGATGGTCGGGGACACGGTCGAACAGTTCAAGAAGGCGGTCTACCCGTACATGAGGAAATAACACTATGTCAGATAAGTACCCAGAGAGCTCGGGGCGTCGCCGGTTCGTGAAGGGTGTCGTGGGGAGTGCGACCCTCGCCGGCGCCGGCACGGCCGGTGTCGCGGCCCTCGACAGTGTCACGAACCCGAGCGGTGCCGGCGGTGGCCCGGTCGAGTACTACGCCGTGGAGAACGTCGCGGGTCCGGCACCGAGAGGGATGCCGATGGTCCCGCTCGAAATCGACGACGAGGGGTTCGTTCGCGGTATCTACCCCGAAGTCCAGAAAGTCGAACAGAAGGGCGAGACCGTCGAGGTCGCCCGCGAGGAAATCGGCGGCATCGAGTACAGCCCCGACTGGTTCCAGTACTGCGGCGTGCAGGGCTACGAGGGAGTCGACCCGGGCTACGACGGTGACAACTACTTCCGGTACTCGAACACGGGCTACGATTGGCAGCCGACCTCGGGCCGTGTCAACGTCGAGGACTTCCAGGACTACGACACCTGGGAGAACGACTACGGCGACGCCGGCATCGGGAAGCCTGCGAAGGCGACGTGGCGCTCCCAGAACACGGAGAACACGATGCCGATTCAGATTATCCGTAGTTCCATCATCGAGGACAAAATCGAGTCCGAGAGCGGCGAGGTTGTCGACTGGCTGGACGCCGCCACGCAGGACGGCTTCATGGCCATCCTGAACAAGTGCACGCACTTCTGCTGTGCGCCGAGCGGCTTCCGGACGTCCAGTTACGGCGGAGCCGATGACAAGATCTACTGTCAGTGCCACCAGTCGATCTACGACCCGTACAGCATCGTGAAAAAGAGCTTCGTCGCGTTCGCGCGGCCGGAGAACTGACAATGAGTGTCGAACGCAAAGACGAACACGACCACGAAGCCTGGATTCAGGAGAAAGACCTGACGCCCATCGAGAGTACGTTCCTCACGGTGCTGGTCTGGCTGGACCGCCGCATCCGCATCGTCGACTACCTGGAGCTGCTGGAGACGCTGTACTACCGCGTCAACCTCCAGATGCCGAAGAGCCACACCGAACAGTACAACCTCGACAACAAGTTCTGGTACTGGTACCCGCTGTACTCGCTGGGGTTCTTCTCGACGTTGGCGTACGTCGTCGCGGCGATCTCCGGCGCACTGCTGGGGTTCTACTACTCGCCGTCCGCGGCCGCCGGCACGGCCAACATCGAGGGCGCGACGGTCGCGTACAGCACCGTCGCCGCCATCATGACGGACCTGAACTTCGGGTTCTTCCTCCGGTCGCTGCACCGGTGGGCCGCGCAGGTGATGACCGCCGCGGTCTTCCTGCACATGCTCCGCGTCTACTTCACGGGCTCGTACAAGGAGCCGCGCGAAGTGAACTGGCTGATCGGCATCGTTCTGCTCAGCCTGACGATGGTCTTCGGGTACACCGGTTACCTGCTCCCGTGGGACCAGCTGGCGTACTGGGCGGGACAGATCGGCGTCGAGATGAGCCTCTCCATACCGTTCGTCGGTGAGTGGGTGGCACAGCTCATGTTCGGCGGCTTCTCGCTGGGCCAGGCGACGCTCCAGCGGATGTACATCCTCCACGTGTTCCTGCTCCCGTTCGTGGTGACGACGGTCATCGCCATCCACCTCGGGCTGGTGTGGATGCAGGGCATCGCGGAACCCCACTGACAATGACAGACGACAACCAATCCGAGGAACCTCGGACCGACGGCACGGGCATCGTTCCGCCGGACGACGAGACTCCGACGTGGCGCGAGCGCAAGGAGCGCACGACGGGGCTCTCCCGGCTGACCTACGAGTACTTCGAGCGCTCGCGACGCGAGGATCAGAACCTCCGTCAGGAGTCCGACTACGTCGAGCGTGACGTGCTGGCGTTCCCGACGTGGCCCCACGAGCTCGTGCGCAACCTCGCGCTGACGAGCTTCTTCGTCGGGATGATCATCTTCCTGGCGGCGACGCTCCCACCGCACCTCGGTGACCCGGCGAACCCGAGCGTGACGCCGAGTATCATTCTGCCCGACTGGTACCTCTACTGGTCGTTCGGCCTGCTGAAGCTCGGCCCGCTGAACCCCGAGCTCGCCATCCTCGGCGGCGAGAAGCTGCTCGCCGACCGGACGTACGGCGTGCTCGCGAACGTCGTCGTGGTCGGCTTCATCGCCATCGTGCCGTTCCTCAACAAGGGGAGCGCTCGCCGACCCGTCGAGCAGCCGTTCTGGGCGTCCGTCGGCGTGATGGGCGTGGTCTTCGCGTTCACCATCAGCGCGTACTCCGCGAAGAACCTCATCCCGCTCGACCCCCACCTGCTGTTCGACCTGACGTTCCTGCTGCCGCCGCTCATGGGCGCGCTCGCGTACCCGCTGCTGAAGTCGATGCGCGAGGGGTACATGTACGACCTGAACCGGCGGTACTACAAGCTGCGGCCGCCGAAGTAAGCGGTCCGTCGGAGACCCGTCGGTTTCCGCGACATCACCGTTCCTCGTTTTGCCGTCCTGTTCCGTCACACTGTCCCCAGTCGAGTCGCTCGTGTGCCTGTGTACTCTCGGCCACCGTCCCCGATGCGCCAGTCTGGGCAGTGGTTCCGCCGCAGTAAAGTAGCCTGCAGCCCGAGTCCCGAGAGATGGCAGACGACTCCCGCGGCCGCGAGGTCGTCGTCCCGGAGCGACTCTACAAGACCGTGACGGTGTTCTCGACGCTGTTCGCAATCGTCGCGGTCGTCCTCGGGTTCGTCGCCCTGGACGCGGCGACAGACACTGGGTCGGCGGCCCCGGAGGAAGTGAGCGTGCCGACGGCCGCACTCGGTGTCGGACTCATCGCCGCGGGCGGCGTGGTGTACGCGTTCGCGTCCCGGTTCCGGGCTCGCGGAATGGTAACGGATAAGAACAGCGACGACGAAACATCCGATAATGGCTGACGAGTTTGCGAAGGGACTTGGCCTGTTGACGGGTGCGGGCCTGGTCTGGATGGTGCTCGCGGGCTGGTACAAGACGCCGAGTTTCGCCGGCGGACAGCTGACCAGTTCGGTCCCGAGCGAACTGACGATGTACGACCAGCTGGCCGTCGTCCTCCTCGAGGGGATGTTCTGGCTGGCCATCTTCGGCGCGCTGTTCTTCTGGATCGGCGTTCCGCTCGGCCGCGAACTGCACGCGAAGTACAGCGGCGAGTAACTGACGTCCGTTCTTCCGACAATCTCGTCCCGAGTAGCTGCTGCGCCGGCCAACCCACTGACGG
Source organism: Halobacterium jilantaiense (assembly GCF_900110535.1). Taxonomy (NCBI): domain Archaea; kingdom Methanobacteriati; phylum Methanobacteriota; class Halobacteria; order Halobacteriales; family Halobacteriaceae; genus Halobacterium; species Halobacterium jilantaiense. The sequence continues at coordinate 923,613 of NZ_FOJA01000001.1, forward strand.
TCTGGGCTGAGGTCAGCGATAGCTATCGGCGGAGCGGGCGATAGAGCGCGACCGGACGGTCCACGGTTACCAACTTCCACCGCTGAAGGGGCCACAGGCAGTACAGACCGTCGAAAAGGCGCGAGGAGACACAGCCGACGCACTACTGTGTGGCGACTGCGGCGTGGAGTTCGCTCGGAGAAAACGAGTGCGAACGGTGTCGGGCCGCGAGAGACCTCAGATGACCTGCGTCCAGTACGGCTTGATGAGGTAGAACACGCTGATGAAGGCGACGTAGAGGAACGTGAACGTGGCTGCGACGAGCGCGCCCTTCGGCCGTTCCAGTCCGTGGCCCTCGCGTGCTTCGACTTTCCGGGCCTCGAACTCGAAGAGGTCCGCGATGTACATACTGAGGACGAGCGTCGCGAGCACCATCCCCGAGTGGTGGTGGAGCGTGAGGTAGTAGAACGTCGAGAGCACGAGCCCCCACGTCGTGAACGAGTGGAAGGGATGCCGGGAGATGGCGTCAGCGCCGTCCTCGGCCTGCTTGACGTGCTGACCGTGCGCGACCCGGCGGCTCACGAAGTTCAGCAGGACGAGTGCCAGTAGCACGAACTCGATGTAGGGCGCGACCAGTGTGTCGAGAGGCCCGAAGAGCGCGACCGAGGGGTCTACCATGTGCGGGTTTCGGTGTGTCGCGGTATTATGTCTTTTCCAATCGCTCAATCGGGCCGCGGCGGGCGGCGCGTCGCCGGCACGACAGCGACTCGCAGCGGCTCGCCCCAGGTGAGCGCGACCGGGTCGTCGACGGCGAGCGTCCCGTGTGTTCGGCCGTCGACGTGGAGTTCGACACTGGTCTCGTCGCGGGCGACGGTGACCGACAGCGGGGGCGCGACCACCCAGTTGGTGCGGTCGACGCGGAACGGCGAGATGGGGACGACGCCGACGGCCGGCACATCGGGTTCGAGGCGTGGACCACCGGCGTCCGTGGCGTACCCCCGACTCCCGGTGGGAGTGGCGGCGACGACGCCGTCCGCGCGCACCGAGTCGACGCGGCGGTCGCCGGCGTCGACGACGAACTCGGATATCTTCGCGGGTTCGGTGGTCGCGAGGGTGACGTCAGCGAGCGCTCGCGCGGAGACGCCGGGAGCGTCGACGGCCAGCGTCGGCCGGTCGACGGCGGAGAAGTCGCCAGCGGCCAGCGACGCGAGCGCGGGCTCGACGTCCGCGCGGGCGACGCCGCCGTACTCGCGGCCGGCATCGACTGGCAGGAGCGGAGCCGGCGGGTCGACAGCGGCGTCCAGCAGTGGGTCCTCGCCGAGCGCAGCGACGACGTCGGCGTCGGCCGGGTCGACGACCGTCCCGCCGGCGTCCCTGACGGCGTCGGTCGCTTCGCCGGTGTCGTCGCCGACGACGGCGACCCGCGTCGTCACCGCGACCACCCGCCGGTGGGTGCAGTCACCGGATTCTCCGCGCGGGGCGACCCGTCGGTCGGCGTCCGTGTCATCGGTGAGACTGCGGCGCGGCAGTCACAAAAACCCCGCGGGCGCGAGGTGGCTGGGCGAGGAGTCGGCTCGGTCAGTACGGCCAGTCGCCGGTGATCTTCATGCCCTCGGCGAGATCTTCGTCCTCGAGGGCGGCGGCGATGTCAGCCTCGCTGGCGTGCGCGACGGCGAACCCGTCGTCGGCGAGGCGGACGGCGAGGTCGGTGAGGAGGACTGCCTGCTCCCGGAAGTTCCGGACTTCGAGTTTCTCGAGCGTGTCGGCGTACGTGTGGCCCCAGCCGCGGCCGGCACCGCCGGTCTCGCTGGCGACGTGGTAGCCGGGGACGCCGTGCTGGACGTACTCCCAGTGGTCGGAGTGCGGGCCGAGTTTCGGCGTCACGGAGACCGGGTGTCCGAAGTCATCGCCGACGCCGCGCGCGGCGTCCGCGAGCGCGTCGAAGCCGTGGGCGTAGAACTTCAGCGTGCGGCCGCGGACGACGCCGTCGAAGTTGAGAACGGCACGCACGCTGGCGAGGTCGCGTTCGTCGGCGTCGTGGGCAGCGCCGACGAGGCCGACTTCCTCCGCGCCGTAGCAGACGAAGTGGATTCTGGTGTCGAGTTCGTCCTCGCGGGCCGCGAGCGCGCGAGCGACTTCGACGACCATCGCTGTGCCGGCACCGTTGTCCATCGCGCCCTCGGCGATGTCGTGGGCGTCGACGTGGCTGGTGACGAGCAGCTCCTCGTCGGTGTCGGGGCCGAGCGTCGCGTGGACGTTCTGGCTGGTCGCGTCGTGGACGTCGGCGTTCACCGAGACGGTGACCTCGTCGCCCTCGAAGCGCCGCGAGAGCCGGGCACCGACTTCCCGGGAGACGCCGACGGCCGGGATGTCGCCGATAGGGGCGTCCGAAGTACCGACACTGCCCGTCGGCGGCAGACAGCCCTCGACGTGGTTCTCGTAGACGAAGGCTGCGGCACCGGCCTCGACGGCGTGGTAGTACTTCTCCCGGCGGTGGAGGTAGCGGTCGTACCAGTCGGGGACGTCCGATGCGACCATGACGACCTTCCCGTCGAGGTCGGCGTCCTCGAAGTCCTCGGGGAGGCCGTGGCCGAGGTCCACGAACTCGCCGGCTGCGTCACCGCTGGGACTGCGCGGAAGTGCGATGGAGTCCTCGACGCCGGCGGGCGTCTCGACGCCGCTGTCGCCGCGCGTCCAGCCCTGAATGTCGAACTCGTCGAGCCAGGCGTCGTCGGCGTGCTCGGCCAGCGCGTCGCGCGTGGCCACGGCCGCCTCGCGTTCGCCGTCGCTGCCCGCCATCCGGTTGCGGACGTCGACGAGTCGTTCGAGGTGGGTCCAGCCGGTGTCGCTCGTGAAGGTGTCACCGATCCAGTCAGCCATGGCTGGCCAGACGAGGAACGTCCGCTAAGAAGTTGTGGAAGAGGAACCACCGCTGGCTCCCCGAGCCGACAGCCGGGTTACAGCTCGTCTTCGTCTTTCAGACCCGCGATGACGTCGTCGACCAGGTCGTCGACGTTGTCGTAGGGGAACTCGGCGCGGCTGGAGAGCTTCGTCGCGAGCTCCATCGCGGTCCAGGACTGGCCGCCGGCCTCGAAGGACGTCGACGGGCCGTTCGGGAGCGCGGGCACGAGACCCATCTGGTTCTTCACGGGGTAGTCGGCGTTCGAGAACGCCTCGGTGAGTTCCTCGCGGAGTTCGGCTTCGGTGTCGGACATGAACGGTACGTCTCCGGCGTCCGGCAAAAGGGTTCTGGAACCCCGAACCCCGGGCGTGGAGTTTCCCGGCCGCAGTCCCCGTAGCGCCGTCCAGCCTACCGGGACGCGGGCCTTTATTGGGTCGCGATAGCCTGTCACACGTATGGCCGTCGACTTAGACCTGCTGCGGGAACTGACCGAGACCAGCGGCGCGCCCGGCCACGAGGAGCGCGTCCGCGACGTGGTGCGCGCCCACCTCCCGGACGACGTGGAGGAGGTCCAGACGGACGCGATGGGGAACCTGATTGCGACCGTGGAGGGCAGCCAGAACCCAGACTTCGAGGTGCTGGTGCCCGCGCACATGGACGAAATCGGATTCATCGTGAAGCACGTCCACGAGGACGGCTTCGTGCAGGTGGACGCGCTCGGCGGCTGGGACCCCCGGATTCTGCGGGCCGAGCGCGCGACCGTCCACACCGACGACGGCGACATCCCGGGCGTCATCGGGTCGCCGCCGCCACACATCGAGGACAACCCCGACACGCGGGACCGCGACGAGATTCGGGACGTCTTCATCGACGTGGGGCTGCCCGCCGACGACGTCGGAGACCACGTACAGGTCGGTGACGCCGTGACGCTCTCACAGCGTCTGGAGCCAGTGGGAGACCTCGTCACCGCGAAGGCGCTGGACAACCGCGTGAGCGTCTACGAGCTGCTGAAGGCCGCCGAGCGCGCGTCGCCCGACGTCACGGTTCACTGGGTCGCGACCACGCAGGAGGAGGTCGGGCTGCGGGGTGCGGAGGCGCTCGGCCCGGACATCGAACCCGACCTCGTCCTGAACCTCGACACGACGGTCGCCAACGACATCCCGCAGTTCGTCTACGAGGAAGACTACGTCACGGAGGTCGGCGAGGGCGCGGCGGTGAAGTTCAAGGACGGCGTCGTCATCCCGAACCCGAAGGTCGTCGACCACCTCCTCGACGTCGCCGACAGCGAGGGTATCGACCACCAGCGCGAGGTTCTGGGCGCGGGCGGCACCGACACCGGTCCGCTCCAGCGCACCCACGGCGCGACGCCCGTCGGCGCAATCTCCACGCCCACCAGATATCTCCACACGCCCGTCGAGGCCGTGCACACCGACGACATCGAGCACGTCGTCGACCTCACGGCGGCGTTCGTGACGAGTCTCGACGGCAGCGAGGACTTCACGCTCTGAGCGGACCACCTGCTCGCGTCCCCGGGGAGTCAAACCAAAGTATTCAGTACCCGTGATTCCCTAGCGGACGGCATGAACTCCGAGAACGACGGCGACGACGGGCAGGTGTCCCGGCGGAGCGTCATCCGTGCCGGCGCGGCCGCGGCCGCTGCGACCGCCGCGACTGGCACCGCAGCCGCCCAGGAGGAAGGCGGAGACGGCGAGGGAAGCAGCAGCGGGGAGAAAATCGTGAAGGTTGGGCCGAACGGCCAGAACATCTTCGACCCCGCAGAGCTCTACGTCACTCCCGGGACCACGGTGCGGTTCGTCTGGGAGGGCAGCGGGCACAACGTTCACGCGACGGAAGTTCCCGGTGACGCCGAGTGGAGCGCGAAAACCGAGATAACGGGGCCGCCGATGGAGTACGAGTACACGTTCGACGGGCCGATGGGCGAGTACAACTACGTCTGTGACCCCCACGCTTCCGTCGGCATGGAGGGCACCATCATCGTGACCGACAGCCCACCGGAGAACGAGGGCTACCAGACTCTCGTCCCGGACTCCGCGAAGACCCTGGCCGTCGCGGCGGTCGGGTCGATGACGTCCGTCCTCGGCATCGCGTACTTCTTCATGAAGTACGGCGGCGACTACGACGGCGAGTTCGAGGAGTAACGGCCGGCCGCCCGCACCGTTCGCTCGACACCGCTGGCCCGGACGCTACCGCGTCTCCACGTGGAGGTCGACCGGACGGCGCTGCCCTTCGAGGTCGGCGACGACGCGTTCGACGACGCGTTCGCCCTCCTCGGTGATTTTCTCGACGACGCGCTGGGCGACCCAGTCGAACGACGCGAACATCGGGAGGTCGAGGACGCCCCTCGCGCTCCCGGAGTCGTAGGTCACGACCAGCGAGACTTCTGCGCCGTCTTCGGCCGCTTCGACGAGCCACTGGCCGCTGGCGTCCAGCGTCCCAAGGACTTCCCAGTCGATGCGGTTCGGTTCGTCCGTGTCCGCCACGCGGGACCGGAAGGTGTGCGAGAGCTTCCACCACGAGAACGTCAAGTCGTACTCCGTGCCCGCGCTGCCGTCGCCGTGCTGCCGGACCGAGTCGAGGTACTTCGAGTACCGCGCGTACCCGGGAAAGTTCTCGAGGAACGCGTACGCCTCCTCCGGAGGCACGCGGACGTCGGTGGTGACTTCGAGGGTGTCCACGCTGCGTCCCAGGGCCGCCGGCAGTATAGTCGTACCGCGACACTTGTGTTCCTCGCCCGTCAATCAGTGACGATGACCGAGCGAGTCGCAGTGGTCGGCGGCGGGCCCGCCGGCCTGATGGCAGCCACGTACACGGCCCGCGCCGGCCTCGACACGACGGTGTTCGACGGCGGTGAGTCGATTCTCGCGCGGAACGCCCACCTGGAGAACGTTCCGGGGTTCCCTGCGGGCGTGAACGCGCGGTCGTTCCTCGACGCCACCCGCGAGCAGGCCGCCGACGCCGGCGTCGGCTTCGTCGACGAGCACGTCGCGTCCGTGGCCGGAGACCGACCGTTCACCGTCGAGACCGAATCCGGCGCGGCGCACGCTGCCGAGTTCGTGGTGGCGGCGTCTTGGCCGGACACCAGCTACCTCGACGGCTTCGACGTCGAGCGCGTCCAGCGCGGGTCGAAGACGATGCTGGTCGCCGACCGCTTCGCGCGCCTCGACGTCGACGGTCTGTACGCCGCCGGTCGCGTCGCCCGCCAGTACCACCAGGCGGTCGTCGCGGCCGGCCACGGCGCGACGGCGGGGCTCACCGTCGTCGAGGACAGCGACAGGGCGTACTACCACGACTGGGTGGCACCAGACGGCTACTTCACGGGCCGAGGACGTGACGTTCCTCCGGGAACGGAGGAAATCGGCGAGGAGGAACGCCGGCAGCGCGAGCGTGAGAGTCTCGAAGCACTCGATAGTCGCTCACCCGCCGACCCACCGAGCCAGCACCCGAGTGTCGACGACGAGTAGCCGAACGTTCTTCTGTGAGGGCGGGACCACCGCCGTCCGTGACGTGACCGCCGACGCCCGGCAGTCCGCGGGAGCGCGACCCGCTGTCGGGCAGTCCGGGAGTCGGTAGCTGCCGCCGCTCCGCCGGGGTCGCCTGTCAGCCCACTCCCGCCAGCGTCTGCCATCGCCCCGATTTAAGTCCTCACCCCACAGACTCACAGGGGAATGCTCTCCGGAGTGAACGTCGCCCTCGGCGTGACGGGCAGCATCGCGGCGGTGAAGGTCGTGGAGCTCGCCCACGAGCTGCGCCGCCGCGGCGCGAGCGTACGAGCCGTTGTGACCGAGAGCGCGCAGGGAATCGTCCACCCGTGGGCGGTCGAGTTCGCGACCGACGCGCCGGTCGTCACGGAAATCACGGGGAGCGTCGAGCACGTCAAACTCTGCGGCCGCGACGGCTGGGCGGACGTCTTCCTGATTGCGCCGGCGACTGCGAACACCGTCGGGAAAATCGCGGCCGCCGTCGACGACTCACCGGTGACGACGACCGCCACCACCGCGCTCGGGGCGGGCGTCCCGGTCGTCGTCGCGCCGGCGATGCACGAGCCGATGTACGACCACCCGGGCGTCCTCGACGCCATCGACCGCGTGGCGTCGTGGGGCGTGGACTTCGTCGACCCGCGCGTCGAAGAAGGAAAGGCGAAAATCGCCAGTGAGGAGGCGATAGTCCTCGCAGCCGCGCGTGCCGCCGGTGACCGCCCGCTGGACGGCGAGCACGTCGTCGTGACCTCGGGCGCGACGAGCGAACCCATCGACCCGGTGCGCGTGCTGACGAACCGGTCCTCGGGGAAAACCGGTCGCGCCGTCGCCGCCGCCTGCTACGTCCGGGGTGCCGACGTGACGCTCGTCCACGGCGACGGCGACGTTCCGTACGCCGACGTGTGCGACGTCGAGACGGCCGCGGAGATGACGGCGGCGACACTCGACGCCTGCGAGGACGCCGACGCCCTCGTCTCCGCGGCCGCCATCAGCGACTACACCGTCGAGCCGAGCGAGGAGAAGATTCGCTCCGGGCGGGAACTCACGCTCGACCTCCAGCCGACGCGGAAGCTTCTGGACGCCGTTCGCGACGAATACCCCACTCTCCCGATAGTCGGCTTCAAGGCGGAGACGTCGGGCGAGGACGACGCGATGGTCGAGGCAGCCCGCGGCATCCTCGACCGAAGCGCGCTCTCGTTCGTCGTCGCGAACGACGCCAGCGTGATGGGCGGCGACGAGACGCGCGCGCTGTTCGTCACGGCCGACGACGCCAGCGAGTTCGTGGGCGACAAACAGGGGCTCGGGCGGCGAGTCGCCGGCGAACTCGCCGACCGCCTCTGAGGACGGGGCGCTGCCACCGGACCGCGCGCGTCGTCCGGTACGGTTCACGCGGCTCCCACAGTGTGTCACCGCCACTCCTCGAACGTGATGCAGCCAGAGCAACCCTCACGGGGCGAAACCGGCCGACAGCCGGGGAAACCGAAGGTATCATCATCGGTCACCGCCACCTGCCGAACACGACAATGACGACAGCTACGCGGCCGCCCGACGGGGTGCGGCCCGAACCACCGGAGGTGAGAGATGTCGGGGGCTGACCTGCTCGTCCCGGTCGAGGACTCCGTGTCGCTCAGGCAGACGGTCGCGCACGTCGCCGAGCGCGCCCGGGACGCCGGCGTCCCGGTGACGCTACACTTCGTCTGCCCGATCTCCGAGCGTCCGGTCGGCGGCGGGGACAGCGAGGTCGCGGGCGACGCCGAAGCGTTGCTCGACCGCATCGAAGTGTGGGCCGAGGAGGACCTCGGGGAGCACAGCGAGGACGTCTCCGTGGTGACTAGCGTCGTCGGGGCCGACGTGTACCTGTTCAATCCCGGCGACTACGCAGACGTGCTGGTCGCGTACGCGCGGCGGAACGGCGTCGATACCGTCGTCCTCGACCCAGAGTTCAATCCGCTCGGCATGGCACCGCTACTGCCGCCGCTGGAGCGCGAGCTGGAGGCGGCGGGTCTGAACGCCGAACTCGCACCGGTAGAGCGCGCGACCCGGCGCGGGCCGCTCACGCGGCCGGCCGGCCTCGACCAGTTCGTGTTACTGTTCGCGTCGACGTTCGGCTTCTACCTCCTGATTGCTGGCGAGCTGACCGTGTTCAATGTTGCGACCGGGGCGGTCACGGGGACAATCGTCGCCGCGCTGCTCCGGCGCATCACTACTCGCGGGTCCGTCGACCTGCCGGGGTTAGCTGGTCGCCTCGGTCGGATGGCGCTGTACGTGCCGTACCTGCTGTGGGAGATCGTGAAAGCGAACATCAGCATCGCGAAGGTTGTGCTCCACCCGCGGCTCCCCATCGACCCGAAAGTCGTGGAGTTCGACGCCGCGGTCTGGTCTGAGCTCCCGGCGACGACGCTCGCGAACAGCATCACACTCACACCGGGGACCCTCACCGTGGACGTGACCCAGCGACACTTCACCGTCCACAGCCTGACGACGGGGTCGCGGTCCGACCTGCTGGCGGGCGGCCTGGAGCGCGCCGTGCGGTTCGTCTTCTACGGGCGTGCAGCGATGCGGCTGCCGACCCCAGCCGAACGCGGCGAGACGATGGACGGCAGCGTCGACGGGGCCCGCAGCGACGACGCCGACGAGGTGCAGGCGGCCATCGAGCGCGTCGAATCCGACACCGGGGGTGGTGAAGAGTGAGCCTCGTCCCCGATATTCTGCTGGCCGGTGCGGGCGCGTTCATCCTCGTGTCGCTGGTCGTGCTCTACCGGGTGCTCGACGGACCGACGATGCAGGACCGCGTCATCGCGGTGAACGCCATCGGAACGAACATCGTCGTCATTCTGGCGCTCGTCGGCGCGGCGACGAACACGCCGGCGGCCCTCGACGTCGCCATCGTGTACGCGCTGTTGAACTTCCTGATGAGCATCGCCATCTCGAAGTTCACGGTCGAGCGGGGTGGTGTGCTGTGACGCCGACGGAGATTGCGGTGGCAGTGCTGGTCGCGGGCGGCGTGTTCTTCACGTTCGTCGCTGGCGTCGGGCTGCTCCGACTGCCGGACATCTACACGCGCACGCACAGCGCGTCGAAGAGCGACACGCTCGGCGCTGGGCTGGCGCTGGCGGCGGTCGGTGTGACGTTCGGTGCAGACCTGCCGACCGTGAAGGCCGGACTGCTCGTCGTGTTCATGTTCATCACGAACCCGACCGCGGCCCACGCCATCGCGCGGGCCGCAGCCGACCAGGGTATCGAGCCGTGGACCACCGAGGACGAAGGAGGTGAGGCCGAGTGAACATCGAACTGCCGCTGCTGGCGTTCGTACTCGCTGCGGCACTGGCGACGACCGTTCTCCGGGACGTGCTGGCGTCCATTATCGCGTTCGCCACGTACAGCCTCGGTATCGCGGTCATCTGGGTGGTGCTGCAGGCACCGGACGTCGGCCTGACGGAGGCCGCCGTCGGTGCGGGCGTGACGACGGTGTTGTTCCTGCTCACCATCGCGAAGACGGTGCGGCCGTCCGGCGAGCGCGTCTTCGAGCGGCTGGACCTGCCGGCGCTCGGCGTGTCCGTCGTGCTCGTCGGCGTGTTGTTGCTGACACTCGGCGGACTCCCGGAGATAGGGAACCCGGACACCGCCGTGCTCACGTCTGAGGTGACGACGTACTACCTCGAGAACGCGTACACGGAGGCCGGCGTGAAGAACGCCGTGACGGCCGTGCTCGCGTCCTACCGCGGGTTCGACACGCTCGGTGAGGCGGTCGTCGTCTACTCGGCGGGCGTCGGTCTGCTGGTCGTGCTCGGCAAGGAGGTGTTCGCATGAGCCAGTCGAAGTCCGACGCGAGCGCGACGGACACGACCGCGACGCCGTCGTACGTCGAGAGCTCCATCATCATGGCGACCGTCCGCGTGGTGTCGCCGTTCGTGTTCACGTACGGCCTGTTCGTGATGTTCCACGGCGCAGACTCCGCGGGCGGCGGCTTCCAGGGCGGCGTCATCGTCGCCACCGTGATGTTGATGCTGGGAATCGCGTTCGGCATCGACCCGCTCCGGGAGTGGGTCGGTGAGTCGACGCTGGTAGGGGTCATCGTCGGCGGCGTCGCGGCGTTCCTCGCCGTCGCCGTCGGCACCGTCGCACTGGGCGGCTCGTTCCTCGACTACCACGCGCTGCCCATCCACCACGCCAGCAAGTACGGTATCGAGACGGTCGAGCTGTTCATCGGCGTCATCGTGGCAGGTACCATCACGGGCCTGTTCTTCGCGATCGACGCCGGCAAGGAGGGCGACGACGAATGATAGAGACACTCGCAGCCAAGGACTACTACGTCGCGACGTTCCTGCTGCTCGGCATCGGAACGTACGTGATGATTGCGGCCGGTAACCTCGTGAAGAAGGTCATCGGCATGAACATCTTCCAGACGGGCATCTTCCTGTTCTTCATCGCGTCCGCGTACGTGGAGGGCGGCACCCCTCCGATACTGACAGTCGAGGGGCCGCACGTCAGCCCAGTGCCGCACGTGCTCATCCTGACGGCTATCGTCGTCGGGGTGGCGCTGACGGCGGTCGCCCTCGGCATGATCGTCCGCATCTACGCGGAGTACGGGACACTGAACGAGGACACGCTCCAGGAGGTGCGTCACAGTGAGTGACCTCGTTCCGTTCGCGGTCGCGGTCCCCATCCTTGGGTCGCTGGTCGCGTTCGCCGCGGGCGTCCTGCGGTCGAAGAGCGGGTGGGCGGTCGCCGTCGCGGCGTCCGTCGCCCAGCTCGCCGTCGCGGGCACGCTCGCGGCGTCGGCGTTCGGCGACGGCCGCATCGAGTACGTCGTCGGCGGCTTCGAGGTGCCGTACGGCATCGAACTCGTCGTCGACGGGCTGTCCGCGACGATACTCGTGCTGGTCGCCGCCGTCTCGCTGGGCGTGCTCGCGTACGCTCGGCGCGCTGGACCGCGCTCGAACGCGTTCTACGCGATTTACATGCTGCTGGTCGCCGGGCTCTCCGGGATGACCATCACCGGCGACCTGTTCAACATGTACGTCTTCCTCGAAATCACGGGGCTGGCGGCGTACGCGCTCGTCGCCAGCGGCGACCGCGGCCGGTCGGCGGTCGCGGCGCTGAAGTACCTGCTCGTCGGAACGGTCGGCGCGTCGCTGTTCCTGCTCGGCATCGGGTACGCGTACATCGGCACCGGCACCCTGAACATGGTCGACCTCGGTCAGAAGCTCGCGGAGAGCGCGGCCGTGGACCCGACGCTGGCGCAGGCGGCGTTCGCGCTCATCGTCGTCGGCCTCTTCATCAAGGTCGCCGTGTTCCCGCTGCACACCTGGCAGCCGGACGCCTACGCCGGCGCGCCCGACACCGTCAGCGCGCTCATCTCCGCGCTCGTGTCGACGGTCGCGGCGTACGCGCTGTTGCGCGTCGTCTACACCGTCTTCGGCACCGGCTTCCTCGACGCGAACCCGGTCGCCCACAGCATCCTCCTCGGCGGCGCGGTGATCAGCATCGTCGTCGGCAGCCTGCTGGCCGTCTCACAGAACGAGGTCAAACGCATGCTGGCGTACTCCTCAGTCTCCCAGTTCGGGCTCATCGTCGCGGCAATCGCCATCGGGAACGGCACCGCACTCGTCGGCGCGACCATCCATCTGGTCGGACACGCCGTGATGAAGGGCGGGCTGTTCCTCTCTGCGGGCCTGGTTGCGACCGAGACCGGCGCGCGAACCGTCGACGAGTTCGACGGGCTCGTCGAGCGCAGCCCCGTCGGTGCGGGCGCGTTCGGAGTGCTCGTCGTCTCGATGGTCGGCGTTCCGCCGACCATCGGCTTCGCGGGCAAGTGGTACGTCGCCCTCGGCGCAGTCGAGGCGGGCGCGTGGTCGCTGCTGGCGGTCATCGTCGCCAGCACGCTGCTCACGCTCGCGTACTTCGGCCGGCTCGTCGAACGCATGTTCTTCCGCGAGCCGGACCCCGAGTCCGCCACCAAGCGGGCCGGGGCGACGAACGCGACCGAGAACGCGGACGCCGTCGCCGACGGCGGCCCGCGCAGCGCGTCCCCCGGCATGTACGCGACCGTCGCCGGCGCGGCGGTGCTCGCCGTCGCCCTCGGGTTCGCCGCGTTCGGCTACGGCGACCACCTCCAACCGACCATCGACACCCTCCTGCTCTCGCCATGACTGACATCACATCACTCCGGCCGCTCGCTGCGGTGCTCGCTCCGGCGGTCGCCGTCGCGCCCATTCTGGCGTCCGGCGCTCGCCCGAATCTCAGGGAGGCCTGGACCGTGCTCGCGTCCGTGCTGACGCTCGGGCTCGTGGCGAGCATGGTGCCGGCCGTCCTCGAGGGCGACGTCTACGTCACGGAACTCGGAACGCTGCTCCCGTACGTGGACCTCGCGCTGCAGGCCGACGCCCTCGGCGTGCTGTTCGGGCTGCTCGCGAGCACGCTCTGGCTCGCGACCAGCTTCTACAGCATCGGCTACATGCGGGGGCTCGACGAACACAGCCAGACCCGCTACTTCGCGGCGTTCGCGGGCAGCGTCGCGTCCGCCGTGGGCGTGGCGTTCGCCGCGAACCTCGTAATGCTGTACCTGTTCTACGAACTGCTGACGGTCGCGACCTACCCGCTGGTCGCCCACGACGAGACCGACGAAGCCAGGGCCGCGGGCCGGAAGTACCTCGCGTACACCTTCGGCGGCGGCGTCGCCGTCCTCGGTGGCATCCTGCTGGTCGTCCACCTCACCGGGACCGTCGGCACCGCGACGACGGCGTTCGCGCCGGGCGGCATCCCCCTGCTCGCCGAGGCAGCGTCCGCGGACCCGGCGCTCGCGAAGGCGGCGTTCGCGCTGCTCGTCGCCGGCTTCGGCGTGAAAGCGGCGCTGATGCCGCTGCACTCCTGGCTCCCGGACGCGATGGTCGCGCCGACGCCCGTCTCCGGGCTGCTGCACGCCGTCGCGGTCGTCAAGAGCGGCGTGTTCGGTATCGCGCGCGTCCTTCTGGAGGTCTTCGGCGTCGACGTCGTCGCCATGCTCGACGTCGGCACGCTGCTGGCGGTCGTCGCGGCGTTCACGCTCGTCGTCGCGTCCGTCATCGCGCTCCGACAGGACAACCTGAAGCGCCGGCTCGCGTTCTCCACGGTGAGCCAGCTCTCGTACATCGTTCTCGGGCTGGCCGTGGGCGCGGCGGCCGCACCCAGCGAGGCGACGAAGTGGGCGCTCATCGGCGGACTGCTGCATATCCCCGCCCACGCGTTCATGAAGCTCACCCTGTTCTTCTGCGCGGGGGCGTTGCACGTCGAGACCCACACCGACGACATCTCGGACATGGCGGGCATCGGCAAGCGCATGCCGCTGACGATGGGTGCGTTCGCCGTCGCGGCCGCCGGGATGGCCGGCATCCCGCTGGTCGCCGGGTTCACGAGCAAGTACTTCCTGCTCATCGGTACCGTCTCGGCCGGCAACGTCGTGTTCACGGCTGCGCTGCTGGTGTCTGGCGTGCTCAACATCGCGTACTTCTGGCCGGTCGTCTACACCGCGTTCTTCGAGTCGCAGGGCGACAGCGACGAGAAGCCCCTGCTCTCGGGCGTGTTCGGCGGCCGGTTCGGTCGCGCGGCTCGCGCCGACGGCGGCCACGACGACCACGGGCCGTTCGAGCGTCGCGCGCCGAACGGTGCCGAGGGGTCGTGGTTCGTCGTCGCGCCCATCCTGTTCGCGGCCGCTGGCTCCGTCGTACTCGGCGTCGCGCCGGACGCAGCGGTGTTCCTGCAGGTCGTGCGTGAAATCGTCTCGAACGCCACGGCGATGGGGGTGGTGGTCTGATGGACGCCATCGTCCCGCCGTTCGTTCCGGTGTTACTCGCCGCGGTCCTGCTGCCGTTCCTCGGCCGTCGGACCGGGCACGCGCTCGGCGCGCTCGCGTCGGCGGCGGTCGTGCCGTACGTCTGGCTGGTCTCCGAGGGCGTCTACTTCCAGACCCAGCTGTTCGGGTTCGACGCCGTGCTGTTCAACGTCGACCCGTTCTCCACGCTGATGGGACTCATCTTCGGCTTCATCGGTGCCGCGGGCGTGCTGTACTCGTACGCGAGCGACGCCGACAATCTCCAGACCGCGTTCGCGCTCGGGTACGTCGGCACCAGTCTGGGCGCGGTCTTCGGCGGGGACTGGCTCAGCCTCGTCTTCTTCTGGGAGCTGATGGCCGTCACCAGCACGCTGCTCGTCTGGCACTACGGCGGGAAGGCCGTCCGCGCGGGCTTCCGGTACGCGCTCGCCCACGGCATCGGCGGGACGCTCCTGCTGGGTGCCGTCGTCTGGCACTACACCCAGCCGGGCGTCGACTCGTTCCTGTTCACCGGCGCGGGGCTCGCCGGCGACGTGGCACCCGTGCTCGCCGCCGTCGGCATCGGCGTCAACGTCGGCTTCATCGGACTGCACGCGTGGCTGCCCGACACCTACCCGCGGCCGCACATCGCCGCCAGCGTCTTCCTCTGCGTGTTCACCACGAAGACCGGCGTCTACGGCATGTACCGCGTGTTCCCGCAGGACGGCAACGTCGCCGTCGCCTACATGGGCGGCCTGATGGCCGTCTTCGGCGCGACGATGGCGCTGTTCCAGAACGACATGCGGCGGCTGCTCTCCTACCACATCCAGTCGCAGGTCGGGTACATGATCGCCGGCGTCGGCATCGGCGGTGCGCTCGCGCAGGCCGGCGCGTTCGCCCACGTCTTCAACCACATCCTCTACAAGGGGCTGCTGTTCATGACGGCGGGCGTCGTCGTCTACCGCACCGGCGAGGAGAGCCTGAAGAAACTCGGCGGCCTCGCCCGGGAGATGCCGATTACGGCGGGTGCGTTCAGCGTCGCGGCGCTGTCCATCGCGGGGTTCCCCGGGTTCAACGGCTTCGTCTCGAAGGGCATCGTCATCTCCGCGAGCCACTACTCCTTCGAGAAGGGGCCGCTCGTGCTCGGTGAGTTCTACACGCTCGAACTGCTGCTCCTGCTCGGGGGCGTCGGGACGTTCATGTCCTTCATCAAGTTCGGTTACTACGCGTTCTTCCACGGCAGCTACGACGGCTCCGTGAAGGACGCGAACCGCGGGCAGTCCGTCGCGATGGTGGCCGTCGCCGCGCTCTGCGTGTTCTACGGCGTCTTCGACGGCGCGCTGTTCGCCATCCTTCCGTACGACGTGACGAGCGAGGCGGTCGTCCACCACGTCTACCACACGTACACCGTCCCCCACATCGGCGAGGGGGTCGCGCTGGCCGTCCTCGGCCTCGTCGGGTTCGCGCTCGTGAAGAAGCCGCTGTCGGGGCTCGGGCGCGTTCCGGACGTCGACAACCTCTACAACCCGGCGCTGTTCTACGGCACGCGCTGGCTGGTCGTCGGCGTCACCGAGCTGTACGCCGCCGTCGACCGCGTCGTCGTCCGGGGCGCTGCGGTCACCGCCGGGTTCGTCCGGTCGCCCGGTGACGCCACCGGCCGCATGCTCGGAGACGAACGGCTCTCGCTGCGGGCGGACTACAGCACGAGCATCCTCCTGGTCGCCGTCGTGCTTGCCGTGCTCGTCGCCGCCAGCGTCACCCTGTAGGCGGCTGACATGCCCGATTCGTTCCGTCACCTTTTCGTCCGGCGGCGAGTATTCCCTGCATGGATAGGCTCAAGCAGTCCCTGCTCGACGCGCCGATCATCGAGAAGGACGGCTACCACTACTTCGTACACCCCATCAGCGACGGCGTCCCGATGCTGGAGCCGGAGCTGCTGCGGGAAATCGTCATCCGAATCATCCGGAAGGCCGAACTCGACGAGGTCGACAAGATCGTCACGCCGGCCGCGATGGGCATCCACATCTCCACGGCGGTCTCCCTGATGACCGACATCCCCATCGTCGTCATCCGCAAACGCGAGTACGGCCTCCCCGGCGAGGTCGCGCTCAGCCAGCAGACCGGCTACTCGGAGAACGAGATGTACATCAACGACGTCCACGAGGGCGACCGCGTGCTCGTCCTCGACGACGTGCTCTCGACGGGCGGGACGCTGCGAGCCATCACGGACGCCCTCGAACACATCGGTGCCGACGTCGCGGACGTGGTCGCCGTCATCAAGAAGGCGGGGCCGAACGAGCTCGACGACACGGACACGAACGTGAAGACGCTCATCAACGTCGACGTGCAGGACGGCGACGTCGTCATCGCGGACGCGGAAGGCGACGGATAACGGAGCCTGCGCGGGTCCCGGTGTGGCGGACTCGGCGCAGACAGCCGGTACTGACGGACCCGGCGGGACTCGCGGACGGCAGACGCCTTTTCCTCCGCCCCGTGCTACACTGGGACGGCTATGTCTTCGGCACTACTAGTCGTGAGCGAAGAGGGATACTGGGGCGAAGAGTGCGTGGAGCCGCTGACCACGCTGGACGACGCGGGCTTCGACGTGACGGTCGCGACGCCGAGTGGCGGCCCCGCCGTCCTCGACGAGCGCTCGGTCGACCCCGAGGAGGTCGACGAGGAGACCGCGGAGTGGGTCCGCGACGTTCACGAGAACGACGACCGACTGAACGACCCGGAGCCGGTCGCCACCGAGGAGGCCGCCGACTACGACGCAGTCGTGTTCCCGGGCGGCCACGGCACCGCGTGGGACGTCAATCAGGACGAGGACGCACGGCGCATCCTCCGGAACGCGGTCGCCGGCGACAGCGGGAAGGCGCTCGTCGTCTGCCACGCCGTCGGCATTCTCGCGTGGACGCGGACTGACGACGGCAGCTTCCTCGTCGACGGGCGCTCCATCACCGGCTTCCCGAACGCCTGGGAGGAAGGCATCGTCGACGACCTCGGCCGGATGCCGGACGGCCGGAAGCTCCCGTACTGGGTCGAGGACGAAGTGAAGACGGCGGGGGCCGACTGGGACGCCGAACTGGACGCCGCCACCAGCGTCACGGTCGACGGCGACCTCCTCACGGCCCGTGGGCCCGGGTCCTCTGCGGCTGCCGCCGAGACCCTGCTGGACGAGCTGGACGTGTAGGGATTTCTCCCACACGGCGGCCGAATCAGAACCCTTAACTGTAAAACCGGGTTACGATGGAGTAGCGGGATGGGATAGCCAGGAGATTCCGCCGGGCTCATAACCCGGAGATCGGTAGTTCAAATCTACCTCCCGCTACTTCTGGCGTGCAACCGAACGCGGAGGGTCGTCTCCACGTTCGTTACCATCTGTAGTTCGGGTGTAGATTTGAACGAGAGAGCCGAGCGTCAACGAGGCTCGCTCGTTCGAATCTGTCGCCTGCTACGTCTCTGCAATACACTTCCTGAGCGCCGCTTCCGTCCGACGCCTCCCTGACAGTCTGTCGTCCGTCATCGGGTAGCGGGACGGGCGACAGCGAACCCGAAAGCGTTTGACGAGTCACGCCGACGGTTCCAGCAATGGAGTACGGCGTGGTCGTCCGGTGGTGGCTGTTCTTCCAGGTGTTGCTCGTGGCGGGGCTCCCGCTTGCGGCGCGCCTGCTGCCGAACGCGCCGGACCGCGGTGCGTCGGTCGCGATGCCGCTGTCACTGGTCGTGGTGACGCTGGCGACGCTGTGGGTCGGCCAGGTCGCGTTCGGGCAGTGGGTGGTCGTCGCGCTGTTCGTCCTCTTCCTCGCGCTCTCGGCGTGGCTGGCGCGGGGCGGCGTCGAGGTTGACGCGCGGCCGCTCGCGGAGGTCGTGGCGGTGTTCACGGTCGCGTTCGTGTTCCTCGTCGCGGTTCGAGCTGCCGCCGACGGCGTCCACCCGTACGGCGGCGAGAAGTTCCTCGACATGGGGCTCGTCCAGAGCCTGCTTCGGGGCGACAGGCTGCCGCCGCAGGACATGTGGTTCGCGGGCGAGCGCGTCGTCTACTACTACGGCGGCCACCTGATGACTGCAATCGGGGCGCACCTCACCGGGACCGAGGGCCGGTTCGCGTACAGCCCGGCGCTCGCCGGGTTCTACGCGATGGCGGTGACGGGCGTGTACGGGCTCGCCGGGACGATAGCGACGCGGTTCTGGGACGGCGACGAATCCGAGGCGGACGGCGGGCGAGTGCAGGCGGTGACGGCGCTCGGTGCGGCGGGCGTTGCGTTCGCGGTCGTCCTGCTCGCGACGGGCGTCCACTGGCTGCTGCTCGCGGTGCCAGCGGCGTTCGTCGTCGCGGTCGTCACGCGCTCGCGGCGGGTGCGGGCGGGTGTGCTCGCGGCGTTCGCGTTCGGGTTCGCGAGCAACCTCGTGACGCCCGTGCGGCTGCTCGCGTCCCGCAGCGACCTCGTCCGGGAGGCCGTGGCCGCAGCCGGCATCAAGTCGAGCCGGGAGCCGACCATCACGCCGGACGCCTTCGACTCGTGGGACGCGAGCCGAATCGTGGAGACTGGCATCAACGAGTTCCCGCTGTTCGCGTACCTGAACGGCGACCTGCACGCGCACATGATGAGCGTCGCCGTGCTCGTCCTCGCGGTCGCGGTCGGTCTGGCCTACTACCGGACGCCTGAGGGCGCTCGCCGTCGCCGGTGGGCGCTGCTGTTCGGCGGGTTCCCCGTCGCGGCGGCGGCCATCCTCGCGGTGAACACGTGGAGTTTCCCGTCCGTCGCCGGCCTCGCGATGCTCTCCGTGGCGCTCGCCGACCCCCCACCCGGGACGCTCCTTCCGGAGCGCGTGGCGCACTGGGGAGAACGGGACTCGGCGGTCGCGGCGGAACTCCAGCGGTACGCGCTGGCCGTCGTCGTCGCCGTGGTCGTCACCGTGCTGGGGCTCGCCGCGGCGTGGCCGTTCGTGCGTAGCGTGCTGCTGTCGGGCGCGAGCAACCAGACCCCGGCCGCGCTCCCAGAGCCGTCCCAGCTGGGCGCGTTCGTGCTCGCCCACGGCGTGTTTCTGGTGGCGTTTGCGGCGTATCTCACCGCACGGATTGCACGAACCAGACTGGGCTGGGCCGCGGCGGGGCTGGCGGCCTGGGGCGCGCTGCTGCTCGCGTTCTCGTTCGACCCCGTGGTCGGCGGGACCCGGGTCGGCATCGTCGCCGCGGTGCTCGCCGGGCCGCTGCTCGCCGCCGCGTGGGTGCTGCGGCGGCGCGACGAGGTCGGCTTCGAGGGCGTACTCGTCGTCGCGGGCGCTGGCCTCGTCGTGCTCGTGGAGTACGTCTACCTCGCCGACGCCGCCTCCTACGAGCGCTTCAACACGGTGTTCAAGGTGTACGCGCAGGTGTGGGCGCTCTGGACGATTCCCGCCGGCGCGGCGTTCGCAGCGCTCGCCAGCCGAGCGCCCTCGCGCTCTCACGCGCGGACGGTCGGCGGCACGGCGCTGGTGGCCGTGCTCGTCGTGTCGGCGTCCGTCTACGGCGGCCTCGCGCTCACCGCGCACTTCGGGAGCGCCGACGACGCGACCATCGACGCCTTCGAGCACGTCAACGACGAGCGGCCGGGCGAAGCGGCCGCTATCGAGTGGCTGCACGACAAGCCGGGACAGCCGCACATGGTCTCCGCGCCGGGCGTCGAACCGTACTCCTGGCAGAACCCGGCGTCGAGCCTGACCGGCATCCCCACGGTCGCGGGCTGGGTCCACGAAGCGAACTACCACAGCCAGGCGGCGTGGGACCAGCGCGTCAGCGACGTCGGCGTCGTCTACGAGACGACGGACGCGGCGTCGCGGGCGGCGCTGCTCTCGAAACACGAGGTGCGGTACGTCTGGGTCGGCCCCGTCGAGCGCGAGCGCTACGACGTGGCGCGGATGGCCGACGAGCCCGGTATCAGTACCGCGTACGCGACGCCGACCGTGGTCGTCTACGAGGTGAACCAGACGGCGCTGACCGAGTACAGAACTTAGACCGCGAGGTCGCCGGCGCGCTTCACGACGGTCACGTCCTCGGCGTCGACGGCGGTGACATCGAGCCAGTGGGGGACGTAGTTGCGCTTCTCGTAGTCCTCGAGTTCGTCCTCGTCGCCGACCACGCACCACAGCTGGACCTCGTCGGGGCCGTGCCAGTCCCCGTTGCGGGTGACCTGGAAGACGTGCTGCTCCTCGCCGTCGACCTCGACGATCCCGTCCCGGCGGATGCCAGGGTCGCCGTGGATGATGAGCCGCTCCATGCGCCCGGCTTCGGCGTAACGCGGATTAAACGCTTCGAAGCCCCCCTGCGACGGTGCGCCCGAACCAGTACGCGGGATGGGCGGCGACGACGAGCAGCGGCAGCCACGCGACGAGCAGGAGCGTCGGACCGACCACGGCGACCACCACGAGAGACGGTGCGAGGACTGCGGCGAGCCGCCGCCAGCGGCTCGCGGGGTCGCTCTGCCGGGATGCACCGACCACGACGAACGCGCCGAGTTGCGCGACGAGGCTGCCGGCGATGACCGCCTTGCGGGCGGTCGGTACCGCGACTGCCGGGTGTGTGAGTGCGCCGACGGCGGCA
Organism: Halobacterium jilantaiense; assembly: GCF_900110535.1. NCBI lineage: Archaea > Methanobacteriati > Methanobacteriota > Halobacteria > Halobacteriales > Halobacteriaceae > Halobacterium > Halobacterium jilantaiense. The sequence continues at coordinate 944,363 of NZ_FOJA01000001.1, forward strand.
CCGAGCGCAGCGAGCGCGACCGGCGTACCGACCGCCGCTACCGCGAGGGCGCGTATCGTTCGGAGCCGCCCACTGGCTGCGAGCGCGCCGACCGCGACGGCGGTGAGCGCGGCGAATAGCGCAGCGGCGATAGGGAACTCAAAATACGTAGAGACCGCGCCGGACGCGACGAGCGTGACGGCCGCGGCCCCGCCAGCAGCCGCGACGACGGTGCCGGCTCGGGCGGAACCGACGGTCGGCACGCGCGTGCCGACCGCGCGCGTCGACCACAGTAACCCGGCGAGCACGACCAGCGTCGGCGCGAGCACGATAGCGGCGTACCGGAGGAACGCGGGGCCGGTGTCGACGACGAGGGCGACCTGCGTGGCGGCGGTGGCGACGAGGCCGCCGTCGGTCGCGTACGCGACGACTGCGTCATCGATGTGGTCGCCGCTCGTCCACGCGGTCACGGGCGCGTCTGCGGGACCGTGCGTGACAACGTGGGTCTTGGGTGCGTGCAGGCGGACGGCGTCGGCGTCGACTTCCCAGCCGGTGGGTCTGCCGTCGGCGAAGGCGTCGACGACGACCACGCCGCCCGGCGAGGTGTGTGCGACGCCGGGCGCGTCGTACTCGATGGTGACGCTGTCGCCACTGGCTTGGAGTGTCGCGTCGGCCGGGACTGGCGCGACGCCGTCGGTGACGCTGGGGTCGTCGCCGGCTGCGAGTTCGGCGAGGACGGCGTCGGCGTTGGCGGCGACCCAGTCGGCGTCCCGTGACCCGACAGTCACGTCGACGGCGGCGCGCGCACTCCCGTTCGCTGCGACGTGAACGTCCCTCGTGGACGCGTCGACCGTGACGTCGCCACCGGCTGCTGTCGCCGCGTCCTCGAAGGTCGGTCCGCAGACCCCGCAGACGTCCGCAGGCGGTGGTGCTGCAGCGGCCGGTGCACCGACACCGAGTGTGAGCGCCGACACGGCGAGCGCGACGGCGGCAAGTGTACTGGGGGAGGGCAGGCTCGTTGCGGGACGGAGCGAACCCGAGCGGCTGGTGGACACGGGCGTCAAGTCGCGGCGAACTGACAAAAGTACTGGCCTCGCCATCGACACCGCGGACCGGCTGCCGTCCGCCGAATCGAATCGAGGACACCGACGCCACCGAACCAAACGGATTTTAAACAGCCGAGTATTATCGACGGGTAACAGAGCTGATTCCGCCTATGGAGATGCCACGCCGATTCAACAGCTACTGCCCGAACTGTGACGAACACCACCAACTCGAGGTCGAGAAGGTCCGTTCCGGCCGCTCGTCCGGCATGAAGTGGGACGCTCGCCGCACGAAGCGCGCGAACGCCTCCATCGGGAACCACGGCCGGTTCTCGAAGGTGCCGGTCGGCAACAAGCCGACGAACCGGACGAACCTCAAGTACCGCTGCAGCGAGTGCGGCAACGCACACCTGCGCGAGGGATGGCGCGCCGGCAAACTGGAGCTTCAGGAGTAACTATGTCAGGAGGATTCTACAAAGTCGAGTGTCCGGATTGCGAGAACGAACAGACCGTCTTCGGGAAGGCCTCGACCGAGGTCGCCTGTGCCGTCTGCGGGACGACGCTCGCGCGTCCGACCGGCGGCGAGGCCGACCTCCTCGGTGAGGTCGTCGAGACCGTCGAGGCGAGATGAAGTACGAGGGCTGGCCCGACGAGGGCGAACTGGTCGTCGGGAAGGTCGACGATATCGAGGACTTCGGGGTCTTCGTCGACCTCGAGGAGTACCAGGACAAGCGCGGGCTGGTCCACGTCAGTGAGGTGGCCAGTGGCTGGATCAAGAACGTCCGCGACCACGTCAACGAGGACCAGACGGTCGTCGCGAAGGTCCTGGACGTCGACGAGTCCGCCCAGCAGATCGACCTCTCGCTGAAGGACGTCAACGACCACCAGCACTCCGACAAGATTCAGGAGTGGAAGAACGAGCAGAAGGCCGACAAGTGGCTGACGCTGGCGTTCGGCGAGGACATGGCCGACGACCAGTTCCGCCACATCGCCAACGGCCTGCTGGCGGACTTCGGCAGCCTCTACGACGGCTTCGAGCAGGCGGCCATCCACGGCCACGAGGCCCTGGAGGGCACCGACCTCGACGAGGACGAGCGAGACGCCATCGTGGAGACCGCTCGCGACAACGTCTCCGTGCCGTACGTGACCGTCACGGGCTACGTGACGCTCACGTCCCCGGACGCGGACGGTGTCGACGACGTGAAGGCGGCGCTGCAGGCCGCGGAGGGCAACGGCGAGGTGCCCGACGAGGTCGAGATGGACGTGACGTACGTCGGCGCGCCGGAGTACCGCGTCCGCGTGCAGGCTCCGAACTACAAGACGGCGGAGAGCGAGCTGGAGGCCGCGGGCGACCGCGCTGTCGCGGAGATCGGCGACCTCGGCGGGAACGGCGAGTTCCACCGGGAGCGCCAGCTCGACGAGGAATGAAGTCCGACATCCGGGTGTGTGCGTCGTGGCGCGACCGCCACGACCGCCCGGTGTACACGCTTTCTGACACCTGTCCCGAGTGCGGCGGCGACGCCGAGAACAGCGCGCCCGCGCCGTTCGACCCCGAGGACCCGCACGGACGGTACCGACGCGCTCTTAAGGAGCGCCGCCGGGCCTAGACGCATGGACGAAATCAGCACGGAGTGGGTCGCGGAGCCCGACCTCGACGACCCCGCGTTCGTCGAGGGGCTGCCGGGCGTCGGTCACGTCGGCAAGCTCGTCGCCGAACACGTCATCGAGGAGGCCGACAGCGAGGTCGTCTGCCGCATCCACAGCGAGCACTTCCCGCCGCAGGTCACCGTCGACGACGACAGCGTCGCGGAGCTGGCGGCGGCGGAGATTCACGCCGTGGAGACCGAGGGCCGAGACCTCCTGGTCCTGACGGGGAACCACCAGGCGCAGGACAACGTCGGACACTACCGCGTGACCGGGGCGTTCCTCGACGTCGCCGCGGAGTTCGACACCACGGACGTGTTCGCGCTCGGTGGCGTGCCGACGGGCGAGCTCGTCGAGGACCACGACGTGGTCGGGTCGGTGTCGAGCGCGGACCTCAAGGAGGACCTCGCCGAGGCGGGCGTGGAGTTCCGCAGCGAGGAGCCCGCGGGCGGCATCGTCGGCCCCAGCGGCCTCCTGGTCGGGCTCGGCGGGAAGCGGGGGTTCGACGCGGTCTGCCTGATGGGCGAGACGTCGGGCTACCTCGTCGACCCGAAGGCGGCGAAGGCCGTCCTCGCCGTCCTCGAAGACCTGCTGGGCTTCGACGTGGACGAGGAGGCGCTCGACGACCGCGCCGACGAGATGGAGGAAGTCGTCTCCCGGCTCCAGGACATGGAGGAGGGGCCGAGCCCGGGCGACGAGGACCTCCGGTACATCGGGTAGGGCACCGCGGGCGAACGATTCTTCTTCGACGCGCCCACAGTGGTGGGTGTGCAACCGGGCTGGCTCGCGTGGGGACTGGGCATCACGGCCGTCGTGACCGTGGTTGTCGCGGCGCTGTTCGTCGTCGGTGAGCGACTGTTTCCGACGGAGCCAGTGACGCCTGCGGGGGAGCGCTCCGGTGAGTGGAAGCGCCGCCGCGAGATACGCGAGTACCTGCGAGCTATCGGTGAGCCGTTCGCGGAAGACCACTTCGTCGCCGGCACGCACGTCGCGTTCTACCTGCCGCAGCGGGACGTGGCCGTGACGTTCGACGCGCCGGCGTACTTCCGCATCCGGAACGCCGAGACGTTCGTCGTGCTCGCTGAACACGAGATGCCGGGCCGCGCGCTCGGCGGTCGGCTGCCGTTCGAGACGCCCGACCCGGAGGACCTCTTCGACGACGAGGACGAAGACGACGAGCAGAGCGTCGCAGACGCCTTCGACACACTCGGCGTCGCCCGAGGGGCGAGCGACGCCGAACTGAAGGCCGCCTACCGGGAGCGCGTGAAGGAAGCCCACCCCGACCACGGCGGCGACCAAGAGACCTTCGAGCGCGTCCGCGAGGCGTACGCGGCCGCCCAGCAGGCGTCCTGACGCTTGACACCAGTGACCGCCGCGCCTAACTCCCCGGAAGCCGCAGGGAGTGGTGTGACGAAGCCGCCCGACTGGGTCGAGTTCGCGCGCCGCGCCGCCTACTTCCCGGCGGCAGACGCGCTCGTGTTCGCCGACGTTCACGTGGGCCGGGACGCCGCGTCCGACGTGGCGCTCCCGCTCGGCGAGCACGAGGACCTCCTCGACCGGCTGCGGGCGCACCTCGACGACTTCGAGCCGGGGCGCGTCGTGCTGGCGGGCGACCTCCTGCACGTCCACGGCTCGGTTCCGGACGGCGTCCGGGACACCGTCGACGACCTCCGGGCAGCGATCGAGGCGTCGGGCGCGACCCTCGACGTCCTCGAAGGCAACCACGACACGATGCTGGACGCGGTCGGCGTCGACGCCGTCGACCACGCCGAACTCTCGGACGGCACGGTGGTCGCTCACGGCCACGAACCCCCGCCCCGAGATGCCTCGCGCTACGTGGTCGGCCACCAGCACCCCGCCGTCGAAATCGAGGGGCAGCGCCACCCGTGTTTCCTCTACGGTCCCGGCCAGTACGCCGGCGGCGACGTCCTCGTCCTGCCGGCGTTCACGCGGCTGGCCGCCGGTACGCCCGTCGAGTCGCTCTCCGACGGCACGGCGGTCTCGCCGCTGCTCGCCGACCCCTCGGGCTACCGGCCGGTCGTCGTCAGCGAGGGCGAAGCCCTCGGTTTCCCCGCGCTCGGGGACCTCCGCGGGCTGCTCTGAGCCGTCAGTGCAGGTCCTCTCCGACCGCGGCGGCGGCCGCCCGGCCGCTGTCCATCGCGCCGTTGATAGAGGAGTCGTGGGTGTAGTCGCCGGCGAGGTAGACCGCGCCGGCGGGGTCGCGGACGTCCGGCAGGGTCTCGTGGACGCCGGGCGGCTGTGCGAACTGCGAGTACGGGACGCGGTGCGTGTGCAGCACCTCGAAGTCGGTGGCGGAAGCCTCCGGGTACCACGAGCCGATGGCGTCCCGCGCGGCCTCGGCGAGGTCCGTCGACGACCGGTCGGGCGTCCCGAGCGTCGTGACGGCCGCGATTTCCCGGTCGTCGGGCGCGTACTCGGGTGCGACGCCGGACATCGGCGCGACCGTGTTCGGCACCTCGCCGCCGGCGTTGAGGTGGATGCGGTCGCTATCAGCGAGCGGGTGACCGGCCTGCAGCGCGACGTGCTGGGTAACACAGCCTATGCCGTCGGTCGGAATCGCGTCGACGCCGGTGAGGTCGCGGGCGCTCTTCGGGTCCGCGGCGACGACGACGGCTTCGGCGTCCAGCGTCTCGCCCGGAATCTGGACGGTGGCGTTTTCGGCGTTGACCGCCTCGACGGGCGTCTCCGTCTCGATGCGGACGCCCGCCTCGCGCGCTCGCTCGGCGAGCTGTGCCGACATCGCGCCCATCCCGTCGGCGGGGACGACGGTCTTTCCCTCCGCGAGCATCTTGAACGTGAACTCGAAGACGCGCTTGGACGTGGACAGCGACCGGTCGAGCGTGATGCCGCCGTAGAACGGCCGCACGAACCGGTCGACGTACCGCTCGGAGAACCCCCGCGCCGCGAGGTACTGCTCGATGGTCGCGTCCTCGCTCGTCCAGATGTCGTCGACGGACTTCGAGGACAAGTCGCGTTTCAGCGCGAGCGTCCGGAGCTTGTCGGCCGTCGTCACCTGCCGATTCAGGATGGACGGGACGAGCGCGCCGGGGTCCCTGAGCGGGTCTCCGAGCGTCGCTCGCTGGTCGCCGCGGCAGATGACGGCTCCGGGCGAGAACGCCCGCAGGTCCAGCGCGTCGAAGTCGAGTTCGCGGCGCGCGGCCGGGTACGACGTGAACAGCACCTGGAACCCTCTGTCGAACGTGAAGCCGTCTGCGTGCGTGGAGCGGACTCGGCCGCCGACCGTCGGCTCGCGCTCGAACAGCGTCACGCCGAACCCGTCCTCGGCCAGCTGGCGCGCCGCCACCAGTCCCGCCAGCCCCCCGCCCACCACGACGACGTCCTCGTCAGTCATGGCCGAGATTTGGGCCGGTGGCGTCATCAACGTGGGTGCTTTCGACGTGGGGTTCTACTGGGGACCGGACGTGTTCTGGTGACTACCGATTCGTGGGTTACACGACCTCGAAAGCCCCGACCGGCTCACCGACCAGCAGGGAGGGACTGAAAGAGGCGACTGGCTCGGCGAGCGAGACGACGCAAGGACCGCAGCGAGTCGCAGCCGTCGAGCCAGTCGGGGCTTTCGAAGTGTAGAACGCGCCCGAAACGGAGCAAGGGCAGATAGCTCACGATGCGTCTCGCGCCGGAAGGGACAGGGCCTTTGTCGAGGGGTCCAAAGCGACACGGCATGGAGACGACGCCGGCGTTCGAGGGGCTGGAGTGCGTGGACTGCGGGGAATCGTTCGACGCCGAGGCGGCGACGCATCGGTGTCCGGACTGCGGGGGCATCCTCGACCCGACGTACGACCTCGACAGCCTCGACGTGGACCGGGAGACCTTCGAGTCGCGGCGGTTCGACTCGATGTGGCGCTACGAGGAGCTGTTGCCGTTCACGCGCGAGTCCGCCGTGTCGATGGACGAGGGGGCGACGGCGCTCGTGGAGTGCCCGGGACTGGCCGAGGAACTGGGCGTCGGCGAACTGTATATCAAGGACGAGGGCCGGAATCCGACGGGAACGTTCAAGGACCGCGGGCAGACCGTGGCGATGACGGCGGCACATCAGCACGGCGCGAGCGACGTGGCGCTGAACTCCGCGGGGAACGCGGGTCAGTCGGCCGCTGCGTACGCGGCTCGCGCTGACCTCGACGCGCACGTGTTCCTGCCGTCGCGGGCGGGGTTCACGAACAAGGCGATGGTGAACGTCCACGGCGGCGACATGAACGTCGTCGGCGGCCGCATCGGGGACGCGGGCGCGGCCTACGAGGACGCGATGGACGAGCACGGGGACTGGTACTCGGTGAAGACGTTCGAGACGCCGTACCGCCACGAGGGCAAGAAGACAATGCTGTACGAGACGGTCGAACAGCTCGACTGGCAGGTCCCCGACCACGTCGTCTACCCGACCGGCGGCGGCGTCGGCCTCGTCGGCATGCACAAGGCCGCGACGGAACTCCGAGAGCTCGGCATCACCGACGAGCTGCCGGCGATGTACGCGGCGCAGTCCGAGGGGTGCGCGCCCATCGTGCGCGCCTTCGAAGAGGGGCGGGACGTCCACGAGCCCTGGGACAGTCCCGACACCATCTGTGGCGGCATCGAGATTCCGGACCCGGGCGCGAGCCCGCTCGTTCTGGACGCGCTCCGGGAGAGCGACGGCGGCGCGGTGGCGACCAGCGACGACGAGATTCTGGAGGCGGGCACGGCAGTCGCGAGCCGGGCGGGCGTCGAGATGGGCGCGACGTGCGCGGCGGCGGCCTCCGGCGCGTGGGAACTCGCTGACCGCGGCGCGTTCGACGGCGACGAGACGGTCGTCCTCCTGAACACGGGCACGGCGAACAAGGACGCCGACGTGCTGCGCTCGCACCTGATGAGCAAGGGCATCTGACGAACGCCTCGGCCGGTCGGCTTGTCGCGCAGGCACGCCCCGGCGCGTCGTTGCGCTCGCCGGCGAGAAGACTGTCTCTACTCGCGGTACGCGCTAAATAACCATACGGGAGAGCGTCGACCTACTACCGTATGTCAGATAACCAGACACGTCGGCGGTTCCTGCAGGCGAGCGGGTTCGCGGGCGTCGCGGCCCTCGCTGGCTGCCTCGGCGGCGACGACGACGGGAGCAACCGTCTCTCCTGGCACGCGGGCGGCCAGGGCGGGACGTACTTCCCGCTCTCGAACGAGATCAAGACTATCGTCGAGGACAACACGGACTACACGCTGAACGTCCAGTCCACGGGCGCGAGCGTGGAGAACGTCGGCAGCCTCGCCGACGGCGACGCCGACTTCGCGCTCATCCAGAACGACGTCGCGTACTTCGCGAAGAACGGCACCGGCATCGACGCCTTCCAGGACGACCCCGTGGAGAACCTCATGGGCGTCACGACCCTCTACCCCGAGACCATCACGCTCGTGACGCTCCAGAACACGGGCATCGAGACCGTCTCGGACCTCGAAGGAGCCACAATCAACACCGGCGACCTCGGCTCCGGCACGCAGGTCAACGCCCTCCAGATTCTGGAGGCTGTCGGCGTCTCGGACTTCGACGAGCAGAACGCGTCGTTCTCGCAGGCGGCCGACCAGCTCCGGAACGGCGACATCGACGCCGCGTTCGTCGTCGGCGGCTGGCCGGTCGGCGCGATCGAGGAGCTCGCGAACACGAACGACATCCACATCGTCCCCATCGAGGGCGACAACCGCGAAGCCGTCAAGGACGCCGCGTCCTGGTTCGCGGACGACACCATCCCCGGCGGGACGTACTCGGGTGTCAGCGAGGACGTGGAGACGGTGTCCGTGCAGGCGATGATTGCCACCAACGAGGGGGTCGACGATACCACCGTCGAGGAGGTGACGGCCGCCATCTTCGACAACGTCGGCGACCTCACCATCAAGACCGACTTCATCAGCGCCGACTCCGCGCAGGACGGGATGTCCATCGAACTCCACCCCGGCGCGCAGGCGTACTTCGAGTGACGCCGTGCGTCGCTCGCGCCGCGAGAGCCCCGTAGCTGAGTCGACACGCCCGGCGCGGACCGGCGGCTGCACCGTCGAGCCGCGGCCCCACCAGCAGCGACGCCCCACTGAATGAAACGCACCCGACTGGCCGTCGTCGCTGTCGTCGCGCTCGCGGTCGCGACAGCCCTGGCTGCGGTGGCCGTCCCCGGCGACCGCGTGCTGGTCGTCGAGGACACCGACACCGGTGAGACCTACCTGACCGCGCCCGTCGAGGACGGGTCGACAGTGGCCCTAGAGTACACGCACAGCGTCGAGAAGACCCGCGTGTACGACGAGTACACCGTCCGGGGCGACGTGCTCGTGATGACGCGCATGGAGTTCGAGTCCTACGGCTGGGGGCTGCCCAGCCGCGCGAACGTCACCGAGGAGAACGGGACGTTCGTCTACGACCCGCCCGGGGAGACGACCCGGCTCACCGTCGCGCCCGGGCGGGTCGCGGGCCACCGCCTCCACGTCGACGGCGAGACCTACGACCTGGTGGCGCTCGCCGACGGGGAGTCGGTCGACCTCCACGTCACCCGCCGGTCGCTATTGACTGACATCACCGCCAGCATCCATGGCTAACGACACACCAGACGAGGAGACGCCGGACGCCGACGCGGTGTTACAGGAGATCGAACGCAAGCGCTCCCTCCGGGGCGTGTCCGTGGTCGCCGTCGCGGTCATCGGTATCGCCTTCTCCGTGTTCCAGATGTGGCTCGCCGCGAAGGGGTTCGAGCTCTCCGTGACCGTGCCGTTCTACGGCGTGTTCGAGCTCGCGACGCTGCAGTTGCTCCAGATCAACGCGGTCCACGTCGCCTTCGCGCTCGCGCTGGCGTTCCTGCTGTACCCCGCCAGCACGGGCGACGGCCCGTTCGCCCGGCGGTGTGTCGCGCTCGCCCGCGGGCTGGACGACCGACTCGGCGCGTCCCATCCCGCGACGCGGGGCGTCCGACGCGTCGGCTCGTCGCTGGAGTGGGCGCTCGTCGACGAGGACATGGACCGCGTGACGCCCGTCGACGTCGTGTTCGTCGGTATCACCGCGCTCGCAGCGGCGTACTTCGTCACGGACTTCGCGGAGATTCAGAACATGCGGCGGTTCGGCCTCGACGCCGGGCGGCCCGTTCAGGAGGTGTTCACGTTCCTCGAACCCGTGTCGGTGCTGCTCGGGCCGCTGGCCGACACGTCGTACGCGCTCGTGCTCGGCGTCGTCGGCGTCCTGCTCGTTCTGGAGGCGACCCGGCGGGCAATCAGCCTCTGGCTGATGGTCATCGTCGCGCTGTTCATCGTCTACGCCCGCTTCGGCCACCTCATCCCCCAGAACGCCGCCTACGTCGGCGTGCTCTCGATTCCGCCGTTCGACTGGGCGAGCATCGTCCAGAACCTCTGGTACAACACGGAGAACGGCGTGTTCGGCATCCCGGTGACGGTCTCGGTGCAGTTCATCTACATCTTCATCCTGTTCGGCGCGTTCCTGGAGATGTCGGGCGCGGGCCAGTGGTTCATCGACCTGGCGTACGCCGCGACCGGCACCCGGAAGGGCGGCCCGGCGAAGGCGTCCATCCTCGCCTCGGGGTTCATGGGCACCATCTCCGGGTCCTCCATCGCGAACACGGTCACCACGGGCGCGTTCACGATTCCGCTGATGAAGCGCTCCGGCTACCGGCCGGAGTTCGCGGGCGCGGTCGAAGCGTCGGCGTCCTCGGGCGGCCAGATTCTCCCGCCGGTGATGGGGGCGGCGGCGTTCCTCATCGTCCAGTACACGGGGACACCGTTCGCGGACGTCATCGTCGCCGCGGCCGTCCCCGCCGTCGTGTTCTTCTTCGGCGTCTGGGTGATGGTCCACTTCGAGGCGAGCAAGGAGGGCATCGGCGGTCTCGACGCCTCGGAGCTCGTGGACGTCCGCCGGCACCTCGTCGCCGGCTGGTTCTACCTGGTGCCCATCGGGCTGTTGCTGTACTACCTCATCGTCGAGCGGCTGTCGGTCGCCCGCTCGGCGTGGTTCACGCTCGTCGCCATCGGCGCGCTGATGGCGCTCATCGCCGCCTACGGCGACGAGACCAGAGGCCTGCTCGCCACCGCCCTCGCCGCGCTCGTCGGCGGGACCTTCCTCACGGAGTGGCTGGCCGGCGGCTCCATCGTGGAGACGCTGACCGGAGCCGCGGCGGGCGGCGGGTCGGTGGACGCCGCGCTCGCGGCGACACTCGGCGACCTCGGCTGGCTGCTCGTCGCCTCGGGAGTGCTGACGATGGCGCTGCGGCCGCGAGCGCCGACCAGCCTCCTGAACTTCGACGACGCCGTCGACGACGCCACGGCCGAAGTCGCCGCGGCCGTCGGTCGACCGTCGCTCACACAGCACAACCTCTTCGACTACGGCATCTTCACGCTGAAGTCGATGGAGGACGGCGCGCGCACCGCCGTCCCCGTGGTCGTCGCCGTCGCCGCCGCCGGCATCATTCCGGGCGTCATCAGCATCTCCGGGCTCGGCCCGAATCTGGTGGCGCTCATCCGCTCGGTCGCCGGCGGGTCGCTGGTACTCGTCCTCGGCATCACCGCCGTCTCCTCGATCATCCTCGGGATGGGGATGCCGACGACGGTGACGTACATCATCCTCTCCGTGCTGCTCGCGCCGGTGCTCACGCCGTTCGGCATCCCCGAGCTGGCCGCCCACCTCTACATCCTCTACTTCGGCGTCATCGCGGACATCACACCGCCGGTCGCGGTCGCGGCCTACGCCGCCTCCGGGGTGGCGAAGTCCGAGCCGTTCGAGACCGGCGTGGAGGCGTTCTCGCTGTCGCTGAACAAGGCCATCGTGCCGTTCGCGTTCGTCGTGACGCCCGGCATCGTTCTGCTGCGGCGCAACCCCGGCGACCTCCCGGTCGGCGACCAGTACAGCGTCGTCGGCGTCCCGGACCTGCTGGACCTCGCCTACTCGGTGCCCGAGATTCTGCTGCCCGTCGGGGGCGTGTTCCTCGGCGTCGTCGCGCTCGCCGCGACCGTCATCGGGTTCGTCTACACGGACGTGGGCGGCACCGAGCGGGCCGCCTACGCCGCCAGCGCCCTGCTGCTGATGGCACCGTCACTGGCGGTCTCGACGCTGTACGACCTGCTCGGACTGCTCGGCGTGTCGGCGGGCGAGACGACCGTCGCACTCGACTTGGCGCTGCGGGGCGTGGGCCTCGTCCTGTTCGCGGGGCTGCTTGTGCGGAACCGCCGCGCGAGTCGGAGCGCCGCGCCGGCACCGGAGTCCCACGAGTCGGCGTGACCGCGTCGTCGCCAGAAGCACGCCTAGTCCCGGTCCGCCGGCCGACAGCCAGCAGCCGTAGACAATCACAAACCATACTTCGCCCACCGTCAAATACATACTTTAGACTGGGCTAATTCGAGCCAGCTAGATGCTCTCAGACGTAATGGAGGACTACCTGAAAGCCGTCTACACGCTCGAACGCGAACACGGGCCGCCGGTGAAGACGTCCACCATCGCCGACTACCTCGACGTCACCTCCCCTACGGTCACCAGCATGGTCGAGAAGCTGGCCGACCGCGGACTCGTCGAACGCGAGAAGTACAAGGGCGTCGAACTCACTCCCGACGGCGAAACCGTCGCCGTCGAAGTCCTGCGCCACCACCGGCTGCTGGAAGCGTTCCTCGCCGACCACCTCGACTACGAGTGGGACGAAGTCCACGACGAGGCCGACGCGCTCGAACACCACATCAGCGAGGAGTTCGAGCGCCGGCTCGCCCGCAAGCTCGGGGACCCCACTGTCGACCCCCACGGCGACCCGATTCCGGGCGCGGACCTCGAACCACCCGAACACGGCGACACCGAAGTGCTCGCCGACCACGACGAAGGCGACCGCCTCGTCGTCGCGCGCGTGAGCGACCGCGACACCGACGAACTCCGCTACCTCGCCGACGTGGGCGTCCAGCCCGGCACCGAACTCACGCTCCGCGAACACGCCCCCATCGGGATGTTCGTCGTGCGCATCGACGGCGAGGACGTCCACCTCCCCGAACGCGTCGCGGGGACTCTCGAAGTGCGGCCGGCCGACGATGGCGACGGCGACCAGGAGGTGGCGGACGCGTGAGCACGTTCCTCGAAATCGCGGGCATCGCGTTCGCCGCCCAGCTCGCCGTGCTGCCGGGGGAGAAAGTCCAGTTCATCATCGCCGGCCTCAGCACCGAGTACGACCCGAGAGTCGTGGTCGCCGCCGCCGGCTCGGCGTTCGCCATCTGGACCGCAATCGAGATTGTCGTCGGCGAAGCCCTCCAGCGCGCCATCCCCGGCGTCGTCCTCGACGTCGCCACGGCGGCCCTCTTCGTCGTCTTCGGGCTGTTGCTCCTGCGGTCGATGCCCGCCGACGGCGCTGACAGCCAGATGACCAGCGACGGCGGCTTCGTCGATGTCGGCGGCCGCATCGGGAACGCCTCCCTGTTCGGGCGCAGCCTCACCACCGCCGCCGGCGGCTTCCTCCCCATCTTCGCCATGATGTTCGCGGGCGAGTTCGGCGACAAGACCCAGCTCATCACCATCGGGCTGGCCGCCGACTACGGCGCTACCCCCGCAATCTGGGTCGGCGAGATGCTCGCCATCATTCCGGTCAGCATGGTGAACGCGTACTTCTTCGACCGGTTCTCCGGTGCCTTCGACGCCCGGAAAGCGCACCTCGCGTCGGCCGCCCTGTTCTTCTTCTTCGCGCTGGACACCGTGCTCGCCGTCACCGTCGGCGTCTCCATCTGGGAGCGCGTCGTCGCCGCCGGCGCGTGGGTCCTCGACGCCGTCGTCCCCGCGCTCGCTGTTCTGCCGTGACCGGCGGGCTTTAGTCGGAACGCAGCCACCTCCCGCTGTGCTCGACGCAGCCGTCTCGCTGGCCGCCGGCGTCGTCCTCGGACTGTCGCTGGCCGCGCCACCGGGCCCGATGAACGCCGTCATCGCCGAGGAGAGCGTCGCCCGCGGCTGGACGTCCGGATTCGCCGCCGGTCTCGGCGCGATGACGGCCGACGCCGTCTTCCTGGCCCTCGCGCTCGTCGGCGTCGTCGCCGTCGTCGAAGAGTACCCGACGCTGGAGGCGGGGCTGTTCGCGGTCGGCGGCCTGCTGATGCTGTACTACGCCTACGGCGCAGCCCGAGACGCCGGGTCGTTCTCGGAGGCCGAGGCCGCAGACGGCCGAGGGTTCCGGAAAGCGTTCGCGCTCGCGCTCGCGAACCCCTACCAGATTACGTGGTGGCTGACGGCCGGCGTCGGCCTCCTCGACCCCGGCCGAATCTCCGCGTTCGGCTACTCGCTGCCGGCCAACAACGGCGCGCTCACGGTCGCCGGCTTCTTCGGCGGCATCCTCGTCTGGATAACCGTGTTCCCGGCGTCGCTACGGGCGGCCGGCGACCGCGTCGACGCGTTCGGTACGACCGTCGCGTACGCGAGCGCGGCGGTGCTCGCGCTGTTCGGGCTGACGTTCCTCGGGACGGCGGCCGGCCTGTAGAAACAGATGCGGGCGGCTACAGGTCGTCCGTGCCCGCTATCTCCTCGTGCAGCCACTCCTTCAGCCAGCGCACGCGCTTGAGACGCCGGTGCGCGATGGACTCGGCGACGTCAGAGGCGACGCGGTCGGCGGCGTCCTCGCCGCGCTCCTGGACGCGCCCGACCATCTCAGCGGCGTCGACGTGCGTGCGAGCCTCGTAGCCCATCCGCAGCAGCATCAGAATAGCGCCGTTCGCACCGGCCTTGTCGAGGAGGTCGGCCTCGACGAGACAGCGGGTCTCAAGCGGGAGGTCGGCGAGGTCGCCCTGATAGGAGTGGCGGGCGACCGCCTCCGCGACCTGGTCGATGAACGACGGCGGGAAGTCGCCGTGAGTCTCCAGATACTTCCGCGCGATGCGCGCACCCTCGTCGGCGTGCGCCTCCTGATCGGCTTCGAGTTTCGCGATGTCGTGGAACAGCGCCGCAACCCGCACCACGTCGACGTCGGCACCGGTCTCTTCCGCGATTTGCTCGGCGATGTCGACGACGTTGAGGATGTGGGTGAACCGGTACTCCGCGGAGTGCCAGGGGTACCACCGCATCCGGCCGCCGTCGTCCTCGTTCTCGACGCTGGCCTCCAGGTAGTCCCGGACGAACGCGGCCATCTCGTCGAACTGCCCGTCCGTGACCGGGGACTCCTTTATCTCGACTCCCACCGTCTCACCTCCGTTATCAGGCGAACTGTCTGTATCATTACGCCAATAGACGACTGTTTCGGTCTTAGGCCTTTTGCAGCCCAGGTGGTTATGTGGCGGCGACACCGACGGGAAGCCGTGACTGAGAAGCGATATCTCGACGAGAGTGCGGTCACGACCTTCGAGGCCACCGTCGCCGACGCGGGCTCCGACGGCGTCGTCCTCGACCGGACGTACTTCTATCCGACCGGGGGCGGTCAGCCCCACGACACGGGCGTGCTACGCGACGAAGCGGGAGAATCGTACCGCGTCGTGGACGTCCGGGGCCGAGAGACGGTCCGGCACGTCGTCGACGGTGAGCCGCCGGAGCCCGGGACGACAGTGACCGGTGAGATAGACGCCGCGCGACGCCGCGCGCACAGCCGCTACCACACCGCCCAGCACGTCCTCTCGGCGGTCCTGCTGGACGAGTTCGACGCCGAGACGACCGGGAACCAGCTGTACGCCGACCGGGCCCGCCTCGACTGCGCGCACGAGCGCTTCGACGACGGCGACCTCACCGCCCTCGAAGCGGCAGTGAACGGCGTGCTCGACGCGGGTCACGACGTGGAGTGGTACACGCTCGACCGCGAGACCGCAGAGCAGCGCCTCGACCGCGAACGCACGAGACTCGACCTCCTGCCGGACTCCGTCACCGAGGTCCGCATCGTCGACATCGGCGGCGGCGAGGTCGACCGAACGGCCTGCGCGGGGACGCACGTCGAGAACACGAAAGAGGTCGGGTCGTTCGTCGTCACCGGACGGGAGACGGCCGGCAGCGGCGAGGAGCGCGTGCGCTTCGAACTGCGCGAGTCGTAGTCGCCGGTCAGGCCTCGTAGTCGGCGACGGCCGCCTCGCAGTCCCGCATCGCCTCGAAGCGCTCCTCGTCGGGGTCGTCGACGGCGACCGACTCGACGACGACCCAGCCGCCGTCGTACACCAGTCCCTTCACCCAGTCGTCTGTCCCGAGGATGAGCCGTTCGGTCACCACGACCGGCTCCCGAGTCTCGGCCTCCACGGCCTCCTCGCGGTCCACCGGCACCACGAGTGTGAACGCGTCGGCGTGGTTCAGCGCCGTCACCTCCCGCTGGCGAAGCGGTCGCGCGGGAAGCGAGTCCAGAGCGTCGCTCATACCGGCGGCAGGCGGCGGCTACGGGTAGGTCTGTCGTTCCGGTCCGTCGTTTTATTCACTCTACGACAATCCACACAAAGTATATATACAGAAACTTCCTTGCTCCAATCGAGATGCCTGAATGCAAGAACTGCGGGTCGTTCGTCACCACAGACTACGCCCGCGTGTTCACCCCGCCGGGCGTCGACCGCCCCCGCGTCTGCCCCGAGTGCCCGGACATGGTCCGGGACGGTGCCGACGTCCGCGAGGCGCGAGCCACACGGTCGTAACGAGAAGAAAACCGCCTACAGTCGCGTCAGGTTCGTCGCTCGCGGGCCACCGGCGGCCCGCTCGACGTCGAACGCTACCTCCTGGCCCTCCCGCAGTGCGGGCCCGCCGACGTCAGCCACGTGAACGAACACCGGCTCGTCGGCGTCGTCGCTCTCGATGAATCCGTAGCCCTTCTGCTCGTTGAACGAGTCGACCGTCCCTCTGGCCATCGTCGCTATCGACTCGGAGCGACGCCCGCTGCGTACTTAGACGCTCCGGCGAGCCTACGTCTCGGACTCGTCGCTACCGACAGTCACGTCGACGCGAGCGCCGCCAGCGTCGCTCGTCCCGACGCTCACCGACCAGCCGTGCGCGTCCGCAATTTCTTCGACGATGGCGAGCCCGTAGCCCGTCCCCTCGTCGCTCGTCGTGAACCCCCGGTCGAAGACGGCCTCGCGGTTGCCGTCCGGGATGCCGGGGCCGTCGTCTTCGACGAAGAAACCGTCCGCCGTCCCGCCGACGCGAACGGTCACGTCGCGGCCGCCGTGCACGAGCGCGTTCCGCAGGAGGTTCTCGAGGATCTGCTGGAGGCGGTTCTCGGCGGCCGCCACGGTCGCGTCCGACACGACGTCGAGAGTCGCGCCGTCGGTCGTTAACCGACCCCAGCACTCCCGGGCGACCGCGGCCACCGACACCGGCTCCGTCTCCGTCACCAGTTGCCCCTGGCGGGCGAGCGCGAGCGTGTCCGAGATGAGCGAATCCATCCGGTCGAGTGCGTCCCGGACGGCGGGGATGTGTTCGCTGTCGCACTCCTCGGCCGCCAGCTCCAGGCGGCCGCCAGCGACGTTCAGCGGCGCTCTGAGGTCGTGGCTCACGATGGCTGCGAACTCCTCCAGACGGTCGTTCTGGCGTTCCAGTGCCTCCGTCCGCGAACGGAGCTCGCGCGCTCTCGCCAGGCGCTCCAGCGCCTCCCGCGCGTGGCCGACCAGTAGCTCCGTGAGCTCTCGGTCGGCGTCGTCGAACGCGCCGACGTCCCGGGAAACGGCCTGGAACGTCCCGCGGTCGCCGATGGGGACGGTCAACGCCGACCGATACTCGGGGTCCGCTGGCGCGATCTCTGCCGTCCGCAGGTCGTCGACCGTGATGGTCTTCTGGCGGTTGTACGCCCGCGTCACGAACGTGTCCTCGTCGAGCGCCGTCTCCTGCCAGTAGCCTTCTGTGTCGAGGTCGAGCGTCCAGGCCTGCTGCACGAGCACGCCGTCTTCCACGACGTCGACCGCCACCAGGTCGAACTCCAGGATGTCCTCGGCGGCCGCCAGCAAGACATCGTAGACCTCGGACTCCGACTCCGCGCCCTCCAAGTCGGTCGCCGCGTCGTGGAGCGCCGCCAGTGCGCGCTCGCGCTGCTTGCGGGCGCTGACGTCCCGGACCGTGCAGACGAACTCGCCTTCGTCGGTCGCTGCGACAGTGTGGTCCTCCACGAACGTCGACCCGTCCGCGCGCTCGCCGACGGACTCGCCGTGCCAGCTGCCCTGCTCGTCGACGCCGGATAGTATCACGTCGGACGCGTACGACACCTCGTCGTCGGGGTACAGCAGCGCCCAGTGCTCGCCGAGGAGTTCCCCGCGGTCGTACCCGTAGATGTCCGTGTACGCCTCGTTCACGTAGATGAACTCGCCGTCCGCGTCCAGAATAGCGATTCCCTCGCGGGCCGCCTCGATGGCGTTCAGCTGGCGTTTGCGCTGGGCCTCGGCGCTCGCCGTCTCCACGTAGTTCGACACGCGGTTGGCGAGAACCGTGTACTGGTCGGTACCGCCCTCCTTCTGGAGGTAGTCGGTCGCGCCGGCCGAGAACGCGTCGCTCGCGACCGCCTCGCTGCCCTTCCCCGTGAACAGCACGAACGGCAACTCGGGGTGGGACTCGCGGACCGCCTCTAGGAACTCGATGCCGTTCCGGCCCGGCATGTCGTAGTCCGAGACCACGCAGTCCACCGGCTCCGATTCCAGCACCGCCAGCCCCGCCTCGGCGTCCGTCGCCGTCACGACCTCGATGCGGTCGTCTTCACGCTCCAGGAACTCCCCCGCCAGCTCCGCGAACCCGGGCTCGTCGTCGACGTGGAGCACTCGGACCCGTTCGGTCATTGCCATCGCATACCGTACCACCGCACCTAACAGTGTTGATTACGGCCACTGACGGGTGCGAACCAACGACTACCGACCAGCAAAACCACTGGGCACGTGGCCGACGACTGCCGCCACGCTCGGGTCAGAGGACAGCGTACGATCTGATTCACCGACGGCTGTTCACTGCTCGTCTCCTCGCAGAATAGTCCCGGGCGGATTCGAACCGCCGTCATGGGCTCCAAAGGCCCATATGATTGGCCACTACACCACGGGACTTCGCTTGCATCGTCTGCTCCCCCGCGCACCTCGCAGTTCCTCCGGAACTCCTCACCGCCACGGGGCTGTACCGCGCGAGACGCACGAACGCGACGGCCGTTTCGCCACGCGAGACGCCTCGTCAAGTCAAAAGTCGACGGCCCACTTCAGTCGTGCGGTCCCCGTCAGTCGTCGGCTTCCACGGCTTCTTCCTCGACGAGGTAGCCACAGGCGTCGGCCTCGGCGTCGAAGCAGTCGGGACACTGCGGCTCGCGGTCGATAATCATGTCCAGCCGGTCCGCGACCGTCTCGTCGATGACGGGCTCGAGCTGGCGGGCTTCCGCGCGGTAATCGTCGACCTCGAGGACGTTCGCGAGGAAGCGTTCGAGGATGCAGTACGTCTGGAGCGCCTCGCGAGCGCGGGCTTCACCGTCGTCGGTCACGGTCGCACCCTTGTACTTCTCGTGTGCGACGAGGCCGCGCTCCTCGAGTTTCCCTACCATCTCGTTGACGCTCGCCGGGCTGACGCCGAGTCGGTCGGCGAGTTCCCCGGTCGCCGCGGGGCCGTCGTTCAACTCCTCCACGAGGAAAATCGTCTTCAGGTACTGGTCTGCGGTGTTCACTGGTGGTCACCTCGGGGCCCGCGCGCGTCGGTGTCGCCGGTCATGTTCGGTCCTCCATCAGTCCCGCGACGGCTTCGACGCCCTCCGCTTCGGCCGCCCGAATGTCCCGGAGCGTCGCCAGCAACGCTTCGCGGTCGACGCCGAACTCGGCGTCGCTGGCCTCGATGGCGTCCACGAGGTCGTCGTAGAACTTGTACGCGGTCTCCTCGCCGTGCAGTTGGTCGTAGAGCACGCCGTCGAAGTCCTCCGGGCCGGTCTGCCCGTAGCTCTCCGCGACCAGCGCCTCCACCTCCTCGAAGGGAATGCTATCGGCGTCCAAGTCTTCGATGACGGATTCGAGAAGTTCCCGGTGCTCGGCGGACTCCTCGCTGGCCTCCGAGAGCAACGCCTCGATGTCGTCGTCGCGGTCGGTCTCCGGCAGCGACTGGTAGTGCCGGTGGGCGCGCACCTCGACGACCTCCTCGAGGACGACGCCGATCTGCAGCAGGCGCGCGAGCTGCGTGTCGGTGTCGACGCGCGCTGCGACGGAACTCACGGCAGCCACCTCGCGAGCGGTACAGTCTCCATGTTGTCGGGTAGTCGTCCGAAGCGGACTTAAGCCGTTCCCTCTCGGGGGCGGCTTACGCGAGGCGCTCGGCGATGCGCGTCTCGAGATCCTCGCGGAGTTCGTCGACCTCCACTTCCTCGAGCACGGGGACGAAGAAGCCCTCGACGAGCATGTCCTTGGCCTGCTGCTCGGTGAGGCCGCGGCCCTGCATGTAGAACAGCGTCTCCTGGTCGACCTGACCGACGGTCGCCGAGTGCGACGCCTCGGTGTCGTGGTTGTTGATGATGAGCTTCGGGGAGGCGTCGGCCTCGCTCTCGTCGCTCAGCATCAGGGTGTTCTCGCGCTGGTAGCTCGACGTGTCCCAGGCCTCGCGGCCGACGTCCTGGACGCCCTCGTAGACGCTTCGGGCCTCGTCGTCGATGACGCCGCGAGTCACGAGGTCGGCAGTCGTGTGCTCGGCTCGGTGCCAGACCTTCGCGTCGAGGTCGAAGTGCTGGTCGTCGTGGCCGAAGAACGCGCCGACGATCTTCGTCTCGCTGCCGTCGCCGTTCAGCTCCGTGGCAACGCCGGTTTTCGTCAGCCGGCTGCCGAGGTTCCCCTCGATCCAGTTGACCGTACTGTAGGTGCCGGCGTCGCCGCGTTTGACGGTGTAATTGTACGTCTGCTGGTCGAAGTCCTGAAGACTTCCGTACTGGACGTAGGAGTTCTCGCCCGCGTCGACTTCGACGATGCCGCTGTAGTAGCGCTCGCCCTCGACCTCGTCGCCGGTGTCCTGGCGCTCCAAGATGGTGGCGGAGGCGTTCGTCTCGGTGACGACGAGCGTGTAGTTGAACAGCGACCGCGAGTTCATGGACGTCCGGATGGTGACGTCCTCGGCGTCGACGCCCTCGGGGACGTAGACGACCGTCCCCGTCGTGAACAGCGCCGTCGACAGCGCCGTCAGGCGGTTCTGCTGCGGGTCGACGACGCTGCCGAAGTGCTCCTCGACGAGGTCGGCGAGGTCGTCGTCCTGCAGGGCGTCGTGGAATGACTCCACGCGGGCGTTCTCAGCGCCGACCTGGTCTTTGTCCTCGGTCTGCGTGAGCGGGTCGACGAGCGCCTCGAAGTCGAGGTCCTCGAGGTTCGTCCACTTCCGACCGGGCGTCTGGATGACGCTCGGGTAGTCGAGGTCGTCGAGCGTGTCGAGCGCGTCGAGTCGCGTCTCGAGGAGCCACTCGGGCTCGTCGCGCTCCTCGGCGAGCTGGCGTACCGTCTCTTCGGAGATGTCCTTGTGTAGCTGCGTGCTCATGTTATCCGAGACTCCCCTCCATCTCGAGCTCGATGAGGCGGTTCAGTTCGACCGCGTACTCGATGGGTAGCTCCTCCGTGATCGGCTCGATGAACCCGGAGACGATCATCTGCTTGGCGTCGTCGTCGTCGAGGCCGCGGCTCTGGAGGTAGAAGACGTCCTCGTCGCCGATCTTCCCGACGGTCGCCTCGTGGGCGACGTCGACCTTCGACTCGTTGATCTCCATGTACGGCATGGTGTCGCTGGTCGACTCGTTGTCGAACATCAGCGCGTCGCACTCGACGTTCGTCTTCGAGTCCTCCGCGCCGTCCGCGATGTGGACGAGGCCGCGGTAGTTCGTGCGGCCGCCGTCTTTCGCGACGGACTTCGACTCGATTGTGGACTTCGTCTCCGGGGCGTTGTGGTAGACCTTCGCGCCGGTGTCGATGTTCTGTCCCTCGCCCGCGAACGCGATGGTGATGTGGTTGTCAGTCGCGCCGCGGCCCTTGAGGATGGTCGACGGGTACAGCATCGTCGCCTTCGACCCCATGGAGCCCGAAACCCACTCCATCGTGCCGTTCTTCTCGCAGATGGCGCGCTTCGTGTTGAGGTTGAACGTGTTCTTCGACCAGTTCTGGACGGTCGAGTACTGCACGTGCGCGTCCTCGCCGACGTACACTTCGACGCCGCCGGAGTGGAGGTTGTGGCTCGCGTACTTCGGAGCCGAGCAGCCCTCGATGTAGTGGACCTCGGAGCCCTTCTCGGCGATGATGAGCGTGTGCTCGAACTGGCCCATGCCCTCGGAGTTCATCCGGAAGTAGGCCTGCACCGGCATGTTCACCGTGACGTCCTCGGGGACGTACACGAACGACCCGCCCGACCAGACAGCGCCGTGGAGTGCGGCGAACTTGTTGTCGCTGGCGGGCACGCAGTCCGTCATGAAGTGCTCTTTGACGAGCTCCGGGTGCTCCCGAACGGCCTCGTCCATGTTGCAGAAGACGACGCCCTTCTCCTCCCAGCGCTCCTGCATGTTCTGGTAGACGACCTCCGACTCGTACTGCGCGCCGACGCCGGAGAGCGCGTTGCGCTCCGCCTCGGGGATGCCCAGCTGCTCGAAGGTGTCCTGAATGTTCTCGGGGAGTTCGTCCCAGTCGTCGACGCCCTCGCGCTTGTCAACGTCCGGTCGGATGTACGGGACGATCTCCTCGATGTCGAGCTCGGAGAGGTCCGGCTGGCCCGGCCAGTCCGTCGGCATCGGCATCTTCTTGTACTGTTCGAGTGCGCGGAGGCGGCGCTCGAGCATCCAGTCGGGCTCGTCTTTGTCCTCGGAGATGACGCGAATCGTCTCCTCGGTCAGGCCCTTCTCGGACTCGAAGGCGGACTCCTCCTCCTTCTTGAACTCGAAACGCGCCTCGGTGTCAGTGTCTTGTATGTCTTCGGAACTCATGGTGTGTGTTGGTGGGGTGGCGTCCGGGGGCCGTTACGCGGTCTCGTAGACCTGCTCGCGGACCCAGTCGTAGCCCTCGTCCTCGAGCTTCTCGGCGAGTTCGGCGTCGCCCTCCATGACGACCTCACCGTCGAGCATGATGTGGACGCGGTCGGGTTCGACGTAGTCGAGGATGCGCTGGTAGTGCGTAATCTGGAGGATACCGGTGCCCTGCTCGTCGCGGAGCGCGTTGATGCCCTCGGAGACGTCCTGCAGGCGGTCGATGTCCAGCCCGGAGTCGATCTCGTCGAGCACGGCGATGCTCGGCTCGAGGATGGCGGCCTGAAGGACCTCGTTCTGCTTCTTCTCGCCGCCGGAGAAGCCCGCGTTCAGGTAGCGGTTCGCGAACTTCTCGTCCATGTCGAGCAGCTCCATCTTCTCGGAGAGCAGCTCCTGGAACTCGGCGACGCCGATTTCGCCCTCGTCGGCGGGCCCCTCCATCGGGGAGTTCTCGTAGCCCGCGTCGTCCTCTTCGTCGTCCTCGTCGCCCTCACCGAAGAGGAGTTCGTCGCGCTCTTCGAGGCTGGCGTTGAGCGCCGTGCGGAGGAAGTTCACGAGTGTGACGCCCTCGATTTCGGCGGGGTACTGGAAGCCGAGGTAGATGCCGAGCGCGGCGCGCTCGTTCGGCTCCAGGTCAAGCAGGTCGAAGGTGCGTTCGTCCTCGGGGACGTCTTCGACGCCCTCGAAGTCGCCGTCTTCGAGCGTGAGCAGTACTTCGCCGTCGGTGACGTCGTAGGCGGGGTGGCCGGCGATGACCTTCGCCGTGGTGGACTTCCCGGAGCCGTTGGGGCCCATGAGGGCGTGAATCTCCCCGGAGGGAATCTCGAGGTTCACGCCTTCGAGAATCGTCTCACCGCCGTCCTCAGCCACTTCCGCGTGTACGTCGTTGAGTTGGAGCGTAGCCATCGATTAGGTCATCCTAAACAACGTCCGTGAGGCCTATAACGGTTGCGGATTTCACCGTCGTTGTTTCCTCGACGAGAAAAATGAATTTGTGAATCGGAAAATCACGTCAGTCGTCGGCGACGACGGGGTCCCCGTGTTCCACCCGGGTTCCGAGGACGTCGAGGAACTGCGAGAGCCACTCGGCGTGGTCGGGCCAGGCCTGCGCAGTCACGAGGTTTCCGTCGGTCGTCACCTCGTCGACCCACGTGCAGCCGGCCGCCTCGCACTCGGGTCGAACGGCCGGATACGACGTCAGCTCGTACCCGTCGAGGACCCCAGCGGCCGCCAGCACCTGTGGCCCGTGGCAGAGCGTCGCCACGGGCTTGTCCGCGTCGAAGAAGTGCTGTACGGTCTCGATGACCTCGTCTTCGTCGGGAGTTTCGCCGGTCAGTACCCCCGGCCGTTCAACCCCGTCTACGCCGTGACGAAGTGGTGGACGCGCGGCTTCGCGCACAGCGTCGAAGCCCGCTACGGCGACGACGGCGTCGCCGTCACCGTCGTCAACCCCAGCGAGGTCCGCACCCGGTTCAACGAGGCCGACGGCACCGCCTTCGAGGACGCCTTCGACGAGGGCGAGGTCTGCGAACCCGAAGACGTCGCCGACGCCATCGCGTTCGCCGCGACGACGGACGCACCCGCGACCGCGAGCGAAATCGACGTCTACCGGCAGGACAAGTTCTCGCACTTCTGAACGGCAGCCGGACGGGGTGCGCTCGGAGCGTTACGTGAAACTGCCGAGCCCGGTCTGCGTCTGGCCGGACTTCACCTCGTTCCAGGAGATGTTCAGAGCTTCGAGGATGCGCTCGATGGGTCCCTTCAGCGTCTTGTCCAGCATCTTGTCGTAGTCGACCTCGAACTCGCCGGGAATCTGGTCGGCGTACTCGTAACAGATGACGTCCGGGTCGCGCTTGAACTCGATGTACAGCGGGTCGTCGTCGGCACCCGGGTTGTCGGTCTCGAAGCCCCGGAAGAACTCGGGGTGGACCTTCGCGAGGTAGAGCCGTTTCGGCTTCGACCCGCGGTCGAAGTTCGTCCCGAGCAGGAGGTTCGCGTACTTCGCGCCCCGCACCTGTGCGGTGTCGGTGTCGTAGTTGTCCAGGCGTTTGCCGATGCCGCCCGGGATGCCGATGTCGTCGAGGTCTACCTCGCCCTCGCGGAAGTCCTCGATGACGCCGTGGACGTAGTCCTCGACGCCGTCCACGTCGCCCTCGCGCACCACGAGGTCGATGACCTCCTTCTGGACGCGCTTCGTGATGGGCGCGATGTCCGAGCGCTGGTACTCGAAGCCCGTGATGTCGACGTCGTCGACGTCCTTGCCCTCCTTCCAGACGATGTGACCGGCGTAGCGCTTCTTCTTGCCCGCCTGGAAGAACCGCCGGTAGAGCTTCTCGAACTCGATCTGGAAGCGGTGGTCGTCGGCGTTCAACTGCTCGCGGGCGAACTCGTCGTAGGCGGCGTTGATGTGGTCCTCGATGTCGAAGGACTCCTCGATGGCCTCCTCCTTGGTCATCCCGCCGCCGAGTTCGAGCATCACCGAGTCGGTGTCACCGTACGCGACCTCGTAGCCGAAGTCCTCGGCAGCCGCCTCGGTGAACGAGATGACCTCCCGGTTCGTGGACGTGACGCCCGCGCTCATCGCGCGGTCGTACAGCCGGAAGCGGTCCCAGCCGAACACGCCGTAGAGGCTGTTCATGATGACCTTCACGGCGGCCTGCTGGCGGTCGTAGCGCTCGTAGTCCTCGCTGTCCGGATCGTGCTGGTCGCGGAGTTCCTTCTTGTCCTCGCGCTCGGTGAGCAGTTCGTCGACCATCTCCCGGATGATGCCGTCCGGTTCCTTGCGGAAGTGGACGCCCGTCGGCGTCTGGTAGGTGTCGCCGTCGAACGTCTCGGGGTCGACTTTCGTCTCCGGGCTGGCGTTGATGGTCACCATCGACATCGGGTAGAGGCTCTTCAGGTCCAGCACGGAGACGTTCTCCCGGACGCCCGTGATGGGGTCGAAGACCGCGCCGCCCTCGAACTCCTCGGCCTCCTGTTGGCCCTTCGACGGCAGCACGAAGTTCCCGAACGCCTTGTGGAGGACGTACATGTCCACGGCGTCGCCGGGCGTCGTTGCGTCTTCGAGTTTGCAGCCCACCAGCTTGCGGGCCTCGTCCCAGAACGCGACGATGGACTGCTTGCGGTCGATTTCGACGCAGAGCTCCACGTCCCGGAGGTTGTACTCCAGGAGGCGTTCGGGGTCGTCCTCCCAGAGGTCGCCGATGTCGCCCGGGTAGCGCTCCTTCCCGACGCCGAGTTCCTGCTCGCCGACGGCGTCCAGCCGGTAGGAGTCGAGTTCGGAGTACTTCGTGCGCTGGTAGGCGTACAGCAGGTCGAAGACGACCCGGCCCTTGACGTTCGGGCCGCCCCAGCCGGAGGTCCAGACCTCGCTCACGCGCGACAGCCGGTCGGAGTCGAGGTCGTGACTCGTTCCAGAGTCGAGCTCGTCCAGCCGGTCGATGAGGTACGGCGCGTCGAAGTCGTCGAAGTTCCAGCCAGTCAGCACGTCGGGGTCCGTCTCCTCGATGTACGAGAGGAACGCCTCGTGCATCGCCTCCTCGCTGTCGAAGACCCGGACGTCGACGTCGAAGTCGTCCGTCAGCGGGTCGTAGCCCGGCACCTCGCCGGGGCTCTCGACGGTCGCGTCGGGGGCCGTGTACAGCCACGCGACGTACTCGTCGCGGTAACTGTCGTGGCTCGTCAGGCAGACCACCGGCTCCTCGCCGTCCTCCGGGAAGCCGTTGCGGTCGTCGACCTCGATGTCGAACGTGTTCACGCGCAGGTCGGCCGCCACCTCGCAGGCCTCGACCTCGTCGTGGTGGACGTAGACGGCACCGTCGTCGGCGCGGCGGTCCGGCACCCGGACACCCTCGGTGATGTCCTTGTCGATGAGCAGCCGGTTCGGGAACAGGATGTCCGCCTCGTAGTGCTCGAACTCGTCGCGGATGTTCCCGACGTCCCGCGGCGTCCGACCGAATATCCGGGTCAGTTCCTCGCCCCGGATTGACTCGTAGCCGTCCTCGGTGCCCGTGATGACGTCCCGGGTGAGGTCGTCCTCGGAGAGGCTGTCCGTCGGCGCGTAGAAGTACGGCCGGAAGCCGTGAACGCGGACGTGCTCGGCCTCGTTGTCCTCGGTGCGACCGAAGACGTGGAGGACCGGGCGCTCGCGGTCGCCGGACCCCTCGACGGTGTAATCGACCTGTGTCACCATCAGCTCGACCTCGCCCTCGGCGTCCGGCAGCGCGTCCTGCTCCGCGGTCAGCACCTCGTTCACGACGGGGTCGGCGTCACCCGCGACGACTTCGGCCTCCGCGCGGACCGTCTCCTCACCGGGACCGTCGCCGCCGTTCCCGTCGCTCTCGTGCATGAACTCGGAGAGCTCGGTGTTTCCCATTATCTCTCGGTTCGTTCGTCCACCCTAAAAACTCGCCCTTCGCCGCGGCAGATTCGGACACGGGGAGAAGGCTTATATCATGTGACTCCATACCAAACTTCGAGGTGACAGACGTGACAGACCACGCAGCGGGCGACCGGCATCGCCACAACGACGTCCCACAGCTGCCCGAGGGTGACGACGCACGAGACAGCGTCGAAGCCTACGACACAGACGACGGCGTCGTACTCTACGACGCGGAGAATCCGCTCGCGTGGCTCAAAGGCACGAACGCCGTGCCACTGGGCGACGCCCTCTAGAACCAGTAACGCTTTCCTCCCACACACCCCAGTTCTGGTCGTGCTCGACGACCTCCCGTTCGCCGACGAGGAATCCGAGGCCGAGCAGGAGCTGGCTCCCTCGGTCGACATCCCGGACTCGTCGGCCGCCAGCACCGAGCTCAAGCGACAGTTCTGGTCGCTCGTGCTCGTGTTCAACGCCGCGCTGCTCGCCCTCAGCGTCGGCGCGATGCTCGTCGGCTTCCAGGGCGACTGGGACGCCGGCGGCAGTCTGCTCGCAGCCGGCGCTATTCTCTCGGTCTACGGCTCCTACAAGTACCGCGTCTACAGCCGGAAGGACTAACGCCGTCGACGGCCTCGCCGTAGGCATGCGGACGGTAGTCGACGGCGACGACCGGCGCTGGGTGCTCCTCAAGCAGAGCAGCGAGAGCAGTCGCGTCCGCGACCCGGAGACCGGCGAGGAGACGTTCCGACCGAACGACGACCTCGAACCGGCGGGCGGCGAGTCGCCGTTCGAGGCGCTCGCCCGGGCAGTCCCCGGGCCCGCCCGCCGGATTCTGCGCGCCTGCCACGAGGACTGGCAGGTCGGGCTGCTCGTCTCGCTCGCCGACGACGGCCCCCGGCCGGTCCGGGCGCTGCTGGGCGAGTCCGCGGCCTGCGAGAGCGACTTCCTCGGAGCCGTCACCGAACTCCGCGCAGCGGGGCTGCTCGCGGAGACCACGGTCGCAGGCGAACGCGCCTACGAACTCACCGACGCCGGCCGCGACGGCGTCGACGCGCTCCGTCAGACGGACTGAGCGCGGCCGTGGTAGCCGGTCACCGCCAGCACGGACAGCGACACCGCAGACGCCCCGATGCCGAACGCCCACACGAGCGGCACCGACGCGGCGACGCCTGCGACGCCGAGACCGGCACCCGCAAGCGCCAGCGCGCCGCCGAGAAGCAGCAGCTGCCGGAGTGCTGTCCACCCGATATCCTGTTCCGTATCCCCTGTCGTCGTCTTGGTGCCCGAGGACGTACCCTGACTCGTCGACATGGTAGCTGTTTGTCCGCTACCCGTGAGAACCTTCCGGCGCTACTCGGAGACTGGGACGGTCTCGCCGCGCACCACACGGGAGCGATTCGACGTGGCGTCTTTCTCGACGCGCACCACGTCGTCGGCTGCGTCCACGAGCTCGTCGTCGTGGCTCACCACGACAATCTGCTCGACGCCGAGCTTGCGCATCGACTCCACGAGCTCCACGAGCTGCGAGACGTGCCCGGAGTCGAGGAACACGGTCGGTTCGTCGAGGATGAGCGGCGGCAGCGGCGCTTCCCCCTCGATGCCCTCCGCGAGCAGCCGGTAGATGGCGGTCCGCAGACTGAGGTTGAACAGCGCGCGCTCCCCGCCGGAGAGCTGCTCGGGCTCCAGCGGCTCACCGTCCTTCTGGTAGACCGTGAGCTCGTACTCGCCGGAGAGCTCGATGCGGGCGTACGAGTCGTTCTGGTAGACCAGCTCGAACGTCTCGTTCAGCAGGCGTTCGAGCTTCGAGACGTTCTGCTGGCGGAGTTCGGCCCGGAGCTCGCCGTACGTCGACTCCAGCTCCGAGACCTCGTCGTGGAGCGCCTGCAGGTCCTCGTAGCGGGACTGCACGCGCTCGCGCTCCTCGCGCAATTCCTCTAATCGCCGAATTTCGCCTTTCAGGTCTCCGATGTTCTCTGTGAGCTCGTCTTTCCGTTCTCGGAGATTCTTGAGTTCCGGCTCCACGTCCGCCAGGTAGTCCTCGGCGCGCGCCTTGTCGTCGCGGGCGGCCTGGACGCGGTCCTCGTCGAACTCCGCCTCCAGGTCGCGCTTGCGGTCCCGCAAGTCAGAGAGCCGGTCGCGGCGCTCCTCGTTCTGGTCGGCCAGCGACTCGCGTCTCTCCGACAGCCGCTCGGCCTCCGTCCGGTGCTCCGCGGCGTCAGTCAGAACGTCGACGAGTTCGTCGAGGACCGCCAGACGCTGCTTCAGCTCGGTCTGCTCCGCGTTCAGGTCGGCGAGCGTC
Source organism: Halobacterium jilantaiense (assembly GCF_900110535.1). Classification (NCBI taxonomy): domain Archaea; kingdom Methanobacteriati; phylum Methanobacteriota; class Halobacteria; order Halobacteriales; family Halobacteriaceae; genus Halobacterium; species Halobacterium jilantaiense. The sequence continues at coordinate 973,577 of NZ_FOJA01000001.1, forward strand.
TCGCGCTTCTCGGTCTCCTGCTCCCGCTTCGCCTCAGCCTCCTCGCGGGCCTCCGCGGACTCCTCGGCGAGTTCGTCGGCGCGCTCCCGTTTCTCGGTGGCCTGCTCGCGTTTCGACTCGGCGGCGTCGGCTTTCTCCTCGCGGCGCTCGACGGCAAGGTCTCGGTTCTGTTCGAGGTCCGAGACCTCGCGTTCGGCGTTCACGAGCGCCTCCGCGCGGTCGACGCGCTCGGTCGCGTCTTCGAGGTCGCGCTCGACGGCTTCCACGTCGTCTTGCAGCTCGGCGACGCGCTTCCGGTACTCGTCGACGCTCTCGACGTGCGGAGAGCCCTCGACGGGCTGCCCGCACTCGGGGCACTTCCCCTCGTCGAGCAGCGCCTCGGCCTCGGAGACGCGGTCCTCGGCGGACTGGAGGTCGGCTCGGAGCGCCTCGCGCTGCTCACGGAGGTCCTCGCGCTCGCGCTCGGCGTCGGACAGGAACGACTCGGCGTCGCCGAACTCCACGGGTGCGTCCTCGAACGCCGCCTTCTCGTCCGCGATTTGCTCGTCCAGTTCCTCAATTCGCTCGACGGCGGCCTCTCGCTCGCCGTCGGCCTCGTCGGCTTCGGCGGCGAGCGCGTCGGCCTCCTCGCGCAGGGATTCGGCGCGCTCTTCGAGGTCGTCGGCGCGCTCCGCGGCGCTGTCGGCCTGCTCGGAGAGCCGGGAGGCCTCCGGAGCCACCTCGCTCACCTGCTCGGTCACGGCCTCGCGCTCTGTCTCGACGGCCTCGCGTTCGGCTTCGGCAGCCTCGACGTCGGGGTCGTCGAGGCCGGCCTCGGTCGCGAGGTCGGCGGCCTTGTCGCCGCGGTCGCTCGCGCGCTCGCGGTGCTCGCTGGCGCGTTCGGCGAGGTCCTCGCGCTCGCTCTCGGCCTCGGCGACGGCCTCCCGGACCTCCCCGATTTTCTCCGTGACGGCTTCGAGTTCCTCGCGTTTCTCCTCGTAGCGCTCCAGGACGTCCTCGGCGTCGTCGAGGGTCTCCTGGGCGCGCTCGCGCTGCGCCTCGTAGTTCTCGACGTTCTCGGTCACCTCGGCGAGCTCGGATTTCAGGGCCGCGAGCCGGTCGTGGGGGTCCTGGTCTTCCTTCTCCGCAATCTGGTCGTCGAGCCTGTCGAGTTGCCCCTCGACGTTACTCTTCACGTCCTCCACGCCGAGGCGGGCGTCGCTGGCGCGCTCCCGGTAGTCTTCGAGTTTCCCGAGCTGGAGCAGGTCGTCGATCATGTCCTGTCGCGTGCTCGGCGAGGCGTTGATGAGCTTGTTCACCTCGCCCTGCCGGACGTACGCGCAGTTCACGAACGCCTCGGCGTCCATCCGCAGGAGGTCCGCGACGTGGGCTTCCACGTCCCGGGCACCCTCGACCTGGCCGGAGGGCGTCTCCAGCACGCAGTCCGCCGTCGTCGCGCGGTCACCGGTGTACCGCACGCGCCGGTGGACGTGGTAGTCACCGCCCGCGTGCTCGAACCAGAGGTCGATTTCGGCCTCCTCCTCGCCGATGGTCACGACCTCGTCGAGGGTCTTGTCGAGCGCGGTGGCACCGTACAGCGCGAAGAAACACGCCTCCAGCAGGCTGGACTTCCCGCTGCCGTTCAGCCCGTGGATGACCGTCACGCCTCGGTCGAGGGTGACGTCGGCGTCCTCGTAACACTTGAAGTTCCGCAGCGAGAGTCGCGTGAATTTCACAGGAAGTCCTCCATGGTGGCGGTCTGAGAGTCGTCGTCTCCGGCGTCGGCACCCGCCTCGGTACCGGAGTCAGTCGCACTCGCTTCGTCCTCGTTCCCGTCCTCGTCGCTCCCGGCGTCGAGGCCGCCGTCGTCGCCGTCGAGGACCGCTTCAGCGCGCTGTTTCACGCGCTCCCGGACGTTGCCGCCGGCAATTGTGGCGTCCCGAACCGTCTGGTCGACGTCCAGCGCCGGCTCGCTGAGCCCCATCTCACGGACGCGCTCTCTGACGGCGTCGTCGGGGTCGGCGAACGACACCTCGACGTCGGACTCGCTGTCGACCTCGCGGCGGTCGTTCACCCGCGTGAGGAGCGCGCCGTGGTCGTCGCCGAAGCGCTCGATTTCGGCCGGCGTGACGTTCTCGCCGTCGCCCTCGACGGTCACGACGACGACGGCGTCCGTGAGGTCGTGCTCGCGGAGGCGCTCCTGAACGAACGCCGTGCCGTCCTCCGAGCCCAGGTCGACGTCCACGAACACGAAGTCGCGGGTGTCGATGCCCTTCCGGGAGATGGCGACGTCCTCGTCGAACTCGACGACGTTGTAGCCGCGGGGGTCGCGTTCGCTCGCGCTCGCGCGCTCTGTCGACCCGCAGTAGGTCACCCAGGTGTCGTCGACCTGGGCGGTGTCGGCGGCGTGGTTGTCCCCGAGCAGGACGGCGTCGAAGTCGACGGTCGATTCGCGCAGGACGGCGTCGAGGTCCCAGTCGGCGTGCGGGAACGGCGTGAACAGGCCGTGGGAGACGAGCGCCGCGCGGTCGGCGTCGTGGGCGTCGAACTCGTAGTCGAGGTCGTCGCGCTTCGACTCGGGGACGTAGTCCAGCCCGTAGAACGCCGTGTCCCCGACGCGTCGTGGCGAGTCGCCGAGGCGCTCGGCGAGCCCGAGCGTCTCGAAGAGGTCGAGCCACTGGGCGTCCCGCGTGCCCTCGTGGTTGCCGACGACGGCGAGGAAGGGGATGTCGGCGTCCCGGAGCGGCCGCAGCACCGAGATGGTGTCGAGGATGTCCCGGAGGCCGGGCTGTCGGTCGTGGTAGAGGTCGCCGGCGTGGACGACGGCGTCGACGTCCTCGGCGACGGCGTCCTCGACGACCGCCCGGAAGGCGTCGAGGAAGTCCTGTCTGCGCTCGGGGGCGTGGTACTGGCGGTACCCGAGGTGGGTGTCCCCCGTGTGGATGACGCGAGCCATGTACTGCCAGAGTGTAGCGGTACCCCGGATAAAGCTTCGGCGCTCGGCGCGCCGGAGAGTGCGCGTGGCGTCGGCTGTTCGGGAGCGATTGACGGGAGAGCAGCGAGCGCGGGGAGTCTGGGCGACCGCTGGGTTGGCTCGACCGTCGTGGAGACCGAGTCAGGTCAGCGTGTAGAGGCGCTTGCGGGCGTCCGAGAACGAGAAGCGGGACTCGACCACGTCCTGTTCTTCGAGGCGGGTGAGCGCGTAGCGCACCGTACGGTCGGGCAGCAGCGTCTCCTCGGCGAGTTCGCTCTGGGAGAGCGTGTCGTTGTACTCCAGAACCTTGGCGACGAGCTTCGCGCTCGGCGGCAGGTCTTCGAGTGCTTCCACGGTGTCGGCGTCGATGGCTGTCGCGCTCATACCCACCGATACCGAATGCACTTGCATAATTGTTCCGGATTTGAAAATGCGTGTTAGTAATTTCTTTTGGGTGAGGTACGACCACCCGAAGCCTCTTGTGCGGCAGCGACCTACCTCGGTGTGATGACCGACACCGTCGAGGACGTGGAGCTCCCCTACGACGACAGCGCCTCTCAACAGGAGAAACTCGAGGCGCTAGAGGAGCAACTCTCTACCCTCGAAGAGGAGAACGAGGAGATGCGCGACCGGCTGCTCGACGCCAACGCAGAGAACAACAAGTACCAGCAGAAGCTCGAGCGGCTCTCTCACGAGAACAAGAAGCTCAAGCAGTCCCCGCTGTTCATCGCGACCGTCCAGGAACTGAACGACGAGGGTGCCGTAATCAAGCAGCACGGCAACAACCAGGAGGCCCTCACCGAGGTCACGGATGAACTCCGCGAGGACCTCGAACCCGGCGCTCGCGTGGCCGTCAACAACTCGCTGTCCGTCGTCCGCCGGCTGGACGACGAGGCGGACGTCCGCGCCCGCGTGATGGAAGTCGAGCAGTCCCCCGACGTCGGCTACGAGGACGTCGGTGGGCTCGACGAGCAGCTCCGGGAGGTCCGGGAGACCGTCGAACTTCCGATGAAGAACCCCGGGCTGTTCGAGACCGTGGGCATCGACCCGCCGAGCGGCGTGCTGCTGCACGGGCCGCCGGGCACCGGGAAGACCCTGATGGCGAAGGCCGTCGCGAAGCAGACCGACGCCACCTTCATCAAGATGGCCGGCTCGGAACTCGTCCACAAGTTCATCGGCGAGGGCGCGAAGCTCGTCCGCGACCTCTTCCAGGTCGCCCGCGACCACGAGCCCGCCGTCGTCTTCATCGACGAGATCGACGCCATCGCGTCGAAGCGGACGGACTCGAAGACCTCGGGCGACGCCGAGGTCCAGCGCACGATGATGCAGCTGCTCTCGGAGATGGACGGCTTCGACGAGCGCGGCGACATCCGCATCATCGCCGCCACCAACCGCTTCGACATGCTCGACCGCGCCATCCTCCGGCCCGGCCGCTTCGACCGCCTCATCGAAGTGCCGAACCCCGACGCCGAGGGCCGCGAGAAGATCTTCAAGATCCACACCCGCGACATGAACGTCGCCGACGACGTCGACTTCGCGGAGCTGGCGGCCGACACCGACGACCTCTCCGGCGCGGACGTGAAAGCCATCACGACCGAGGCGGGGATGTTCGCCATCCGCGACGACCGCCAGGAGGTCACGATGCAGGACTTCCGGTCGGCCCGCGAGAAGCTCGAACAGGACAGTGACGCGGAGGCGTCCGCCGAGCCGTCCCGGACGTTCGCCTAGGCCGCTCTCTGGCTGTTTTCCGTTTCAGTTTCCAGTCGATAGCCGTCGGGCTGCTCCCGGAGTCGTCACCGACGCTGCCACGAGACAGACGGAGAGACAGCGTCGGCTGTGTGGCGTCGGAGACCGCAGCCTGCGACGGAACCCGCCTCAGAGCGCGGAGAACACGAAGTACGGCACGAGGAACAGCGCGACGGTCATCGCGGCGAGCACGAGGCCGTAGCTGCCGAACGTCGCCAGGGCCGTCCAGTAGGAGTCGTGGTCGAACTGGTCGAGCGCGTCCATACCTCGATGTCCGCGCGGCGCGCCGTAAGCGTTGCCATCAGTCACCCGACCGCGGCCCGGGCGTCCAGTCAGTTGACGATGTCGCCGATGCGCCGGGGCTCGCCGGAGAGCGCGGGGTTCGGTTCGACGAGTTGGAGCACCTCGTGGTCGGTGACGTCGTCGTAGTTCTTCTCCGTGGCTTCCTCGATGAGGTCCTTCTCCATGCGGAACTCGGTGCCCTCGTACACCACGTCCACGCCGTCGTCTTCGAAGGAGAGCGTCGTCATGTCCGAGAGTACGCGCCCACAGACTAAACCCCGTCGTCTGACGCTCGTCTGACGGTCTCGCGGGGTTTATAGCTGTGCGACATCTGGAGGCCCGTGTGCTCGGCCCGAACCCGATCGACCGGCTCCGGATACCCGACGACACCACCGTCGAGGAGCACGACCTCGTCACCGACGGTGACGTGCTCGTCGGCGGGCAGTCGACGGTCGAACTCGGGGTTCGCGGCCGCAGCGTCGTCGCGGGCGAACGCGTCTCCTTCGACGGCGACATCGAAGCCGAGGGCGACTGCCGACTCGACATGTGGTGTGAGGTCGACGGCAACGTCCTCGCCGAGAAAGACGCCTACCTCGGCGAGCGCGCCCACATCACGGGCCGGCTCGTCGTCGGCGGCGACCTCGACATCGGCGACGACGTCGACATCGAGGAGGGCTTCGAGGCCTCCGGCTGGATTGTCATCCGGAACCCGATGCCCACCCTCACGTTCTTCGTCATGTACGTCACGCACCTCCTCCAGCTCGGCGAGGAGGAGGAAGCCCAGGACCTCGTCGAGGAGCTGGCGGCCGACGGCGACCGAGACCCCCTCACGATTCCCCGGTCTGGGAGCGTCTCCGACGACGCCTGGCGCGTCTCCACGCCGGCGACCATCGGCGACAACTGCCGGCTGCACGGCAACATCCGCGCGACCGAAATCGACGTCGGGCGCGGAAACAACGTCTTCGGGAGTCTGCGCGCCCAAGACGACGTGACGGTGGGTGCCGGCACGAAGATCCACGGCGACGTGACAACCCGGGACGGGAACGTCCACGTGCAGGGGGACGCGGTCGTCCTCGGGGACGTCTCCGGCCACGACGTGACCATCGACGAGGCCGCGGACGTCGACGGCATCATCCGCGCTCGCGGCGAGATGCGGCTCGGCAGCTCCACCGACCGGGACGCCGAGTGACTCGGCCGGACCGCCAGGTTTCTTGATTGGTCCGCGACCATCCAGCAGTGATGCCCTCCCCCGACGATGACAGTGCGACGGGCCAGTCGTTGAACGGTGACCACGAGCCGCGGTGGCTGGGCGTGCGCCTGCTCCCGGCGGCGGTGCTCGCGTGGCTCGGCGTACTCGCGTTGCTCACCGGAGTTCACGGCGTCTGGTGGATGCTCGGCGAGTCGACCCCCGCACACGCCGGATACGGCGTCCCGAGTCTGCTGTGGGACAGCGCGCTCGTGTTCGTCGGCGTCTACTTCCTGACAGTGGCCGTCGGGAGCGCTGCCGACCGACTGGGTTAGGACTGGGACTTCTCGGCCGCCTCGTCGAACGGGTCCTCGACGTCGCCGGCGATGGCTTCCAGCGCGTCCGTGACTGTGAGCATCCCCACCACGCTGCCCGAGTCGGGGTCGGTGACGAACGCGAGTTCCTGCCGTTCGGCCTGGAAGCGGTCGATTGCGTCACTGACGGACATGTCGGCGTCGAAGACCAGCGGCGGGTGCGCGACGTCTTCGAGGGCGAGCGTGCCGTCCCGGAGGTCGTCGAGGTCCCGGAAGACTTCGGGGAGGTAGACGACGCCCCTGAAGTCGTCCATCGACTCGCCGACCAGCGGGTACCGGACGTGGGGGGCGTCGGCCATCCTGTCGAGGTTCGTCTCCAGATCGTCGGTCGTGGAGACGGCGACGACCTCGTCGACCGGGACGGCTTCGTCGCCGACGGGGATGCGGTCGATGTCGAGCGCGCCGATGACTTCCTCCCGGCGCTCGTCGGGAATCTCCGTTCCACTGAGCAGGTCGCCCATCCGGCTCCGGAGGTCGGAGCGGCCGTCGATTGGGGGTTCGCCCTCGGCCTCTTCTTCCGTCCACGAGCGCGTCATCTCGACGCCGACGAGAGAGAGAATCGCCTTGGCGGTGTAGTCACCGGCGCGAATGATGGGCGACATGGTTCGCGTCCACCAGTAGTGCAGCGGGGCGCAGTAGTTCGCGACCGTCTTCGCGCGCTCGACACCGAGGTAGGTGGGTGCCTGCTCGGCGAGCACGAGGTGGGCGACGTTCATCACGGCGAGGGCGACCAGCACGGAGAGCGTCGCGGTGGACGCCGCGCCGAACCCGACGAGTTCGAGAACGGGTGCGAACAGCACTGCGAGCGCCGGTTCCGCGACGACGCCCAGCCCGACAGAACAGACGGTGATACCCAGCTGGCAGCCCGTCAGGTAGATTTCGAGGCGGTCGGTCATCTCCCACGCCCGGCGGAGCCCAGCCGTCTCCTGGAACTCCGACTCGTCGAACTGTCGGACGCGAGTGAGCGCGAACTCGGTCGCGACGAAGAAGCCGTTGCCGGCGAGGAGGACGATGCCGCCGAGGATGCGCAGCGCGGTCACCGGCGTGATTTCGCCAGTAGACATACCGGGAGCATGACGAACCGGCCCCAAAGACGTGTCGACCTCGATACACGGAGCGGACGGCGGGCACCCAACCGAAAGACGCTTTCCGGCTTCGAGAGAACCGTCTGGTATGCTCTCTATCGCGCTTGCCGGGAAGCCGAACGCCGGCAAGTCGACGTTCTACACGGCGGCGACACGGTCGGAGGTGGACGTGGCGAACTACCCGTTCACCACCATCGACGCGAACCGGGGCGTGACCCACGTGCGGACCGAGTGCCCGTGCCTGACCCGCGACGAGCGCTGCGGCCACGAGCACTGCCACGACGGGAAGCGGTACGTGCCGGTGGAGCTACTGGACGTGGCGGGGCTGGTGCCGGGCGCTCACGAGGGCCGCGGGCTCGGCAACCAGTTCCTCGACGAGCTGTCGAACGCCGACGTCATCGTGAACGTCGTGGACGCCTCCGGCGCGACGAACGCGGAGGGCGAGCCCGTCGAGGTCGGCGAACACGACCCGGTCGACGACATCGACTTCGTGGAGGAAGAGATGGACCTCTGGCTAGCGGGCATCGTGGAGGACAACTGGGAGAGCGTCGAGCGGGCGTCTCGCTCGCCCGGCTTCGACATCGAGGAGGCCGTCACGGACATGATGACGGGATTCGGCGCGAGCGAGTATCAGGTCGCGGCCGTCCTCCGGGACATCGACTACCCCGAGGACCCGATTCAGTGGTCGGACGACGACCGGGAGGCGCTCGCCCGGGGCGTCCGCGAGCGCACGAAGCCCATCGTCGTCGTCGCGAACAAGGTCGACGTGGCACCCGAGGAGAACGTCCAGCGGCTGCTGGACCTCGACAAGCCCGTGATTCCCGCGACGGCGCAGGGCGAACTCGCGCTGCGACGCGGCGACGACGCGGGCATCCTCGACTACGACCCCGGCGACGAGGACTTCGAAATTACGGGCGACGTGGGTGACGAGCAGCGCGAGACGCTCGACGACCTCCGGGCGACGATGCAGGAGTACGGCGGCACGGGCATCCAGGGCGCACTCGACTACGCCGTCTACGACCTCCTCGACATGGTGACGGCGTTCCCCGTCCAGGACCAGTCGAAGTGGACCGACGCGAAGGGCAACGTCCTCCCCGACGCCTTCCTCCTCGAATCGGGGGCGACGCCCGTCGACCTCGCGTACGCCGTCCACTCGGACATCGGGGACGGCTACCTCCACGCGGTCAACGCGAAGAGCAAACGAGAGGTCGGCGAGGACTACGAACTCGACGAGGGCGACGTGGTGAAAATCGTCTCCACCGCGAAGTAGCCGGACGGCGCTCCGTCCCGCTCGCTCTCACTCGGCGAGCCGCGCGACGAACACGCCGATGTCGGTTTCGACGCGCAGTTCGCCGTCCTCGAAGCGCTCGCGGAACGCGCGCTCGAGGTCGGGGCCGGCTGCGGGGTCGACGCCCGGCAGCGAGAGCACGTACGCCACCAGCGGCTCCGGCGTGTCGACGACCAGTTCTGTGTCGTAGCGGTGGCGCTCGACGCTGTCGAAGTGCTCGCGGAGCTGGTCGCCGCCGTTCGACAGCGAGAACGGGAGTTCGTCCGGGAACTCGGCGAAGGCCTCGGCCACGTCCCAGAGTTCGGCGAGGTTGTCGGAGCCGTTCGTCGACGCGTAGAGCGCGCCGCCGGGTTTCAGGACGCGCCGAATCTCGGCGAGCGCCTGCTCCCGGTCGGCGTCGTCGAGGTGGTAGAGCACGTGGTTCGCGGTGACCGCGTCGAAGGTGTCGTCGGGGTACGGGACGTCTCGGGCGTCGACGGCGTCGAAGTTGAAGTCGTGGGCGGCGTCTTCGAGGGCGTCCATCGCGCTCATCACCATTCCCTGGAACGCGTCGGTGACGGTGACGTCCCAGCCGTCCGGGACGCGGTCGGCGTTCACGGCCCAGACCGTGCCGTTGCCGCCGCCGAGCGCGAGCACCTCCGCGTCGGCCGGGAGGTCGAGTCGGTCGAACAGCCACTCGTAGCGGGACTGCTCGCTCGCGGCGAAGCGGGCGTGCAGCATCTGGCGTGCGCCGAGATTCCCGGCGTCCTCGTACTGGTCGGCGACAACGTCGTCGTCCTGCCAGTCGCTCATGTCGACTGGGAGGGAACGCGCGGCCTTCAGGCCACCGGCTACGCGCCGAGGCGGTCGCGGACGACGTACTGGATGCGAGCGCCGGCACCGCCGCCGGCAGCCGCACACAGCCCCGGGACCACAGAGAAGCCGAGCGCGGAGAGGTAGGCAAGCAGGCCGACGTCGACGACACTCTGGCTCAGTTCGTTCGCCGTACTCGTGCCGCCGAACGCGAACGCGACGAGTGTGACGGCGAGCGCCCAGCCGAGCGCTCCGGCGAAGAACGCGTCCAGAAACTCGGACTGGAACGACCGGCTGACAGCGCCGGTCCAGACGCCGGTCGCGAGCAGCGCGACCGCGACGGCTTCGGGCGTGCCGGCGCGCGTGACTGCGGCGGTGACTGTCGCCGCGCCGACGGCACCCCCAGCGAGGATGGCGAGTCTGTCCATGGGCGAACCGTGTCCCGACCCGACAAAAGTGTTAGGCCAGTGGCTCGAACCAGACGGCCGCGACGAGCACGGCCAGGAAGACGTAGCAGCCGCGGACGAGCAGCATCGTCGCGACCGTCGGCTCGCTGCGCGCGGCGAACGCGGCGACGACGCCGAACGCAGCGACGGCGAGCACGGTGCTCGGCGGGAAGACGGCGAGCGCGGCGAACGCGACGACGCCGGCCATCGCGGCCGCCATCAGGCCGTACGCGAAGCGGCGCGCGGCCGGCTTGCCGAGCACCACGGCGACCGTGCGCTTGTCGATGGAGCGGTCGTAGTCGTAGTCCTTCGAGTCGTCGACGACCTTCACGCCCGTCAGGAGGACGAGCAGGACGGCGGCGAACGCCAGCGACCGCACGCCGAGCGCGCCGACCTGGGCGTAGTAGCCGCCGAGCAGGGAGACGGCGATGCCGGCGGGGTAGCCTGTCGTCGTGGTGACAGGGTTGGTGTCCAACTGGGGGGCGTGGTGGTAGCCGATGAGCCACGCCGGCAGCGCGAGCGCGGCAGCGCCGGGACCGACCAGCCACAGGAGGCCGGCGGCACACGCGAAGAAACCGAGGGAAGCGCCGGCCAGCGCGACCCGGCAGCCGGACTCGGTGAGCGGGTGGTCGTCGTCCTCGCCCCGGACGTGGAAGTCGACGAAGCCGTCTTTCACGTGGGCGGTGTAGACGGCGAAGAACATCGCCGCGAGGTGGACTGCGGCGACGCCGAGGGAGAACGAACCGGCGAGCACCGCGCCGAACGCAGACGCCGCCAGCGGCGGCAGCATGAACACGGGGTGGACCTGTGAGGCGAGCGCGCCGAGGTCTGCGCGGGTTCCCCGCCCGTGCCGCGAAACGTGCATAGTGATACCATGAGTCGCCGGCGGCATAACTATCGGGGCAGGCCGCGGTCCGGCGGTCCGCCGGCTACCGGACGGCCCGTGTCGCCTCGCGCATCGCGTCGATGGCCGCCCGCAGTGAGTCCATGTCCGTGGCGTAGGAGATGCGGGCGTACCCCTCGCCGTGGTCGCCGAACGCCGACCCCGGGACGACGACGACGCCCCTGTCGACCACCTCGTCCACCCAGCCGTCGGGGACTTCGGGCATCGCGTAGAACGCGCCCTCGGGCGTCGGCACGTCCAGCCCCATGTCTTCGAGGCCGTCCAGCAGCACGTCCCGGCGTTCCTCGAAGGACGCCGTCATCTCGTCGACGACATCCTGTGGGCCGGAGAGTGCGGCCTCCGCGGCGTACTGGGCCGGGGCGCTGGCACACGCCTGGACGTACTGGTGGACGCGCAGCATGCGTTCGGCGCGGCGCTCGCTGGCGGCGACCCAGCCGAGCCGCCAGCCCGTCATCGAGTACGTCTTCGAGCACGCGTTCACGACGACGACGTTGTCGGTCTCCGCGAACTCCATCGGGGAGCGGTGCTCGCCCTCGAAGACGATGTGCTCGTAGACCTCGTCGCTGATGCAGAGCACGTCGTGTTCGTCGGCGATGCGCGCGAACTCCCGCATGTCGTCGGGCGACTGGACGGCACCCGTGGGGTTTCCGGGCGAGTTCACGACGAACGCCGCCGTGTCGTCGGTGATGTGGTCTTCGACGGTCGCGGGGTCGAGCGTCAGGTCGTCCCGGAGCGGGAGCCCGACCGGGTCCCCGCCCGCGATGCGCGTCAGCGCGTCGTACGCCACGAACCCGGGGTCGGGGAACAGTACTTCCTCGCCGGGGTCGACGTGGGCTTCGAGCGCGAGGTGCAGCGCCTCGCTGCCGCCCGCCGTCGCGATGACGCCCTCGGGCGCGACGTCGACGCCCTGGTCGCGGGCGTGTTTGTCGACGATGGCGTCGACGAGGCCGGGCGTCCCGCGGTTCGACGTGTAGCCGTCGGCCTTCCCCGCTTCGATGGCGTCGACGGCCGCCTGCCGGGCGTGCTCGGGCGTCGGGAAGTCGGGCTGTCCCAGCCCGAGGTTGATGGCGTCCTCGCCCGCCGCCTCGAACACCTCGCGGATGCCGCTGATGGAGACCTGCTCCACGCGCTCGGAGAACTCCGTCATACCACAGACGGGAACGGGACACCTGATAACTCTTGGCGAACCGGGCAGCCGGAGACCGCGGGAGCCCCGACGAGACGGCGCACCGAACCCCCGCCGGCTATCGAAGTCTGACAGCAGTTCGCTACCTGAAAACGGTACAGTAATCAGATCGACATCCGCGGTACACGTATGGCGAGTCAACGAGCCAAGATGCTCGTCGGACTGGCAATGATTGGCGCTGGTCTCGCACAGATGGCGTCTTTCGCCTGGAATAGCAATCTGCTGTTCTCGCTTTCGGGTCTTCTCTACGTGGTTCTCGGTGCCGGATTCCTCTGGGCCGAGGTGTACTCTCCGTCGGCGTGAGCGGGCGTATCCACCGGCAGTTTCGGTAGACGCCGAACCGGGTGGTCGAGCGGTCGCTCCCGTCTCCTACGGTCGGTCAGGGTTCTCCAGGTGGTAGAGAAACTCGTAGTCGCCGACCTCCTCGCCGTCTTCTAGCACGTCCATCAGCACGCGCTCGTGGTCCTCGTCGATGTCGTGCGAGGAGTCTTCGAGCGCCTCGTACACCGCGTCGATGTCGTCGGCCTTCATGTAGTAGACGAGGAAGTCGCCGTCGTCGGTGTGTTCGACGAACGCCGTCTCCGAGTGCATGCCCTCGTCACGCAGCGTCACCACGGCCTCGTCTCTGCGGTTCTGTACCTCCGCTGCCCACTCCCGGAGTCGCTCGGTCTTCCCGTCGGCGATTTTCTGTTTCGACAGGACGACATCGGCCATACCGGCGCGTCGCGGCAACTCCAAATAACTGTTATCCCGACCTCGGATTTGCGGCACAGGACGTGCCTGCACAGTCAGCACCAGCACCTACCCCATCACAAGCTACGTTCAGCATCCGCGAACGAAGTGAGCGCGGGGCGTTTTAGCGTCCTGGCGAGCGCAGCGAGCCAGGGCTCGGGAGAGTCGTGCTCTCCCGGCGTAGCTTTTTGCGAGGAGCGGTCGCCGCAGGCGACCCCCCGCAGTAAAAAGGTACTATTGGAACATCCGCATCGGTTTCGCTTGCGTGGACTCCTCTTCGCTGGCTTCCTGCATGCGCTGGGCGAGTTTCTCCTTCTGGTCGCGGATTTCCTCGGCGCGGTCGACGAGGTCGTCGGTGGGGATGTCGACGCCGGTGATGGGGGCGATGGCGGTGTCGATGAGGCGGCGGGCGGCGGCGGGGTCGGGGAACTGGGGGTCGGATTCGACGACGAGGGAGACGGCGTCGAGGCCGCGTTCGGCGGCGCGGTTGACGAGCGCGCCGGTGGGGCCGCCGACGACGCCGCGTTCGGGCGGGGTGTCGATGTCGTGGTCGGTGAGGATGGTGGTCCCGGAGCCGGAGCCGATGCCGAAGACGGCGGGGAGTTCACCCATCTCGTGGTTCTCGTCGGGGAGGCCGGAGAGGTAGAGCGGAGTGACATCGTTGGAGTCGAACCAGGTGGTGAGGCAGTCGGCGAAGTCGCTGGAGCCGCTGCGGGCGACTGGTACGTCGCTCTGGAGCGCGAGGAGGTTCCGGGACTCGTCGGCGTGGATGCGGACCGGCGGGACAACGTCGTGGGAGTCGTCGTCGTAGACGGCGACGTTCGGGATGCCGTCGCAGTCGACGCTAGCGACGAGGTCCATGTCGAAGCTCTCGACGACGTGGTCGGTGGCGATTTTGCCGACGAGGCCGACACCGGGGAGACCTTCCACGAGCGTGGGCGAGTCGAGGTCGAAGTCCGCGCGGCGGTTCACGCTGGCCATGCGAGTGGGTTCGGCGGACGGTCGCATAAAGCCGGGGGCGGGGAGGGACTCGGTGGTCGGGGGCGGGAGCGCAAGCCACAAACCACCCTCGGGCGTAGGAGCGAGCAATGGACGCGCTGTCGCGGTACGAGCCGATTATCGAGGACTTCGAGGCGTTTCTGTCGGCCTGCGAGCGGCCGCTGCCGACGACGGTCCGCGTGAATCCGCTGGCGGTCGGGGTCGACCGGGCGGTCGACGCCCTGGAGGACGAGGGCGTGGCAGTCGAGCGCCGGGACTGGCACGAGGGCGTGCTGGAAGTGGACACGGGGAAGCCGGGGAACACGTGGCCGTACGTCCACGGCTGGCTGCACGGTCAGGAGGAAGTCTCCTGTGTGCCGCCGCGCTTGCTCGACCCCGAGCCCGGGGACATGGTGTGGGACGCGTGTGCGGCTCCGGGCGGGAAGACGACGCAGCTCGCCGCCGAAATCGCCGACGAGGGGTTCGTGGTGGCGAACGACGACAACCTCGGCCGGCTGTCGGCGCTGCGCGGGAACTGCGACCGGCTCGGCGTCACGTCGGCGGCGGTGACGAACACCGACGCGCGGCGCGCGACCCTGGACGCGTTCCCGGACGTCGACGCCTTCGACGCGGCGCTCGTGGACGCGCCCTGCACCTGCGAGGGGACGATTCGGAAGAACCCGGACGCGCTGGACGGCGCGGGGGCGTCCGCGAGCCGGAACCTCGGCCGCCTGCAGGCGGACATCCTCGAACGCGCCGTCGAACTCACCGGCGATGGCGGCGCGGTCGTCTACTCAACGTGCACGTTCGCGCCCGAGGAGAACGAGGCCGTCGTCGACGAGGTGCTGGACCGAACGGACTGCCGGCTGGTCGCGTTCGACGTGGGCCTCGACTCGTCGCCCGGGCTGACCGAGTGGGACGGCGAGTCGTACGACGACAGCCTCGCTCGGGCGCGGCGGTACTACCCCCACCAGAACGACACGGGGGGGTTCTTCGCCGCGAAACTGGAGGTGACCGCATGAGAGACAACGTGAGCCGCGAGTTCGACCGGCTGCCCGCGACAGCCGACGACCGCGAGGTCGAAGGGCGGCCGAGCCGCGAGGCCGTCGTCGACTGGTGGGTCGACCGGTTCGGCGTCCCCCAGGACACCTTCGACGAGTACACGTTCTGGGAGAAGGGCGCGGGGAAGGTGTGGGCGCTCCCGTTCGACCCCGGGACGCCAGTGCCGGTGGAGGCGCTGGGGCTGAAGGTTCTGCGCACCCGGCAGGAGCACTGGAAGCCGACGACAATTGCCGCCCAGCGGTTCGGCCGCGAGGCGACCCAGAACGTCGTCGAGTTGGACCGCGAGCAGGCTGGGGTGTTCCTCGCGGGCGAGGAGCAGGACCTCGACTGGGACGGCGACTGGGGGTACCTCGTCGCCGCCCACGAGGTCGCCGGACGCGTCGAACCCATCGGTGTCGGGCTGTTCACCTACGGCACGCTCCAGTCGATGGTGCCGAAGGGCCGTCGGCGAGAGTTCGACGCGGACTGACGGCTACCGATCCGAGGAGACGTAAACCAGACGTTCGAATGGGAGGGAGGTCGCTGTTGAACGAGGTAGCGGCAATGGACGGGA
Source organism: Halobacterium jilantaiense (assembly GCF_900110535.1). Taxonomy (NCBI): domain Archaea; kingdom Methanobacteriati; phylum Methanobacteriota; class Halobacteria; order Halobacteriales; family Halobacteriaceae; genus Halobacterium; species Halobacterium jilantaiense. Next base: position 989,144 of record NZ_FOJA01000001.1, read on the forward strand.
AACAAAGGCGGAGTACAAATGATTTACCCTGCTAAACGAGATGTTCTCTACCGCCGGAACTTAGAAACAAGATTTCAAACTTGAAATTAATGCGTGTGTGGATAGATTAAATCTGAGGCAAACAATAGATTCAGGTGACCTATGAGTTTTAGAATTATGTTCTGCGACGACTTGGGGATTTTAGAGGGTCGCATAGCCGACGCTTTCGGTTCTATCGTTGATGCTCGTCTACCAGCCAAGGTCATTGTGAACGGCGAGTACATACCACCGAACAGCCAAAGCTCGACCCTTCCACAGGGATACAACGACTTACTGAGCATATACCAGTTCACGAAGAATGCGGGAGAGTTCCTCACCTCAGATGATCAGACGGTAGAATTGTATCCCGAGTTCTTAGACGATCAAAATAAGCTACTATTCTCAAACGATGGTGGAGACGCCGTCAAAATAGCCTGGGAGTATACCAGAATTGACTACGAGAGGACCGCTGTAATTCCACGGCCCGAATTCGCGGGCGAGATACAACAAACTGGCCGCGAATTCGTCGACCTCGCACGGAATGTGGTGTTTCCCTACGCTGAGGACAATCCACTCTGGGCCAAAGAGTACGGGGTCAGTCAGGGAGTAGCCGTTGACCGTCCACATATAGATGACCTCGAGGAAACGTTGGACGAGGTGGCAGAAGCGTTCGATTCGGCGGAGTGAATAAAGTATGGAGCAACCACCACACGCCTGACTGGAGGGTGGCAGAGACTTCTCATTCGCCAAAATGAATACAACCCAAACATTCTTTCAAGCCTCCTGCCGACCATCTCGGTCGTGAGAGTCCGGGAGATGACCGGAGTGAGCTACCACAGTGAGTGACGGTATCACCATCGAGTTCGGGCCGGTGGAAAGGTTCGTGTGGCGCGGGATGGCACGGGCTGGTCCAGTGGACACGGACTGGCGGCTCCGGCTCCGCGTCAACGGAGAGTATTTGCCGCCGATGGATGAGTTCCACATCGACGGCAAGTACAACGTAACGCTGCCGCCGTACAACGTCATCAAGGCGGGTGCGGAGTTCGTGCTGAGCGACAATCGGACAGCGGAGTACTCTGTAGGCCGCATCGATTGGAATCCCAACGACGCCAGCTTCACCTTCCGGCGACACGAATCCGGGGTCGACCTCTGTCTTACATACGTCAGGCGCGGTTTCTGGGCGACAGTTTCCGAGCGGGCGTTTGCCACGGAACTCATCCGGAGTGGTCGCGAGTACCTTCGGCTCGCCAGAGATGAGGTCATCCCGAGGACGCTCGAAAACACAAAATTGCACGAGCAGGAAGCCGAGTTACACCGCGAAGACCTCGACGAACTCGAAGCACTCCTCGACGACTTGGAGGACACCATCGCAGACCTCAACGAGTAGCGTGATAGCGATGCGTGTTGGCTTCGATATTTTTCCACACACTCTCGAAACGATAACGTCGAGCCCGACAGAACAGACGCGACCATGAGCGTGCGGATCGAGTTCGAGAAGGAACTGGACTCAGTTTTGCCGAACCTCAAAGTCGGAACACTAGCGGACGCGATGATACCGACGAGAGTCGTAATCAACGACGAATGCGTCCCACCGGAGGACCACGGACCCAGAGAGGAGTACAACGACGTATTCAGTGTATACATGGTGGTTAGGAATCTCACAGAATTCTTAGCGTCGAACGACGAGGTGGTGACACTCACTCCGGCCTTCCCCGATGACGACAAACAGATGCGACTCGAGAAACTCGATGAGTCGCGTGTCAAAATTGACTGGGAGTACTCGTATCCAGACTTCGAGCACACGGAAGTCGTCGACCGGAATGCGCTCGGCTCCGAGTTACTGGCCACCGGGCGCGAGTACATCCAGTTCGCCCGTGAAGTGGTCTTTCCACATGCGGAAGCGAACCCGGATTGGGCGGGCGAGTACGGCAAAGTCTACCAACTCGATATCGACCGAGAGTACATCGACGAACTCGAAACGCATCTCGACGACGTAGAGAAGATGCTGGCAGACTTCGACGAGTAGCGTGGTGGGCCCCAAATCTGACAATGAGTGTGCATATTGAATTCAAAGAGGAATTAGAAGGGCTCTCATCAGAGCTCAATATCTGGTCGCTGGCGGACATACGGATGCCCACCAGAGTCGAAATCAACGGTGACTGCGTCCCGCCGCAGGGCGAAATGAATCGTCCCGGGAAGTACAACGATTTGTACAGCATTTACATTGTCATAAAGAAGATTACGGAGTTCCTATCGTCGAGCGAGGAAGTAACACGTTTCCTTCGGGCTCGCCGTCCGGTGGACGACGAGCTGCGATTCGAGAAACTCGACGAGTCCAGAGTGAGAATCGATTGGGGGTACCATCCACACTACGAGCACACGGAAGTCGTCGGCCGGGACGCCCTCGCTTCCGAGGTGCTCGCGACTGGCCGGGAGTACATCCAATTCGCCCGCGAAGTCGTCTTCCCATACGGCGAGGCGAACCCCGACTGGGCGGGCGAGTACGGCAAAATCTATCAACTCGACCAAGACAGAGAGTTCATCGACGAACTCGAAGCAGTACTCGACGAGTTTGAAGCCGCCGATACGCCAGAATGACCGCAGAATTTGAGTTGGACTTCATCACGGACGTGGAAGCGTACATTAAGCGAGTGAAGATGGCTGGTGGGGCAGGCGGATTCGGTTTGGAGACGGTTCCAGTGTCAGTCCGTGTCCACGGCGAGTACGTCCCCGAGGAAGGTTGGCACAAGCGAGCTCCTGAGGGATTCAATAATATCCTCTCGCTCTGGTCGTTAATCACCGAGAGTTCAGAGGTGCTGACCTCTGATATGGAAGACAAGCAGATTCACTACGGACCGATAATAGATAGCCACAAGGAAATGTTCGTCATCCTGACTGATTGCGAAAATGATGGAAAAGTGGGGCTTGAGTGGGGCGGCGCTGACGCCTTTGAGGCCGAACAGACAATCGATCGGGAGACGTTCGCCACCGAAATCCTGACTACCGGCGAGGAATTTGTGAAGTTTATTGAAACTGAGGTCATCCCGTACTGCGAGGATCACCCCAATACGCTTGGAGTTCGGGATATACGCATGTTCCTCCCGGATTTCAAGGAGCCCGTCGAGGACCTCGCGAATCACCTGGGACGCCAGCCAGCCTGGCAGAACGACTCGTAACCGGATTCGACCAATTCTAGCGTCGCCGTTCCTCCTCTGGCCCGGTCACTGCTCGCGGAGCGTCCCGCCACTGAGTCCTTCCCACTCGACCCGGTAGCCGAGCCGGGAGAAGACGGCGCTGGCGTCGTCGACGCCGTGGTCGGCGACGACCGCCTCGGCGTCGTCCTTCGAGAGCCCGGCGGCGAGGTCGGCGTCGATTGCGTCGAGCACGTCGGGACGGACGAGCGTGCGGCCAACGCGCTCGTGGTCGGGGAAGCCGACATCCTCGATTGCGTCCTCGCTGACGCCGTGGCGGGCCGCGAGGTCGGCCAGCGTCACCGCGTCGTCGTCGGGGGCGAGTTCGGCTGGGAGGGTGCTGGCCTGCTCGGCGACGAGGTCGGCTTCGAGGTCGCGGAGCGCGTCCACGACGTCCTTGACCCGCACCGACCCGGAATACTCGACGACCCGGTGGTCGCGGGCCGCGATTTCCTCGCCGACGCCCAGCGACTGGTCGACCGCGACGAGCAGCGTCTCGTCGGTCTGGTCGAGCTGGTCGAGTTTCTTCGCGACGTACTCGGGCGTCCAGAACCCCATAATCTCGAAGTAGACGCGGGCGTCGCCGTGGACGTACTCGAAGGCGAAGTCCGGCACCATCAGGCGCTCGCCGGCCGCGAGCACGTCGGGCTCGCGGACCAGCGTCCAGTCGAGGTCGAGGCTCTGGAAGCGCTGGGCGAACTCGCGCTCGACGCCGCTGTCGAACGACACCTCGGCCACGGGGTCGGCGTCGGGCACCGCGAGGTCGTCGTCGGTGAGGACGAGGTGGCGCTCCGTGCTGCGGTCGTCGACGGTCGCCTCGACCCGCCAGTCGGCGGTCTCGGCGACGGTCCGCAGCACGCGCGCGAACCGGGTGCCGTACCGGCGCGTGTGCCGGAAGACGGCGTCCGGCCCCGTCAGCACGACCTCGCGGCCCTCGTCGGTCGGGACGACCTCGTACAGCAGGCCGAGGCGTTTGACCGCCGAGACCAGCCGCCGGGGGTCCGAGCACCGTACCCGGACCTCGGTGGCGTCGAACAGCGCCGTCTGGGCCAGCGAGAGGTTGTACTGCGCGACCAGGCTCGCGGGCGTCCAGCGGTCGGGGACCTCGACGAGCACCTCCCGGGTCTCGCGGTCGGCGTACAGCGCGTCGGCGAGGTCGTCCGGCGAGAGATCGCCGGGGAAGCGACCCGCGGCCTCGGCGAGCGCCGTCTCGCGCTTGTCCTCGCAGACGACGCCCACGTCTTCCGCGGCGTCGAAGGCCGTCCTGCGGGCGCGCTCCGGGTCGACCGGAGACTGGACTTCGAAGCGGGCGTCGCGCTCGACGAGGTGCGCGAACCCCCGGACGAGTTTGAAGTCCTCGGCCTCCCCTTCGAGGTCGCGAAGCGCGTCCCGCAGCGCGCCGCGCTCCTCGCCGACGTGGCCCTGGAACACGCCGAGCACGCGGCCGGCCAGCGCCTCGTCGTCCCCCGTTGCGAACTGGGGGTGGTAGCCGCCGCCCGCGCGGGACACTCGGAGGAGGTCCTTCGTGAGCACACCGACAGTTGGCGACCGGGCGTGAAAAGGATGGCAGAAGATACTTGCCACGCGCCCGGAATCTCCGGGTATGAATCGGCGGACCCTGCTCGGGCGGGCGGCCGCGGCGGCGGGCGCGAGCCTCGCGCTCGCCGGCTGCCTGCGGGACGGCGCTGACGACGAAGTGCTGGAGGTCGTCGACTCGGAGTTCGGCGAAGACGACGAGGGGTACCTCCAGTACACCGTGACCGTCTCCAACCCCAGCGACCGCGCGGCGTCGGGGACGCTGTACGTGAACAGCGAGCTGAACGACAACCCAATCACGAAAGTGCAGGAGGTGTCGCTGGACGCGCACTCGACGCAGAGTGTCACCGTCACGTACGACGTGAAACGCGACGAACTCTCCGGGAGCTTCAGCCCGGAGGTCGACCTGCAGGAAGACGACGACTAGCGCCGGCGGGCGGCCACGCGCTCTTCTGCGGTGTCCGCGCTCACGAGTTCGTACAGCAGCGCGCGCCCGCCGTCGTCTTTCGGCCGGAGGATGCGGCCGAGGCGCTGCGTGAACTCGCGCTCGCTGCCGCTGCCGGCGACGACGACGGCGACGTTCGCGTCCGGCACGTCGACGCCCTCGTCGAGAACGTTGGCCGTCACGACCCGCGAGTAGTCGCCGCGCCGGAAGCGGTCGAGGATGTCGTCGCGCTCGCTCGCCGTAGTCTCGTGCGTGATTGCGGGAACGAGGAACCGCTCCGAGAGCCGGTAGACGAGGTCGGTGGATGCTGTGAAGACGATGACGCGGTCGTCGCGGTGGGCGTCGAGGATGGCTTCGAGTTCCGCGACCTTGGCGTCGCTCTCGCGAACGATGCGGCGGGCGCGCTGCTTCGCGAGCAGCGCCTCTCGCGCCCGGGGGTCGGTGCCCGAGCGTTTGACGAGTTCCTGGTAGTCGCTGCCGGACCGGAACTGGATGTTCGACTGCGTGAGGTAGTCCGTGAACGTCCCCTGGGCGTCCTCGTAGGCCGCGCGCTCCTCGTCGGTGAGCGGGACTTCGAGGCGTTTGACGTCGTAGTCCGCGAGGTGGTCGCCCGCGAGGTCGTCCACGTCGAGGTCGTAGACGAGCGGGCCGACCAACTCCGCGACGACCTCGTGCGCGCCGTCCGGGCGCTCGAACGTCGCTGTGAGGCCGAGACGGGCGGGCGCGGCGAGCATGCGGGCGATGTCCCGGAACCCCTCGCCGCCGAGGTGGTGGACCTCGTCGAAGACGACGAGTCCGAAGCGGTCGCCGAGGTCCTCCGCGCGCAGGTACGCCGAGTCGTAGGTCGCCACCGTCACGTCGCCGACGACCTGCTCGCCGCCGCCCAGCTGTCCGACCTCGCAATCGAACTCGGCGGCGAGTTCGCGCCGCCACTGCACCAGGAGGTCGATGGTCGGGACGACGACGAGCGCGGCCTCCCCGACCGCCTCGATGGCCTTCAGTCCGATGACCGTCTTCCCCGACCCCGTGGGGAGTTCGAGGACGCCCCGGCGGTCGCTGGTCGTCCAAGCGTCCAGCGCGTCCTGCTGGTACCCTCGGAGTTCGTAGTCCGAGGCGACGGCGAGCGGGGCGGCATCGAGGGCGTCGTCCTCGTAGTCGACGCCCCGGCCGTCGAGTGCGGCGACCACGTCGGCGTACCGCATCGCGGGTGCCCGGCCCGTGGCCGTGCGTTCGTCGAACGCGACGCCCGGGAGACTCGTCACGTCGAATCCGTCGCCGTCGCTCTCGACGCGCAGCGTCCCGTCGGCGAACGCGAGTCGGACCGTCACACTCCGGCGTGAGCGCGGGACGCACTTAGTCGCCGCGGGCCGTCGCGCCGTCCCGAAATCCGTAAACGGTCGCGGCCCCCTCTCCCGGATATGAGCGAAGACGCCGAGCACGCGGCCGAGGCGGCCGACGCCGACGGGACGGCCGCGGGCGACGAGGAGCAGGCAGCCGACGCCGAGGACACGCTCGCCGAGCGCGTCCGGGCGGCGGCCGGCGACGACCTCGGTGACGAGGTCGCCGACCTGGAGGCCCGCGTCGAGGAACTGGAGCGCGACCTCGACGAGGCGGAGACCGAGGTCACGGACCTCACGGAGCGCCTGCAGGCCAAGCAGGCGGAGTTCAAGAACTACAAGCAGCGCGCGAAGCGCAAGCAGGAGGACATCCGGGAGCGCGCCACCGAGGACCTCGTGGAGCGCCTGCTGGACGTCCGGGACAACCTCGGCCGGGCGCTCGACCAGGACGGCGACGGCGAGAGCATCCGGGAGGGCGTCGAACTCACGCGCAAGGAGTTCGACCGCGTGCTGGACAGCGAGGGCGTCTCCGAGATTCGCCCCGAGGCGGGCGACGAGGTGGACGCGACGCGCCACGAGGTGATGATGCGTGTCGACAGCGACCACCCCGAGGGCACCGTCGAAGACGTCTACCGGCCGGGCTACGAGATGGCCGGGAAGGTGCTGCAGACGGCGCAGGTCACCGTCAGTGACGGGACCAGCGAGAGCGACGACGACAGCTAGGCAGCCGGAGCGAGCGACGACGAGTGACCGGGACCGCGGGAGGGCGATACGGTAGTCCACCGGTTCGACATAAATTCCCCGGACAACCGGTGGTCGCGCGCGCTGAATCGCCGGACTACGGGCGTCTCCGGCGTCGTGGGAGTCGGTCACACTAGCAAGGCTTAAACGGAAAACGCCGCTACACTTCTGGTAACATGGCGACCGAGAAGATTCTGGGCATCGACCTCGGCACCACGAACAGCGCGTTCGCGGTGATGGAGGGCGGTGACCCGGAGATCATCGTGAACGGCGAAGGCGACCGAACGACGCCGTCCGTCGTCGCGTACGACGACGGCGAACTGCTCGTCGGGAAGCCGGCGAAGAACCAGGCCGTCCAGAACCCCGGTGAGACGGTCGCCTCCATCAAGCGCCACATGGGCGAGGGCGACTACACCGTCGAACTCGGCGGCGAGGAGTACACGCCCGAGGAGATTTCGGCGCGCATCCTCCAGAAGATCAAGCGCGACGCCGAAGAGTACCTCGGCCACGACGTCGAGAAGGCCGTCATCACGGTACCCGCGTACTTCAACGACCGCCAGCGGCAGGCGACGAAGGACGCCGGCGAAATCGCCGGCTTCGAGGTCGAGCGCATCGTGAACGAGCCGACCGCCGCGTCGATGGCGTACGGCCTCGACGAGGACCAGGACCAGACAGTCCTCGTCTACGACCTCGGGGGCGGCACCTTCGACGTCTCCATCCTCGACCTGGGCGCGGGCGTCTACGAGGTCGTCGCGACGAACGGCGACAACGACCTCGGCGGCGACGACTGGGACGAGGCCATCATCGACCACCTCGCCGACGAGTTTGAGGCCGACCACGGCATCGACCTCCGCGAGGACCGGCAGGCCCTCCAGCGGCTCACCGAGGCCGCCGAGGAGGCCAAAATCGAGCTCTCCAGCCGCAAGGAGACCACGGTCAATCTGCCGTTCGTCACGGCGACCGACTCCGGCCCGGTCCACCTCGAACAGGACATCACGCGGGCGACCTTCGAGAGCATCACGCAGGACCTCATCGAGCGCACCGTCGGCCCGACGGAGCAGGCCCTCGAGGACGCCGGCCTGAACAAGGGCGACATCGACGAGGTCATCCTCGTCGGCGGGTCCACGCGGATGCCGCAGGTCCAGGACAAGGTCGAGGACCTCGTCGGTCAGGAGCCGAAGAAGAACGTCAACCCCGACGAGGCCGTCGCGCTCGGCGCGGCAGTTCAGGGCGGCGTGCTCTCCGGCGAGGTCGACGACATCGTGCTCGTCGACGTGACACCGCTCAGCCTCGGTATCGAGGTGAAGGGCGGACTGTTCGAGCGCCTCATCGAGAAGAACGAGGCTATCCCGACGACCGCCTCGAAGGTGTTCACGACCGCCGCGGACAACCAGACGAACGTCCAGATTCGCGTGTTCCAGGGCGAGCGCGAGATCGCCGACGAGAACGAGTTCCTCGGTGACTTCCACCTCTCGGGCATCCCGCCCGCGCCCGCCGGCACGCCCCAGATCGAGGTGACGTTCGAGATCGACGCCGACGGCATCGTGAACGTCGAGGCCGAGGACCAGGGCTCGGGCAACGCCGAGTCCATCACCATCGAGGGCGGTGCCGGTCTCAGCGACGACCAGATCGAGGAGATGCAGGAGGAGGCCGAGGCGCACGCCGAGGAGGACGAGGAGCGTCGCCGCCGCATCGAGGCCCGCAACGAGGCCGAGACGGCGATTCAGCGCGCCGAGAACCTCCTCGACGAGAACGAGGAGCTCGTCGACGAGGACCTCGAATCCGAGGTCGAGGCCGCCATCGAGGACGTGCAGGAGGTCCTCGACGAGGACGAGCCCGACGCCGACGACCTCGAAGCCGTCACCGAGGACCTCAGCGAGACGCTTCAGGAGATCGGCAAGCAGGCCTACCAGCAGGAGGCCCAGGCCGGCGCGGCCGGCGGTGCTGGCGGTGCCGGCGCGGGCGGCATGGGCGGTATGGGCGGCGCTGGCCCCGGTGGCATGGGTGGAGCCGGCCCCGGCGGCGAGGACGGCGACGGCGAGGAGTACGTCGACGCCGACTTCGAGGACGTCGACGACGACGAGGAGTAAGTCGCCGGCTGCGACGCCAAGGAATCGCTTCCCCGGTGTATCCCACCCGGCGAGCGTCGTACTGACGGGAGACCGAGGACAGAAAACTTTTCCCCGAGAGCGTTGGCGTTTCGGGCATGTCGGAAGTCGCGCTCGTCGCTCGCTGGCTGCTGTTCTACGCCGGGCTGACGCTGGCCGGGCTGCCGGTCGCGCGGCTCGCGTTCCCGTCGGCACCGGACGACGGTGCCGGGTTCGCGCTGCCCGTCGCGACCGGCGTCGTGACGATGACTGCGTTCTACATCGGGCAGTTCTCGTTCGGACCGTGGACGGCGCTCGCGAGCGTCGTCGTGCTCGCTGCGCTCGGCGGGCTCGCCCACGTCGCGGGTGAACGCCGCGGCCGCGGCGGCTACGCCTGGCGTCGGGCCGCCGGCGCGTTCGGGGTGTTCGCCGCGGGGTTCCTGTTCGTGCTGTCGTTCCGGGCGATGAACCCCGTGATGAGCGGATGGGGCGGCGAGAAGTTCCTCCACACCGGGCTCCTGAACGCCATGCTGCGAACCGACGCGCTCCCGCCGGAGGACATGTGGTACGCCGGCGAGGCGGTGCGGTACTACTACGGGCTGCCGACGTTCAACGCCGTCGCCGCCCTGTTGACCGACACCAGCGTGGAGTACGTCCACAACCTCACCATCGCCGGCTACTTCGGGACGCTCGTCGTCGCCGCGTACTCGCTGACCGGCTGGCTCACGCACGACCGCGGCTACTCGCGGCGGCTCGGCGGCGCGCTCGGCGTGTTCTTCGTCGCGCTCGCCGGGAACACCGTCACCGTCGTGCGGTTCGCGCTGAACCAGTTGCCCCGGGACCTCGCCGTCGAGTACGGTCGCGCGGCGTTCAACGTGAACCGAGCCGACTACCCCCAGGTGCTGTTCGAACAGGGCAGCCTCGGGACGTGGGGCTGGTGGGACACCCGGTACGTCGTCGAGGGCACGCTCCAGGAGTTCCCGCTGTACTCGTTCGTGAAAGCCGACATGCACGGCCACACCGTCACCACGGGGTTCCTCGTGCTGTCGGCGGCACTCGCGTACGCCTACGTGCAGACGCCCGAAGACAGGCGGGGGCGGCGGCTCGCCCTGCTGTTCGGCGGGCTCGGTGCGGTCGCTGGCTACTTCGGCGTGACGAACACGTGGTCGATGCCGAGCGCCGTCGGGATGGCGTGGCTGGCGTGCGTCTACGCCGACCCGCACCCCGCTACGCTCCTCCCGGGGAGCCTCGGAACCAGCGTCCGGGCGCTCGCTCCCGACCCCAACGAGTCTGCGCTCGCGCGGGTCGTCGCCGAGGCGTGGCGGACCGTCCTCGCGGCCGTCGTCGCGGTCGGCGTCGGCGTCACCGGGTACGCGCTGGCGTCGCCGTTCCTGCTGGCGAGCGTCCCGCCGAACGACGGCGTCGGGCTGTTCCCGCCGCGCACGACGGCGGTCGGCGTGCTCCTGCTGTACGGCGCGCTGCTCGCGCTGTTCGTCGCGTATCTCGTCACCCGGTACGCCGCCATCGAGGACGCCAGCGCGAGGGGCGTCGCGCTCGCCGCTGGCGGACTCGTCGCCGCCGTCGCGGTCACCACCCAGCTCGGCGACCTCGGCGGCATCGCCGTGCTCCTCCCGGTCGTCGCCGCCGCCTGGATAGCGATGCGCACCCGTGCGTCGACGGGCTTCGAGACGACGCTCGTCGTCGCCGGCGTCGGCCTCCTGCTCTCGATGGAACTCGTCCACGCGAAGGTCCACCCGTTCGAGCTGGCGCGCTGGAACACCACGCTGAAGGTCGCCATCCAGGGCTGGGTGTTCGCCGGGCTCGCCGCCGGCCCCATCGCCGCCGTGCTGCTGCGGGACGTCTACGACGCCGCAGGCGGCCTCTCGCTGGACTCGATTCGGGAGTCGGCTGGGCCCGCGCTCTCCGTCAGCGTGGTCTCGGTCGTCCTCGCGTTCGTGCTCGTCGCGTCCTCAATGTTCGCGCCGCTGGTCGTCGCCACCGACGTCGTCGAACCCCACGACGCCGGCGTCGAACCGACTCTCGACGGCTACGCCGAACACCGTGCCGACCACCCGGAACAGGTCGCCGCGATGTCGTGGTTCAAGGAGGCGGTCGGCGAGACGCAGTCCGTCCTCTGGATGGAGCGCGAGACCGGGCACCCGACGTTCGTGGAGAAACCGGGGCTGAGCAGGGGCTGGCAGAACCCCGTGTCCACGCTCACCGGGCTGCCGACCGTCGCCGGCTGGTTCCACGAGACCGGCTACCGGGGCGACGCGCCCTACGAGCAGCGCGTCAGCGACGTCAGCGTCCTCTACGAGACGACCGACGACCGCTCGCGGGCCGCCCAGCTCGCGAAGTACGACGTCCAGTACGTCTGGGTCGGCCCCCTCGAACGCGAGAACTACGACGTCGCCGACCTCGGTGCCGACCCCGGCATCGAGCCCGTCTACGAGAACGACGCCGTCACCATCTATCGCGTGACCCACGACGACCTCGCCGGCGTCACCGACGGCGCGAACGCGTATCGGCCGTAAGCGGTCGTTTCAAGTGTCTCAACGGGATACGTATCCGCAACGAATGAGTGAGGACTTCTACGACGTCCTCGGCGTGAGTCGGGACGCCGACGAGGACGAGATCATGGCTGCGTACCGCGAGAAGGTGTCGGAGTACCACCCCGACGTGAGCGACGAGCCCGACGCCGAAGAGACGTTCAAGAAGATTCAGAAAGCCAAGGACGTCCTCACCGACGACGAGAAGCGCCAGCAGTACGACCAGCTCGGTCACGACCGCTTCACCGAGGCCGAGAAGCGCGGCGGTGCCGGCGGCGGCGCGGGCCGCGGCGGCATGGGCGGCGGCAACCCCTTCGGCGGGGGCGGTGGCGGCATGGGCGACATCTTCGACCAGTTCTTCGGCGGCGGCGGCCAGGGCGGCCGCGGCCAGTCCCGCCCACAGCAGGGCCGGGACCTGCGCACTAACCTCACCGTCACGCTCGAAGAGGCATACGAGGGCGTCTCCAAGCAGGTGACCGTCCGGCGGCCCGAGCGCTGTTCGGACTGCGGGGGCAAGGGCTACCCCGACGACGCGGACGTCCGCACCTGCCCGCAGTGCGACGGCCAGGGCGTCGTCACCCAGGTCCGACAGACCCCGCTCGGCCGCGTCCAGCAGCGCCAGGAGTGTTCGCGCTGCGGCGGCGAGGGCGAAATCCACTCCGAGTCGTGTTCGACCTGCAACGGCCAGGGGCAGACCCGCGAGCGCGCCACGCTCACCGTCGACGTCCCCGAGGGCATCCGCACCGGGCAGACGCTCCGCATGGACGGCGAGGGCGCGCCCGGCGACCGTGGCGCTCGCAACGGCGACCTCCTCGTCGACGTCACCGTCGAGGAGCACCCGGACTTCGAGCGCGAGGGCGACGACCTCCACCACCGCCACGCCGTCTCCTTCCCGCAGGCCGTCTTCGGCGCGGACATCGAAGTCCCGACGCTCGACGGCGCAGCCACCTTCGACCTCGACGCCGGCACTCAGAGCGGCGAGACCTTCCGCCTCGAAGGGAAGGGCATGCCCCGCCTCCGTCGCCGCGGCCACGGTGACCTCTACGTCACGGTTCAGGTCGTCACCCCGGACTCCCTGAACGACGAGCAGCGCGACGCCCTCGAAGCCTTCGCGGAAGCCGGCGGCGAGGAAATCGACGTCGAACAGGGGTTCTTCGAGAAACTCAAGAACTCGTTCTAACGTACCGTTTGCTGCGCTCGGTCGCTTCGCTCCCTCGCTGGCAAAAGCTACGCTAAAAGCACTCCTCGCTCCCGTCGCGCGCCGGTGGCGCGCGGTGGTCGCTCGTCGGCCCGCGCTCACTTCGTTCGCGCGGAGAACCGCTCGCCTCGCGCTCTCCGAGCCACTCGGCTCGCGGATGCCTGCCTGTCGGTTGGTCTGTCGGGCTGTGACGCGTCAGTTGTAAGCCGGCGGCGTCCCCAGGTCGCGGTATGGAGACAGTCGCGGACGTCGTCGCGGGACTGGACGACCCCGAACAGCCGGCGCTGCGGCACACGCGGACACAGGACGCCCGTTCGACCCGGGCACGGGTGTACAAAACCGGGAACGCGCTCCGGCACCGCGGCGTCCGGGTGGACGCCGGCGTCGCGATTCTGGACGTGCCCGAGCCGGAGGCTGTCCACACTCTCCTCGGGGCGTCGCTGCTCGGTGCGAGCGTCGAGTTCGGGCCGGACCCCGTGGTGGACGCGCGGGTGCTCGCCGGGCCGACGGCCGAACTCGGGGCGTACGACCTGCCGGCGGGCGGGCAGCGCGTCGGCTGGGGCGACCCGCCGGCGGACCCGTCGTGGATGTACTTCGAGCGCGACGTCTGGAGCGAGAACCCCGCGTTCCCCGAGCCCGAGATAACCGGGGAGACGGGGCTTCTCGGCGACGCGACCCACGGTGAGGTCGTCGCGGCGGCCGGGCGCGTGGCCGAGCAGTACGACAGCTCCGACGAGGTGGCGGTGCGCGCGCCGCTGTCGCACCCCGGAACGGTCGTCGCCGGCGTCGTCGCCCCGCTGATTGCAGGTGCGACCGTCGTGCTACCGCCGGCGGGCGGCGAGGGAACGGTCGCGGTCGCCGCCGACGACGAGACCCCCGAGGAGCGCGTGGTGTCGCCCGAGAACGCGACGCCCACGTAAGTGGGTCGCAGAGTCTCGGAACCACTATACGGGACGCCAGTGACCGAGGACGTATGCCAGGTCCTATTCTCGAAGTGAGCGATAGCGAGGACAGCGACCTCGTGTTGCGGACCGTCGAACGCGAGGACGCACCGTTCCTCCAGCGGGTGTTCACCGACCCGTACGCCCGCCTCGGGCTCCACGAGGCGACCCACAAGAGCGAGGCGGAGGTCGAGGAGTTCGTCGAGGAGCAGGTCGAGGACGACAGCAACGCGGCGTACTTCGCGTGCGTCGACGACGAGGACGCGCCGTTCGACCACCCCGACGAGGACGAGACCGAGGTGGTCGCGTTCGTGTACGCCAACCACGTCGACCGCGACCGGCCGGGGCTCGTGGTGTGGGTCCCCGAGGAACACCGGGGCGACGGCCACGCCGAACCGGCGCTCGAACTCGTTCTGGACGCGCTGTGGCGGACTTACGACGCCCACACCGTGGGTGCGACCGTCCTCGGCGGCGACGAGTTCACGCAGAACCTCGTGGAGTCGGTTGGGTTCGTCGACGAGGGGCGCGGCCGAGAGGTCCAGTTCGTGGACGGCGCGTACCGCGACGAGATCGAGTACGGACTGCTCCGCGAGGAGTGGGGGGGCCAGTGATGCCGGGACCGATTATCACCGAGGGCGACCGGGTCACGTTCCGGACCGTCGAGCGCGACGACGCGGCCCACCTCCAGCGGTCGAGCACCGACCCCCGGGTCCGGTACTCGCTGGGCTCTATCCACCACCGGTCGCTCGGCGAGCAGGAAGACGGCATCGAACACTGGGTCGAGCAGGACGGGAGTTTCGTCACGGTCGTGTGCGCCGACGCCGAGGACGCGCCGGCGGGCCACCCCGACGACGACGAGACCACACCCATCGGGTCGTTCAGCGCTCGCCACGTCGACGGTGACCGGGCGTGGCTCGCGTACTGGCTGCTCCCCGAGCACATCGGCGAGGGGTACGGCCGCGACATGGCCACCACCGGCATCGACTACGTCTTCGAGCACTACGACCTCCGCGGCATCTCAGCGGGCGCGTACGAGTTCAACGACGCCTCCCGCGGCCTCCTCGAAGACATGGGGTTCACGCAGGTGGCGCGCCGCCGCGAGGCCCGGTACATCGACGGCGACTACTACGACGAAGTGCGGTACGACGTGCTCCGCGACGAGTGGATGGCCGAGCACGGCGACGGCGAGACCTGAGATGTCCCGGCCGGTCGTCTCCGGGGGTGACCGCGCGCCGGCCGAACAGTAATTCTTTTTTGCGAGTGTTCGGTCGGTGCGAGCAGTGACCGACGGAGCCACCGACGCGAGCGACGACGCGGCGGGGACGCGAGCCGCCTGCGTCGTCCGCAGCCTGGAGGAACTGCTCGTCGAGGAGACCGTCGACCCCGAGCGCGGGCACGTCTTCCGCCCGCTGACCACCGGCGTCGCCGACGGCGAGAGCCCGGAACACGCCGTGCGACAGGCGTTCGCGGACCTGCTCGGCGTCGAACTCGAATGGGTGACGGAGCTGGGAACTTACGGCGGCGTCCGCGTCCTCGAAGCGAGCGCCGACCAGTCGTGGTTGTACGACGACGACGGCTTCACGGTCTTCGACCCGGAGTCCGGGGAGACGACGCGGCTGACGTGGCTGCACCGCGAGGACTTCGAGAAGTACGGGGAGACCCTGGAGCCGCCGGGTCTCCTCGACGCGCTCTGACTACCGGGCGTCCCGCAGCGCGTCGAGGGCGTCCGGGTTCTCGATGCTGGACATGTCGCCGACGTCCTCGCCGGTGTAGGCTCCCTCGATTGCGCGCCGGATGATTTTCCCCGACTGGGTCTTCGGGAACGCGTCGACGAACAGCACCTCGCGGGGCCGGAACGGCTTCCCGAGTTCCGCGCCGACGTGTTCGCGCAGCGCCTCGCGGAGTTCGTCGTTCGGCTGGAACGCGTCGTCGAGAATCGCGTACGCGACGACGGCCTCGCCGGTGGTGTCGTCGGGGACGCCGACCGCGGCGGCCTGATTGACGGCGTCGTGGTCGATGAGCGCGCCCTCGACCTCGGCGGGCCCGACCTTGCGGCCCGCGACGTTGATGGCGTCGTCGGCGCGGCCGTGGAGGAACCAGAAGCCGTCCTCGTCCATCTGCGCCCAGTCGCCGTGGTTCCAGACGTCCTCGAAGCGCGACCAGTACTCGGTCAGGTAGCGCTCGTCGCCGCGCCAGAGGCTCTTGGTCATCGCGGGGTTCGAGGAGCGCGCGACGAGGTAGCCGCGCTCGTGCTCGTCGCGGATGGAGCGGCCGTCCTCGTCCACGATGTCGATGTCCATCCCGAGGCCGGGGCCGCCGAGCGTGCAGGGTTTCAGCGACTCCGTCGGCATCGGCATCAGGAAGCAGCCGAACACCTCGGTGCCCCCCGAGATGTTCACGATGGGCGTGTCGCCGCCGCCGACGTGGTCGTAGAACCACCGCCAGGACTCGGGGTCCCAGGGCTCGCCCGTGGAGCCGAGGATGCGCAGCGAGGAGAGGTCGTGGTCGTCGACGTAGTCGTCGTCGTACTCGCGGAGCGCGCGGATGGCGGTCGGCGAGATGCCGAACTGGGTGACGCCGTGTTCTGCGATGATGTCCCAGAAGCGGTCGGGCTCGGGGTGGTCGGGCGCGCCCTCGTACATCACGGTGGTGCCGGCGAACGCGTGGTTGCCGATGAGCGTCCACGGCCCCATCATCCAGCCGATGTCGCTCACCCAGAAGAAGCGGTCGCCGGGCTGCTGGTCGAACCCGAAGTGAATCTCTTTCGCGGGCTGGACGAGCGCGCCGGCGTGCGTGTGGACGATGCCCTTCGGCTGACCCGTCGTTCCGGACGAGTACAGCAGCATGCAGGGGTCGCTGGCGTCCATCGACCGCGTCTCGAAGTCGGCGGGCTGCTCGCCGACGGCCTCGTCCCACCACTCGTCGCGGCGCGTCCACGTCAGCGTCTCGTCGTCGCTGTCGGCGATGCCGAGCCGCTCGTAGACGATGGTGTGTTCGACGTGGCCGGCCTGCTCGATGGCGTCGTCGAGGGTGTCCTTGAGCGTGAGCCGGTCGCCGCGCCGGAGGAAGCCGTCGCCGGTGAACACGACCGAACACTCGGCGTCCGCGATGCGAGTGGCGGTGGCGTCGACGCCGAACCCGGAGAAGATGGGGACGGCCACCGCACCGGCCTTGAAGATGCCGTAGAGGATGCTCTGTACCTCCGGCACCATCGGCATGTAGAGCCCGACCGTGTCGCCCTTCCCGATGCCGCGCTCGTCGAGCGCGTTCGCGACCCGGTTGGCCTGCCGGTGGAGGTCGTGGTAGGTCTGCTGGCGGACCTCGCCGTCCTCGCCCTCCCAGATGCAGGCGACGTGGTTCCGGCTGCCGCTGCCGGGTTCGGCGTGCCGGTCGACCGTGTTGTGCGCGACGTTCAGCTTCGCGCCCGGGTACCACTCGGTGAACTGGGGGCCCTCGGCGTCGTCCCGGACTTCGTCGAAGTCCTCGAAGAACTCCAGACCGAGGTACGCCGGCAGTTCGCCCCAGAACCAGTCGAGGTCGTCGGTGCTGCGCTCGCGGAGCTCGTCGACGCCGTCGATGCCGTACGCCTCCATGAACTGGTAGACGTTCGTCGACTCGACGAACTCCCGGCTCGGTTCGTGGACGAGGTCGTCCACTTCGTCGAGGGAATCCATGTTCGGCACCTCTTGCCTTCGTTGCAAAGTTGTTTCGCTGTCACCGAGCCGAGGACACAATTACTAATAGGCCGTCATACAGACGAACGCACATGCTACGGAGCCGGCTGCGCTCCGCGCGACTCCTCGCGGTACTCGCAGTCCTCTCACTCGTCGTCCTCGCCGCCGCGTTCGTCGCGTTCGGGACGCCGGGCGCGTCCAGCGGCGCGCCCATCGGCGACGACGCCGGCGACACCTACGAGGCCATCGACGGCGTCGACGCCACCCGCACCACGGTCCTACAGCGCGGCGGCGACATCCAGCGCACGGTCGCCAGTGTGCAGCTTCGGCCCGGCAGCAGCCACCGCCGCGTCGAAGTCCTCGAAACCACCGACCGCCGCCACGAGGTCCTCGTGGAGAACGACTCGACGGTCTGGATGTACGACCGCGACGCGAGCAAGGTGACGCGGTTCTCGGTGTCGGGGCCAGTCGTCGGTCCGACGTTCGGCGACCGAGTCGAGCGACTGTTCGAGCGGCTGAACGTCACGGCGGCCGACGACTCGGCGACCGTCGACGGCGTCTCGCCGCTCCCGGTCGTCCCGCAGAGCGCGGCGGGCCCGACAGCCACCACCGACGCGGCCGGCCTGCGGCTGTCCTTCGAGGGGACGGCGTCGGTCGACGGCCGCGAGGCGTACGTGCTGGAGCTGTCGGCCCCGGGCAGTGAGTCCGACACCTTCCAGCAGACGCTCTGGGTGGACACGCAGCGATTCTTCGCGCTGCAGCGTCAGACGTCGTGGACAGCGGACAGCCAGCGGATGACTGTCACGACCACCTACGAGAACGTCACCTTCGACCCCGGACTCGACGAGGGCACGTTCACCTTCGACCCGCCCGAGAACGCCACCGTCGAGACACTGGAGACGCCCGAGCGGACCGCGTACGCCTCCGCTGAGCAGCTCCGGGCGGCGACGAACATCTCGGTCCCCGACCCGGACGTGCCGGCGTCGCTCCGGCTCACCGCCGCCACCCAGACCACGGGCGAGGTCGACGGCGTCGGCCTCCGGTACGTCAACGACACGGCCTCGGTGTCGGTCGCAAAGTACGACCGGACGTTCCCGCCGCGCGGCGACCGCGAAGTCACGGTGGCGGGTCAGGACGCCGCCGTCTCGTTCGGGTCGACCACGTCGGTGTCCTGGAACTGCGGGGAGTACCGGTACACCGTCCGGGGCAGCGGCGTCTCCGTGGAGGCGCTGCTGGCCGTCGCGGAGTCAGTCGGCTGCGAGTAGTCGGCCCACAAACGCTTTTCCCGGGTGCCGTCCAAGGGTCTCTCATGTTCGCCCGGGACGCGAAGAACCACGAGGAGGTGTGGCTGCTCGACAGGCTCGACGAGTACGGGTTCGAGGACCCGGCGTTCCGGTCCCGGGACTACGTACTCGCCGTCGACGAGGACACGAACGAGCGAGCGGGCTTCGCGCGCCTCCGCGTCCACGCCGGCGACGCCACGGACGGCGAGGAGCGCGTCTGCGAGTTCACGAACATCGGCGTGCTGGCCGACTGGCGGGGCCGCGGCGTCGGAGCCCACCTCCTCGAGTACCTCGTGGAGGACGCCCGCACGCAGGGCCTCGACGAGGCGTACGCGCTGACGGACGAGCCGGCGTACCTCGAGCAGTTCGGCTTCGAGCGCGTCGACGAGTCCGACCTGCCGGCACCGCTGGGTGACCGGCTGTCCGCGACCCGAGAGTACCAGCCGGACGCAGAGCCGCTTCGCGTGGCGTTCGACGCCTTCGAGATGCCAGAGCGGCTCCGCCGCCGGTTCGCGGACGACCACGGCGAGGACGGCGGCGACGACGCGGACACCGCCGAGGACTTCGGCATCGACTCGGACTCCGCGACCTACAAGTACGACACTGGCGGGTGACTGCGGCGCAGCCCACAAGATACTCCCCGGCACGCTGCGACCGCCGGGACGTGACCGACAGCCACCCCGACGACCCGGTGGACCGCGTGGCGGCAGCGGAGGCAGAGATGGAGGACGACGCCACAGACCGGGTGACTGACGCACTCGCCGGGCTCGCGTTCTGTCTCGTGGCGCTCCAGTTCACCGTCGCCGGCGTGTTCGACGGCAGCAGCTTCCTCACCGTTCTCGCGGGCGTCGGACTGGGCGGGTTCGGCGTCGTGAAGGCGCTAAACGCGTGAGCGCCCCGCACGCCGCCCCCGGCGTTCTTGGCGAGCGAGCGTAACACTCCGGGTATGACCGAGTTCGTTACGCCGCCAGCGATGACTCCCGGCGACCGGGTCGCCGTCCTCGCGCCGTCCTCGGGCGGTGCCCGGGACGCCCCGCACCTCCTCGAACTGGCGCTCGACCGCCTCCGAAACGTCTTCGACCTCGACCCAGTCGTCTACCCGACCGCCCGCCAGAGCAACGAGTTCCTGTCGAGCCACCCCGAGGCGCGAGCCGCCAACCTCCACGCCGCGTTCCGCGACCCCGAGATTTCGGGGGTGTTCGCGACTGTCGGCGGCAGCGACCAGCTGCGCGTCCTCCGGCACCTCGACCCCGGCGTGTTCCGCGAGCACCCGACGCGCTTCTACGGGATGAGCGACAACACGAACCTCGGCCTCTATCTCTGGCGCGAGGGCGTCGTCTCGTTCAACGGTGCCCAGTTGCTGAACGAGATTGCGACCCCGGGCGACGTCCCCGCGTACACGGAACAGTACTGCCGGCGAGCCTTCTTCGAGGACCCCGCCGGCGAACTCGAACCGAGCGACGAGTGGACCGACGAACCCAGCCACTGGTGGACGGACCCGAGCCTGCTCGGTGACCGACCGGAGTACGAGCCGAACCCGGGCTGGCGGTGGGCGGGCGGCGACCGGACCGCCACGGGCCGGCTCTGGGGCGGCTGCCTGTCGGTGCTGGACTGGCACCTCGCCAGCGACCGCTACCTCCCGGAACCCGAACGCCTCGACGGCGCGGTGCTCTGCATCGAGACCGCGGAGGGGCTGCCGAGCCCGGACGACGTGGGCGGCAGCCTGATGGCGATGGGCGAGCGCGGCCTCCTGGAGCGCTTCGACGCGGTGCTCGTCGGCCGGCCGCCGACCCGGAGTTTCGCTGCCGACCCGCCCGGCGGCGACCGCAAGGCGTACCGGGCAGCGCTCTACGACGCGGTCGCCGAGCAGGTCGCGCGGTACGACCCCGACGCGCCGGTCGTGCTGGGCCTCGACTGGGGGCACACGAACCCTGTCGCGCCGATACCTGTCGGACGCGAAGCCACGGTGGACCCCGGCGAGCGGCGACTGGATATTCACTGATTGCCCACGAGAGCGACACAAGCTCGCTCGAACCAGTCGAACCAGCTGGCACCGAGCTTCGTGCCGGTGTCAGTACACGTACAGCAAGCCCAGAATCAGGACGAAGAACTCCGAGTACAGAACAGATAGCATCACAAAGTAAGCGGGCATGAAGCTCCCGTAGTCAAGGTTGCCGTTCTGGTACTGGAACGTCAGCCAGAAGACGAGCGGCGCGGATATCAACGCGGTGACGAACTGGAGCGTGGAAATCGCAGTCCCGTAACCGACCACGCCAGCCTGGAGTGTGATGAGCATGAGGAGGTTGAACGCGAGGTTCGATTCGAGGATGAACACCTCGAAGCTGGAGCCGACTGCCCAGTGAGAGAGGCCGAACAGTATCACGAAGAGAGCCGAGATGTCAACCACGAAGGTGCGCGTAAACGTCCCCGGAAACGTGAGCAAGTACCGCGTCGCAAGGACTGCACCAAGTCCGTACACGAAGGCCGACGCGTAGGCGTAGTAGAGGTTCGTCGCGTGGAGCCCGAGCAGTCGATAGAGGCCAGTCGTGTCCGACGGCGGCATCTGGTAGTGGGGGAGTGTCCACGGTAGTCGGTGTGGTCGTTTGAGTGGTCTGAACAGGGTTTTCAGTTGGTCGGAGTGAGGGTCGTCGCGTTCTGTGAACGATTCGAAGGGACGCGGCCACTCTAGCCAACGGACCTGTTTTTGCCCGTAGGCCGTCGCAGCGTGAACTGTGTGCAGCGTCTGGATTAGTGCGAGACCTCCGCCGAAGTACAGCGCGTTTGTCCAGCTCACCATGACTGTATCCAGCTAATTGAGTTAAATATCGTCTGCTGAGTAATTATTGTGCTTTGCCGGAGCGAGCCACGCGCCACGGTGTCGGGACCGGGATTGCGCTACCACGCGCAGTACGCGACCGACGAGCGCCCATGGAATAGCACCGTCGAAACGTACAAGGATTAAGGCGGCGTCCGCCGTCCGTTCGGGTATGTACGACGACGACGACCTCGCGGCGATTCGGGACGGCCGCGAGGACTGGGAGGAGGAGACACTGGGGCCGACGCTGGACCGCTTCGGGGAGCGCAAGGAGTCCTTCGAGACGGACACGGGCGGGCAGTCCGTCGACCGACTGTACACCCCCGACGACGTCTCGGACCTCGACTACGACGAGGACCTCGGGTTCCCGGGCGAAGAGCCCTACACGCGAGGCCCCTATCCGACGATGTACCGCGGGCGGCTGTGGACGATGCGGCAGTACGCCGGCATGGGGACCGCCGAGGAGACCAACGAGCGCTTCAACTACCTGCTCGACGAGGGCCAGACCGGGCTGTCGATGGCGTTCGACCTCCCGACACAGATGGGCTACGACTCGGACGCCGCGATGGCGCAGGGCGAGGTCGGGAAGTCCGGGGTCGCCATCGACACGCTCGCCGACATGGAGACCGTCTTCGACGGCATCCCGCTGGACGAAGTCAGCACGTCGATGACGATCAACGCGCCGGCGAGCGTCCTGCTCGCGATGTACATCGCCGTCGGCGACAAGCAGGGCGTCGACCGCGAGGAGCTCCGGGGAACCATCCAGAACGACATCCTCAAGGAGTACATCGCGCGCAACACCTACATCTTCCCGCCGGAGCCGTCGATGCGCGTCATCACGGACATCTTCGAGTTCTGCGCGGAGGAGACCCCGAAGTTCAACACTATCTCCATTTCCGGCTACCACATCCGGGAGGCCGGGGCGACGGCCGCACAGGAGGTCGCGTTCACGCTCGGCGACGGCATCGAGTACGTCGAGACGGCGCTTGACGCCGGCCTCGACGTCGACGAGTTCGCGCCGCAGCTCTCGTTCTTCTTCAACGCCCACAACAACATCCTCGAAGAGGTCGCGAAGTTCCGCGCGGCCCGCCGGATGTGGGCGAAAATCATGGAGGAGCGCTTCGACGCCGACGACCCGAAGTCGAAGCAGCTGAAGTTCCACACGCAGACTGCCGGGTCGACGCTGACTGCTCAGCAAATCGACAACAACATCGTCCGCGTCGCGTACCAGGCGCTCGCGGCCGTCCTCGGCGGGACGCAGAGCCTTCACACGAACGGGAAAGACGAGGCGCTCTCGATTCCGACCGAGGACTCGGTGCGAACCGCGCTCAGGACCCAGCAGATTCTCGCCCACGAGTCCGGCGCGGCCGACACCATCGACCCCCTCGCCGGCTCGTACTACGTCGAGAGCCTCACCGACGACGTCGAGGAAGAGGCCCAGGAACTCTTAGACGAGGTGGACTCGAAGGGCGGGATGCGGCAGGCCGTCGAGGACCAGTGGGTGCAGCGCCAGATTCAGGACGTCGCGTTCGACCGCCAGCAGGAGATCGAGGAGAAAGAGCGCGTCATCGTCGGCGTCAACGAGTTCGAGGTCGAGGACGAGGAGCCAGAGGCCGACATCGAGGAGGTCACCGAGGAGGACGAGCGCCGTCAGATCGAGAGCCTCGACGCCGTGAAGGCGGACCGCGACGACGAAGCCGTCGAAGCCGCACTGGACGCGCTCCGAACGGCTGCCGAGGGCAACGAGAACGTGATGCCGTACATCGTGGACGCAGTGAAGGCGTACGCGAGCGTCGGCGAAATCTGCAACACGCTCCGGGACGTCTTCGGCGAGCACGAACCCGGCGCGGCGCTCTGAGCCGCCGCGGTACGCGAGCCACGAGTCGCGGCAGGCGTGGCCGCGGCACACCGTGTTTTCCGGCTGGGCGACGAGGACTGCCACATGACCGACGACAACTGGACAGCGGCGGCGATGCCCGACCAGTCCGGCCGCACCGTCGTGGTGACGGGCGCGAACAGCGGCATCGGCCTCGAAGCGACGAAGGCGTTCGCCAGCGCCGGTGCACACGTCGTGATGGCGTGCCGGAGCACCGACCGCGGCGAGGCCGCTCGCGACGAGGTGACCGAAGCGTACCCCGGGGCGTCGCTGACGGTGCGGGAACTCGACCTCGCTGACCTCGACTCGGTGGCGGCGTTCGCCGACTGGTTCGAGACCGAGTTCGACGCGCTGCACGTCCTCGCGAACAACGCCGGCGTGATGGCGATTCCGCGCTCGGAGACCGCTGACGGCTTCGAGACGCAGTTCGGCGTGAACCACCTCGGGCACTTCGCGCTCACCGGCCGGCTGCTCGGTGTGCTCCGGCGGACGAGCGGACAGACCCGCGTCGTCACGCAGTCCTCCAGAGCCCACGAGAGCGGCCGAATCGACTTCGAGGACCTCCAGCACGAGGCCGAGTACGGCAAGTGGGAGGCCTACGGCCAGTCGAAGCTCGCGAACGTCCTGTTCGCCTACGAACTCGACCGCCGGCTGCGGGCCGCGTCGGCGAGCGTGACGAGCGTCACCTGTCACCCGGGGTACGCCGCGACGAACCTCCAGCTCCGCGGCCCGCAGGCGGAGGGGTCGCGGCTGCGGCTGCTCGCGATGAAGGCCGCGAACGCGCTCGTCGGGCAGAGCGCCGAGCAGGGCGCGTGGCCGCTGCTGTACGCCGCGACCGACCCGAGCATCGACGGCGGCGAGTACGTCGGCCCCGGCGGCCTCCTGCAGATGCGCGGCCACCCCGAGCGACAGCAGTCCAGCGAGCGCTCGCGCGACGAGGCCACCGCACGCCGCCTCTGGACTGTCTCGGAGGACCGCACCGGCGTCGCATTCGACCTGCCCGAGCCGTCGGCGTAGCCGGTCGGTCGGTGGCTTGATGGGCGACGCCGAGCCACCTGCGAGTATGCACGTGGACCACGTCGGCGTCGCAACCGAGGACGCCGAGAGCCTCGCCGACCTGTACACCGAACTGCTGGACGCGCCGGTCGCCCACGAGGAGGTCTTCGACGGCCTCCGCGTCGTCTTCCTCGACCTCGGCGGCGACGGCTACGTCGAACTCCTCGAACCAGTCGACGACGACACGACTATCGGGCGCTACCTCGAGAACGAGGGCGGCGGCATCCACCACGTCGCGTTCGCCACCGACGACATCGAGGCCGCGCTGGAGACCGCCCGCGAGGCTGGCGTCGGTCTCATCGACGAGGAGCCACGGGACGGGGCCTGGGGCCACGACGTGGCCTTCCTGCACCCCAAGGACACGGGCGGCGCGCTCATCGAGTTCGTCGAGCACTGACTGGTCAGTTCTCACTCACCGCGTCCCGCTGCGGGATATCGGGGTCGGTGACGAATCCGGCGGCGTTCTCCGGTGGGTCGTCGAACCACGCCGCCTCGAGGATCTCCTCGTCGGTCTCGTCGTCCCACCGCTCCGGGTAGCGACCCGCTTCCCCACCGACGTAATCCGCTGTGAAGAACACCGACAGCAGGTAGCCGCGGCGTTCGGGGTCCTCACGGTGGACGAACCGGCGGCGCTTGGTCTGCCAGACGCCCGTGACTTCGCACTCGACGCCGGTCTCTTCCCAGACTTCCCGGACGGCCGTCTCCGCGAACGTCTCACCGGGCTCGTGGCCGCCGCCCGGGAGCACCCACTGGTCGGGGTCGCGTGGGTGACGAATGAGCAGGACGCGGCCCTCGCTGTCGGTCACGCGTGCACCCGAACCGCCGCGACCACCGGCTGCGACGAGTTCTCGCCCGTGTGCGAACAGTTCGGGGTTGTTCTCGACAGTCTCGGTGTGGAACGGGAACGGGCCGTGGGCGTCACGGAGCCTGTCGAGTCGCTGGTCGACCGCGCGCCGACTCCTGACGCTGATTGGTGCCGACACGGGAGAACCCCGATTCAGGGCGCGGGACCGAAGCTCTCGACTTTCGCGGCGTCGGTGTCGAACCCCTCGTTCTCCAGAGCGTCCACGGCGGCCTCGCAGAACTCCGCGAAGCCGTAGACGAACGCGGCCTGGTCGCCGGCGTCGGCGAGCGACGCGACGGCGTCACCGACGTTCTCGCTCACGACGAGGACCTCTGCGCCGGCGTCCGCGAGCGCGGCGAGGCGCGCCTCGTGAACCGGCTGGTCGTCCTCGTAGACGACGGTGACCTCGGAGCCGGCGTCGAGCGCGCGCTCGCCGATAGCGACAGCGGGACCGACGCCGGGGCCACCGGCGAGCACGAGCACGGACGGCTCGCCCTGATAGTAGTCGTCCCCGAACGGCCCCTCGATGCGGACCTCGTCGCCGGGCTGGCGGTCCGCGAGCCACGGGCCGAGCGTCCCCTCGGGGTCGACGCCGACAGTCACTTCGAAGGTCTCCGCGACGGTCGGCGACGAGAGCGTGTAGTACCGGCCCTCGTCACCGTCCTCGAACTCCCCGACGACGCGCACGAACTGCCCGGGTTCGGCCGCGAAGCCCTCGGGCGTCTCGAACGTCACGGCGACCGTCTCCGGTCCCACGTCCTCGACCGCGCGCACCGTCACCGGTGTCTCGTCCATACCCCGGCGACGTGACCCAGCCTCCTAATCCGTTCGTTTCCGCCCCGGGGACCAGTCACGCCCACCCCGATATGCTCGCGTCGACAACTTCCAGCGTTCACGGTTCCCCGGCAGACGACCCGTGGTCGTCCGGAGGCACCGCGCCGAGCCGGACGCGCGTCCAGTTTCGTTCCGCCCCACAGGCGTATCGTTCCGTTCTACCCTAACTACGCCTTCAGAAGCCTTTTTGCTGGCGGCACGGGTAGCCACCGATACATGCACGACGACCTGAACTGGGCCATCGGCGGCGAGGCCGGCGATGGAATCGCGTCCACCGGCAAGATCTTTGCGCAGGCGCTGTCGCGCGCCGGCCGGCACGTGTTCACCTCGAAAGACTTCGCGTCCCGAATCCGGGGTGGCTACACTGCCTACAAGGTCCGCACGTCGGTCGACCAGGTGCAGAGCGTGGTCGACCGCCTCGACATCCTCATCGCGCTCACGGAGCGCACCGTCGACGAGAACCTCGACGAACTCCACGAGAACTCCGTCGTCATCTACGACGGCGACCGCACGGAGTTCTCGGACTTCGAGGCCCCCGGCGAGGTCACGGGCCTCGACGTCCCCCTGAAGGACCTCGCCGAGGATGCCGGCGGTGCCATCATGCGCAACATCGTCGCGCTCGGCGCGGTCTGCGCCGTCGCGGACTTCCCCATCGAGAACCTCGACGAGTCCCTCGAGAAGCGCTTCGGCGGGAAGGGCGAGAGCATCGTCGAGAACAACAAGCAGGCGGCTCGGCTCGGTGCCGAGTACGTCGAGGAGAACTACGACGACGAGGGGCCCCGGTACTCCCTTGAGACCACCGACGAGGACTACGTCCTGCTGAACGGCGACGAAGCCATCGGCATGGGCGCTATCGCCGCCGGCTGCCGGTTCTACGCCGGCTACCCCATCACGCCCGCGACGGACGTGATGGAGTACCTCACCGGCCGCATCGAGCAGTTCGGCGGGCACGTCGTCCAGGCCGAGGACGAACTCGCCGCCATCAACATGGCGCTCGGTGCCGCGCGCGCCGGCGCTCGGTCGATGACCGCGACATCCGGACCGGGCATCGACCTGATGGCCGAGACGTTCGGCCTCGTCGCCACCAGCGAGACGCCGCTGGTCATCGCGAACGTCATGCGCTCGGGCCCCTCGACGGGGATGCCGACCAAGCAGGAGCAGGGCGACCTGAACATGATGCTGAAGGGCGGCCACGGCGAGATTCCGCGCTTCGTCGTCGCGCCGACCTCGGTCGCGGAGTGCTTCCACAAGACCGTCGAGGCGTTCAACCTCGCCGAGAAGTACCAGCTCCCGGTCTACCTCACCGCGGACCTCTCGATGGCGGTCACCGAGCGCACGTACCCGCCCGAGGAGTTCGACATGGACGCGGTCGAAATCGACCGCGGGAAGCTCGTCGACGAAGACGAGATTTCGACCTGGCAGAACGAGAAAGACCAGTTCAAGCCCCACGCCGTCACCGCCGACGGCATCAGCCCGCGTGCCGTACCGGGCACCGAGGGCGGCGTCCACATGTCCACCGGTCTCGAACACGACGAACTCGGCCGACGCACCGAGGACACGGACGTCCGCGTCGAACAGGTCGACAAGCGCTACCAGAAGGTCGACACGGCCCGCGAGCGCGAGGACTTCGACTACCGCGAGTTCGGTGACGGCGACGCCGACAACCTCGTCATCTCGTGGGGGTCCAACGAAGGGACCATCGTCGAGGCGCTCGACTACCTCGACGAGGACGACCCCGACGTGCGGGTCGTCTCGGTACCGTACATCTTCCCGCGGCCGGACCTCACCGAGGAGGTCGAGGCCGCCGATCAGGTCGCTGTCGTCGAGGCCAACGCCACTGGCCAGTTCGCCGACGTCATCGAACACGACGTCCTCGAACGCGTCGAACGAATCAACAAGTACGACGGCGTCGACTTCAAGGCAGACGAACTCGCCGCCGAAATCACGGAGACCCTAGCATGAGCTCAGAGAACGTTCGCTTCACCGACTTCAAGTCCGACAAGCAGCCCACGTGGTGTCCCGGCTGTGGTGACTTCGGCACGATGAACGGTATGATGAAAGGCCTCGCCGAGACCGGGAACTCGCCGGACGACACGTTCGTCGTCGCCGGCATCGGCTGCTCCGGGAAGATCGGCACGTACATGCGGTCGTACGCGCTCCACGGCGTCCACGGCCGCGCGCTCCCCGTCGGCACCGGTGCCAAGCTCGCCAACCCCGACCTCGAAGTGATGGTCGCGGGCGGCGACGGTGACGGCTACTCCATCGGTGCGGGCCACTTCGTCCACGCCGTCCGCCGCAACGTCGACATCACGTACGTCGTGATGGACAACCGCATCTACGGCCTGACGAAGGGGCAGGCGTCCCCGACCAGCCGGCCCGACTTCGAGACGTCGACGTCCCCGGACGGCCCGAAGCAGCCCCCCGTGAACCCGCTCGCGCTCGCGATGGCCGCCGGCGGCAGCTTCATCGCACAGAGCTTCTCCTCGGACGCCCTCCGCCACCAGGAGATCGTTCAGGAAGCCATCGAGCACGACGGCTTCAGCCTCGTCAACACGTTCTCGCCGTGTGTCACGTTCAACGACGTGGACACGTACGACTACTTCCGCGACAGCCTCGTGGACCTCAGCGAGGACGACGACTACGACCGCCACGACTACGACCAGGCGAAAGACGCCATCCTCGACGCCGACAAGGAGTACATGGGCGTCCTCTACCAGGACGAGGACTCCACGCCGTACCACGAAGCCCACGGCGTCACCGAGAACATGGCCGAGATTCCGGACGGCGCGCCCGACGGAGCCACCGACCTCGTCCGCGAGTTCTACTGACGGACCTTTTTCGGTCGGTGGGTTTCCTCGGTCGCGCCTGACGGCGCTCCCTGTGGGAACCCACCTCGCAAAAAGCTGCGCTAAAAATTTCCTGCTCGCTCACACTGTTCGCGCGCCGATGCTGCGTGGACCGCTACCGGTTGGCTGCGATTCTCAGAAGAACGTCCGAATCTGCCAGTACAACCCCTGGAGTGCGTTCCGCAGGCCGCCGATGGGGTCGAGGCCGGCGTCCGGGTCGTCCGCTGGTTCGAAGTGGTCGGCGAGGTCGTCCTCTGGGACGCGTTCGAGGTGACCGGTGTGGCGTCGCCGGCCGTCGTCGTCCGTCACTCGGAGGAGCGCGACTGGGTTGCCGGTGCCGACGACCCGGTAGACGCCCGACGGGTAGGCGTCGGTCGTCGACCGGTAATGTGCGCGGATGTCGACCATACCGGCACGAGGGCGGCCAGTGAGATAGCAGTGGGGTCCGCCGAGAGGAAACCTACAAGCGGGCCGAGCGTAAAGCGCGTTTTACGATTGTGTCCATGAGCGACCACGAGCCGACCGGGACGGGGCGAATGGCGAAGGTTCGGCGGTACCGGCGGCTGCTGTTCGCGTGCATCGGCGTCGGCGTCGGCGGGTTCCTCGTCGCTGTGGAGTTCGACTACCCGCTGGTCGGGCTGGTGGTGTACTGGGCGGGCATCCTCGCAGCCCTGGGCGTCTGGAAGGGGACGTCCGTCACGCTGTACGACGAGCGCGACCTCGACCTGGAGCGCCGGGCGAGCCTGCTCACACTCCAGATTGCGGGCGTCGTAGGTGTACTGGCAATGACCACGCTCGTCGTCACTGACCAGATGCCGTCGGTGGACGTCCCCGAGCGAATCGTCGGTGGCTTCCTCACCATCTCGGCCCTGTTCATCGTCTACGGCGTCGTCTACACCGTCGTTCGCTACCGACGATGAGAAACCACGTGCGCGAACGCCGCGACGAGGCGGACCTGAGCCAGGCCGACCTCGCGGCCGCCGTCGGCGTCACTCGGCAGACAATCAACGCCATCGAGCGCGACCGCTACGACCCCAGCATCGAACTCGCGTTCAAGCTCGCGGACTTCTTCGACTGCCGGATAGAGGACCTCTTCGACCCCGAACTCAACGGGTAGCTGAGGCGGCAGTTCTGTTCGTCGCTCCGTTCGGACCACCGACAGCTTTACCTTGGAGTGTAAAACAAGCCTTACTGTAAAGCTCGCTTTACACGCGAGTCGAGTCGAATCATGTCCCCCCACCGACCTCGACACCACGACACGACGCCGGCCGCAGACGACCGCTCCGGCACTGACGCACCGACGACCGACTGCTCAACCACCGACCACGTCGCCGCCAGACCGAATCACCGATGACCGACCCCGCCATCCGCGCAGACGGCCTGACGAAGCGCTACGGAGACGAAGTTGCGGTCGACAGCCTCGACTTCGCTGTGCCCGCGGGCAGCGTCTACGGCTTCCT
This sequence comes from Halobacterium jilantaiense, assembly GCF_900110535.1. Lineage (NCBI taxonomy): Archaea > Methanobacteriati > Methanobacteriota > Halobacteria > Halobacteriales > Halobacteriaceae > Halobacterium > Halobacterium jilantaiense. The sequence goes on from NZ_FOJA01000001.1 coordinate 1,019,875, forward strand.
CGGGCCGAACGGTGCCGGGAAGACGACGACGATGCGCCTGCTCACCTCCCTCACCGACCCCACCGCGGGGAGCGGCGAGGTGGCCGGCGTTCCAGTCACCGATCGGGCGGCGCTCACCCCGCGAATCGGCTACCTGCCCGCCGACCCACCCGTCTTCGACGAGCTGACGGGCTGGGAGCAGCTCCGGCACGTCGCCCGACTCCACGGGCTCGGCGACGACGAGGCGGACGCCCGCATCGAGTCGCTGCTGGAGCGCTTCGACCTGCTCGCAGACGCCGACCGCCGCATCGAGTCGTACTCCACGGGCATGACGAAGAAGGTCGGCGTGGTCGCCGCGATGCTCCACGACCCGGACGTCCTCTTCCTCGACGAACCCACGTCGGGGCTGGACCCCCGGGCCGCCCGCACCGTCAGAGACACCGTCGCGGACCTCGCGGCGGGGGATGCGACCGTTTTCCTCTCCACGCACGTCCTCCCCGTCGTCGACGAACTCGCGGACACCATCGGCGTCATCGACGACGGCGTCCTCGTCGCCGAGGGTGACCCAGAGGACCTCAAATCGACCGCCCGCGAGGGCAGCGCGGCCGACCTGGAGACCGTCTTCATGGAGGTGACTGCGGATGCCGACGCCCCGCTCCCGGACGCGTGAGGCGGTCCCCGACGCCGGGGCCGCGGTCGAACTGGCGCGCGTCGACCTCGTGCGGGGCTACCGGTGGGTCCGCAGCCAGGACTTCTGGCTCCTGTACGGCTCGTTCACGGCCGTCGGCTTCGCGTTCATCACGGTGTACGCGTACTCGCTCGGCCGCGACACCGGCGTCGCGCTGGCGGCCGGTGAGACGCCGTGGTTCGCGGCCGGCGGCGCGGCGACCGCTTGGAGCGTCGTCTGGCTGTTCACGGCGGCGACACTGGCCGGCGGCGCTTTCGGTTCGAGCGGCGACCTCGACAACGACGGCCACTACCTCACGCTCCGCCCGACCGCCGACGTCGCCGCCGGGAAGCTCGCGAGCGCCGCGGTCAAGTTCGCTGGATTCGTCGTCCCCCCGGCGCTGGGGCTGGCTCTCGGGCTGAGCCTGGGGCTGGGAACGCCAGTCCCCGTCCTCGGCGTGGTCGCCGCGGCGACAGTCACCGTCACGTCCGCGGCAGCCGTCGGCTACCCAGCCGGTTTCCTGCTGAAGGGCGTCGTCCGCCGGTCGAACGTGCTCACGCGACTCAAGCCCGTCGTCGGGGTCGGCATCTTCGCCGCGTACTTCACCGTGATGTTCACCGGCAACTTCACGACTGTCGTCGAGGCGCTCCGGCCGGCGCTCCGCGCGCCCCCGCTCGGCTGGCTCGGCGACCTCTCGCTGGCCACGACGCCCGGCGTGACCCCCGGCGCCGTCGGCGTCGCCGGGGCGCTCGCTCTCGGTGTCGCCGTCACGGGTGTCGGCGTCCTCCTCGCCGTGCCGGCCGCACGGTACGCCTGGCGCACCGACCGAACGGTATCGACCGAGGGTGACGACGGCCCCACGACCGCGCCCGACCACGCGGTCGACCGCCTGCTCGGCGCGGTGACGCGGGCTCCGGCGACCCGCGGCCTCGCGAGCACTGCACTGCTGCGGGTCTACCGGTCGCCGCTCCAGCTCGTCTTCGTCTCGTTCCCGCTGCTCGCCGCAATTCCCGTCGGCGAGCAGATGCTCGCGAGCGGGACCGTGCCCTGGTACGCGCCGTGGCTCGCGGTCTGGTACGGGGCGTGGGCGGCCGGCGCGACGCTTCCCCTGAACCCACTCGGGAACCAGGGGAGCGCGCTCCCGTCGCTGCTGACCGCTCCCGCCGACGGACGCCACGCGGTCCACGGCTACGTCGCCGCGACGGCAGTCGTCGCCGTCCCGGTCACTGTGGCGGCCGCCGTCCTGCTCGCGTGGCTATCGGGTGCCACCGCCCTCGCGACCGCTGGTGTCGGGGCCGGGGCCGTCGGTGCCGTCCTCGCCGCGTCCGTCCTGGCGGCGGGCGTCGGCAGCGTCTTCCCGCGGTTCGAGGGCGTCGACTTCGCGGGCTCCCGCCGCGCCGTCCCACCGAGCAAGGTGGCCTACGGTGCGTTCTCGGCCGCGCTCACGGCGACGGTCGTGAGCGTCGCCGCCGTCCAGAGCGCACTCGCCAGCGAGGTGGTCGCCGTGCTCGCCTCCCGCGCGCTTCCGTTCGGCTGGAGCGCGAACGCTGGCGGCGTCGAGTCGGCGGCCTGGGTCGTGCTGGTCGCGGTGGCCGTCTCGCTCCCGGTCGCCTACCGGGTCGCCGTCGGCCGGCTCCGAGATTACCGGCTGTCCTGACCTGTCGGGCGCTCGTCGTCTCCCACCCCATTCCGCCCTCTCGCGGGCGTCAGGAACGTTCCCGCGTGTTTTTTGGTTCCCGCGTGGCTCCAATCCGACAACCAGACTCGCGCGGGTCGCCGCCGCCCCAGTGTACGGGGCCGGCGGCAGGCTGTTGCGGCCGGTCACAGTGCTGTGTCCGGCCCGCGTCGACTGCGAGACCGAATCTATCCATGTCCGACCACCACGACGTCGTCGTCGCCGGCGCCGGCCCGGCAGGAGCACAGTGTGCGCGGGACCTCGCACAGCGAGGCTACGACGTTGTCGTCCTCGAAGCCGAACCCGAGGCCGAGTTCCCCCGCCAGTCCAACAAGTCCACCGCAGGCACGTTCGCGTCCATGATGGGCGCGTTCGGCGTCCCCGACGACGTCGTCATGCAGTACACCGACGACGTCGTCCTCGAATCCCCGAACCGGCACTTCGTCCAGCAGCAGCCGGGGGCCGTCCTGGAATTCGCGGACTTCAAACAGTGGCTCGTCGCTGAAGGCCGCAAGCACGGCGCGGAGTACCGCTTCCAGGCGCGGGCGAACAACCCCATCACGGAGAACGGGAAGATTGTCGGCGTGAAGTACGCCGGCGACGAGGAGGTGTACGCGGACATAATCGTCGACGCGACGGGGCCGGCCGCGCCGCTCGCGAAGAAACTCGGTGTCACGAACCTCAAACGCCGCAATCAGGCGATCGGCATCGAGTGGGAGATGGAGGGCGTCGACGTCGACCACGACGGCTACGCCGACCTCCGCGACTCGATGATGCTGCGGCTCGACCACGACCTCGCGCCCGGCGGCTACTCGTGGATATTCCACACCGGCGGCGACACGGCGAAAGTCGGCGTCTGCTACATTCAGGACGAGAGCTTCCAGCAGTACGGCGACCCCGAGAAGGGCATCGACGACTACCTCGAGTACTGGCTGGAGACCGACCCGCGGTTCGCGAACGCGGAGAAGATCGACGGGAAGCAGCACCGCGGCTCCGCGCACATCCAGATGCCGTCGAGCCTCTCGACGGACAACTTCATGGCCATCGGCGACACCGTGCCGACCGTCGACCCGCTGTGGGGCGAGGGCATCCACAAGTGCATGGAGTCCGCGCGAGCGGCCGCCATCACTGCCGACCGCTGTTTCATGGAGACCGACCCCGACACGTCCGCCGAGGCGCTGTCCATCTACGACGACCTCTGGCACAAGCGCGTCGCGCCGAACATGCGCACCCGGCTGACGATGACCCAGCTGCTCTACCTCGCGTCGAACGAGCGCTACGACCGCCTGATGGCGGACCTCCAGTCCGCCGACATCGAGACGCTCTCGGGCGCTAACGAGGGCGGCTGGCGGTCGCTGCTCCAGTTCATTCACACCAGCGACATCCCGCTGCTCGCGCAGTTCGCCCGGGAGCGCCTCGCGGAGTGACTGCCTGCCCGCTGTCACCGACGACCCCGCTCGTTCGCCGGAGTCCCAACCCCTAACCGCGCGTCCGTCGTTGACTCGTCCATGGCACAGGACTCCCAGCAGCGCGCACCGCTCGCGAACGACATGCCGATTCTCGGCCTCGGTACCTGGCAGAACGACGACCCACAGGACTGCACGGACAGCGTGCAGGCCGCCCTGGAGATGGGGTACCGACACGTCGACACCGCGCAGGCGTACCAGAACGAAGACGCCGTCGGTGACGGTCTCGCCGCCGCCGACGTAGACCGCGAGGACATCTTCCTCGCGACGAAGGTGTGGACGAGCGAGCTCGGTCACGACGACGTACTCTCCTCGACCGAGGAGAGCCTCGACAAACTCGGCGTCGACTACGTCGACCTCCTCTACGTCCACTGGCCGGCCGAGGAGTACGACGCCGAGGACACCCTCTCGGCGTTCGCGGAACTGAGAGAGCGCGGCGATATCGATCGCATCGGCGTGAGCAACTTCGAGCCCCGCCACCTCGACGAAGCGAAGGACGTGTTCGGCGAGCTGCCGTTCGCGAACCAGGTCGAGCTCCACCCGCTGCTCCCCCAGACGGAGCTTCGGGAGTACGCCGACGGTGAGGACATCGAACTGGTGGCGTACTCGCCGCTGGCGCGCGGCGAAGTCTTCGACGTGCCGGAGATTCAGGATGTCGCAGAGAAGCACGGCGTCAGCGAGGCGCAGGTGAGTCTGGCGTGGGTGCGCGAGAAGGGCGTCACCGCAATCCCGAAGGCAACCGGCGAGGACCACATCGCGGACAACTGGGCGAGCCTCGACGTCGACCTCGACGACGAGGACGTCGCAAAAATCGACTCCATCGACCGCCGCGAGCGCCAGGTCGACCCGGACTTCGGTCCCTGGAACTGAGCGGGGCGTAGCGCCGGCCAACCACACGCAGTATTTCTCGACGAGCGCCCGAATCGAACCGACACCGTTGCCCGGCGAGCCGCCACTTTGCGCTGCAAGGTAAGTTTGTGGTGCAAAGTTATTTGTCAGTCGATGACGGTGGCGTAGGTATGAGCATCGAGACACGCGGCGGCCCGCCCGTGGGTCGGCTCCTCGAACAGACCACGGCGTTCGCCGTGCGAACCCTCCAGACGCTCCGCCGGAACGGCGCTGTCGCCTTCTGGGCGGTGGCGTTCCCCGCGATGTTCTACCTGCTGTCCGTGTACCTCTTCATCGACACCAGTGGGATGCCGGCCGAGGTCGTGAGCGCCGTCAAAGCCACGAACGCCGTCTCGTACGGCACCTTCGCGGCCCTCACCGTGTTCCTGAACACGTTCTCGCAGTCGCTCGTCGCGGACGTCGAAGACGGTCGATACCGTCAGTTCCGAGCACTACCCGTGTCGCCGGCAGCGGACTTCCTCGGGCGGTTCGCGGCCGCCTACCTGTTCGCTGTCGCCGCCGTCCTCGCTGTGCTGGGCGTCGGTGCCGTCACGGGAGCAGAGTTCGCGCTCCGGTCGGCCGCCTCGATTCCCGTAGCCCTGCTCGGTCTGCTGGCGCTCGGCCTGTTCGCCGCCAGCATCGCGGTCGTCCTCGTCGCTGTCGTGCCCGACGCGAAGTTCGCGAGCATCGTCGCCGTCAGCGTCGTCATGCTCGCCTTCTTCCTCACCGGCTACAACGGCATCCAGCCCGGGATGCTCGCCGGCGCTGCCGACTTCGTGAACGTCGTCCCGAACGCGCTCGCCACCCGGCTGGCCGTCCACCACCTCGTCGCCGCCGGCGGGTGGGCGCAAGCCGGACTGGCACCGCCCGGCGCGCCGACGAGCGCGGGCCACGTCGCGCTGCTCGCCGGCTACGCGGCGGCCGGGCTCACGCTCGCCGTCGCCGCCACCCGCCGCTCGCTCTACGGGGGTGAGGTCCGGTGAGCGTCGACCGGCCCGCCGTCGAGGCCCGGAACGTCCACAAAGCCTACGGCGAGGACGGCGTCCTCGACGGCGTCGACCTCACCGTCGCCGAGAACGAAGTGCTGCTGTTGATGGGGCCTAACGGCACCGGGAAGACGGTGTTGCTGTCGTGTCTCGCCGGTGCCACCGAGCCCTCCGAGGGCTCGGTGTCGGTGTTCGGGACGCCCGTCAGCGAAGACGGCGGCCACAGCCTCTCGCTGCTGCTGCAGGGCGGCGCGAGCGTCGAAACGCTCTCGGGCCGCGAGACGGCCGCGTTCTACTCTCGGCTCCACCCCGAGTTCACGGACCGCTGGCGGACGTACGTCGACGACCTCGGCATCGGCGGCGACCTCGACAAACGCATCAAGTACTACTCGGAGGGCATGAAACGCAAGCTCGAACTCTCGCTGGCGCTGTCCGTCGACGCGCCGCTGTACCTCCTCGACGAACCGACCGCGGGCGTCGACCTCTCGATGGTGCAGTCGTTCCACCGCGTCATCCGCGACCGCGTCGCGGACGGCGGGACCGTCGTCGCCACGAGCCACCGGCCCGTCGACGCCGACCTCGCCGACCGCGTCGCGTTCGTGAACGGCGGCGGCGTGCTCGCCGTCGACACCCCCGAGGCGCTGCTGGACGGCGTCCCGACCGTCGTGCGAGTGGTCGGCCGGGCTGCCACCGGCGACGCCCTCTCCCCGCACGTCGTCGGCGAGCCGTTCTACCACGGCGACGAACGCCGCGGATTCCTCCGTGAGCACGCGACTGTGGCGGACGTCCGCGAACACGCCGGCGACGCCACCGTCGAAACCGTGGAACCGAGCTACACCGACGCGTTCAACTACTACGTCCACGCAGCCGCCGACGATGAGTGAGGACGTCGACCCCCAGGCGCTCCAGCAGGATCTCGACCGCATCAAGGACGCGATGGGCATCGCGGAGCGCTACGAGAGCGCGCCCGAACAGTGGCTGCTGTTCAGCGTCCTCGTGGCGGCCGGGAGCGCCATCTCTCAGGCCCTCCTCTTCGAGCGGGCGGCCGGCTTCTGGTTCCCCGTCGTCTGGTTCGGGCTGTTCGGTGCCGGCTCCGTCGCGCTCTCCCGGCGCTACGACTACGCCTTCGGCCCAGGCCACAGCGAGCCGAACGTCGGCTTCCAGATTCTCGTCGTCTACCTCGGGTCGTTCGCCGCGCTGTTCGCCGTCGACCCGTTCCTCCCGGAGCTCGGCTACCTGACGGAGAACGCGCTCACACTCGGACTCGTCGCCGTGATGCTCGGGCTCGGGTACCTCGTCGCCGGCGAGACGCTGAAGGCCTACCGCATCCGCGCACGGGACCGCTACGTGCTGCACGGTGGGGGCGTCCTCCTGGTCGTCCTCGGCGTCGCCATCCCGAACGTCGATGTCCTGCACACGTGGGGCTACGCCGCCTTCGGCGCATCGTACGTGGTTTACGCCGCAGCCTCCTACCTCGTGTTGACCCGAACGTAGGATGGACCTCGACAAGCTCGTCCACCAGCCGACCCGGCTCGAACTGTTCGCGTACCTCTACCGCCACGGCGAAGCCAGTTTCGGCGACCTCACGGACGAACTGGACCTCACAGAGGGGAACCTCTCCAGTCACCTCCAGCGCATGGAGGACGCCGGTGCCGTCGAGGTCCGCAAGGAGTTCGTGGACAAGCGGCCGCACACGACGGCGGTGCTCACCGAGGACGGCGAGGCGATGTTCGAGGACCACGTCCAGACGCTCCAGGGGCTCATCGACGACCTACAATAGCCGAAAAGCGAGTCGTTCGACGGGCTGTCCGAACCGTCTACGGTTCGAGGCGGTCGGGGTCCCGCGGGAAGAGGATGGCTTCCTTGATGTTGTCGAGGCCGGCGAGCTGCTGGACGAGGCGGTCGATGCCGAGCCCGTAGCCGCCGTGGGGCGGGACGCCGTAGCGGAACGCGTCGAGGTAGAACTCGAAGTTCTCCGGCTCGACGCCCTGCTCGCGCATCTTCGCCGTCAGGCGCTCGATGTCGTGTTCACGCTGCCCGCCGGAGGACAGCTCCTGGCCGAGGTACAGCAGGTCGAACTTCCGGGACGCGATGTCGTCGCCCTCGACGTCCTGCCGGTAGTAGAACTTCTCGTTCGGGTAGCCGACGACGAACACCGCGGGGTGGCCCTGCTCCTCGAAGTACTTGCCGAGCAGGCGCTCGCCCTTCGTGTCGAGGTCGTCGTCGTCCTCGGGGACGTGGTTGTACTCGTCGGCGAGAATCTCGCGGGCCTCCTCGAAGGTGATGCGCGGGAAGTCCTCCTCGGGGACCGAGAGGTCCGAACCGAGTTCGTCGAGTTCGCGCTGGGCGTGCTCGACGACGTGCCGGATGGTGTGTCGCAGGGACTCCTCCTGGACGTCCATCACGTCGTGGTGGTCCTCGACGTAGCCGAGTTCCACGTCGAACATCGCGATTTCGGAAACGTGCCGGGAGGTCCCGAAGTCCTCGGCGCGGAACGCGTGCCCGACCTCGAACAGCCGGTCGAAGCCAGAGGCAACGAGAATCTGCTTGTAGAGCTGCGGGCTCTGGGAGAGGTACGCTTCCTTGTCGTAGTAGACGACCGGGAAGAGGTCCGCACCGCCTTCTGCGCCCGCGGTGGAGAGTTCGGGCGTGTCGACCTCCTCGAAGCGGTTGTCGTAGAACCAGTCGGTCATCGCCTGCATCGCCTTCGAGCGCAGCGAGAAGACGGCCTTCGTCGACGGCTTCCGCACGTCGAGGTGGCGCTCGTCGAGGCGCGTCGAGAGGTCCGCGTCGACGTCCTTCGAGATTTCGATGGACGGCACGTCCGTCGCCTCGCTGACGACGGTGAGTTCGGTCGGCGCGAGTTCGACGCCGCCCGGAGCCTGGTCGCTGGCTTCCAGCGTGCCGGTGACCTGCACCACGTCCTCGCTGTCGAGGTCTTCCGCCGTCTCGAACAGGTCGGGGGTGTCGTCTTCCTTCGCGACGACCTGCAGGCGGCCGGTGCCGTCCCGCACGATGACGAACAGGATGCCGCCGAGGTCGCGCAGTTCGTGGACGTGGCCGGCGATGGTGGTCTCGTCGCCGTCGTCCTCGGGCGTTACGTCTTCGATGTAGGTTCGTTCGAGCATTGGTGGAGTGTCGTCTGGATGTTCGTCGGCGCGTCGCGACGGCGAGTCCGGTCGGTCGGGAGAATGTCTGGTGGCCTGCTCACGCAGGCGCAGTACCGCAGGCGACACCCCGACCACGACCACAGCGACACCGCGGCGGGCGTCGCGCGATTCGACCGGTGTGTGTCGCCGTCATCGTCGCTACTGCCGAGTCGTGCGCCCACCTACGTATGATTTGCGAACCTGCGTGGCGTCGCGGCCGCGCGGCGGAGCCGGGCGGCGCACCGCGCCCGCAAGCAGACGGGTGCGTACAGAGCGCGCACCCCCGAGCAAAACGGTGTTAGTTGTCGTCTTCCCGCCAGCGGTGTTCGCACTCGGTGCAGATGAAGAAGCGCGTCTCGGACTCGTCGGCGGAGCGAATCTGCTGCATGTACCAGTGTGCGCTGTCGTTCTCACACTGGGGGCAGACGACCTCGGTGGTGGGGAGGCCCTTGTCTTCGGCGTCGCTGACGTCGACGATGTCGGTCTCTTCCTGGCCTTCGGTGACGACGAAGCTGGCGTTCGGGTCCTTGGGCTGTTTGTTCCCGCAGCTCCCACACACCCAGAGCTCGTCGTCGGCTTTCATCATCGAGCCGCAGTCGTCGCAGAACTCCATAGTCGTCGGCTAGCGCGGCCCGGATGTTAAGCGACGCGTTTCAGCCGCCGTCCGGGTGCGGGTGCGTGTTCCCCGCGTGGCGTGCCTGCTCCCGAACTGTCAAACCCTGTGGGTCCGAGAACGGTTGTGATGGGTATCCTCGACACCGACAGACGGGTGCTGGTGTTGGCGATGGCGCGGATGGCCGACGCGCTCGGCAACTCCTTTCTCATCGTCGTGCTCCCGGCGTACATCGGCGCTGAAGGCCGGGTCGCTGTCGACTCGTTCACCGGCCAGTTGGCCGTAGCGGGCGTCGACGTGCTGGTGGTCACGCCCGCGCTGCTCATCGGGCTCGTGCTCTCGATGTTCGGGTTCCTGAACAGCTTCCTCCAGCCGCTGTCCGGCCGGCTCTCCGACCGCGCCGGCGTCCGGAAGCCGTTCATCCTCGGCGGGCTCGCGCTGCTCGCGGTCGCCTCGGGCGCGTACTCGTTCGTCTCCGACTACCGGCTGGTGCTGGTGTTGCGCGCCCTCCAGGGCGTCGGCGCTGCGCTCACGGTCCCGGCGACGGTCGCGCTCGTGAACGAACTCGGCACCACCGACACCCGCGGGAACAACTTCGGCGTGTTCAACACCTTCCGACTCATCGGGTTCGGGTTCGGTCCAATCGTCGCCGGTGTGGTGCTGACGCGGTTCGGGTTCGACGCCGCGTTCGCCGTCGCGGTCGTCGGCGCGCTCGTGTCGTTCGCGCTCGTCGAGTGGCTCGTCGAAGAGCCACCGCGGGCCGACGCCGAGGCCGGCGAGGACCTCTCTATCGCCGTCCGTGGCGACCGGAGCCTCCTCGACCCCGTGTTCGCGCTCGGTATCGCGACCGTCTGCATGGGCATCTGCATCGCGCTGTTCGCGACCCTCGAAGCCACCATCAACGACCGCCTCGGGCAGTCCTCGGTCCTGTTCGGCGCGCAGTTCGGCGCGGTGACGCTGGCGAACGTCGTCTTCCAGGTCCCGATCGGGGACGCCAGCGACACGTACGGCCGACGGCCGTTCATCGTCGCCGGGTTCGTGCTCCTGATTCCCGCGACGCTCGCCCAGGGGTACGCGCCGACGCCCGCGACGATGGTGCTCGCGCGGTTCGTGCAGGGCATCGCCGTGGCGGCGGTGTTCGCGCCCTCGCTCGCAGTCGCCGGCGACCTCGCGCGCAAGGGGGCGTCCGGCAGCACGCTGTCCGTGCTCACGATGGGGTTCGGGCTCGGCACCGCTATCGGGCCACTGGCCTCCGGATTCCTCGTCCGGTTCGGGTTCGCGGTGCCGTTCGCCGTCGGGAGCGCGCTCGCGGCGCTCGCGCTCGCCGTCGTCTACACGCAGGTCCGGGAGACCGTGGAGGACGCGGAGTCGGTGCGGGCCGTGCCCGGCGACTAGTTACTCGAAGTCGGGGTCGCGGTCGTCGAGGAACGCCTGCATCCCCTCGCGCTGGTCGTGGCTGCCGAACAGCCCCGCCCACGCCCGCGCCTCGAAGTCGAGGCCGGCGGCGAGATTGGTCTCGTGGCTCGCGTTGATGGCTTCTTTCGCGGCGCGGAGCGCGGTCGCGGGCTGGGCGGCGAGGTCGGCGGCGAGGTCGGCGACGTGGTCGTCCAGTTCGTCGTGCGCGACGACCTCGCCGACGAGCCCTTCCTCGTAGGCGTCCGTGGCGTCCAGGCGGTCTCCGAAGTAGATGAGGCGGCGCGCCGTCTCGTCGCCGACGAGCCGCGGGAGCCGCTGGGTGCCACCCCAGCCCGGGACGATGCCGAGGTCGATTTCGGTCTGCCCGAGCAGCGCGCGCTCGCTGGCGACCCGGAGGTCGCAGGCCAGCGCGAGCTCCATCCCGCCGCCGAACGCGTAGCCGTTGATGGCCGCGACGGCGGGCGCGGGGAACTCCTCGATGGCGCTCGCGACGCCGTGGCCGAGCTCCGCGTACGCCTGCGCCTCGGCGGTGTCCATGTCCACCATGTAGGAGATGTCCGCGCCCGCGACGAACGCGTCGTCGCCCGCGCCCGTCAGGACGAGCGCGCGGGCGTCCTCGTCTTCGGCCGCCTCGATGGCGTCCTCCAGCGCGTGCAGCGTCGGGACGTTCAGCGCGTTCAGACTCTCGGGCCGGTCGATGGTGATGGTCGCTACGCCGTCTTCGACGGTGAGGTCGACGGTGTCTGCCATACCCGGGCGGACGGGTGCCGGGACAAAAGCCTCCGGGGTCTTCGCAAATCCGATATACCGGTCTCCCGAACGACGCCACATGACTCTCTCCGAGGAGGAGCGCGAGCGCCTGGCGGACCTCGTGGCCCTCCAGCCGACGAAGAACAGCGACCTCCAGGACCGCTGGGGGCTCGAGTCCGGCAGTGACGTCCACCAGTACCTCGAAGACCACCTGCGGGACTACTACTACCGCGACGAGAACTCGATGATTCGCGCGACCGCAGAGGCCTCCGAACTCGTCGGGGACGTCGACGAGGACGGCGAAGCGCCCGCCGTCCACATGTCCGACACCGAGCAGATGGTGTTCGCGGTCATCGCCGGTCCCGAGGAGCGCTCCGAGAGCGTCGTCTCCGTCCTGCACGCCGTCCGGGACGCGTACGACGACGCCGACCTCGAATCCGGAGACGTGCGGCGCGCGCTCCAGACGCTCAAACGCAAGGGCATCGTCGAAGTCGAGAACCGCACCGTCCCCACCTACCGCCTCGCGGTCCCGCGCGAGGATGTCACCGTCGCAGACGACTGACGCCACACTCGTTTCTGCTCCGCCTACCGCTGTCGGTCCCGTCGCTCCGAGAGCACGTCTCTGACCGTCGCTCCCGGGCCGCCCTCGATCGGCCACCCTCGCTGCCGCCACGCCGGGGGCTCGGGCTCGTATTCCGGACACGACCCCGAACACTCGGCTGCCGTCTGCTCTCGCTGCTTGGCCGCACAGCGCGGCACGTACCCGTGGTCGGCTTCGACCACGCGGAAGTGCCGGCAGTCCGGCCGCATCGTGTCGACGTACGACCGCCACCCCCGCTCGTAGGCGCGCTCCGCGAGTTCGAGGCGTTTGTCGGCCTTCCAGTCGGCGTCGACGTACTCGAAGCCCGCGGCCGACTGGTCGAACGCACCGCCCGAGGGTCGGTCGGTGATTCTCGTTCCGGTCGCGTCGGCGTCCAGCGACTGCGGCAGCCACTCGACGGACGCCGCGCCGTCGTCGAACGCGAGGATGCCGGCCTCGACGGGAATCTCGGTGAGCAGCGCGCGCTCCACGTCCCCGTCCGATTCGGTCGCGAGCCACACCTCGTCGGCCAGTCCGAGCGCCACGTCGCGCTCCAGTTGGTCCGCGAGCGCGTCCGCCGCCGACGCGTCCAGGTCGGGCTTGTTCTCGATGGCGACGATTCGCTCTACCCAGTCGGGGTACGGCCACTTCCGTCTGAGCTCTATCTTGTTGCCGTTTCGCCGCGTCTCCACGACGCCGCGGTCGGCGGCCTGATGGACGGCCGCCCGGACGTACCGCCACGGGTACCCCGGATGGGGGAGCGCGTCGCGGTAGTACTGCCAGTCGGCGGGCGCGTGCCGGACGACGTGCAGGAGGTCCGAGTCCAGACGCTGCTCGCCGAAGCGGCGTCGCTGCGCGAGGCCCTCGGGGTCGACCTCGACGACGACCGTGTCCCAGCGGCGGTTCCGTGTGCCGAGTTGCCGCGCGACGATTCGCGGCACGTCGTCGCCCTCGGGCCGCCAGCGCTGCTCGGCCCACGCGCACACGCGAAGCTCGAACCCGAACTCGTGGCCGGTCACGGCCGGAGTGGGGCCGCCGACCTACCTACGTCTTTCGACGCACGGACAGAATCGAGGCGGGTGCTGTGGCTCCTGACGCGAGTGCGTCGACCGGCGGCCGGCCGGTCAGACGTCGGCTTCCTCGTCGATGAAGTCGTGGGCGTCCTCGAGGATTTCGCGGGGGCCGTCCTGCGTGATGGTGTTGACCGCCTGCTCGTAGTCACGCCACTGGAGGTCGGAGTGCTCGCTGGACAGCTCGGCGCTCGCCTCGAAGGACTTCGCGATGAACAGGTGGACCGTCTTGTGGATGCGGTCGCCGTTCGCCTCGAACACGTAGTCGTACTCGTCGCGGAAGCCGTCAACGAGGCGGAAATCCTCGATGCCGGCTTCCTCCTGTACCTCTCGAATTGCCGTCTGCTGGAGTTCCTCGTCCCCCTCCACGCCGCCCTTCGGGAACTCCCAGTCCCCGGGCCGGCTCTTCAGGAGGAGGTACTCGCGCCGGTCCCGCGTGTTGCGGAACAGGATCGCACCGGCGCTCGTCGCTTCAACCGTCATTACCGAACGGTAGAGGCGCGGCCGTTAAGTGAATGTCGGAGTGCGGGACAGTCGCACGCGCTCGGCGGCAAGCCACACGCTTTAACAGTGTGGGCCGCGTCACTCGCTGCTAGCACACCCAGCTATGACCTTCGTAACCAAACTATCCCTCGAGAGTGGGGACCGAGCGGCCCTCGACGCCGTCGTCTCCGACATCAAGGAGACGTGCCGGCGGAAGGGCGCACAGCTCAAAGGCCCACACTCGGACGCACCCGCGGAGATTCGGGTGCCGCTGTACGCCCGACTCGGCGGCGACCCGGAGGAGAAGACCAACGACTGGCACTACACCGTCTACCGGCGTCGCGTGGCACTCCACGGCCACGACGACCTCGCGCGGACGATTATGGAGCGGGACTTCCCGTCCAGCGTCCACGTCGAGGCCGAGGTCGAGCGCATCGAACCGCTCGGCTCCTCTGTCTAGACGGCGTCTCTCTGCGTTCTCTCTCAGCTGACCGCAAACAGGTAGCGACGGCGCTGTTCAGAACAGCCAACCAAACCGCAGACAGCGGGAGAGCGCGGCGGCCATCGGCGACCTAGAACGCGCTCTCGCCGACGGTCTCGACGTATTCGGCCTCGCCGACGTGCGCGTCGTCGTCGAAGCTCGTGATTTTCAGCCGGACGCGCTTGTCCAGCAGGTCGCCCGGAGCGTCGGCGATGCGGAGCTTCGAGTCGCCGACGCGAGCAATCTGCCCGCCGTCTTCGCGGCCGGTGACGAACAGCTCGACCTCGTCGCCGGCGTCGAACGTCGGGTAGTTCGACCGGAACGTCCAGCCCGCGAGGTACTTCTCGAGGACGCTCATGCGCGAGCCACCTCCTCGCTCTCGCGGTCACTGATGTACTCCAGCCCGAATCCAGTGAGCGCGGCCGCCAAGAACACGAAGAACAGGATCCAGCCGTGGAAGACGAACGGCCAGACCTCGATGGGGTTGACGGTGGTGATTCCCTCGTCGATGCCCTGCATCGCCCCGTAAGCGGCGAGGACGCCGCCACCCCACGGGAAGATGTACCCGAGCGCGCTGGTGTTCGCGTCGAGGATGTTCGCCCGCCGGTAGCCGTTGACGTTGAACCGCTCTCCGATGCGCGCGATGTACGGCGCGATGGCGATTTCGGCGGCGGTGTTGATAGTTATCATTGCGTTGACGGACGCCGTCCCGAGGACCATCGTGGTCTCGGCGCGGCGGACGGTGGTGGCGACGCGGTTCAGGAGGAACGACTGGATGGCGGCGAAGCCGCCGCCCTGAATCATGATGCGTGCCCCGGCGACAATGAGCAGCGTGAGGACGATGAGCGGGAAGAAGCCGGCGGCCCCCGAGTAGAGGCTGCCGGTGACGCCGCCGCCGTCCTCGACGAGAACGACGAACGGCAGCCACTCGAAGGCGCTCGCCAGCCCGCCGGAAGCCGGCGCGCGGAACAACAGCGCGGGCGCGCTCTGGAGTCCGGTCTCGATGACGCCCCAGGAAGCGAGGACGGTCGACCCGACGTTGAACACGAGCGCGACGATGATGCCCCACGAGATGGCTTCGACGATGTGCCGACCAGCGACGGCGAGCCCGATGACGACCAGCATCGAGACGACGTGAGCGAGCCCCAGCGGCTGGCCGTCGAGGGCGGCCGACCCTGCGGCCTCCGACCCCGGCATCACGAAGCCGGCGACGACGTAGCCGACAAAGGCGATTACCGCGGCGACGACGGCGTACTTGAACCGGGAGGCGACGACACCACCGATGTCGGCGTCCTGAGTGACTGCACTGACGATGGTCGTGTCGCTGACCGGCGCGATGTTGTCCCCGAAGACGGCCCCGGAGAGGATTGCGCCGAACAGCAACACGGGGTTTGCGCCGAGCAGGACGCCCGCGGGGTAGAACAGCGACGTGAACGCGATGGCTCCGCCATACCCGGTGCCGATGCCGGTGGTGAACAGCGCCGCGAGCAGGAAGGTGGCGGCGGGGAACAGCGGCCCGGAGATGCTGGCGACGTCGGCCGCCCAGACCAGCCCTTCGACGAAGCCGCCGTCCTGGAGGAGCTGGGCGAACATGCCGGCCCACAACCACGCGACGATAGCGGTGGCAGCGACGCGCTGGGTCATGCCCTCGAAGATGGTGTTCGCGTACGTTGCCCACGACCCCTTCGTGAAGAACATTCCGACGACGAGGGACCCGAGCATCCCGATGACGAGCCCGGTCGTGTCGCTCACTTGGAGGACGCCGCTCTGGAACACTGCCCATACGACGAACAGCGCGAGCGGAATCGCGCTCGCGGCCGGGCCGCCGTAGAACTCGATGTTCGGCCCGTCGTCATCGGCCATCGGGTCGTCGCCGAACCCGTCCGTCTGGTCGGTACTCATTATGTTACGGTTGCCAATTTCCGACCACGGGGAAATATGTTACTGGGGCTCGCCGGGACTCCCACATTTATGCCAGCGCCCGCCCCGCGGTAGGGCATGGACTACACGGACCGCGAGACGCTCGTCGACCTCCGGCGGACGCTCCACCGCGTCCCGGAGCCGGCGTGGTGCGAGTTCCAGACGACCGCACGCGTCGTCGAGGCCTGCGAGGACATCGGCGTGGACGAACTGCACGTCGGCCCGGACGTGGTCGACTCAGACGCGCGGATGGCCGTGCCAGACGACGAGACGCTCGCCGAGTGGATCGAGCGCGCCCGAGAGGCTGGCGTCGACGAGTCCCTCCTGGAGCAGATGGCTGGCGGCCACACCGGGGCTGTCGCCGTCCTCGAACGCGGCGAGGGGCCGACTGTCGGCCTGCGCGTGGACATCGACGCGCTCCACATCACGGAGAGCGACGAGGCCGACCACCACCCGGCCGGCGAGGGGTTCCGGTCTGAACACGAGGGCTGCATGCACGCCTGCGGGCACGACGGCCACGCCACCATCGGCGTCGGCGTGCTGGCGGCGGTCGCCGACAGCGACTTCCAGGGCACGCTGAAGGTCGTCTTCCAGCCGGCGGAGGAGCGCGTCGGCGGCGGGAAGGCCGTCGCGGAGAGCGGCCACCTCGACGACATCGACTACCTGTACGCCGTCCACCTCGGCCTCGACCACCCGACGGGCGAGGTAGTCGCGGGCGTCGGCGGCTTCCTCGCCGTCAGCCACCTGCTCGCCGAGTTCGAAGGGGCCGGCGCGCACGCCGGCGCACACCCCGAGCAGGGACGGAACGCGGTGCAGGCGATGGCGACCGCCGTCCAGAACCTCTACGCGATTCCGCGCCACGACGACGGCGCGACGCGCGTGAACGCCGGGCGCGCGGGCGGCGGCACCGCGACGAACATCATCCCGGAGGACGCGTTCGTGGAGGGCGAGGTCCGCGGGGAGACGACAGAGCTGATGGAGTACATGAAGGAGAAGGCCGACCGCGTCGTCCGCTCCGCCGCGGAGATGCACGAGTGCACGGTCGAGACCCACACCGAGGGCGAGGCACCGAGCGCGGAGAGCGACGAGGCGCTCGCGGCCGCCTTCGCGGCGGTCGCCGACGACCACGCTGGCGTCGACACCGTCCTCGACCACGACGCACTCGGCGGCAGCGAGGACGCCACCTACCTCATGCAGCGCGTCCAGAACACGGGCGGGCTGGCGTGTTACGTCTGCGTCGGCACCGACCACCCCGGCGGCCACCACACGCCGACGTTCGACGTGGACGAGGACTCACTCGATATCGGCGTCGACGCGCTCACGGACGCCATCCGAGGCGTCGCAGCGGACCGGCCGTAGCGGACGCCGAACTGACTATCGCGCTTCTGACTCCGACGAGAACCGGTCCGTGAGCCACCGCAGTCCAGCGCCAGCAAGGTAGGTGAGGATGCCGAGCACGACGGCGGCCAGTAGTCCGAACTCCGTGGCCGTCTCGACGCCGTGTCGGAGGTCGCCGAACGCGGACCGGTGCGCGACCCCCATCATCCGGGGGTGTGCGTACCGCGACGCCGGCTCCCACTGACCGGTGAAGTAGCCCACCAGCGGCGGGAACACGTACCCCCAGAGAGCGACGAGCCACAGCGACCCGACGGTGGGGACGAGGCCGGCGGTGCGGACGCCCGCGACCACGCCGAGCACGAGCGCGAACACGGTCCAGCCACCGAACTCGTAGAGGCCGACGGGGAGTCCGGCGACGAAGACGAGCGAGCCGGCGAGCACGGCGGCGACGGCGATACCGACGACTCGCAGTCGCGGCCGCGGGCGTCCGGCGATGAACCGCCAGACAGTCCGCCATTCCGGCGCTTCCATAGCGCCCCTTTCGTCGGCCCGACACGTAACGGTCGGGGTGGCGACAGTCGCCACAGACCACCGACCGCGCCAGCCGATACGACGCGTGGCGGGCTTAAGCACGCCAGCCAGACCTTCTTGTGGGCAGTCAGCGAACGACTGTGCATGGACGACGGCACCACCCGACGCGGCTTCTTCGCCGGCGTCGCGGGCGCGGGCGGGCTCGCAGCGGCGGACAGCGCCGCCGGCCAGGAGTAGACGACCACCGTCGACATGACCGACAGCCTCGTCTTCGACCCGGAGGAGGTCACCGTTCAGGTCGGCACAGAAGTCGTCTGGGAGAACGTCGGGTCGGTCGGCCACTCTGTCACGGCCTACGCGGACGAGCTTCCCGACGGCGCGGAGTACTGGGCGTCCGGCGGCTTCGGCGACGAGTCGTCGGCCCGGAGCGCCTACCCCAGCCGGGGCGACGTGCCCGGCGGCGAGAGCTACAGTCACACCTTCGAGACGACGGGCACGCACGGCTACTTCTGCATCCCCCACGAGTCCGTCGGGATGGTCGGCGAAGTCGTCGTCACTGAGGACCCGCCACCGGAGGACACCGGCTTCGAGACGCTCGTGCCGAACAGCGCGCAGACCCTCGTCGCCACGCTCACCGCCGCGCTCACCGCGATTCTGGCGCTCGGCTGGGCGTTCATGAAGTACGGCGGCGACTACCGAGAAGGCAGCGGCGGCGAATCCTAGTACTTCGCGTCGGCTCCCGTGACCTCGTAAACGTCGGTCATGATGTCGTCCCGGCGGTCCTGCCAGGTCGGCAGGCCCTCGGGCGAACTCGGGTAGTCTTGGTAGTGCTCCAGCAGGCGGTCGGCCTGCTGTTTCGCGCGGTAGAAGTCCGCAATCTCGGACCAGTAGCCGAAGGACTTCAGCGCGGTCACGAGCTTTAGCTTGAGGCCGAACTCGGTGGAGCCGTCGTAGAGGGCTTCGGCGAGCTTCTGGCCGGGGAGCGCGGCGAGCAGCCCCATCAGGTCGTCGACATCGATGGCGGTGGCCATGATGTTGTAGACGTCGAGGGCGGCGTACCGCGCGCCGAAGTGGTCCATGACCTGCTCGTTGTACTCCCAGAGCATCGACTCGGAGGCGTCGCCGGTCTCGATGGCGCGAATCGCGCGCTCGCCGGCGTACTTCCCGGCGTACGCAGCGCCCGCGATACCGCCGCCCGTCGTCGGGTTCACGTGCCCGGCTGCGTCACCGACGGCGACGAACCCGGGCGCGGTCGCGGAGTCGTAGGGGCGTCGGGTCGGCAGCGCGGCACCGAGCTTGTCCTTGACTTCGGCTCCCTCGAACTCGGGTCGCTGCTGGAGGTCGGCTTTCAGGTCGTCGACGAGCTGCATCGGCTCCTCGTTCATCTGGAAGCCCAGCCCGGCGTTGATCTCGGTGTCGGTGCGCGGGAAGTACCAGAGGTAGCCAGCGGCGCGGTCGGTCGGTTTGAAGACGAGCGCGTCGTCCCACTCCACCGGCTCCGGTACCTCGACGATTTCGCGGTACGCCGAACAGAACTGGGAGTACGAGACGTTCGTGTCGAAGGTGGCGTCGGCCACGTCGACCTTGTCCTGGAGGACGGACAGCGAGCCGGCGGCGTCCACCACCACGTCGCCGGTGAACTCGTGGACGCGACCGTCGCGCTTGCCTTTCACGCCGGTGACGCGTCCGCTGTCGTCCTGCTGGACGTCCTGCACGACGACGTCGTAGCAGAAGTCGACGCCCGCCCGCTCGGCACCCTCGATGACGCAGCGGCCGTACTCCCAGCGGTCGATGACCGCGAGTTCGCCCGGGACGGGGATGTCGAGGACGGTGTCCTCGCGCGGAATCTCGAAGCGGCCGTGGTCGACGCCCGTGTTGGTGAACGCTGGTTCGAGCTGGGACTTCGGGATGACCTCCGGGAAGTTGTCGGCACCCTTGAGCGCGTCACCGCACGCGATGTGGCCGGCTTCCTCCTCGGTCTTCCGCTCGACGATGGCGACGTCGTACCCCGCGTCGGCGACCGTCGCAGCCGTGTAGCAGCCGGACGTCCCGGCACCGACGACGACGACGTCGTACTCGTGGGTGGGCATACCCCCGAGTTGCCGCCCGCGAGGAAAACTCTTTATGAGACCGCTCGGCTCGCCGGAATCCGTCGGCGACGCGGGGACACGGGGGTGGAAAGCGTTTTGTCGGCGCTCGTGCAAGCCGCTGGCATGACCGAGTACACCGTGGAGTTCGCCGGCACCGGCGAGACCATCGAGGTGTCGGACACCGAGACCATCCTGAAGGCGTGCCTGCGCGAGGGCGTCGCACAGGAGTACTCCTGCCGGGTGGGGATGTGTCTCGCGTGCTCCGCGAAGATAGAGGACGGCGACGTGGTCCAGCCCGCGGCCCGCGGCCTCACCGACGAGGAGGCCGAGGAGTACGCGCTCACCTGCATGGCGCGCCCGCAGAGCGACCTCGTGCTCGACCGCGGAAAGTATCCGCCGAGCATCGAGGAGGACGCCGCCGCGGGCCACGCGGCCGCCGACGACGACTGACGCCTCGCTCCCGCTTACTGCACGGCCGACACCGCGCAGTTGTTCGGCCCGCGCTCCAGTTCCAGCGTCTCCTCGGCCACCGGTTCTCGGCCGAGGTTCACCGCCACGATCCGCTCGTAGTTCGCGGGCCGCGGCGGCAGGTCCGTCGTGACGCGGTCGACGAACGCCTCGCGGTCCAGCGAGCGCAGCGACAGCCCAGCACGCACTTCGCCGAGCGAGCGCGCGAAGCCGCCATCCGGACCGTCCCGGGTCGTCGACGGTTCGACGTGCCCCGGCAGAACCCGGTTGTCGTCGTCCCCGTCGAGCAGCCGCTGGAGCGTGTCGTACTGCTCGCCCGCCAGTTCGCGGGCGGCGTCCTCGGCTTCGAGGTCTGGACGGCCGACGCTGTCGAGGAACAGGCAGTCCGCCGTCAGCAGGTCGCCGCCCCACGCGAGCACGGCCTGCTCGGTGGTGTGGCCGGGCGCGTGCTCGACCGCCAGTGCGCGCTCGTCGACCGGGAGCGTGTCCCCGTCGCCGACCAGCGTGGCGTCGTAGTCCAGCCCGCGGTCGGTCGCGCCCGCGGGGAGGACGCGCTCGGCACCCGTCGCGTCGGCGAGCGCCCGAACCCCCGAGACGTGGTCGGCGTGGACGTGCGTGTCGACGGCGTACTCGACGGAGACGCCGCGGTCCTCGGCCGCAGCGACGTACTCGTCGACGGCGGCAGCCAGCGGGTCGACGACCGCCGCCTCGCCGCCGTCGGCGAGGAGGTAGGAGAGACAGCCCGACGAGGGCCGCTCGAACTGGACGACGCCGCCGAGGTCGTGGGCGACGACGAGGTCGCCCCAGGCCGCCATCCCGCCGTTCAGATTCACCGCGTCGACGCCCTCGCCTCGGAGGTCCTCGGCGACCTCCGCACTGGCCTCGCCGACCCCGCAGACCACGACGACCGGCTCGCCGAGGTCGTCCGGCACGAGGTCGGCTGCGTCGCCGGTCACGCCCGCGGCCACGAACTCCATGTAGGGGACGTGGCGGGCGGTGACGCCGGGGCCGTCGACGTGCCAGGCGTCGAACTCGTCGCGGTCCCGGACGTCGAGAACGCTCGCGCCGCCCTCGCGGATGCGGTCGTGGAGTTCGCGGGCGGAGATGGCTGGCGTGCTCATACGCTCCGCTTGGACGCCCGGGGCCAAAAGCTCACGTCAGCCGGCGACCAAGGCGAGGTATGGACGCCGACAGCTTCCGGGACGCGGTCGTGACGGCGACGCAGACCGAACTCGACCGCCTCGGTTCCTCGAAACGTCTCGTGGCCGTGACGGGTGCCGACCTCTCGCCGGAGACCGTCCTCGAACGCGCCGCCGCGAGCGAGGCCGCCGCGGCCGAGACGTTCTGGGCGCTCGCCGACGCCAGCGAGGGCGACGCCGCCGAGACGTTCGAGACGCTCGCCGAGACCGAGTGCGACCACTACGACCGCGTCGTCGACGACCTCGGCGAGGACGTGGACGCAGACGCGGGGGCCGTCCACGAGTTCCTCCGCGAGCAGGGCGACGCCGTCTCGCGGGCCGGCGCGACCGTGGGCCGCGGACTCGTCGCCGACCGCACGCTCGCGCAGTTCGTCGGCTTCTTCGTGAACGACGCCGACGAGGCGCGCGCCGACCTGTTCCGGGACCTGCGACGCGACACCGAAGACGACACCGACGAGGCAGTCGCCTTGCTCGCGTCACTCTGCGAGACCGAGGCGGACTGGGAGCGCGCCGAGGCCGCCGCTACCGCGGCCGTCGACGCCGTCTACGAGGAGTACGTCGCCGCACTGAACGAGATGGGCGTCGACGCGAAGTCGGTCTGTTGACCCGCCACAGTGCGTCCGTGCGCGACGAGGACGGCTGGTTGGCGGTGACTCGCCGGGTCGTGGACCGGTGGTTCGCGCTCGGTCCGACATTCTACCCGCTAGTGCTGGCGGTGCAGGCGGTCGGCGTCGAGTCACCGGCAGCGATCTGGGTCGCGCTTGCCGTCGTGGCCGTCGCGGCCGTGACGCTGGTCGCGTTCGGTCCGGCGCACGAAAGCGACGAGGCGTGGTGGTTCGGCCTCTCGACGGCGGTCGCGTTCTGGGCGCTCGCCGTCGCAATCGAGCGCGGGCTGGGCTACCCGGTCACCAGCCAACTCGGGCCGATACTCGCGGTGTGGGCGGCTTCCCTGACGGTCGCGTTCGGCGTGGTCGTGCGCCGCCGCGGCCGCCGCACCCGGGCACAAGACACTTTTCGGCGGTGAGCGAACAGCCGTGGCGTGAAGCGACGTGCCCTCCTCGCAGCCGCCGGCGGCGGTGTCGCCGCCGCGCTCGCCGGCTGCGTCGAAACCGATTCCACACCCGGTGGCGTCGGACCGACACCGGAACGCCAGACGCCCCCGGCCAGTGAGACGACTTTCGACGGTACGCTGGCCAGCGAGCTGGCGCGCCGCGAGGTTCCCGAACCGCCGGACGCAGTCACCCCGGAGTCGGCCCGCGAGTTCGTGCGGGCCTACGAACGCGCCGTCCTCTACAACGATCTCGTTGAGTACGCCGACAAGCGGGGCGAGCCAGTGCAGACCGAAGTCAGACCGATACGCACCGACGTCGTCGCCGACTTCCGGAACGGCGAGGATGGAAGTCCCGGTGGTGGCTTGCTGGTCGTCAGCGACGGGTCGGCGCGCGCCCGACGCGACAGCGGCGGGTACACGGTCCACCGCGCGCTGGTCGTACACTACCTCGCCGACAGCGTCCACCGTCCCCGGCAGTACACCGCCTACCAGTGCGTGCCGCCAGCACTCGGTGACGACGCCGAGCGCGACCCGGCAGACGCGGCGTCGCTGCAGGTCTACGACTTCGCCGACGACGACCACGAGGTCAGTGTCGCCGTCCACGAGCAGGACGGCGGCGACCGAGTGTTCTTCGCCAGGTACGACCCGTCTGACCTCCGGCTCGTCGTCCAGCCCGGTGTGGTCGCGTCGGCGGGCGAGTACGAGGTTTCGGTCGCGCGGCAGTCCGGCGCGCTGGCGGACGTGGCCTGGAAACCCCAGCCGGAAACGCCGTCCTGGGGCGGTCTGACCGTCGTCTTGCTCCCGGGCGGTCGCCTGTTCGCCGCCGTCCTCGACCCCGACGTGCCGGCGTCGTTCGACGGCGGGCTCTGCGGCCGAGCCTACTGACTGGCTACGGGAAGATGCTCTCTGGGACGTAGGCGGTGACCGTCCAGTTCGGCGCGTCGACGACCTGACTGACTTTGAGGTCGACGATGGCCGAGCAGAGGATGTACGCCTCGCCGCGGGTGAGGTCGCGCTCCTCGCTGAGGTGGGTGATCATGTGCCGGATGGCCGACTTCGTCGCGTCCATCAGGTCGTCCTCGATGCCGGTCGTTGCGTACATCGGTTCGTCCGCGCCGCTGGCGGTGTAGGGGTGGTCGGACTCGAACTCCGGCTGCTCGATGTTCACGTCCGTCCGGACCTCGAAGCGTGCGGTGACATCCATCGGTGCCTCGATGCCCGTCACGCAGACCTCGCCGTCGCCCTGTCCGGCGTGGCAGTCCCCGGTGGAGAACAGCGCGCCCTCGCACTCGACGGGGAGGTAGACCGTCGACCCCTCGGTGAGGTGTTTCACGTCCATGTTCCCGCCGACATCGCGGGGCGGGAGGGTGTCGTGTTCGCCGTCCTCGGCGGGCGCGTTCCCGATGGTGCCCGGGAACGGGTCCAGGGGGACCTCGATGCCGTTCACGAAGTGTCCGACGTCGCCGTCGAGGTCCCAGGCGTGGTAGCCGGGCTCCTCGAAGTCCTCCGGTAGCAGCCCGAGGCCCATGTCGCCCGGCATGAAGCCCGTGTACCCCCAGCCGTGGTGTTCGAGTTCCAGCAACTCGACTTCGAGAACGTCGCCGGGCTCGGCCCCGTCGACGTACACCGGGCCCGTGAGCGGGTGGACTGGGTCGAAGCTCACGTCCCCGAACTCCTCGTCCGTCGTGTCCATGTCGACCTGCCCGTCGACCGCGTCCCGGCACTCGAATTCCACCACGTCCCCGGATTCGACCGTGAGAACGGGGTCGAGAGAGTTGTCCCACGCGTGGTGGACGTTCTCGTCGTCGTCGCTCAGCTCGTAGTCCGGACTGACATCTGTTGACATACGTCGAACAGTACCGACGGGGGCAACATAAAGCCGGACCCGGTTCAATCCGGGTCGTCGGTGTATCTCCGGGTCAGGCCTCGTCGAAGAGCGTCTCGCCGTCGACCATGTGTTCCTCGACGGCGTCCATGTCCAGCGTGATGCCGAGGCCGGGCTGTTCCGGAATCTCGATGTAACCGTCCTCGATGACGTCCTCCTCCACGAGGTCCGACCACCAGTCGAGTTCGTAGCTGTGGTACTCGACGGCCAGGGAGTTCGGGATGGCCGCGCCGACGTGCGCGCTCGCCATCGTCGCTACCGGCGAGGAGACGTTGTGCATCGCGACCGGGACGTAGTACTGGTTCGCCACGTCCGCGACCTTCCGAGTCTCCCGCATCCCGCCGACCTTCGGCAGGTCGGGCGCGACGATGTCCACGGCCTGATTCTCTATCAGGCGGCGCTCCTCGGTCACTCTGTACCGGTTCTCGCCGACCGCAATCGGGGTCGTCGTGGACTTCGTGACCGCCTCCTGCACCTCCAGATTCTCCGGGGGCACGGGGTCTTCGAGCCACCAAACGTCGTACTCCTCCAGTTCGCTCGCGAGGCGTTTCGCTGAGCCGCCGGAGAACGTCCAGTGGCAGTCGAAGGCGACGTCCGCGCGGTCTCTGACTCGCTCCGTGACCGCCTCAACGATGTCGACCTTGTGCCGAATCTCGCCCGGTCGCAGGTGGCGGTTCGCGCGGTCCTTCTCCAGCCCCGACGGCACGTCGAGGTCGAACTTGAGGGCGTCGTATCCCAGCTCTTCGACGACGCGTTCGGCCTCGTCCGCACACGCCTCGGGGTCGGCCTCCGCTTCGGTGTGGCAGTCACAGTACACCCGCACCTCGTCGCGGTACTTCCCGCCGAGCAACTGGTAGGCGGGGACACCGAGTACCTTCCCGGCGAGGTCGTGCAGCGCGACCTCGATGCCGGAGATGGCAGTCACAGTGATGCCTTCGACGGAGCCCTCGCCGCTCATCTTCTGGACGAGGTGCTCGAACAGCCGGTCGATGTCGAGGGGGTTCTCGCCGACGACGAACGGCTTCATGCGCTCGATTAGCTCGGGGACACCCGCGCCCCAGTAGGCTTCGCCGGTGCCGACGACGCCCGCGTCGGTGTAGACGCGGACGAGCGTCCACGGGAAGTTCCCGTCGACCATCGTCGTCTGGACGTCCGTGATTTCGAGGTCGCGGGGCGCGGGCCGGTCGCCGTCGACGCCCATCGTCCCGGCGGAGAGCTCCCGCATCGTGTACTCCGCGTTCGGGTCGTGGAGGTCAGCGTAGTTCTTCGTCATGGCTGAATGTTCACTCGGTTCGGTGTAAATCTATGCCTTCACAGCAGGTCGAGGTCGGCGAGGTCGGCTTCGAGCGCGGCGCGCTGCTCGGCGTCCATCCCGCGCAGCGGCGAGCGCAGCGGCCCCGCGTAGAACCCCTGCAGGTCGAGTGCGGTCTTCACGCCCGCCATGTACGGGCCGCGCTTGAGCGCCGACCGGACGTCGTAGACGGTGCTCTGGAGGGATTTCGCGCGAGCCACGTCGCCGTCGTCGTAGGCCTCGTAGAGGTCGACGACCAGTTCCGGAAAGGCGTTGGCGACGGCAGACACCATCCCCGCGCAGCCGAGGTCCAGTCCGGGCGCGAGCAGCGAGTCCGAGCCCGCGAGGAACGTCAACTCGGGGTGGGCGTCGATGGCCTGCCCGAGCCACGGCACGTCCTTCGAGGAGTCCTTGAGCCCCGCGAGGTTGTCGATGGCGGCCAGTTCGTCCAGTGTCTGCAGGGAGAGCGCGTTGCCGGTCTTCGATGGGATGTGGTAGACGTACACCGGGCAGTCGACGGCGTCGGCGACCTCGCGGTAGTGCCGGACTGCGGCCTCGCCGTCGAGGGGGTAGTAGTACGGCGTCACGACGACGACGCCGTCCGCGCCGACCGACTCGGCGTGCTCGGCGTGCGCGACCGTCTGCCGGGTGGCGGGCGCGCCGACCCCGGCGATGACGGGCACGTCGCCGCCGACCTCGTCGACGACGGCCTCAACCACCTGGTCGCGCTCGCCGGGCGTCAGCAGCGGGAACTCGCCGTTCGTGCCGAGCGGGAAGACGCCGTGAGCGCCGCCGTCGACGACGTACCGGGCGTGTTCGGCGGTCGTCTCCGCGTCCAGACTCCCGTCCTCGTCGAAGGCCGTGACCGTCGGTGGGACGACGCCGTGGAGGTCCAGCGGGTCGTCGCTTCCGGGTGCGGGCGCGTGCGTGGGCATGGCTGGTGGGTCGCCCGCCGCGAGGATAAACGCGGGGATTCCACGACAACTATTCCGGAACTGAGTAAACTTTTAGTCAGTAGGGTCGCTGGAGTGTACCATGGACGTCGAGGTGAAGCTCACCGGCACGCTCGCCGCCCGCACGGGCACCCACCGCGCCCGCGTCGGCGTCGGGCCGAACGCCACCGTCGCGGACGTCGTGGACGCGCTCGTCGAACAGTTCGGGCCGCAGGTCCGGTCGGGCGTCCTCGTCGGCTCCCGACTCCGCACGGACACGGTCGTCGTCCGGGAGTCCCCGGACGCGGAGACGCTGTCTGCGGGGAGCACCGTCCGCGACGGTGACACGGTGCGCTTCAAGCTCGCCTAGGCGAGTCGTTCGAGCGCCCACACTGTTCTGAGGACTTCGTCGGCCGCGCCCTCGTCGAACACGAGGTCGTCCGTCGACTGGACGTGGTCGAGCACGCGACCGGAGGCGTGCTCGGGCGCTGCGGCGACGCCGGCGTCGTGTTCGTGGACGTACTCCATGACGCGCAGGTCGCTCTTCGAGTCGCCCATCACGAGCGCGAACGGGTCGTCGACGTCGAGCACGTCGAGGGCGGCCTCGACGCCGACGACCTTGTTGAGTTCGCGGGACGCGATTTCGGCGGCGTCGGCCTCGTAGTACGCTACGTCGACGCGGTCGAGCGTCGCCCGGAGGTCGTCGGAGACGGCGTCCGGGTTCCCGGCAGCCACGCCCTCGGAGTCGAGGACGCCAGCGATCTCGGGGTCCGCGTCGGCGTAGTACGCGCGGACCGCCTCCGCGTCCGCGTCGAGGCAGTCAGCGAGCAAGTCCAGCAGGTGGACGAGCGCGTCGTCGATGAGGCCACGGGCGCGCTCGCTGCCGGTCTCGTAGTTCGGTTTGAGGGTGACGTTGAACTCGTTGCCCTGGAGGTGGCAGCCGCGCCGGACGTCGTCGGGCGCGGACGGCAGCACGCGGGAGCGCACCTCGTCGAAGACGCTCCGGACGGACTCGTCGAGGTCCTCGTACAGCAGCTGTTTCGTGTCGGGGCCGTGGCCGGGCGTGAACACGCCGGTCCCGGCCTCGTAGACGACCGAGAGGTCCCCCGAGTGGACGAGTTCGTTCCCGAGGCCCTGGCTCAAGAAGCCCTTGACGTTCTCCAGGGTCTGGCCGGTGCAGATGACGATGGGGATGCCCGCCTCGTGGAACTCCGTGAGCAGGTGCAGGGTCGCCCGCGGAATCTCGTTGTCCGTGCTGCCCGCGGAGCGCAGCGTCTCGTCGACGTCGAGCACGAGGACGTTCACCGCGCGGTCGTACTTCCCGAGGAGGTCGAGCGCGGTGAACGCCTGGTCGCGGGTGGCGCGCGCGGCGACCGCGGCGAACGCCGGGTCGTCGGGGAACGCCGCCCGAATCTCGTCTTTGCGGTCGGCGAGCTCTTCGCTGGCGGACTCCCAGTACTCCAGCGCGACCCGGGAGTCGACCGGCGGGAAGAGGTCCACGAAGTCCTGGTGGGCGCGGAGGGCGTCGGCGTCGAAGTCGTCGTAGAGCGCGTACAGCCGGTCGTGGCGCTGCATACCGACTCCTGGGTCGGGACGCACTTCAATACCCCAGGCGTGACAGAAACTTACTCGGAGTAGAATGAATTTTTGTACGTGGGGCGTGGAGGACGAGGCATGGACGCGATTGTCGTGACGCGGGACGACCGACAGCCGCGGGTCGTCGACCGGCCGCGGCCCGAGCCCGGACCCGGAGAGGCGCTCGTGCGCACGCTGCGCGTGGGCGTCGACGGCACCGACCACGAGGTCGTCGCCGGCGACCACGGCGGCTTCCCCGACGGTTCGGACGAGCTCGTGCTCGGCCACGAGGCGGTCGGCGTGGTCGCCGACGCGAACGGCACCGGCCTCACGAAAGGGCAGGTCGTCGTACCGACCGTCCGGCGGCCCCGGGGCGAGCCGTCGTCGGCGTTCGAGCGCGGCGAAGCCGACATGGCCGCCCCCGGCGACTACGTCGAGCGCGGCATCGACGGCGCGCACGGCTTCATGGCCGAGTACTTCACGAGTCCCGCCGACTGCCTCGTCCCGGTCCCAGACGACCTCGCAGACCGGGGGTTCCTCGTCGAACCCATCTCCATCACGGAGAAAGCACTCGAACTCGCGTTCGCGTCGCGGTCCGCCTTCGACTGGCAGCCCGAGACCGCGCTCGTGCTCGGGAACGGGTCGCTCGGGCTGCTGACGCTCGGGATGCTCGACCAGCGTGCGGACTTCGAGTCGCTGTACTGTCTCGGCCGCCGGGACCGCCCCGACCCCACCATCGACATCGTCGAGGAACTCGGCGCGACGTACGTCGACTCCCGGGAGACGCCGGTCGGCGAGATTCCCGACGCCCACGAGCCCGCAGACCTCGTCTACGAGGCGACCGGGCACGCCAGACACGCCTTCGAGACCGTCGAGGCGCTCGCGCCGAACGGCGTCGGCGCGCTGCTCGGCGTACCCGCCGGCGACTGGCGCTTCGAGGTCGCCGGCAGCGACATCCACCGGCAGCTCGTCCTCCAGAACAAGGCGCTGGTCGGGAGCGTGAACTCGAACGCCGGCCACTTCGCGGCCGCCGTCGACACGCTCGCCGCCCTGCCGGACTGGCTCCTCGACGACGTGGTGACGAGCGTCCACGACCTCGGCGACGTTCAGGCAGCGTTCCGCGACGACGAAACGACCATAAAAACGGCGCTGCAATTTCACTCCCAATGAAGAACGTGGACGACCTCATCGACGACGCGGCGGAGCTCGCCGCCCGCGGCCTCTCCCGCGGCGAGATTGCCGACGAACTCAACGTCTCCCGCGAGACCGCGTCCTGGCTCGTGGACCGCGCCGACACCGCCGCCTCCGTCGACTCCGACGACCGCGACGGTGGCGACGACGACGGACCGCAGGACGTCCACGTGGACTGGAGCAACATCGGCGAAGCCGGCGCGCGCCTCTCCGCCATCGGCGTCGCGCTCGCGGACGCCCTGCGGGACCACAGCCACGACGTCGACCTCGTCGTCGGCATCGAGAAGGCCGGCGTCCCGCTCGCGACGGCCGTCTCGAACGAACTGAAGACCGACCTCGCCACCTACACGCCCCGCAAGCACCAGTGGGAGGAAGGCGACATGGCGGACCTCGGCGGGAGCTTCTCCCGGAACTTCGCGCAGGTCGACGGCCGCGAGTGCTTCGTCGTCGACGACACCGTCACGTCGGGCACGACCATGACCGAGGCCGTCGACGCCGTCCGCGAGGCGAACGGCACCCCGGTCGCCTGCGGCGTGCTCGCCGACAAGCAGGGCCTCGGCGACGTTGACGGCGTCCCCATCGAGGCGCTGCTGCAGGTCATCCGCGTCGGCAGCGACGACTGACGCAAAGCCTTTCCTCGCCGTTCCCCAAGTCGAGGTATGGCATTCGACCCCCTCGACTCCTCGATGGACCAGGAGGCCGTCGACGACATCGTCGACGCCGCCATCGAGAACAACGACGTCGTGCTGTTCATGAAGGGGACGCCCGCCGCGCCCCAGTGTGGGTTCTCCGAGCGCGCCATCCGGCTGGTCTCGGAGCACCGGCCGGACGTCCACACCGTCGACGTGCTCCAGAGCACCGAGGAGTTCCGGACCGCCCTCGAACGCCACAGCGGCTGGGAGACCACCCCGCAGGCGTTCGTCGAGGGCGAGTTCGTCGGCGGCAGCGACATCCTCGCGGAACTCGACGAGCGCGGCGACCTCGCCGACGAACTCAACGCCGACGACGTCGACCCGGACGAGGTCGGCGGAGACGACGACCTCGACGCTGACGTCGACGCCCCCTTCTAGCGGCCGCCCGCGGCGGGGGCCACCTCGATGCCGACCTCCGAGCCGCTGACTCGCACGACGCAGTCCGTCACGTCCTCCATCGCGTCCACGACGCCGTCGAGCAGCCACGCCTGCTCTCGGTACACCACGGGGTAGGCGTCCTCGTGGTCGCTGAACGCCGCCGACACCGCCTCGTTCCGGTGCCGGTCGCAGTCGCTCTCGGCGGCCCGCACGCGCTCGACGGCGTCCGTGATGTCGACGCCGGCGTCCGGCGACCGGATGACGCCGAGGTAGCTCGTGACGACCGCCCGCATCGCCGCGAACGCCTCGCACGCCCGCTCCCCCATCGCCTCGAAGGCGTCGAGGAGGACAGGTATCCGCGGCGGCGCGGTCGCGGCGAGGTCCTCGGCGAACCGCTCGGCGGCGTTCGCCACCTCGTCGAGGCTCTGGTACAGCTCGATGGTCTGCCCGGCGTGGAGGTGAACGTGCGTCAGCTGGATGCCGAGGTCTCTGACGTCGGCGTTCGCGACTAGCGCCGTCACGGCCCGCACCGACTCGTCGCAGTCGCTCTCCAGTCGGCGCACGCGCTCCACGACCGCTTCGAACGCCTCGTCGTCGCCGGCGGCGTACGCCGCGACGACCCGGGGAAGCAGGCGAACGCAGTTCTCCAGCTGGTCAAGGTACGCGTCCGTCGCCGACACCAGCCGCTCCTCGAAGGTCGCGTCAGTCTGGTCGGGCATCGTCCGCTCCCTCGCCAGCAGACAGCAAGGCGCTTGCTATGAGGGGTATCCAGCCGTCCGTACGGGAACAGAACACACGGTCGGCGGCGCGACGACCGGAAACGGAGCGTCGACGCCGCGAAGCGGTCCCGACTAGTAGATGAGTTCGTCGTCGTTCTCCACCATGTAGACGGTGCGGGCGGAGATGTTGACGGCGTGGTCGCCGATGCGTTCGAGGTCGCGGACGGTGAGCAGCATCCGGGAGACCTCCTGCATCAGCGGCTCGACCTCGTCGTCCGCGGTTGCGTCGTCGATTTCGGTCTCGATGAGGTCCCGCATCACGGTCTCGGAGGCGCGCCGGCAGCGGTCGTCGAGGTCGTCGTCTCGGCCCGCAATCTCGTAGCAGGCGTCGACGTCCGACTCGGCGTACGCGTCCATGGCGTTCTCGACCATCTCGATGGTGGTGTCGCCGATGGCCTGGATGTCGACCTCGGGGAACATGTCGCGCTCGGCGTCCAGCGTGTACTCGGCGAGGTTCGCGGCGAGGTCGCCGATGCGTTCGAGGTCGGTGATGATCTTGAACGACGACGCGATGAGCCGGAGGTCGCCGGCGACGGGCTGCTGGAGCGCGAGCAGGTCGATGCAGTCGTCCTCGAGGTCGAGGTAGAGCTGGTTGACCTCGTCGTCGCCGTCGATGACCTCCCACGCCGTGTCGTCGTCCTTCTGCGCCATGCCCTCCAGCGCCATTCGGAGGCGGTCGGTGACGACTTCGCTCATGTAGAGGACGTCGCTC
Organism: Halobacterium jilantaiense; assembly: GCF_900110535.1. NCBI lineage: Archaea > Methanobacteriati > Methanobacteriota > Halobacteria > Halobacteriales > Halobacteriaceae > Halobacterium > Halobacterium jilantaiense. The sequence continues at coordinate 1,052,110 of NZ_FOJA01000001.1, forward strand.
TGCAGCGTCTCGAGTTTCTCTTGGTAGCTGTCTCGTGCCATGTTCGTTACCCGAATTTGCCCGTAATGTAATCTTCGACGCGCTGGTGGTCGGGGTTCTCGAAGATGCGTTCGGTGTCCCCGAACTCGACGAGCTCGCCGCCCGTGAGGAAGACCGCCGTCTTGTCGCTGATGCGGGCAGCCTGCTGCATGTTGTGCGTGACGATGACGACCGTGTAGTCCTCGGCGAGCTCCTCGATGAGGTCCTCGACCTGACTTGTCGCCACGGGGTCGAGGGCCGACGCGGGCTCGTCCATCAGGATGACCTCGGGGTCGGGCGCGATGGCGCGCGCGATGCAGAGCCGCTGCTGCTGGCCGCCCGAGAGCTCCAGTCCGGAGCTGTCGAGCTGGTGGCTGACCTCGTCCCAGAGCGCGGCGCGCTTCAGTGACTGCTCGACGATTTCGTCGTAGTCGCCCTCGACGTTCTGGATTTCGAGGCCGTAGGCGACGTTGTCGTAGATGCTCTTCGGGAAGGGGTTGGGCTCCTGAAACACCATCCCGACCTTCCGCCGGAGCGCCACCGGGTCGACGTCGGGGTCGTAGACGTTCTTCCCGCGGAGCGTGAGTTCGCCATCGACGCGGCAGGCGTCGATGCGGTCGTTCATGCGGTTGATGCACCGGAGGAACGTCGACTTCCCGCAGCCCGACGGCCCGATGATGGCGGTCACGCGGTTCTCCGGGATGTCGATGTCGACGCTGTCGAGGGCCTGTTCCTCGCCGTAGAAGACGTCGAGGTCCCGCGACCGAATGACCGGGTCGGGGGTCGCAGTCGAGTTCCGGCCGTCGGTCGCGCTCGCGACGTCGGTCTCGATGGCCATCTCGTCGTTCGTCGGGTCGGCGGTCGTGTTGCCGTCCGGTTCGCCTGTGGTCTCTGTCGTGTTCTCTGTCATTGTGTACTCACTCTCCGGTCTGGTACTTGTTTCTGAGGACGATGGCGACGGAGTTCATCGCGAGCAGCACCGCGACCAGCACCACGACGCCGGCCGGCACCACCTTGTTGTAGAAGTCCGGGCCGGCGTAGAGGCTCGACCAGGCGTACACCTGCAGGGGCATCGCGCTGGCGGCCTCCGAGATACCGGTCGGCAGCGAGTACTTGACGTTCGGCGCGCCGATCATGATGAGCGGCGCGGTCTCGCCGATTGCGCGGCCGAGCGCGAGAATCGTCCCGGTAAGGATGCCGGAGAACGACCGCGGCAGGACGACGTTCTTCACGGTCTGCCACTTGGTCGCGCCCATCCCGTAGGACGCCGCTCGCTGCTCCTCGGGCACGGACCGGATGGCCTCCCGGGCGGAGATGATGACGATGGGGAGGATGAGCAGACCGAGTGTGAGGCCGCCGAGCAGGACTGTGCCCGCGGACTGGCCGAGGTAGGTGACGAACAGCCCGAGGCCGAGCAGCCCGTAGACGACGGAGGGGACGCCCGCGAGGTTCGAGATGTTGACGTCGATTGCGCGCGTGAAGGCGTTGTCCGGCGCGTACTCTTCGAGGTAGACGGCGGCACCGACGCCGACCGGGAACGCGAAGACGGCGACGGTCAACATCAGGAGGATGGAGCCGCCGATAGCGGGGTAGAAGCCGGCGTTTTCGGCGGTGTTGCTGTGTGCGCTCGTGAGGAACGCCCAGTCGATCCACGACTGCGGGCCGGCGAACGCGAGGGCGTCGACGGCGACCGCGCCGACGAGCGTTCCGACGACGATGGTGGCCGGCAGGAGGAGGCCGACGCGCTCCCGGGGTGCGTTGAGCGCGACGTTCGCGGCGTAAACGACCGGCGGGACGAGTCCGACGGACGCGACGACAGTCGCCGGCAGCGGGTGGACGCCCAGAACGGGGCCGAGGACGCCGCCGCCGCCGGCGACAGCGAGGAAGCCGACGCCGGCCAGCAGTTGCGTGCGGCGGCCGCGGTCCCGGGAGACCGCAGTCGCACCGATTGCAGCGATGGGACCGCCGACGGTGAGCGCGACGAGCATCCACGGCGCGGGTGCGACGGGGACGCCCGCGAGCAGGCCGTAGACGCCCGGGACAATCGTCGGGGCGTCTGCGAGCGACCCGAGGGGACCGGGGAGACCGAACAGCGAGAGGTAGAACGCCGCGGTCGTCACCGCGAACTGCGCGGCGAACGGGAGCCGGTGGTCGTAGGCGACGACAGCGATGGTGACCGCGGCCGGCACCGCGAGCGCGACCAGCAGCGCGAGCCACGTCAGCGGCTCGACGATGTCCACGAAAATCATCGACGCGCCGCCGCTGAACATGAGCGCGACGACGACCAGCCCGACGGCGAGCGCGCCCGTGGTGAACGCGTCCGCATCTCGGCGGTAGACGAACGCACTGACCGCCAATGTCGGCGTGACGAGCGTCAGGAAGAACGTGAGGTGCCAGCCGGGGTCGGCCGTCAGCGGCTGGATTGCGTCGTTCGCGACGTACACCAGGAGGATGGTGACGAAGACGATGCCGAACAGGGTCGCCGCCAGCAGAAGGTACCGGAACAGGCGGCCGACCGACCGGCTGACCTGCCCGAACCCCTCGGTGACGTCTGTGGTAGTGTCTGCTGCCATCTCAGTACTCCTCCCTGTACCGCTGTGCGACGATGTCGCTGATGACGTTCATGACGAGTGTGATGACGAAGAGGGTGATGCCGATGGCGAACACGCTCCGGTAGGAGATTCCGCCGCCGGTCACGTCCCCGCCGACGAGTTTCACCATCGCGGCGGTCATCGGGAGCGCGCGCTCCGTGTACGCCGCGGGGTTGACGACGTTCAAGAACTGGGCCGTCGACCCGGCGGCGATGGTGACCGCCATCGTCTCCCCGATGGCTCGCGAGAGCGCGAGGATGAACGACGAGAAGATACCGGACAGCGACGCGGGGACCACGATACCGGTCGACACCTCGAACTTCGTCGCGCCCATGCCGTAGCCGGCCTGCCGGAGCGCCTCCGGGACGGCCGACATCGCGTCCTCGCTGATGGACGCCACCATCGGGATGATCATGATGCCGACGACGATGCACGCCGACAGGATGTTGAACGTCCCGAGCCCCGGCACGAACGGCTGGAGCGCGGGCGTGATGTAGATGATGGCGAAGAAGCCGTAGACGACCGTCGGGATGCCCGCGAGAATCTCGAGGCCGGGCTTGAGAATCGACCGGAGCCGCGGGCTGGCGTACTCGCTGAGGTAGATGGCGGTGCCGACGCCCAGCGGCAGCGCGATGAGCGACGACCCGATCATGATCATCAGCGTCGCGGACACCAGCGACAGCACGCCGAAGTTGCCCTCGGTCGGCTCCCAGACCGTGCCCGTGAGGAACTCGACGACTGACGCCGTCTCGCCGGTGACGCCGACGAGCGGGGCGGAGAACGAGAAGAACTTCGCCGCCTCGGTCGTGAGCAAGACGATGAGTCCGATGGTCGTGGCGATCGAGAGCGCGGCGCAGACGAAGAAGAACGTCCGGGAGAGCAACTCGGGGGGCGCGTTCTGTGTTCGTCGCGTGAGCGCCTCCTCGAGACTGTCTCCGCTCATTGGTTTGAGTCGGTCATAGTATCCCTATAAGCGCTTCGTTGGGCGTCTCGCGGCTAGTTACTGGCGTCCTCGATTGCGGCTTCGAGGGTGTCGAGTTGCTCCTGCTGGTCGTCCTCGTCGAGCGGGACGTAGCCGACGTTCTCGGCGACCAGTTTCTCGCTGGTGGCGTTCTCCAGCCAGAACCGCGCGAACTCCGCGACGTGCTCCTCGGTGAGCGAGGACTTCGCGGGGTACGTGAACAGCGGCCGGGAGAGGGGCGTGTACTCGCCGCTCCGGGCCGTTTCGAGGCTCGGTTCGACCGGCTCGCCGTCGCCGTCGTCGATGGCGAGTGCCTTCACGCGGTCCTGGTTCGTCGAGTAGTAGGCGTACCCGAGGTAGCCCATCGCGTTCTCGGACCCCTCGACGCCCTGGATGATGGTGCGGTCCTGCTCGGTGCCGGAGTACTGGCCGCCGCTGATGTGCGAGAGTTCCTCGTCGCCGCTGTGCAGGATGGCCTCGATGAAGTAGTCGTAGGTGCCGGAGGCGTCCGACGGGCCGTACAGTTCGAGTTCCTCGTCCGGCCAGTCGGAGTTGACGTCCGACCACATCTCGGCGTCGCTCTCCTCCGACCAGATGGTCCGGAGTTCCTCGGTGGTGATAGAGTCGATGCCGAGGTCGTTGTTGACGATGACCGTCAGCGCGTCCGTCGCGACGGTCAGTTCGACCGGCTCGACATCGTTGTCGGCGCACTGCTGTTCCTCCTGCTCCCGGATGGGACGGGAGGCGTTGTTGAAGTCCGTGTTCCCGGGGCAGAAGTGGTTCGCGAAGCCGCCGCCGCTGCCCGTCGACTGCATGTTGAACTCGACGCCGTTGTGTGCCTCGCCGATCTCGCCGTTCCGGAACGCTTCGGACATCGCGGTCGCGAGCGGGAACACCGTCGAACTCCCCGCAATGTCGATTTCCCCCGAGAGGCCGTCGCCGGACTCGTCGTCGCTCGTGCTCTGACAGCCAGCGAGTGCCGCCGCGCCGACGGCTCCGACGCCCGCGAGTACCTGACGACGCGTCCGAGAATTACGTCCGGCTTCGTGTTCTGGCATCGCCCTATCTTCGGCAGCATTCGAATAAATACCCTGCTATTATCACTATATAGTCCTACCTGTGTAGACCTTCACACTGTGATTTCGACCCGGACATCCGCCCTCCTGAAGTCCAGAATACTGGTTTTCGAGCGGTTCTACGTTCGATAACGTAGTAGTACTTCGACAGCCCCGTTCGGCTATGTATCTTGGTAGGGATTTATGGTGTGGTGTTCGATAGGGGCAGATATGGAACGACGCAAGGTCCAGGTGACGGGCGGCTCCACGTTCACGGTCTCCATCCCGAAAGACTGGGCGCGCGACCACGACGTCGAAGCCGGCGACGAAGTGGGCTTCCACCCGGACAGCGGCTCGCTGCTGCTGACGCCCGTCGACGGCACCGACACCGACGAGGGCACCCTCGACATCACGGACTCGTCCGGCGACGAACTCATGCGCGCGGTCATGACGATGTACGTCAGCGGCTTCGACGTGCTCGCGCTCGAAGCCGACCAGATCGACCCGGACCAGCGTCGCGTCATTCGGGACGCCACCCAGGGCCTCGTCGGCCTCGAAGTCCTCGAGGAGACCAACGAGCGCGTCGTCATCCAGGACCTCCTGGACTCCTCGGAGCTCTCCATCCACAACGCCGTCCGCCGCATGCACCTCATCTCCGTCTCGATGCTCGGGGACGCCGTCGACGCACTCACCGCCCGCGACCTCGACACCGCCAGCGACGTGACGAGCCGCGACGACGACGTCGACCGGCTCTGGTACGTCGTCTCCCGCATCTTCCGCGGCGCGCTCCGGTCCCCGACTGTCGCCCAGGAGATCGGGGTCTCCCGGGAGGTCGCGTTCGACTACCACTCCAGCGCCCGTCAGCTCGAACGCGTCGCCGACCACGCCGCCAAAATCGCCGGCACCGTCGAGAACCTCGAGGAAGACGTCCCCGAGGACGTCGCCGATGCGCTCCGCGCGCTCCAGGAGGACGCCGCCGCCATCATCGAGACCGCGATGGACGCCCTGTTCGCGGACGACCCGGACGAAGCCACCAGACTCGCGAATCAGGCTCGCGCCCACGTCCGTGACATCGACGACCAGACCCGGAGACTCGACGACCTCCTCCACGGCCTCGACGCTCACCACGCCCAGCACCTCGGGCTCGTCGTCGACTCGCTGTCCCGGAGCGCGGACTACGGCGGCAACATCGCCGAGACCGCGCTCCAGAAGGCAGCGCCTACCCCCGGGCCGTAGGGCGTTAGACACGCCCGAATTCGGACGAATATCCACAGGCCTATAGGCACGCGGAGTGACCGCGGAGCCATGGGCGAGGACTTCCCCGACTACCTCGACGTCGACTACACCGACGGTGACGGCGAATCTCCCGCCGACTACCCGACGCTCGAAGACAAGATCGAGAAGGCCATTCAGGTCACCCGGAAGGGCCTCGAAGAGTACGACAACCCCGCCATCATGTGGACGGGCGGCAAGGACTCCACGCTCACGCTGTACTTCGTGAAGGAGGTCGCCGACAAGTTCGACCTCGACGTGCCGGAGACCATCTTCATCGACCACTTCCAGCACTTCGACGAACTCCACGACTTCGTCGACCGCTGGGCCGACGAGTGGGACCTCGACGTCGTCTACGCCCGCAACGAGGACGTCGGTGACTACGTCGACGCCAACGACCTCGAACCCGGCGACGACATCCCCATCAGCGAGCTGAACGAGCAGAACCAGCACCACGTGAAGAACCTTCTCGAGTACGAGGAGGACTCCTTCCCGTTCCTGCTGGACACCTACGTCGGCAACCACCTCCTGAAGACCGTCGCGCTCAACAACGCCCTCGAGGAGCACGACGTCGACGGCATCCTCTCGGGCATCCGCTGGGACGAGCAGGACGCCCGCGCCGACGAGACGTTCTTCAGTCCGCGCCACGACCCCGACGTCTACCCGCCGCACGACCGCATCCAGCCGATTCTCCAGTTCGACGAGGCCGCCGTCTGGGACGCCTTCTGGTACTACGTCGTCCCCGAGACGGTCGAGGAGTTCCCGGACGACGGCTACGTCCCCCAGGACTTCGACGACCTCCCGAACGGCCTCACCCACGACGACATTCCGGTCTCCCCCAAGTACTTCAAGGGCTTCCGCTCGCTGGGGAGTGAGGTTTCGACGGACAAAGCCGCCGAAGAGCCCGCGTGGCTCCAGGACCTAGAGAACACGACCGAGCGCGCCGGCCGCGCCCAGGACAAAGAAGACCTGATGGAGCGCCTGCGCGACCTCGGCTACATGTAAGTCAGGCCGCTGTACTCCGTGGGGGGTCCGCCCTCGCGGTTCGCGCTCCCTTCGAGAACAGCGTGGCGGGCGGGCCGCCACGTTCCCGATTGCCGGCTCTGCCGGCAGCCCACTCCTCGCGAAAAACGACGCTGAACTGTCCCGCTCACTCACTGCGTTCGGTGACCATGACGCTGCTACGCTCGGGATGCTGCTCTGCAGCCGTGCGGCTGTCGAGGCTCTCCAGCCGGACATTCAAGTACGAGAACGGGACCAGCCGCGGCTGTGCAGTAGTCGATAGCGGGGTGGTCGCAGCGGTGAGGCGGCGAGCCGCCCCCGGAGAAGCAGCCGTCGGACAGCCCTACTCGTTGCGCGCTACTGTGAGGTAGCCCGTGTGGCCGACGCCCGCCGTGGAGGGCCGCGACCCCCGGTCGTCGAAGTCCATCTCGCGCTGGATGGTCTCCGTGGTTTCGACGCCCGACAGCCCCGCCTCACGGGCCGCGTCGGCAGTCTCCTTCGCCGACTCGACGAACGGCGAGTAGACCGCGACGTAGCCGCCCGAGACCAGCAGGTCGTCGGCGTCCGCGACGACTTCGGGGGCGTTCTGCGTGTCCAGCGTGAGCACGTCGAATCCCGAGAGGTCGTCGACGTGCTCCGTGAGGTCGCCAGTCCGCACGTCGACGGTGTCCGCGACGCCCGCGAGTTCCATGTTCTCCCGAGCGACCTCGGCGAAGTCGGCGTCGCGCTCGTAGGTCACCACGTCTGCGCCCAGCCGCCCGAGATAGGCCGCGAGCACGCCGGTGCCCGTCCCGGCGTCGAGCACGCGGTCTGCCCGGGACGCCCCCGTGAAGCCGACGACCAGTCCCACGTCTTTGGGCATCATCGGCGCGCCCGTCCGTTCGAGGTGGTTGAACAGGTCCGGGCCGCGCAGCTCCCGGACCGTGAACGGCTCCCCGAGATGCGTCTCGACGACTTCGCCGGGCTCGGGGTCCTCGGGTGCCTCCACGACCCCGAGGTCCGTGTGCAGTTCCTCACCGGGGGCGACGAGGAACTCGCGGTCGCCCCGCACCAGCAGCATCACTCGAGGTGCTCGATGGCCGCCGCCAGGTCACCGTCCGCGGCCTCCAGGGCCTCGCGGGCATCGTCCTCGGAGACGCCGGCCCGCTGCACGACGATGTCGATGTCGCCCTGCGGGATGCCGTCGTCGCCCTCGTCGGCGGACTCGGCGTCGCCCTCACCGCTCTCGACTGCGCCCGCCGCTGCCTCCCGCTCGCTCGGGTCGCCGAGAACCTGGTAGGTCTCCTGGCCGCGGGCGTCCATCTTCGTGACGTCCGGGTCCGAGAAGACGAGCTCGCTGCCGTCCTCCAGCGAGATGACGACCTCGGTGGCGTCGAGCTCGTCGACGTCGATGCCCATCTGTTCCATCATTTGCTGCATCTTCCGGGGGTTCATGCCGCCGCCTCCAAACATGGGTAGAGGCTCGCGGCGCGGGAAGAAAAACCCCACGCAGTTGCCGCGCCGGCCGGCAGCCCGGTGTCCGCCGCTCGCCACGGCAATCGGGCCGTGTGGCTTTGGTGGTGCAGTCCGAACGCCCCGGTATGGAGGACGCACCGCCCGGTCCGCGCGGGGAGCCGCTGTTCGGGAGTAGCCGACAGTACGCCGACGACCCGCTGTCGTTCCTCGAAGCCGTCGAACACGCGTACGACGGTGTCGCCGCCTTCGACATGGGGCCGATGGAGACGTACGTGGTGACCGACCCGTCGCTCGTCGAGCGCGTACTCGTCAGCGACGCGGACCGGTTCCGGAAGCCGGACTTTCAGGCCGACGCCATCGGCGACCTGCTCGGCGACGGCTTGCTGTTGAGCGAGGGCGAGACGTGGGAGCGCCAGCGGCGGCTCGCCAACCCCGCGTTCTCGATGGCGCGGGTCGCCGGCTTCGACGGATCCATCGTCGACCACGCGACCGAGCGCGTCGACGGCTGGCCGGTCGGCGAATCCATCGACGTCGAAGCCGAGATGACCCACGTCACCCTCGACGTGATTCTGGACGTCATGCTCGGCGTGTCGCTGCCCGACGAGCGCGTCGACGACATCGGGGCGGCGCTGGAGCCGGTCGGCGCGCGGTTCGAGCCGGACCCCGTTCGGTTCGCGGCCCCCGAGTGGCTCCCGCTGCCCGACGACCGGGAGTACGCCGCTGCCGTCGATGCGCTCAACGCAGTCGTCGAGGACATCGTCGCCGCACGCGAGGGCACAGCCGGCGGAGACGAAGACGGCCGAATGGACCTGCTGTCGGTCCTGTTGCGCGCCCGCGACCGGGGCGAGCAGCCCCGCGAGCGGCTCAGAGACGAGGTGACGACGACGCTGCTCGCCGGCCACGACACCACGGCGTTGACGCTGACGTACACGTGGTTCCTGCTGTCGGAGCACCCCGACGCGGAGCGCCGGCTCCACGAGGAACTGGACGGCACGCTGGCCGACGGCGAAGCACCGACCATCGACGACGTCCGAGACCTCGACTACCTCGACTGGGTGATTCACGAGGCGATGCGGCTGTATCCGCCGGTGTACAACATCTTCCGGACGCCGACCGAGCCGGTCGAGCTGGCCGGCTATCGAGTGCCACCGGAAGCACCGATTATGCTGCCGCAGTGGGCGGTCCACCGGTCGCCCGAACACTGGACGGACCCCGAGACGTTCGACCCGGAGCGGTGGCGGTCCGAGCGGCGCGCCGACCGGCCGCGGTTCGCGTACTTCCCGTTCGGCGGCGGCCCCCGGCACTGCATCGGGAAGCACCTGGCGCTCCTCGAAGCGAAGCTCATCGTCGCCGCGGTCGCCAGCGACTACCGGCTCCGGTTCGAGGGGGAGCCGCCGCTGTCGTTCGTCCCGTCGTTGACGCTGCACCCCGAGGAGGAGATGGCGATGCGGGTCGAGCCGCGCTAGTCGTCCGCCTCGACGCCGGCACGCACCTTCACTGCCATCCCAGCCTCGAAGTCAAGCATCGACTGGGCGTCGAGTTCGGCGCGGCCGACGGCGAGCAGGTCGCCGTTCTCGTGGACGACCGCGAGCTCGTCGCCCTGCCGGGCGTCGCCGTCGACGGCCTGCACGAACTTCGCGAAGACGTTCTTGCCGTCGCGGACGAAGGGCTCGCTCTCGTCGCCGACGACCACGCGCGCCGCCGGGTAGTCGAGCGCGTCGGCGAGCCGCCGGCCGCCGGCCGGGCCGAGCGTCAGCCGTCCGTCCATGCCGACGGAGACCAGCCGCTGGCCGTCGGCGCGTGCGACCTGCTGGGGGCGGCCGGTCGTCGACCGTCGCACCCGGAAGTCCTCGTCGTCGGGGAACAGCGCCCGGCCAGCGCCCGCGCCGTACTGGTAGGCGGCGACTGTTCGGAGCGCCGGGATGCCCGCGTCCTGCATGCACCGGAGTCGGCGGCCCGCGCGTAAAGCCGCTTCGAGAGCGAGTGGATGCGTTTATGTGGTGTGGGTCGCAACGGCGGGGTATGAACGACACCGTCAAGATCGGCGTCGCCGGCGTGTTGCTGCTGGCGAGCGCCGCGCTGCTGCTGTGGTCGAGTCTCACGCCGACGGCGACGACGACACTCCTGGTCGCCGCCGGTCTCGCCACGTCCGGGCTCGCCGCCGGCTCGCTCCTGATGGGGAGTACTGGCTCCGACGGCCGGATGGTCTAGAGCAGGAACGTCTCTTCTCGCTCGCTGAGGTCGACGAACGCGTCGGCCGCCTCGACCAGTTCGTCCGCCGTCGACTCGTCGAACGCCATCACTTCGACGCGCACGCCTTCGTGGCGGAGGTGATGGCAGAGCCGAGAGAAGTCGCCGTCGCCGGTGCAGAGCACGACAGTGTCGACGTGGTCCGCGAGCGAGACGGCGTCGAGGCTCATACCGACGTCCCAGTCGGCCTTCTTGGAGCCGTCGCCGAACGTCTTGATGTCCTTGATTTTCGTCTCGAAGCCGATGTCCCGCAGCGCGTCGAAGAAGGAGTCCTCGTCCTCGGCCTGCGCGCGGATGACGTACGCGATGGCGCGCGTGAGCTGACGGCCCTGCACGGCTTTGTCGAGGAGCGACGAGTAGTCGATGTTCTGCGAGTAGACGCTCTGTGCGGAGTGATAGAGGTTCTGCGAGTCCGCGAGAACCGCGACCCGTTGGCCGGGCTGTATCGGAGGCATACACCGAGTTCGTGGACGCACTGCCTTGAATGTACGTCAGGCGGGGGGCGCGTCGTGGCGGGCGACGTCGAGGGTGTCGGGGTCGAGCGTGTAGTAGGACTCCCAGACGGGGTCGAGGCCGACAACGTGAGTATCGCCGTAGTCGCTCTCGGCGTGCTGGTGGTGGTGGCCGACGAGGCAGACGTCGGGGTCGAGGGCGTCGAGAATCTCGTCGATGTACTGGCAGCCGACCTCGTAGTCCTCCTCGACGGGGAGGCCGTTCGGGGCTTCGTGCGCGAGGAAGACGTCGACGTCGTCGAGCTGTTTGGCGTCCTCGACGTCGTCGCGGACGAAGTGGCGGCGGCGGTCGCCGCGGAGGACGGCCCGGGGTTTGTCGAACTGGGTGGGCGCGTAGTTCCCGGAGAGGCCGGCGACTCGGAGGCCTTCGACGGTCTCGGCGGTGCTGTGCAGCAGCGTGACGTTCGAGACGGCCTCGCTCTCGACGCGGCCGTTCCGGAGGGCGTCGATGGTATCGAAGTCCTCGTTGTTCCCGCCGATGAAGTACGTCTGGTAGGGCACGTCGTAGTACATGAGGTCGCCGGCCTGGACCGCGACCGATTCGTCGGCGGCACGGTAGGCGGCGAACAGCGCACGGCGGCGTCCGGGGGTGGTTGCGTGTGCGTCTCCGAGGACCAGCATTCACTGACAGGTGGGTCAGAGCCGGCAAAAAACCCGCGGAACGTCGACAGTGGCAACGACCGACGGCGACGATAGACATATGAGGGCGGGGCAGCCACTCGGTAGTATGACCGACGCTCCCACTGCCGTCGCCGCCGCCGGGAGCGTCGCCGCCGCTTTCTCGGGGAAACGCAAATTCACACCTGTCCGGTAGGCTCTCTGCGGGCGTAGCACCCCCGTGGTGGGCTCCTCGTTGTCCGCACAGTTCCCGAACACAGCGTTTCCCACCCAGATGACGTACACACCACTCGACGGCGTCTTCCCCGCGATGACGACGCCGTTCACCGACGACGGACGTATCGACTTCGACCGACTGCGCACACACGCCCGCCGCCTCGTCGACCGGGGCGTCGACGGGGTCGTTCCCGTCGGCACCACCGGCGAGAGCGCGACCCTGACCCACGACGAGCACGTGGAGGTCGTGGCGGCCGTCGCCGACGAGGTCGGCGGCGAGGTGCCCGTGGTCGCGGGTGCCGGCAGCAACTCGACGCACGAGGCCGTCGGCCTCGCCGGGCGCTCCGTGGACGCGGGGGCCGACGCCCTCCTGCTCATCTCGCCGTACTACAACCGCCCCGAGCCGGAGGGGATAGAGGCCCACTACCGGGAGATAGCCGACCGAATCGACGCGCCCCAAGTAGTGTACAACGTTCCGTCCCGGACCGGCCGGAACGTCGACGTGGACACCGTGGCGTCGCTGGCGAGTCACGACCGCATCGTCGGCTACAAGGCCGCCAGCGGCGACGTGGCGCGCGTCAGCGAGGTCGTCGAGCGCACCCGCGACGAGGCGTTCTCGGTGCTTTCGGGCGACGACGCGCTCACGCTGCCCGTCTGTTCGGTGGGTGGCCGGGGGGCCATCAGCGTCACCGCGAACGTCGAACCGGAGCGCGTGAGCGAGGTCGTCTGGAGCGCCATCGACGGCGACTACGAGCGCGCCCGCGAGGTCCACCACGACCTCGCGCCCCTGCACCGCGCGCTGTTCCTGGAGTCGAACCCGATTCCGGTGAAGGCCGCCCAGGAGATTCGCGGCCACGGCCCCGCGAACTACCGCTCGCCGCTCTCGCAGCTGGGCGACGAACCACGCGAAGCACTCGAAGCCGCCCTGAGCGCGCTCTCCGAGCCGGAGGTGTCCGCATGAGCGTCGGCGTGACCGGCGCGGACGGCCGGATGGGGCGGGTCGTCCGCGAGGTCCTCGACTCCCGGGGCGTCGAAGTGGCGTTCGCTGCCGCCCGCAACCCCGGAGCGGCCGGCGCACTGGACGACGAGGCCGAGTTCGCCGCCCTGCTGGACCTCCGGGAGCCCGACGCCGTCGTGGACTTCACCGCGCCCGAGGCGACCGTTCGGTACGCCGGAGCGTGCGCGGACGCCGGCGTCCCGCTCGTGACCGGAACGACGGGCTTCGACGAAGGCGAGCGGGCCGCGCTGCGGGCGGCCGGCGACTCGACGCCGGTGCTCGTCGGCGCGAACTTCTCTCGCGGGATTCAGGCGCTGCTCTCGGCCGTCGAGGCGGCCGCCGGCGCGCTCCCCGAGTACGACGTGGAGGTCACCGAGACCCACCACAACGGGAAGGTCGACGCGCCGAGCGGCACCGCCGGCCTCCTGCTAGACCGCATCGAGGACGCCCGCGGCGAGGGCGAGCGCGTCCACGGCCGGGAGGGCGACCAGCCCCGGCGCGAGGGCGAGGTCGGCGTCCACGCGCGGCGGGCGGGCGACGTGACCGGCGAGCACGAGGTGCTGATCGCGGGCAACAGCGAGGTGCTGGAACTGACCCACCGCGCCGGCGACCGGCGCGTGTTCGCCGAGGGCGCAGTGGACGCGGCGGCGTGGCTCGCGGCCCAGCCGGCCGGCTACTACGAGTTCTCGGAGGTGGCTGCGGACGTATGAGTCTGGAGACCGAAATTCGCGACCTGTGGCAGCGACACGAGTCGGGAGAGCTCTCCGTCGACTCGGCGACGGCCGACGACGCGGACACCCTCGACGCGTTCCTCGACGCGCTGGAGGCGGGCGACGTGCGGGCGGCCGAGAAGGAGGGTGGCGACTGGGAAGCCGTCGAGTGGGTGAAGCGCGGCGTCCTGCTGAACTTCGCGCTCCGGGAGACCGAGCGCCGCGAGTACGGCGGCGTCGCCTACCACGACGTGCTCCCGCTGCGGGACACGAGCGACCTGCTCGCGCGCGGCACCAGAAACACGCCCGACGGCACGGTGCTGCGGCGGGGCGCGCACGTCGGCGAGGACTGCATCCTGATGTCGCCGGCGTTCGTGAACGTCGGCGCGCGCGTCGGCGACGGCACGCTCGTCGACTCCTGTGACACCGTCGGCTCGTGCGCGCAGATTGGCGCGGACGTGAAGCTCGGCGCGAACACCCTGATTGGCGGCGTCCTCGAACCGGTCGAGGACGCCCCAGTCGTCGTCGAGGACGGCGTCTCGCTGGGCGCGGGCTGCCGGGTCACCTCGGGGTTCGTCGTGGGGGAGGACTCGGTCGTCGGCGAGAACACGCTGCTGACGCCCCGCATCCCGGTCTACGACCTCGTCGAGGAGGAAGTCCTGTACGGCGAACTGCCGCCGGAGCGCCGGGCGTTCACGCGCTACGTCGAGTCCTCCGTGGGCGACCACGACCTCTTCGACGGCGGCGCGTACAAGCCCGCCGTCGTCGCGATGGACCTCGAAGCCGAGACGCTTGACGCCACCCAGCGCGAGGAGGTGTTGCGGTCGTGACGACGGCGGCGGACGCGGCCGACAGCAGGGACGTGCGGCGGCTCGCCGACTGGGACGCCGACCGACTGCGCTCGCTGGCGGGCGAGTACGGCACGCCGCTGTACGTCCAGGACCTCGACCGCGTCCGCGCGAACTACGAGCGCGTCGCTGGGGCGTTCCCCGACGCGGACGTGCTGTACGCCGTGAAGGCCAACGCCGGCGGTGCGGTCCTCGACGCCCTCCGGGCGGCGGGCGCGGGCGCGGAGTGCGCGTCCGCCGGCGAGGTGTCGCGGGCGCTCGACGCCGGCTTCGAGCCCTCGGAGATTCATTACACGGCCGTCAATCCGCCGGCCCGCGACCTCGACTACGTCCTCGACGCCGCGCCCGAGGCGACGTTCGTGGTCGGGGCGCGCGACACCGTCGACCGCCTCGACGAGCGCGGCTTCGACGGCCGCCTCGCGCTGCGCGTCCACCCGGGCGTCGGCGCGGGCCACAGCGACGAGGTGGCGACCGGTGCAGACGCGAAGTTCGGCGTCCCCCACGACGAGGCCGTCGCCGTCCTCGCGGACGCCGTCGACCGCGGCTTCGACGTGGTCGGCGTCCACGCGCACGCCGGCTCCGGCATCCTCGACGCCGACGACCTCGCCGCCCACCGCGAGGTGCTCGACCGAATCGCCGCGGTCGCCCGCAGCGCGCCCGCGGACCTGGAGTTCGTCGACGTCGGCGGCGGCCTCGGTGTCCCGTACCGGCCCGAGGAGCCGGCGCTCGACCTCGGTGCGGTCGCCGACGCGGTCCGGACGGCGCTCGCCGACGTGAACGCCGACCTCGTGCTCGAACCGGGGCGCTACCTCGTGGCGGACGCGGGCGTTCTCCTGACCGAGGTGAACACGGTGAAGCCGACCGACGGGCCGACGCTCGCGGGCGTCGACGCCGGCATGACAGACCTCCTGCGGCCCGCGCTCTACGACGCCCGCCACGAGGTCCGGTCGCTCGCGCCCGGCGCGGACGCGAGAGCGAGCGACTCCGTCTCCGTCGTCGGCCCCGTCTGCGAGAGCACCGACGTGCTCGCCGCCGACCGCGACCTGCCAGCGCCCGAACGCGGCGACCTGCTCGCCGTCGGGAACGCCGGCGCGTACGGCGTCGAGATGGCATCGAACTACAACTCCCGGCCCCGGCCCGCGGTCGTCGCGCTTGACGGCGGGGACGACCGGCTCGCCCGCGAGCGCGAACCGCTGGCGGCACTCACCCGACTCGAACGATGATATCCCACGACCAGTTCCACGGCACCGGCAACGACTTCGCGATTGTAGATGCAGCCCACTACGTCCCCGACAGGGCGGCGTTCGCCGAGCACGCCTGCGCCACACTCGGCGTCGACGGCGTGCTCTTCCTCGCAGTCGAACCCCAGTACACGCCGCCGCGCGCCGTCATGACACTGGTCCAGCCGGACGGCTCGACGGCCGCGATGTGCGGGAACGGCGCGCGCTGTGCCGCGCGCTGGGTCGCCGAGCGCGAGGGCGTCGACACCGTGATGCTGGACACGCAAGCGGGCACGCGGCGCGCCGAGGTCGACGGCGACACCGTCACCGTCGAGATGGGCGAACCGGCGTTCGACCCCGGTGCGGTGCCGGTCGCTCGCGACGAGCCGATGGTCGAAGAGTCGCTCGCCGGCTTCGCGGTGACGGCTGTGAACACGGGCGTCCCGCACGCCGTCGCGTTCGTCGACGACGTGGACGGCGTCGACCTCGACGCCGACGCGCCCGCCGTCCGCCACCACGACGCCTTCCCGGAGGGCGCGAACGTCACGCTGGCGTCCCCGGACGGCGAGGGCGGCTTCCGCCAGCGCACGTTCGAGCGCGGCGTTGAGGGCGAGACACAGTCCTGTGGCACCGGCGCGGTGGCGATTGCGGTCGTCGCGGCGCGACTGGGGCTGCTGGACAACGGCCGGAGCGACGTGGCCGTCCGACCGCCCGGTGGAACGCTGCGGGTCGACGTCTCGGGGGACCGCGCGCTGCTCACCGGGCCGACCGAGCGGGAGGACAGCGGGGAGCTGGAGCGACGACCCGCGAGGAGAGTCGATGCCTGAGTTCGACCCGCTGGCGTTCCACGCGGAGGCGGTGCGGACGCCGAGCCACGAGAACGTCGGCGAGATGCGCGCGCTCCTGGTCGACACGCTGCGCGACCACGGCGTCGACCCCGTCGTCGACGAATCGGGGAACGTCCGCGCGACCCGCGGGCGCGGCAGCCCACACGTCGTCCTGAACACGCACGTCGACACGGTGCCGCCCCACGTCCCCTTCGAGCGCGACGGCGACGTGGTGCGCGGCCGGGGAGCCTGCGACGCGAAGGGGCCGCTGGCGGCGCTGGTCGCGGCGTTTCTGGCCGCCGAACCGGAGTCGGGGTCGGTGACGCTGGCGGTCACGCCCGACGAGGAGACCGAGTCGACGGGCGCTGCGGTGCTCGACCTGGACGCCGACGCCTACGTCGTGGGGGAGCCGACAGACCTCGCGGCCTGCACGAGCGCCCGGGGGCGCTTCCAGTTCGACGTCGAGCTGTCGGGCGTCGGCTCGCACGCCGCCGACCCCGAGTCGGGCGTGAACGCCGTCGCGGGGGTCGAGCAGACGCTGGCGGCCCTGCGGTCCTTCGACGCCGAGCGCGGCCCCAGCGAGCACCCCGAACTGGGGCCGCCGACGCTGACGCCGACCCGCGTTCGGGGCGGGGACGCCGCGAACCGCATCCCAGACGAGTGTACGATTACAGTCGACCGCCGAACTGTGCCGCCGGAGACGCAGGAGGGCTTCTTCGAGGGTGTGGCGACGCACTTCCGCGAAGCAGTGTCGGAGTCCGTGGGCATCGACGTCGTGCCCGTCGAGCGCGACACGCCGTTCCTCGGAGCCTTCGAGACGCGCGAGGACGCGCCGGTCGTGGACGCGCTCGTGGACGCCGGCGCGGGGGCACCGCGGCCGTTCGGCGCTGCGACCGAGGCCTCGTACTTCGCGGCGGACGCGCCGACCGTCGTCTTCGGGCCGGGCGTGCTCGCCGACGACGAGGGGCCGGTAGCGCACGCCCAGCGCGAGTACGTCCGCCAGTCGGACATAGAGCGCGCGGCAGAGATTCTGACGGATGGGCTCGCCTCAATGGTCTGAAAATCCGTTCGTTTGGGAGATACTAACTCACATGAGGACTCGGCATTCAGTCTTGGAATATTTTACCGCTCTAAATTCACTCACTTTCAGAGTCAGTGATGGTATTGTAAAAGTCGATCACTAAGTGTCTATTTCTCCTAAATGAAAATTCGAAAAGTTGCCGAGAAGAAATAATCGAAACAGCAAACAGAGAGATTAGTAATATCCATGAATTATTTTCTTGTAGCCATGGAATAGAAATGCCACCACTTGGAATTTCAAACACAAACAAAATATATTGAATTATTGATATTATTGACGACGCCCAAAAAGTGAAAGCGATATTGCGGAAAAATGTAGCTAATATGTTATATCTTTCGTATAAGCTTTGACTGTCATAGAGCTCAGAATACGCAAAGTGCCTAACAGTACGCTCTTCTGTATTTTCAGGGTCAAAGTCATATCTCTGTTTAAACCGATTTTTAATACCTTGAATCACCTCAAAATCAACGTACGGGTAACGAACTCGTAACGTGGGTCCGCTCACCCTCTCTGGTGCCCAACCCTCAGCAAAGAAATCATCTATGATTTTTTCATCATCCTCAATAGGAAGAGATTTCCTTATTTCATACCATACTCTGTTACGCATAGAATAGTCATCTGGAGGGTACTTTGCAACAGGCATAATTGAATCTATTAAGCGAGAAGAGGACCCAGAGATAGAATGAATTAGTCTGCCATTCAAGTAACCTGCCCCAATTAATATTACTGCAATTAAAACACCACTAGCGGAAGGATCAGAAAAGGGCAGCTCCCCGATAGGAACAAGAAGACTCATCAAATATATTCCAATCAACCCCGGAAAAATATCCACCAAGAAATCATACAACCGCAGTTGTTGGATGGGCATGTATAACGTATTTATAGTATTGTTTAATCAGTTAGGTCTTTGACTTTTGCATCGGGAGAATTGCTTCGAACGCTTTTGATAGACTGAAGTGCTTTTCCTTTTGACGAATACCCCTCGCCGCTATCAGCGATTATATTGCCATTTTCATGTACAAGTCGCCACCGATACTGACCGGCAGCGTCCTCATAAACCTCGAATTCTGCGCTCATACGGAATAAATTATGCCAATTGTAAAAAGGTCTGTGTCATTCCTTCTGCTACCTCTAACAATACTTCGTTCGTACTCCTACTGGCCAGTTGCTTCTGTACCAAAACCCCAAATCGGGGTGAAGTTTCCCTACCCGAAGAAGATGTCCGCGAGGTCCGCGCCACGGGAGTCCACGTCCGCGTACAGTTCCGTGTAGCCACAGGACGTGCAGGTCACGGTCTGGAAGTTGTTCGTCTGGATGTCGAACATCTTCGAGAGACCGGAGCCGGTCGTCGAGATGGTGCCGACGTCGACCTCGTCGCCGCCGCACTTGGGACAGCCCGCTTCTTTCATACTACGGGCTCCCACAGCCGACGGCATATGCCTTCGGGAGGGTGAAACGCCGGCTTACGCGTCCCGGGCGATGTCGCCGCCGAGGCCCGTGTAGGACTCGGGCGTCAGCGCGAGCAGGTCTTCCCGGGTGTTCTCGTCCACGTCGAGGTTCGCGAACAGCTCCCGGAAGTCGTCCATGGAGACGCGCTCGCCGCGCGTGAGAGATTTCACGCGCTCGTAGGCGTCGCCGTGGCCCTCTCGCCGGAGGATGGTCTGGACGGCCTCTCCGACGACCTCGGGGTTCGACCGCAGGTCGTCGCGCATGACGGCCTCGTTCGGCGTGACGGTGTCGAGGCCGTCGCCGAGTTTGCGGTACGCGAGCAGGCAGTGCGCGAACGCGCCCCCGATGTTCCGCTTGACGGTGGAGTCCGAGAGGTCGCGCTGGAGCCGGCTGGACGAGAGGTACTCCCCGAGGAAGTGGAGGTCGCTGTCGGCCTTCGCGAGGTTCCCCTCGGCGTTCTCGAAGTCGATGGGGTTGACCTTGTGGGGCATCGTCGAGGACCCGGTCTCGCCCTCGGCGGCGTCCTGCCCGAGGTAGCGCTGGGAGACGTACAGCCACGCGTCGACCGCGAGGTCTTCGAGCACGCCGTTGGCACCGGAGAGCGCGTCGAACAGCGCGCCGAAGTCGTCGCTCGGGTTCACCTGCGTGGTCGGTTCGACGTAGTTCAGGCCCAGCGACTGCACGAACTCCCGGGAGAAGGCCCGCCAGTCGACGTCCGGGAAGGCGGCGTGGTGGGCGGCCCACGTGCCGGACGCGCCCGCCAGCTTCCCCGCGAGGTCGTCGGCAGCGGCCTCGATGCGAGCGATTTCGCGCCCGAGTCGGGCGGCGTAGACGGCCATCTCCTTGCCGAACGTGGTGGGTGTCGCGGGCTGGCCGTGGGTGCGCGCGAGCATCGGGAGGTCCGCGTACTCGTGGGCGAAGTCGACGAGCTCGTCGCGGACGCCGCGGAGTTCGGGGGCGAGC
The DNA here is from genome assembly GCF_900110535.1 of Halobacterium jilantaiense. Classification (NCBI taxonomy): domain Archaea; kingdom Methanobacteriati; phylum Methanobacteriota; class Halobacteria; order Halobacteriales; family Halobacteriaceae; genus Halobacterium; species Halobacterium jilantaiense. The sequence goes on from NZ_FOJA01000001.1 coordinate 1,072,155, forward strand.
ACGTCTTCGACGGCACCGGCGACGAGCAGCCGGTAGGCGAGGTTGTTCACGTCCTCGCTGGTGAGCCCGAAGTGAATCCACGAGTGGCTGCGCTCGGGGGCGTGCTCGCGGAGGAAGTACTCCACGGCCTTCACGTCGTGGTTGGTGGCGTCGTAGCCGCGCGCGCCCTCCGTCTCGATGCGCTTGACGAGGTCGGCGTCCTCGGCGTCGAAGTCCTCGTAGGCGGCCCGGAGCGCCGCCGCCTCGTCGTCCGTGAACTCCAGTGGCACCGCGTCGAGGTCGGTGAGCGCGAGCAGGTACTCGACTTCGACTTCGACTCGCGCGCGCATCAGCGCGGCCTCGCTCGCGTACGGCGCGAGCGCCTCGGTGCGACCGCTGTACCGGCCGTCCAGCGGCGACACGGCGTACAGGGCGTTCTCGTCGGTCATGGCAGCGTGTGGCGGCGCACCGAGCAAAAGCCTGCCGGTCGCCCAGTCGCACGTTCGTGGATATAGAGCGCGATATATGCGACAGTACTCGCCGTTCTATGCTCGTACATGCACACTTTCGGGTCGCGAACCGCAACGGCTTTGCGGGCGGCGGTTCGTCTGTCGGGTATGACGAACGTCGCTGGCCTGGCGAGCAACCGCGGCCGGAACCTCCTGCACGTAGCGGACCGACAGCCCGGCGGTGCCGACCTCGCCGTCGTCCTGTCGAACCACGCCGACGCACCCGTCCTCGACGCCGCCGCGGAGCGCGGCATCCCGACCGAGGTAGTGGAGCAGAAGGCGGACGAGTCCCGCCGCGACCACGAGGCTCGCGTCGTCGACGCGCTGGCGGACTACGACGTCGACCTCGTGTGTCTCGACGGCTACATGCGCGTGCTCTCGGAGACGTTCCTCGACGCGGTGCCGGCCACCCTGAACGTCCACCCGAGCCTGCTGCCCGCGTTCCCGGGCGCGGACGCCCACGAGCAGGTCCTCGACGCCGGCGTCTCGGTGACCGGCTGCACCGTCCACGTCGTCACGGACGCCGTGGCGGACGACGGCTCCGTCCAGACCGACGAGGTGGACGCCGGCCCCATCGTCACCCAGGAGTCCGTCCCCGTGTTCGCGGACGACGACCGCGACGCGCTGAAAGCCCGCGTGCTGCACGACGCCGAGTTCCAGGCGTACCCCCGCGCGATTCGGTGGTTCGCGGAGGGCGACCTCGACATCGACGGCGACAGCGTCACCGTCCACGCCGACGACGGCGGCGACTTCGGCGGCCGCCGCGTCACCGGCACGACCCGGGCCGACGACCTCCGGTACGGCGAGAACCCCCACCAGGACGCCGCCGTCTACCGCGACGACACCTGCGCGGAGGCGAGCGTCGTCCACGCCGACCAGCTGAACGAGGGCGCGAAGGCCCTCTCGTACAACAACTACAACGACGCCGACGCCGCGCTGAACCTCATCAAGGAGTTCGAGGAGCCGGCGGCCGCCGTCATCAAGCACACGAACCCCGCGGGCTGCGCGACCGCCGACACGCTCGCCGACGCGTACAGCGACGCGCTGTCGACGGACGCCAAGTCGGCGTTCGGCGGCATCGTCGCCCTGAACCGCGAGTGCGACGCCGAGACCGCCGAGCGCGTCGCCGACTCGTTCAAGGAGGTCGTCGTCGCCCCCGGATACACCGACGACGCCCTCGGCGTGCTCACCGAGAAGTCGAATCTACGAGTGCTCTCCGTGGGCGAGCTGGGGGACGTCACCGAGACCGTCACCGAGAAGCCGCTCGTCGGCGGTCGACTCGTTCAGGAGCGCGACACGTGGGCTCCGACGGTCGACGACTTGGAGGTCGTCACCGAGCGCGAACCCACCGAGGACGAAATCGAGACGATGCTGTTCGCGTGGCGGACGCTCAAGCACGTCAAGTCCAACGGCATCCTGTTCGCGGACGGCACGGAGACCGTCGGCCTCGGCGTCGGCCAAGTCTCCCGCGTCGACGCGGTCGAACTCGCGGCGAAGAAGGCCGACCGGGACGCCGAGGGGAAGGACGCCGAGGGGGCCGTGATGGCGTCGGACGCCTTCTTCCCGTTCCCGGACGGCATCGAGGCCGCCGCCGACGCGGGCGTGGAGGCGGTGATTCAGCCCGGCGGCTCGAAGAACGACGACAAGGTCATCGAGGCAGCCGACGAGCACGGGATGGCGATGGTGTTCACCGGCCACCGCACCTTCCGGCACGACTGACGGGAGCAGTTCTGCGGCGAACGCGGTGCTGTCAAGTTCGTGAAGGGGTACCGGGGGGTCGAGTACCCCACAGATACTGACAACAACACGTCGGTGAAGAGGACCGACAGCGAGTGGAGCGTCAGCGGGGGCGGCGGGTCAGGGGGGTCCACCACGGTGGATTCTGGAGGGGTGGCACGCTCCACTCTGCTGTAGTGGATGACATATCAAAGTCCCTGGGTAGGGACAAATCGCCGTTTGAACTACGACGACGTGGTGGTCTCGTAGGCGACTGTTTCGCTGACGCTCCGGCCGCCCCAGTCGAGGGCGACGGTGAGGTCGTCGCTGTCACCGGTGGTGCTGGGCGCGGTGAGTTCGAGTTCGAGGGTGGTCTCCTCGCCCGCGGGGACGTCGTACGACTCGCGACCGGTGCTGCCGCCGACCTCGTACTGGACGACGAACTCCATGGCGTCGCCGGCGTTCGAGACCGTGAGGTCGGCGGTGAACGTCGCGCCGGGCTCGACTGCCTCGGGGAGGGAGACGTCGGAGACGGCGTAGTCGACGCTCTGGGTGATGTCTTCGATTGCGCGCGCGTCCAGCTCCCAGGTCGCCGTCGTGTCACCGGTGTCGACCTCGACGCTGGCGGTGTACGGCGTCACGTCGGTCGGAACTGGGTACGCGGCGACGTACTGGCTCGGGCCGCCGCCCAGCGGGAACACGGGGTCGGTGAAGGACTCGTCGTTGACGTGCAGCGTGACGTTGTCGGCGGCGAACGCCTCGCGGTCGTCGATACCGTCGGGCTTGAGCGCGACGTGGACGTACCGAGTGGTTTTGGCCGAGTGGACGGTGCGGTCCGAGCCGTCCTTCGAGACGACGAACGCGGAGGCGTCGAAGTCGGCGACGGTGAGCGCGCGGTCGCCGGAGAGGCTGACTTCGTCGCCCGACGAGAGCGGGCCGTCGTCGGTGGTCGATTCCGGTGTCTGTGTCGCGTCTCCGTCACCACCGCCGTCGCCCGAGCTGCCGAGGCAGCCGGCGAGCGCGAGCGGGAGCGACGCAGCGGTGCCTGCGAGGAAGTCGCGTCGGTCCATGCGGAACCCCGTAAGTGGCTCCGGTGAAAGTGGGTTCGGGTAGCTCAAACGCGCGTTTCACGAATCCCGATGACACGGACCTCGGTACCACGGTTCGGGTGCCGGCTCCGACAGCCTGATACTGGCAGCGCGGGTCGACTCGTGTATGCGCTACGACGAGGCGGCGAACTTCCTGCTCGACCTCCGCCGGTACCGACCCAAGCCGGGGACGGAGTCGACGGCGGACCTGCTCGCCCACCTCGGCGACCCCCACGAGGGCCCGCGGTACGTGCAGGTCGCGGGGTCGAACGGGAAGGGCTCGACCGCCAGGCTGCTGGCGTCGGCGCTCCGCGAAGCCGGCCTGGACGTCGGGCTGTACACGTCCCCGCACTTCGACGACGTGCGCGAGCGCGTCCGAGTGAACGGCCGGAAGATTACGAAGGCCGCGCTGGCGGCGTTCGTCGAGGAGATTCGGCCGCGCGTGAACGAGCGCGCGGCGGACGGCGAGGCACCGACGTACTTCGAGGTAGTGACAGCGATGGGGCTCTGGCAGTTCGGCCGCGAGGACGTCGACGTCGCGGTCCTGGAGGTCGGCATCGGCGGTCGGCTGGACGCGACGAGCGTGGTCGACCCCGTGGCGAGCGCCGTCACGTCGGTGACGCTCGAACACACCGGCGTGCTCGGGGACACCATCGAGGAGATTGCCACGGACAAGGCCCACGTCGCGCCGTCGGACGGGACGCCGCTGGTGACGGCGACGACCGGCGACGCGCTCGACGCCGTCCGCGAGCAGGCGGGCGACGTGGTGACCGTCGGCGGAGGCGGCGACGCGGACGTGACGGCGACATACGAGGGCCGCACGAACCACACCGAGGCCGCCGTCTCGCTGTCCGGCGACGGGTGGTCCGTGGACGCCGAGATTCCGCTGCTCGGCGCGTACCAGGCCCAGAACGCGGGCGTGGCGGCGGCGCTCGCCCGGCAGGTCGCGGACGTGGACGCGGCGACGCTCGCTCGCGGCTTCCGGAAGGCGTACTGGCCGGGGCGCTTCGAAGTGATGGGCGACGACCCCGTGGTCGTGCTGGACGGCGCGCACAACGTCGGCGCGTGCGAGGCGCTCGCGGAGACGGTGGCCGGGTTCGACTACGACCGCCTGCTGGTGGCGTTCGGCGCGATGCACGACAAGGACCACCGGGGAATGGCGGCCGCGCTCCCCGAGGCCGACCGGGCCTGGGTGACGGAGCCTGACACCGACCGCTCGGAGGACGCGGACGTGCTCGCGACCGTCTTCGAGGAGGCGGGCGCGGGCGACGTGACCGTGAAGCGGGCCGTCGAGTCGGCGGTCGCGGCGGCAGTCGAGGAGTCGACCGAGGACGACCTCGTGCTCGTCACTGGGTCGCTGTTCGCCGTCGCGGAGGCCCGGTCACGCTGGACGCGGACGTTCGTCGAGACGGACGTCGAGGACCTCGACGACGCTCGGGACACCTTAGAGCGCGCACACGTCACTCCGCCCGGCGTGTGGCGGATGCGCGGGAAGGGCGTCCACCGCGTCGTGAAAGCGCGCGTCCAGCAGCGCCAGGCCCAGTACCTCAAAGAGGAGCTGTTGAGCCTCGGCGGCGAGTGCTCGCTGTCGGGCCTGAACGCCCAGCCCCGGGGAACGCTGGACTGCGTCATGATGGGGACGCTCGCGCAGTTCAAGCGCCTCTGCGAGAAGCTCCAGGGCCAGCCCTACGGGCTCGCGGAACTCGGCGAGGACCTCCGGACCTCGCTGGGCATCCAGACGGACCCGACCACCCACGGCTACCCGTGGGAGGACGGCACCGCCGTGATGGGTATCCTGAACGTCACGCCGGACAGCTTCCACGACGGCGGCGAGTACGACGCCGTCGAGGACGCGGTGGCGCGCGCAGAGGAGATGGTCGAGGCGGGCGTCGACGTCATCGACGTGGGCGGCGAGTCGACCCGGCCGGGCGCGGACCCCGTGCCGCTCGACGAGGAACTCGACCGCGTGCTCCCCGTCGTCGAGCGGCTCTCGGACCTCGACGCGATGGTGTCCATCGACACCCGAAAAGCCGAGGTCGGCCGGCAGGCCCTCGACGCCGGTGCCGACATCCTGAACGACGTGACCGGGCTGGAGGACCCCGAGATGCGATTCGTCGCCGCCGAACACGACGCCCCGGTCGTCGTGATGCACTCCATCGACGCGCCCGTCGACCCCGACAGCGACCCGGAGTACGACGACGTGGTCGACGACGTACTGGACGAACTCGGCGAGCGCGTGCTGCTCGCGGAGAAGGCCGGCCTCGACCGCGAGAAGATCATCGTCGACCCCGGCCTCGGCTTCGGGAAGGCGTCCGCGGAGAGCTTCGAGTTGCTGGACCGCGTCGACGAGTTCCACGCGCTCGGCTGTCCCGTCCTCGTCGGCCACAGCCACAAGTCGATGTTCGGCGACGTGGGACGGTATCCGGACGAGGGCGGCTACGCGACGACGGCCGCGACCGCGCTGGCCGCCGACCGGGGTGCCGACCTGGTGCGCGTCCACGACGTCGCAGAGAACGTCGCCGCCGTGCGCGTGGCCGAAGCGACCGACGACGGGACGGACGACGAGTGAGCAAGACGAGGCAGCGAGTGACCGGAGCAGCAGTCAAGTGGGGTCGTCGGTGAACCCCGAGTCCTCGGTGCTCGCCGAGAGAGTCTTATCGCCGTCGACGTGCAGGACGAGGACAGCTGTGAACGACACCGACTGGTCGATTACTTCCACTTCGTCCTCGTAGCGGTACGAGCCCTCGGGGAGGCACGTGCCGCCGGTGCCGTCGGTGTACACCCGGTAGCGTTCGGTGACCGCGTCACCCGGGTCGAGTTCGTGGCGTTCGAGACTGCTCTGAATCGCCTGTTCACCATCGAACGGGAACCGCCAGCAGCCGTCGTCCGTCTGCACGGGGTCGCTCCACGGCCCGACGTACGTCTCCGGGTCGACGACGAGTTCGTGCGCCCAGACCGTAGTCTCACCGGGGCCGGAATCGCTGAACAGCAGCGCCGGCCCGAGTCCAACCGTCACCGGCTCGTCGCCCGTGTTCGTGAGCGCAGCCGTCATCGCAATAGGCGATTCGGGGGACTGCTGGGAGACGACTTCGGCCGTGAAGGCGAGACTCGGTTCGGCGTCTGTTCCCGTCGTCGTGGCCGTCGGTGAGCGCGTCTGGCCGGTGTCGGGGGAGAGCGACGCGCAGCCCGCGAGACTGCCGGCGAGCGCCGCACCCGAGAGGTGGAGGACGGAACGTCGGGAAGCCTGCATGAGCGGCCCAACAAGCGCCGCTGGTAAATGTTTTGTACGGGACAGGACCGTCAGAACAGGCCGGCGGACTCCTGAGCGGTCTGGTAGATGTCGAGGTACGAGTCGAGGAAGGACCCGTGGTCGTAGTCGGCAAAGGACTCGTCGACGGCCTTCCGTTCGAGGTCGCCGGCGCGCACGAGACACTCCGTAATCTCCTCGTCGCTGGTCGCCCGGAACCCCCGCTCGTAGGTCTCGACGAGTTCGTGGGCGGAGGACTGGGCGTGGTACTCGACGATGCCGACGCAGCCGCAGGCGAGCGCGCGAAGCAGGTCGAGCGCGAACGACGTGCGTTCGGCGGTGTGGACGTAGACGTGGGCGTTCTTGAAAATCTCGACGCGCTCCTCGACAGACTGGTCGCCGACGAAGTCGACGCGGTCCGCGATGCGGAGGTCGCGGGCCTGCCGCTCGTAGCTCGCGCGCTCGGGGCCGTCGCCGACGACGGTGCAGTTCCAGTCGTACTCCCGGAACTCCGCGAGCGCGAGGAACAGCGATTCGAGGTTCGCGTCCGCGTCGAGGTGGCGGCTGCAGACGATGTCGCCGCCGTCGCCGGGGACGGCCCGCCGAATCTGCTCCATGTCGATGCCGGTCGGGACGACGCGGACGTCCTCGCCGTTCCGTCCGCACTCCCGCACGGACGTCTTCACGGTCCGCGAGGGCGTGACGACGGCGTTCGGCTTCCGGGCGGCGTAGCGGTACGCGCGGCCCGCGAGCCCACCGCTCTCGGTCCGGGCGTCGTACCAGTCGAGGACGACGGGCGCGCCGGCGAGCAGACCGCCCCAGCGAGCGCCGTAGACGTGGCCGGGCGTCCGACTCGTCGCGTGAACCACGTCGGGGTCGATGGTGGAGAGGGCGGGAACGGTCTTCGCCGCGAACCACCGCTGGCCGCGTTCAGCCGTGACTGCGTGGTAGGTGACCCCTTCGTGGTCGAAGGTGTCGGGCTGGCCGTCCCACCACTGCGCACAGCAGACGTGGACGTCGTGGCCGCGGTCGGTCAATCGGTCCGCGAGTAGCTCCAGCCGGTCCAGGTCGTCGCCGCGTGCGTGGTGGGCGGTCGTCTCCGAGACGAACGCCACGCGCATACTCCCGGCCACGGACGACTCCGATAAAAACGGTCCGTTCTGCGGCCGGGCCGCGGACCGTCGATTGACCCCGTCGAGCGGCCGGTAGCCGCCGACTACTTTTCCGGGTACTCGGGGACGGTTGAGGCGATGGCGGTCACGATAAGCATCGAAGTTGAGTTGGCGTGGGGCGTCCACGACATCGACGAGCGCGCACACCTGAGCGCGGACGGCGGCCCCGAGCGCCGCGCGCTCCGGCGGCTCCTCGACCACTGCGACCAGGTCGGCGTCCCGGTCTCGTTCGACGTGGTCGGTCACCTGCTGGAGGGAGACTGCGACGGTGACCACGACGGCCCGCACCGGGACGGCTGGTTCGACGCGGACCCGGGGACCGACCCCGAGCGCGCGCCGCTGTTCTACGCGCCCGACGCCGTCCGGGAGATACGGGACCGGTCGGCCGGCCACGAACTCTGCACGCACACGTACTCGCATCTCGTCTGCGGGCCGGCCGACGCGGAGACGGTCGGTTGGGAGCTCGACCGCGCACAGGACGGCCTGCGGGCCCTCACGGGCTCGGAGACGATGTCCATCGTCCCGCCGAGACACAGCGAGCCGGACGCCGAGACGCTCCGCGACGCCGGCATCGAGATTACGCGCGTGTCGCGGGACACGAGCGGTAACGGGAAGGCGGCGCGAGCCCGCGAACTCGTCGTCGGCCCGCACCCCGTCTTCGAGCCGCGGCTCGTGGACGGCGTCGTGGAGACGTACTGCACGTCGTACCCGTCGCTGGTCTCGTCGACACTGCCGTCCGGGCAGCGCGCGCCGCCAGCCCCCTTCCGCGCGCTCCCCGTCGGGGTGCGGCAGGCGCTCCACCGCCGGTACCTCTCCCGGGCGGTCGACGCAGCCGTCGAGAGCGACGGCGACTGCCACCTCTGGTGTCACCTCTACGACCTCGCGAACGACGCGCAGTGGCCGCCCGTCCGGGACTTCCTCACCGAACTCGCGAACCGCCGGGACCGCGGCGAGGTCGAGGCGTTGACGATGGCGGCGCTGAACGACCGGGTTCGGGCGCGCTCGCGAGCGGCGGTCGCGGACGACTGAGCCGACGCCTCGCAGTTCCGCGACCCGAACCGATAACCGCACCAGCGACCACGTGAGTGTATGGCGTACGACATCGAGCGGTACCTCAACATCAGGGGGGCCGGCGGGCCGTCGCTCGGGCCGAACGGCGAACTCGCGTTCACGCTGGACACGACGGGCACGACGCAGGTATGGCGCGTCGACGAGCCCGAAGCGTGGCCGGACCAGCTGACGTTCCACGACGAGCGCGTGACGTGGGCGTCGTTCTCTCCCACCAGAGCGGAGCTCGTCTACGGCATGGACGAGGGCGGCGACGAGTTCACGCAGCTGTACCGGCTGTCGGCGGACGGCAGCGAGGACGTGCCGCTCACCGACTTCCCCGAGGCGAAGCACAACTGGGGCGGCTGGAGCCACGACGGCGACCGCTTCGCGTACGCGGCGAACCGCCGCGACCAGAGCCAGTTCGACGTCTACGTGCAGGGCCGCGACGAGACCGGGGAGGACGCCGACCTCGTGCTGGAGGGCGACGACATGGACTGGCCGAGCCCGGCCGGCTGGTCGCCGAGCGACGACCGCCTGCTGGTCGCGGACACCCACTCGAACTTCGACGAGGACCTCTACGTGCTGGACCTCGAATCGGGCGAGCTGACGCACGCGACCCCGTTCGAGGCCGACACCCGGTTCTCGTCGGTGGCGTGGGCACCCGACGGCGACGGCGTCTACGTCTCCACGGACCACGAGGCTGACACGCGCTACCTCGGGCTGCTCGACCCCGAGACGGGCGACATCGAGCGGGTCGCCGACGGCGACGGCTGGTCTATCGAGGCCGTCTCCACCGACCACGAGACGGGGCGGCTGGCGTACGTCCGGAACCGCGACGGCTACAGCGAACTCACCGTCGCCGCAGCGGACGGCACGAGCCTCGACGAGTATCCGGAGCCCGACCTCCCCGACGGCGTCGTCATGGGGCTCTCGTGGGGGCCCGACGGCGACGAGCTGGCGGTCGCCGTCTCGGGCGCGACCGAGAACCAGAACCTCCACGTCTTCGACGTGGAATCGGGGTCGAGCGAGCGCTGGACGCGCGCGTCGACGGCCGGCATCCCGAAGTCGACGTTCCGCGACCCCGAACTCGTCCACTACGAGAGCTTCGACGGGCTGGAGATTCCCGCCTTCCTCACGCTCCCCGAGGGCGACGGCCCCCACCCGGTCGTCGTGGACTTCCACGGCGGGCCCGAGGCCCAGCGCCGGCCGTTCTTCACGTCCCTGCGCCAGTACTTCGTGAACAACGGCTACGCCGTCTTCGAACCGAACGTCCGCGGCTCCTCCGGCTACGGGAAGGAGTACATGAACCTCGACAACGTCCGGAACCGGATGGACTCGGTCGCGGACGGCAAGGCCGGCGTCGAGTGGCTCGCCGACCGCGACGACGTCGACGAGGACCGCGTCGTCGCCTACGGCGGCTCCTACGGCGGCTTCATGGTGCTGGCGTCGCTCACCGAGTACCCCGACCTCTGGGCGGCCGGCGTCGACATCGTCGGCATCGCGAACTTCGTCACGTTCCTCGAGAACACGGGCGACTGGCGGCGCGAACACCGCGAAGCCGAGTACGGTAGCCTCGACGAGGACCGCGAGTTCCTCGAATCCATCAGCCCGACGAGCAACGCCGACCAGATTCGGTCGCCGCTGCTCGTGCTGCACGGCGCGAACGACCCCCGGGTGCCGGTCGGCGAGGCCGAACGCATCGTCGAGCAGGCGAGCGAACACGTCCCCGTCGAGAAACTCGTCTTCGAGGACGAGGGCCACGGCTTCTCGAAGCGCGAGAACCAGATCACGGCCTACTCGACGGTGGTCGAGTTCCTCGACGAACACGTGTGACGCGATGAGAACGCCCGCTACAGACTAGTGCGACGAGCCACTACAGACGCGTGATGCACGCGACCGCGCTCGGCGTCCTCCCGGCAGTCGCGTACGCCGTCAGCCGCCTGACCGCCAGCCTCGCGACCCGGACGCCGGACCGGACGCTCGCCGCGACCCGGCTGCGGCGCGCGAACCGACTCCTCCAGGTCGCCGTCGCGCTCGCCGGCGTCGCGCTCGCGACTGACTCCCTGCTCGACGACGCAGTCGTCGCCGCCGTCCCCGGACCCACCGCGCTCGGCGTGCTCGCGGGGCTCGCGGGGACGGTCGTCGTCGGCGGCGTCGCGCCCGCGCTCGCCGTCCACCTCGGGTCCCGGCCCGCGTGGGCGGCCGTCACGCGCGCCGCGCCCGACTACGGCCGCGCAGTGCGGCGCTACCTCCTGTTCGTGACTGTGCTCACCGCGCCCGCGTTCGCCGTCGTCGGCGTCTGGCTCGCCGCGCCGTCGGGCCTGCCCGGGCTCGCCGCGGTCGCACTCGCCGCGCTCGCGCTCGCCGCTGGCCTCCCAGTGCTGGCGGCCCGCCACGCCGGCGTCCGCGAACCGACCGAGCGAGAGCGAGCGTGCGTTCCGGAGTGCGCCCGCGGCCTCCGGGTGCGCGTCGTCGACACGAGCCGGTCGCCGGTCGCGAACGCGCTCGCCGCCGGCGCGCTCCCCGGCTACCGGTACGTCTTCGTCACGGACGCGCTGTTCGCCACGCTCGACGACGACGCCGTGGCCGCCGTCGTCGCCCACGAGGCCGGCCACCACCGCCGCGCCCACGTCGCCGTGCGCTTCCTCGCCGTCGGCGGTGCGCTCGCCCCGGTGTTCCTCGCGGCCGGCGGTATCCTCCCCGGCGTCCTCGCGCCGGCCGTCGCGTCAGTCGTCCTGCTGCTCGCGGCCGGACCAGTCGTCCGGTGGACAGAGTTCGACGCCGACGACTACGCCGCCCGTCACACGTCCCCGGTGGCGATGGAGCGCGCGCTCGCGACCCTCGCCGCCCGCGGCCTGCTCGCCGAGGACCGCGGCCGCCTCGTCGGCCTCGTCTCCCTGCACCCCTCGGTCGACGACCGCCGCGGCCGACTCCAAGACCACAATCCTCATTGACGGGTCGCGTGACCGAGTCGGTGTGGAGTTCCAGCGCCGTCAGGCCGCCGCCCGGTTCGGGGTCGCCGCCGCCGTCGTCGCAGCGCTCGTCTACGGCGTCGGCTGGCGGCGCGTCCTCTCGAATCTCGCGGCGGCGGACCTCTCGCTGTTCGTGCCGGCCGTCGTCGCGTCCCTCGCGGGGATGCTGGTGTCCGCCGAAGGCGTCCGGGTCGCCATCGGCGTGTCGCGCCGGTCGCCGGACGCCAGCCGCACCCGGTACGCCGCCCTCGCCGGGATGTTCGTCCGGTCGGTGCTGCCCGCCGGAAACGTCGGAAAGGGCGCGTTCGTCGCGTACACGGTGAGCCGCGGCGAGACGACATCCGCAAGCCAGGGGCTCGCGGGGGCCGCGAGCTGGGAGTTCCTGAACATGCTCGCGTCCGCCGGGGTCGCGTCGGTCGGCCTGCTCGGCGTCGTCGCGACCGGCCGGGACGCCGGGGACGCACCGCTCGTCCTCGGGGCGTTCGCCGCGCTACTCGCGCTCGCCGTCGGCTCGCTGAGTTTCGCCGTGCAGCGCCGCGACCTCGTGGTCAGCGTCGTGCTCTGGGCCGCCCGGGTCGGTCGCCGCACGCTCGGCCGGCTGGCACCCCGGCTGGACACGTCGCTGTCCCGGGAGCGCGTCCGGTCGACGCTCGACGTCTTCCTCGGCAACATCGGCGCACTCGTCAAGGACCGCCGCCGGCTCGTCGTCGCCCTGCTGGCCGCCCACGTCACGTGGCTGCTCGGCGTAGTGCCGCTGTACCTCTGCCTGGAGGCCGTCGGTCTCGCCGTCGCGCCGTCGGTCGTCCTCGTGGCGATGCCGCTGGCCGGGTTCGCGCTCGCCGTCCCCGTTCCCGGCGGCATCGGGCCGATGGACGCCGCGCTCGGCGGCATCGTCGCCGTGCTCACGGGCTACTCGCTGAGCGCGCTCGCGTCGGCGCTCGTGCTGTTCCGGGTGGCGACGTACGGCACACAGGTGACAGTCGGCGGGCTGGCGCTGTGGCGGCTGCAGACGGCGTTCAGATGACGCCCGTCCGCGTCGCTGCCTCGCGGGCCGCGGCCTCGCTGATGCCGGAGCCGAGAATCGTGTAGCGGTCCCGAATCTCGTGGGCGGAAGTGAGCGCCTCCAGCACTTCTTCCTCGGAGATGCCGAGTTCGTCGGCCGTGGTCGGCGCGTCGAGGCTCGCGAGCGCGTCCCGCACGGCCATCCACTGCCCCTCCTGACCGGAGTGGAGATACTCGGAGAGGATGGAGCCGACACCGACCTGGTGGCCGTGCAGCGCCTTCCCCGGCGCAATGCGGTCGAGCTGGTGGCTGAACAGGTGTTCGCTGCCCGACGCGGGCCGCGAGGAGTCCGCGATAGACATCGCGACGCCGGAGGAGACGAGGGCCTTCACGACGACCCACGCAGACTCCTCCAGTTCGGGCTTGATGTTCGCGGCGTTGTCCACGAGCATCTCCGCGGTCATCTGGGAGAGCGCGCCCGCGTACTCGCTGTACGGGACGTTCTGGAGGCGGTTCGCCAGCCGCCAGTCCTTCACCGCGGTGTAGTTGGAGATGATGTCCGCACAGCCCGCGGTCGTCAGTTCCCACGGCGCGTCCGCGATGACGCCGGTGTCAGCGATGACCGCCAGCGGCGGCGCGGCGGACACCGAGTGCCGGGTGTCGCCCTCCGGGACCGAACCCCGGCCGGAGACGATGCCGTCGTGGCTCGCGGCGGTCGGCACGCTCACGAACCCGACGTTCAGGTGGTCGCTGGCCATCTTCGCGATGTCGATGGCTTTCCCCCCGCCGACCCCGACGAGGTAGCCGGGCTCGACGCGCTCGGCCACGTCGAGGACGCGCTCGACGGAGTCGAAGGTCGCCTCTTCGACGACGACGTACTCGGGGTCGTCCCCGACGGCCTCGAACTGCGCGACGACGTTCTCAGCGGCCACCGTCTTCGGCGTCGGACTCGTCACCACGAGCGGCCGCCCCGTCAGGTGGGTGTCGCGGACGACCTCCACCGCGTCGTCGAGGACGCCGTGCCCGACGACGACGTTCCGCGGGAGGCGAATCCACGTCGACTTCTCGAACATGCTCGACCCTCCCTCGGGGACGAGTAAAAACCTACTCGTCGGCGAGTCCCGCCAGCGCAGCGCCGGCGACGACACTCAGACCGTGTCCAGCACGTCCAGCAGCCGCTCCTCCGTCTCGCGGTCGGGACCGTTGTCCTCGCCCGTCAGCCCGTGCTCGCGGTGAGACTCGACGGTGCGTTCCATCGCCTCGGCGAGCGGCGTCGACTCGTAGCCCAACTCCGCGACTTTGGTGGTGTCCAGCAGATGGGGGTGGTCGCGGTACAGCGGGAAGTCGTCGGGTTCGAGGTCGACGATGGAGAGCTCCCGAGGGCTCGTGTACGAGCGCTCGACGCTCGTGCCGAGGGCGTCCGCTATCAGGTCGAGCATGCGGTCGAGCGTGACGGCGTTGCGGTCGCCGACGTTGTACGCCTCGCCCGGCTCGCCTTCCTCGGCGACGACCCGGAGGCCCTGCGCCACGTCCTCGGCGTAGACGCGCTGCCAGAGGTTCGTGCCGTCCCCGGGCACGACGACCTCGTCGTACTCGGCGACCCGGTCGACCCAGTACGCGAGGCGCTCGGTGTAGTCGTGGGGGCCGTAGACGACCGGCGGCCGCACCGACATCGCGTTCACTCCGCGGTCCGCGGCCTGGAAGACGATGCGGTCGCCGGCCGCCTTCCGCGCGCCGTACGTCTCCGGCGAGTCGTCGGTCGCCGCCTCGGCCGAGCAGGACTCCAGAGCGGTCTCTCCCTCGCGCTTCGGCACGTCCTCGTCGGCGTACGCCGCGCCGCTGGAGATGTAGACGTAGGCGTCGACGCCGCTGAAAATCTCCGTCGCCGACTCGACGTCTCGCGGCTTGTACGCGACGCAGTCGAAGACCGCGTCGGGCTCAACCTCGCGCTTCGCTTGGAGGAGGTCCCGGCGCTCGGTCCGGTCGCCCTCCACCCGGGCGACGCGGTCGTCCTCGGCGAACGGGTCGTCGTGGTTCCCGCGGTTGAACGTCGTCACGTCGTAGCCGTGGTCGAGCAGTTCCGCGACGAGGTGGCGGCCGATGAACCGCGTGCCGCCGACGACGAGTGCCGTGTCCATGCTCGCACGGTTGACTCCTGACCAAAAAGCCGTATCGAATGGGGAACTGGGACCCCACGAGGGCTGCGCTCGCGGACCGCTCGTCCGGTGTCGGCAGTGAGCCGGGTGCGGGCTTTTAGTCGGTGGCGAGTCGAAAACCGAACACCGTGACGTATTCGCGCTCAGACGAGAACCGGCGGACTGCCGTCGCCATCGGTGTCGCCGCCGGGCTCGCGTCCCTCGTCGGTCTCCTCGGCTCCGACATACCCCTGACCGCCGACCAGCCGTTCGTCCTCGTGGCCGCGCTCGCAGCGACGAGTCTCGGCGTCGGCAGCGTCGGGACAGTGTCGTGGTACCTGTTCGTCGAACAGTCCCTGCTGGTGCCCGCAGTGGCCGGGTTCGGGTACGTCGGCGTCGTGACTGCCGGCGTGTTCCTCGGTCAGCAGCCGGCGGCCGTCGAGACGCTGTTGACCAAGTGGCTCTACGCCGCTGGCGTCGTCCTCGCTGGTGGAGCAGTCGAGTACGCTGTTCGCCGCGGGGTACAGCGGGCCGTCGGCCGACTCGGGCCGAGACCGCTGCACTAGGGCGGCCCGGGTGCGACAGCGTGGCTATTCGACAGTGAACGGCGCGACCAGCGACACCGTCGCGTCGCCGATGTCGGCGGTCGCAGCGAACGCGTACTCGCCCGGGTCGAGGTCCTTCGGGCCGCCGTAGACGCGGTCGCCGTCGGTGTCGACGGTGGCGTCGCCGACGCCCACGCGCCACTGGAGGCGCTCCCCGGACGCGAGCACGACCCAGGGTTCGATGGTCGGCTCCTGGTCGACGCGCGCCCAGCCGCCGTCTTTCTCGCGGTAGACCCCCCAGTCGTAGGGGTTCAGGCCGACCGACTCGGTGTCCTCGGTGACGAGCGTCAGTTCGAGGACCTCGCCCGAAGTCAGGCGGTCGGCGTTCTGGCCGAAGGAGACGCCGCGGTCGCCCCCCTCGCCCGCGCAGACGGTCGCGTCCGCGGAGTCGTGGATGGCCGGACAGGACCGTCCGTGGTCGGCGAGCGCGTCGCCGTCGCCTCGCGTCGCCGAGTCACGCTGCGTCGTGGACTCGTCCCGCGTCGCCGGTTCGTCGCCGTCGGAGACGGCGCGGCCGAGGCAGCCGGTCGTCGCGACCAGGCCGGCGGTCGCGAGGAACGCTCTTCGCTTCATAGATACACGAAGTGCAGCCACGTAAGAAGGCTTTGTGTGGGCTGAAACGACAGTTTCACCCCACGACGGCGAACCGGGCGACCGACTCGAACCGGGTGCCGTCGCGACGCCCTCGGGCGACGAACGCGTGCTCGCCCGGTTCGACGTCGACGGGACCGACGTACCGGGTCTGCGTGGAGAACGTGCCGACGCCACCGGACGCGTCGCGGCCGTCGTCGAGCAGGAGGACCCAGCCGGTCTCCCCGCTCGCGTCGAGCGTTCTGGACGCGCCACCGGGACCGGCCGCGACAGTCCTCCACCCGTCGCTGGTCGACCGGTAGACCGCCCAGTCGCCGGTCTCGACGTCGATTCGGGTGTCGGCCTCGTTCGTGGCGACGAACTCGGGGTTCGGGCCGCCGGCGGGGACCGTCCCGGGCCCGGACAGCGAGAGCGCGTCCGCGCAGGCAGCGCCGGTGCGTCCCGTGACGACCGCGCAGCGCGACCGGCGGGACGCCCCGCCGGTGAGCGACACCAGCCCCACCCCGAGCACGCCGAGCGCAGCCCGGCGCGTCACCTTCTCGGTCACGGACCCGACTACACCACCCCCCACAAAAGCCGTGGCGCGGACTCAAATCGCAGTTTGAGTCAGCGCAGTCCCCGGTTCCGGGTCAGTCCGCGCTCCCGGCCACCGAGGGGTCCTCGCAGACGCTCGCGGGCAGCGACCGCCGGGCGTCGGCCTCCGGGCGCTCGTCGATGGCGTCCCGGTAGGCGTCCGGCATCACCACCGCGAACTCGGAGACGGCGGCCGGCCAGTCAGCCAGCAGGTCGGCCGCGCGCTCGCTGTCCGTGCGGGCGGCGTGGTTCTCCACGAGCCGGCGGACGGCGGCCTCGTCGCGGTCGGAGAGGTCCCGGGAAACGCGCACCATCTCGGTGTTGCAGCGGTCCACGAAGTCGCCGTCGGGGTCGTGGACGTACGCGACGCCGCCACTCATCCCGGCCGCGAAGTTCCGGCCCACGTCGCCGAGCACGACAACGATGCCGCCGGTCATGTACTCGCAGCCGTGGTCGCCGACACCCTCCACGACGGCGTTCGCCCCCGAGTTCCGGACGGCGAACCGCTCGCCGGCGACGCCGTTCACGTAGCACTCGCCGTCGGTCGCGCCGTACAGCGCGACGTTCCCGACGACCGTGTTCTCCGCCGGGTCGAAGCCCGCGCCCGGCGGCGTCTCGACGGCGAGCGTGCCGCCGGAGAGTCCCTTGCCGACGTAGTCGTTCGCAGCGCCGGTGAGGTCGAACGTGACCCCCGACGCGAGGAACGCGCCGAAGGACTGCCCGGCGGTGCCGTCGAGGGAGACGCGGACGCTGTCCTCCGGGAGGCCGGCGGTGCCGTGCTTGCTCGTGACGGCGTGCGAGAGCCGCGCCCCTACCGAGCGGTCGCTCGTGTCGATGCTGCGAGACAGCGAGACGCTGCCGTCGCCCGCGAGCGCCGGCCCGGCGGCCGAAATCAGGTCCTCGTCGAGCGCCACGTCGGGGGCGTCCTGCCCGCGCGTCCGCATCCGGTCGTCGCCCGAGGGCTCGGCGAGGACGCGGGAGAGGTCGAGGCCGTTCGCGCGCTCGCTGTCGGCCGCGGCCTGCGAGAGGTGTTCGACGCGGCCCACGAGGTCGTCGACCGTCTCGTAGCCGAGGTCGGCGGCGACCTCGCGGAGTTCCCGGGCGACGAACCGGAGGTAGTTCCCGACGCGCTCGGGGGTGCCCCGGTAGCGCTGCCGGAGTTCGGGGTCCTGAGTGGCGACGCCGGTCGGGCAGTTGTTCGTGTGGCAGATGCGGGCCATTACGCAGCCCGCGGAGACCAGCGACGCCGTGCCGAACGCGAACTCCTCGGCACCGAGCAGCGCGCCGACGGCGACGTCGCGGCCGGTCTTCAGACCGCCGTCGACGCGCAGCGTCACCCGGGAGCGAAGGCCGGTCTCCCGCAGCAGCTGGTTCGCTTCGGCGAGCCCGAGCTCCCACGGGAGCCCGGCGTGCTTGATGCTCGTCTTCGGGCTCGCGCCCGTGCCACCGGAGTGCCCGGAGATGTGGATGCAGTCCGCGCCCGCCTTCGCGCAGCCCGCGGCGACCGTGCCGATGCCCGCCTCGGCGACGAGCTTGACGTGGACGCGGGCGTCCGGGTTCGCCGCCCGAAGGTCCGCAATCAGTTGCTTGAGGTCCTCGATGCTGTAGATGTCGTGCTGGGGCGGCGGGCTGATGAGCCCGACGCCGGGCGTCGAACAGCGCACGTCCGCAATCATCTCGTTGACCTTCGACCCGGGGAGGTGGCCGCCCTCACCGGGCTTCGAGCCCTGTGCCATCTTTATCTGGAGGTCGTCGGCCGCGCCGAGGTACGTCGACGTGACGCCGAAGCGGCCCGAGGCCACCTGCTTGATGGCGCACTCCCTGTCGGTGTCGAAGCGCTCCGGCGGCTCCCCGCCCTCGCCCGTGTTCGCCTTCGCGCCCAGTTCGTTCGCCGCCTCGGCGTTCGTCTCGTGGGCCTCGGGGCTGAGGCTCCCGAGGCTCATCGCCGCCGTCGAGAACCGCTCCACGATGTCCTCGACTGGCTCGACGTCCTCGACGGGAATCGGGTCTCGGTCCGCGGTGTCGACATCGAGCAGCCCGCGCAGCGTCTGGAGGCGCTCGGTCTGCTCGTTCACGTGGCTCGCGTACTCCCGGAAGGCGTCGTAGTCGCCGCCCTCGACGGCCTCGTGGAGGCTGTGGACGGTGTCGGGGTTCCACTGGTGGTGGCGGCCGCCGGTGCGGTTCTCGAACTCGCCGATGCGGTCGATTCTGGGGTCCGCCCCGCCGAACCCGGCCTCGTGGCGGGCGCGCACGTCGGCCGCCAGGTCGTCGAGGTCGGCCCCGCCGGTCCGGTTCGGCGTCCCCTCGAAGAAGCGCTCGACGACCGACTCGTCGAGGCCGACCGCCTCGAATATCTGGGCTCCCCGGTAGGACTCCACCGTCGAGATGCCCATCTTGGACTGGACTTTCAGCAGGCCGTCCTCCAGCGCGCCGACGTACGACGCGACGGCGTCGTGGGCGTCCGGGCCGTCCGGGCCGGCGACGAGGTCCCGGACCGACTGGATAGCGAGGTAGGGGTTCACCGCGCCAGCGCCGTAGCCGACCGTCGCGGCGAGCTGGTGGACGGTGCGCACGTCGCCCGCTTCGACGACGAGGCCGACGCGCGCCCGCAGCCCCTCCCGGACGAGGCGGTGGTGGACGGCACCCGTCGCCAGCAGCGACGGGACCGGGAGCGCGTCCTCGCCCGCCGCGCGCTGAGAGAGGACGACCAGTTCCGCGCCGTCCTCGACGGCCGCCTCGGCCGCCGCCTGCACGCGCTCGACCGCCGCTTCGAGGTCGTCGTCGGGGTCGAACGCGAGGTCGACGGTCTCGGCTGGCCGGCCCGCCGAGTAGAGCGCGTCGAGGTCGGCGTCGGCGAGGACGGGGCTGTCGAGGACGACCTGGCGGGCGTGCTCGGGGGACTCCCCGAGGAGGTTCCGCTGGCGGCCGAGCCGGGTCTCCAGGCTCGTCACGAGGTCCTCCCGCAGGTAGTCGATGGGCGGGTTCGTGACCTGCGCGAACAGCTGCCGGAAGTACGACGCCAAGGGAAGGTCGAACTCCGAGACGCCCGGCAGTGGCGCGTCGTCGCCCATCGAGCCGACGGGGTCGTGGCCGTCCTCGGCCATCGGCGCGACGAGTTCGGAGAGCTCGTCCTCGGTGTAGCCGAACATCGCCTGCTCGGCGCGCAGGTCGTCGGTCGGGTCCCTCGGCAGCGTGTCGCCGCCGGTCGCGAGCCGGACCTGCTCGTCGTCGACCCACTCCCCGTAGCGGTCGTCGGTGAGGTCGCCGAACACGTCCTCGTCGTCGACGACGCCGCGGCCGGGTTCGGCGAGGAACAGCTCTCCCGGCTGGAGGCGGCCGCGCTCCGCAACGTCGCTGGCGTCCGACTCGAGAGCCCCCTGCTCGGACGCCATCACGAGCGTGCCGTCCGACCGGACCTCGTACCGGCAGGGCCGCAGGCCGTTCCGGTCGAGGACGGCACCGACGCGGTCGCCGTCCGTGCCGACGACGAGCGCCGGGCCGTCCCAGGGCTCCACGAGGCTGGCGTGGTAGTCGTAGAAGTCCCTGCGCGCGTCGCTCATCTCGTCGTCGCCCTGCCAGGCCTCCGGGACGAGCATCCGGAGCGCGTGCGGGAGCGAGCGCCCCGTCTGCAGGAGGAGTTCGAGCGCGTTGTCGACGCTCGCCGTGTCGGACTGCTCGGGGTCGTCGATGACCGGGAGCACGGTGTCGAGTTCGTCGTCGGTGAAGCCCTCGGCCCGGAGGTCGGCCTCCCGGGCGCGCATCCAGTTCACGTTGCCGTCGATGGTGTTGAACTCGCCGTTGTGGACGATGGTCCGGAACGGGTGGGCGAGGTCCCAGGCACCCAGCGTGTTCGTGGAGAACCGGGCGTGGACGAGCGCGAACCCGGTCTCGACGCGCTCGTCGCGGAGGTCCGGGTAGTAGCCGGCGAGCTGCGTGCCCTTCAGCAGGCCCTTGTAGGCGACCGTGTCGGGGTCGAGCGAGCAGACGTAGAAGCGGTCGTGGTCGACGGCGGCCTCGGCGGCCTGCCGGCCGACGTACAGCGCCCGCTCGAAGTTCTCGCAGCCGTCGGGTCGCACGAGCGCCTGCGCGACGTGGGGCTCCGAGTCGCGGGCCGTCTCCCCGAGGTCGGTGTTGTCGGTCGGGACTGCCCGCCAGTCGTCGACCGAGAGCCCCCAGTCAGCGAGCGCGTCCTCGACGGTCTCGACGACGCGTTCGCGCTCTTCGGCGTCCCGCGGGAGGAACAGCGACCCGACCGCGTACGTCTCCGGCAGGCCGTCGAAGACGTCCGCGAAGAGCGCGTCCGGCGTCTGTATCAGCGCGCCCGCGCCGTCACCGGTGTTCGGTTCAGCGCCCGTCGTCCCGCGGTGGTCGAGGTTCTCCAGCGCGTCGAGCGCGTCCGCGAGGACGCGGTGTGACTGTCCCCCGTCGAGGTCCACGACGACCCCGACTCCGCAGTTCGAGCGCGCGTCGCTCGGGTCCGCGAGGAGGTCGGAGTCGTCGTCGCCGACGTCGTTCCCGTGCATGTGCGAATCAGTCGCACACGAGGATAAGACGCTACCCCTGAATGACTAAATACGACCGAAGTGTGACTAAGGGTGTATAAGGTCGTTAGTACGACTTCGCGAAGTACGCCGTCTCCGTCGCGTCCTCGCCACAGACCGCGCAGTCCTCGCCCTCGTGGTCGGGCTCGGGCACGCGGTCGCCCTCGAACTCGGAGGCCGCGCGGGCCGCCGACTCCTCGCCCAGCGGCACCATCACGATCTCTGCCGCAATCTGGTCCTTGATCTCGGCCTCGCAGTCCTCGTCACCACACCACGGCGCTTTCACGTAGCCGCCGTGCTGGCCGATGGTGCCCAGAATCTCCGCGCGGTCGCTGGCCTCGCGGACGTTCTCGTCGAGGCGCTCGGCGGCCGCGTCGTAGAGCTTGTCGTACACCTCGTCGAGGTGGTCGTGGACGCTCGCCGTGATGTCAGCGCGGTCCTCGACTGTGCTCTCGCCGTCGGGCCGGTGGACGACCGTGACCTCCTCGTCCTCGACCTCGTTCGGCCCGATTTCGAAGCGCACCGGGACGCCCTTCAGCTCCCACTCGTTGAACTTGAAGCCGGGATTCCGGCCGTCGCGGTCGTCGAAGTGGACCCGCACGCCCTGCGCTTCCAGTTCCGCCGCGACCTCCGAGCAGTACTGCTCGACGTCCTCCTTGGTGTCCTCCTGCCAGATGGGGACGATGACGACCTGCTTCGGCGCGACGGTCGGCGGCAGCACGAGGCCCTGGTCGTCGCTGTGGCTCATGATGAGCGCGCCGATGGCGCGCCACGACAGCCCCCAGGAGGTCGTGTACGCCGTCTTCTCGGCCTCGTCCTCGTCGCTGAACGTGATGTCGAACGCCTCGGCGAACGACTGCCCGAGGTGGTGGCTGGTGCCGCCCTGCACGGACTTCCCGTCGGGCATCAGGGCCTCGACTGTCGTGGTCGTGTCTGCGCCCGGGAACTTGTCGTGGTCGGGCTTCTGGCCGCGCAGCACCGGGATGCCCAGCACGTCCTCGTAGAGGCGCTGGTACTGGTCGAGTCGCAGCGTCGTCTCCGCCCACGCGCCCTCGTCGCTGGCATGGGCCGTGTGGCCCTCCTGCCAGAGGAACTCCTTCGTGCGGAAGAACGGCTTCGTCTCCGTCGCCTCCCAGCGCACGACGGAGTTCCACTGGTTCAGCCGCAGCGGGAGGTCGCGGTGCGAGCGCACCCACTGGGACATGTACGGCGCGATGATGGACTCCGAGGTCGGGCGGACCGCGAGTCGCTCTTCGAGTTCGTCGTGGCCGCCGTGGGTCACCCACGCCACCTCGGGGTCGAAGCCCTCAACGATGTCTTTCTCCCGTTCGAGGTAGTTCTCGGGGATGAACATCGGGAAGTAGGCGTTGTCGACGCCGGTCTGCTTGAACCAGCCGTCGAGGTTGTCCTGGATGGCCTCCCAGAGCGCGTAGCCACGCGGCCGAGTGACGATAAAGCCGCCCATCGGGGCGTAGTCGGCGAGACCCGCCTTCTGGACGACCTCGGCGTACCAGTCGCCGGGGCTGTGCTCCTTGGACTCGGTGATGCCGAGTTCCTGGTCGTCGTCGCTCATTGCTGGAACACTCGCCTGACGCGCTCTTAAATCCCGTGAAGCGCCCGCGAACCGCCGGCCGACTGACCGCCGGGGCGCGCACCCGACCCGTGGCTGGCCGCCACGTGGCCGCAGTTCGGTCACGATCGGGCACCGAGCGGTTTCCGGCGGGCTGTCGAATCGGCGACTATGGGAGACACCAGAGAGGGGCGCGAGAACCAGGCGCAGGACGAACTCGAACGACAGCGCGAGCGGGCCGTCCAGGAGGAACGGACCACCGAGTCAGGAACCACGCCGCCGAGTTCTGCCGCGACAACGGCTACGAGGTCCGCGACGACGGCTGGCTGGGTGCGTGAGGCGTTTTCACACTCTCCTGCAGCGAGTACGGCACTGTTCGAGAACCGCCGGGAAGGTTAAGTAGTGTGGTGACGTGGCTCACAGTATGGGTGACACGAAGCGTGGCCGCGAGCGCACCGGCAAGAAGAAGCGCGAACAACTCCGCGAGCGAGACGTAGAGCGCACCCTCGAGGCCACGGACGAACCGGCGGACGCGCCCGAGTTCCCCGACGACGAAGAGATCGACCTCGACGAGCGACTCAGCTGACGACACCCTCCCCACAAATTCTTTCGACGCGACGCCCTTCAGCAGCGGCTATCCGGAGTGTTGACGCCGACTGACCGTCAGAACATCTCGGTGCCGCACTCCTGGCAGACCAGTTGCATCACGCCGTCCTCGTTCGGCGCTCGGACGTCGTGTGTGGTCTCCTCGCCGCACTCGGCGCAGGGGGCCAGCGACTCCAGGGCGTCCCAGTCGTGGCGCGCGCCCGGCGCACCGACGGCGAGCGCGCGAACGGGCTCGTCGGAGTGGTTGTGGCCGCTCTGGAACTCGCCGGGCGGGAACCGGACGATCTGGCCGGCCTCGACCGTGACTTCCTCCCGGTCTTCGCCGACCTCGAAGGTCGCCGTGCCCTCCTGCACGTAGAAGATTTCCTCCTGGTCGTGGTGTGTGTGGAGGCCGCCGGAGAACTGCTCGCCGGGGTCCAGTTCGTAGTCGACGAGCGCGACGTGTTCAGTGCCGAGCGCGCGCGAGACCGGCCGGCGAGTGCTGTGGACGCCGAGCGGGTTCGGTCGGTTCTCTACGTCTTCGATGGTGACTCGCTCCATGTCGTCACGACCGGCCTCCGCCCGCATAAGTGTGGGCGGCAGTTCCCAGCAGGCCGTCTGTGCGGATGGTCAGAGGCGTGAGCGTGTCGGCTGACACACAGGCTTTGCGAAGGCTTTTATAACCAGCCTGTCTAGCTGGAGGCAAGCGGGTTCTCACGCAGCCATTCCCGCGGCCCGGCCGTCGGCCGGCCGGGAACAGAATTTCCCTACTGACATGACGAAGCTGTGGTCGACGCCACGTTCTCAGGGTTACTCCGACACCGGCACGCGCCGGTCAAGGGCCACCCCTGTCGGTGTCGCTACGGCAGAGGGACCCCGCACTCACCGACCACTATGAGTACTGTAGACCGACAACTCGAGGAGTTACAGGACGAAATCGTCAGCGAAATTCCGCCCGACATCTCGGTCACCGATGTCAAGTACGAGGGGCCAGAGCTCGTCGTCTACACCCGCGACCCGAAGCGCTTCGCACAGGACGGCGACCTGGTGCGCCGGCTCGCCTCCAAGCTCCGGAAACGCATCACGGTGCGACCGGACCCCGACGTGCTCTCGCCGCCCCAGCGCGCCCGCGAGAAGGTGATGGACGTCATCCCCGACGACGCCGGCGTCACGAACCTCGACTTCCACGAGGACACGGGCGAAGTCGTCATCGAGGCCGAGAAGCCCGGGATGGTCATCGGCCGCCACGGCTCCACGCTCCGAGAGATTACGCGGGAAGCCGGCTGGACGCCCGAAGTCGTTCGCACGCCCCCCATCGAGTCCTCCACAGTGTCGAACGTCCGGAACTTCCTCAAGCAGGAACGCGACGAGCGCCGGGACATCCTCGAGAAGGTCGGCCGCCAGATTCACCGCGAGGAGATGCAGGACGACGAGTACGTCCGCATCACCACGCTGGGCTGCTGTCGCGAGGTCGGCCGCGCGAGTTTCATCCTCTCGACGCCCGAGACGCGCATCCTCGTCGACTGCGGCGACAAACCCGGTAGCGACGACGAGGTGCCGTACCTCCAGGTCCAGGAGGCGCTGGCCGGCGGCGCGAACACCATCGACGCCGTCGTCCTCACGCACGCGCACCTCGACCACTCCGCGTTCATCCCGCTGCTGTTCAAGTACGGCTACGACGGCCCGATCTACTGCACGGAGCCGACCCGCGACCTGATGGGGCTGCTCACGCTGGACTACCTCGACGTCGCGGCGAAGGAAGGCCGCACGCCGCCGTACGACTCCGAGATGGTGCGAGAAGCAATCAAGCACTGCATCCCGCTGGAGTACGGCGACGTCACCGACATCGCGCCCGACGTCAAACTCACGTTCCACAACGCCGGCCACATCCTCGGCTCCGCCGTCTCCCACTTCCACATCGGCGACGGCCTCTACAACGTCGCGTTCTCGGGTGACATTCACTACGACGACACCCGGCTGTTCAACGGCGCTGTCAACGACTTCCCGCGCGTGGAGACGCTCGTGATGGAGTCCACGTACGGCGGCCGGAACGACTACCAGACCGACCAGGAGGACTCCGAGCGCAGGCTGAAAGAGATTATCAACGAGACCTACGAGGACGGCGGGAAAGTCCTGATTCCGGCGTTCGCGGTCGGCCGCAGCCAGGAACTCATGCTCGTCCTCGAAGAGGCGATGCGGGAGGGCGACATCCCCGAGATGCCCATCCACCTCGACGGCATGATCTGGGAGGCGACGGCCATCCACACCACGTACCCCGAGTACCTCCGCGACGACCTCCGCGACCGCATCTTCCACAGCGACTCCAACCCCTTCCTCGCGCCCCAGTTCAACCACATCGACGGCGGCGAGGAGGAGCGTCAGGAAGTCGCCGACGACGACCAGTGCATCATCCTCTCGACGTCCGGCATGGTGTCCGGCGGCCCCATCATGTCCTGGCTCGAACACATCGCGCCCGACCCCGACTCCACGATGACGTTCGTCGGCTACCAGGCCCAGGGGACGCTCGGTCGCCGCATCCAGTCCGGCCGCGACGAGATTCCGATGCCGGACTCCCGCGACGGCGGCCGCACCGAACGCCTGAAGATGAACATGGACGTCGAGACCGTGGACGGCTTCTCCGGCCACGCCGACCGCCAGGGCCTCGAGGACTTCGTGCGCACGATGAACCCCCGCCCCGAGAAAGTGCTGTGTGTCCACGGCGACGAGTCCTCCACGCAGGACCTCTCCTCTGCGCTCTACCACGAGTTCAACATGCGGACGTTCGCGCCGAAGAACCTCGAGACGTTCCGCTTCATCTGAGCCCGCCCCCACTGCCGACAGACCTATTGTCGCAGTCTCGTAACTACAACTCGTGCCCCGTCAGTCGCGCTGCGTGGCCGTCGCGCTCGTCGTCCTCGTCGCGTTCGTCGGCGGCGGCGCTGCCCAGACCGCGCCCGGGCCGTCCATCGACACCGACGGCGGCCACCGCTTCGACATCGGCGGCGACAGCCCCCACATCACGTTCTGGCTCCACCTCGACCTCCTCACGAATCTCGGTGCCGCCGGCGACCTCGGGTTCAGCGCGGTCGGCACCGCGATGGACACACGCGTCATTGTCATCGACATTCAGGTGAACTTCCGGGGCGTCGGACCGCTCGAAAACTTCCTCTCGAACCCGTTCTCGCGGTTCTCCGCCACCGCGGAGTGGGAGCTCAATCTCCCGTTCCTGTCGGCCGGACCGGCCGCCGACGAGGACTTCACGTACCGGGACAACGAGACCATCGGCGGGAACCGCTCCGGGAACGGCTCGACCGGGAACACGACGGTCTGAGCCGACAAACAGCGCCAGCAGAGTTATATCTCGCGAGCGACTGAATACGGTGGAATGGTCGATGTCTCGGACAGTGTCACGGCCGACCTGCGCGCGGAGGCCGGCGACGCGCTCCGGGTCGTTGCGACGTACGACCCGGACGGCTACGACCTCGTGTACTGCCGGGACGACGTGACCGAACGGACGGCGGACCGCGCGCCGGCCATCCACGACGACCTCGTGCTGCAGGGTGTCGGCCGCGAACACCTGGAGTCGCTGTTCGAGGCCGGTGACCTGCACTGTTCGGTCCACCGCTTCGACGACCTGACGGCGTTCCACTTCCTCGCCAGCGAGTACACGGGCCTGTTTGTCTCCGTCGACAACGACGCGGACGTGCGGCTGGCGTCGTTCGCCGACGCCTGCCGCGAGCACGTCGACAAGTAGCTGTCAGTCGGCATCCGCGGGGTCGACGACCGTCTCCGCGAGTTCGTCGACGCCCACTCTGTCACAGTGGTCGTACAGCGGGCAGGCCTCCGGACCGTCGAGGCACGCTGGCGTCCTGGCCGTGCAGTAGTCTCGACCGAACTGTATCATCGCCGTGTGCCCGAAGCCGCACGCCTCCGCCGGCACGGACGCCTCCAGAGCGGCCCGGACGCCCTCGTGGTCGGCGTCGGGCGAGGCCAACCCCATCCGCCGGGCGATGCGGTGGACGTGCGTGTCGACGGGGAAGACGCCAGGGTTGCCGCCCGCGAACAGCAGCACGCAGTCGGCGGTCTTCGGGCCGACGCCCTTCATGTCCAGCAGCGCGTCGCGGACCTCGTCGGGGTCGCCGTCGCGGACGAACTCGTCGAAGCCGTCCGCGCCGTCGTACTCCTCACAGATGCGGCCAGCGAGGCGAATCAGCGTCTCGGACTTCTGGTTGTAGAGGCCGGCCGAGGAGATGGTCTCCGCGAGTTCGTCCCGGTGGGCGTCCCGCAGCGCCGCCGCGAGGTCGCCACCGGAATCGTACCGCTCTACGAGCGCGTCGTGGGCGGGCTGGCTGGCGACATCGCTCGTGTTCTGGCTGAGGACAGTGCGGACCAGACACTCGAAGGCGTCCCGGCCGCCGTAGGTCTTCTCCCAGTAGATGTCGCCGAGTTCAGCCACCACTGCGCCGGCGGTCGTGTCGGCGCTGGACGCTTCGACGGCATCGAACTCCCCGCCACCGGCATCACCGCCGGAGATGTTCACCGAGGGCTCGTCGTCCATGCTCACTGGTGGGGGCGCGGCGATGAAAAGCGTGGCTCCGAACGGCTACTCGACGCGGAGCGTGGCAGTGAGGTCTGCACCGTCGGCGAGCGCAGCGACGAGGTCGCGGTCCACGTCGGCCGCGGCCGTGTCGGCGTCGACGAGAATCGTGCGGTCGTCGACGTACGTGCTGGTGCGGGCGACCATGCTGCGGTCGTTCTCGAATTCGAGCTCGGGGTGGCCGGAGCCAGTCACTTCCTCTCGGTGGCCGCCGGATCAGAAAAAAAAAAAGATGGTGGCGTCGGCGTCTCGGCAGGCCTCGACGAACCCGTCGGCGAAGTCGGCGGGGGCGCTGTCGGCCTCGATGCCGAGGATGCAGTCGCCGGCGGGCGTCAGGTAGTCGTCGGTCGTGAGTTCGAGCGTGCTCTGGTGCTCGCCGGCGACGTGCTCGTGGCCGTGTGCGCGGACGGTCTCTTCCATGCGTCACCGGACCGGCCGGACGTACTTGTGGACCTCGCTCGACGCCCCCGGTTTAAGTACGAGGAGGACCCGACTGTGAGGTCTTCGCACGGTCGTGAGAGGCCCTACCAACTGATTGCGGCGGTGTGACACACGCAAATTTTAAGTGGTGCGGCGGAGTACTATCTGTCACCTGAACGCTGCGAGCGTTCGTGTACAGCCCGAGAGAATGACAGGACGTTCTCCCCACGACCGGGACGGACTAACTCTCGAGCGACGGCTGTGGCGAGCGCGCCAGCGGAATGGCATCGAGGTTTGAACAATGGCTGAGGAAGAAACAACCATCGAGGTATCGACCGCCGACGAACTCATTACTGACGACGAACTCCAGAACAAGTCCAAGGGTCAGCTCATCAAGAACGCCGGCCAGTTCCGCGACCGGCGTAACGAGCTGAACCAGCTCGCGAGCTCCCGAGCCTCCGAGCGAGACGACCTGAACGCGAAGACGCGAGAGAAGGTCGACGAGGCACAGGAGCACCGCGAGAAGCGAGACGAGCTCAACGAGCGCGTCCAGGACCACAAGGAAGTCCGCAACGAGCTGAACGCGGACGCCAACGAGCTGTTCGACGAGGTCGAGCAGCGCAAACAGGACCTGGAGCTCGACGAGGGCAAGGACCTCGAGCAGCTCAAAGAGGAGATCGAGGAGCTCGAGTTCAAGCAGCAGACCGAAGTCCTCTCGACCGAGGACGAGCGCGAGCTCATCGAGAAGATCGAGGCCAAGCGCGAGGAGTACCAGGAACGCGAGGAGAAGCTCGACCAGTCCGGGAACCTCGACGAGGTCGTCGAGGAGGCCGAGTCCGTTCGCGCGGAAGCCTCCAAGCACCACGAGAAGGTCACCGAGCTCGCCGACGAGGCTCAGGAACACCACAACCAGATGATCGAGGCCTACCGGGAGGCCGACGACATCCGCGACGAGGCCGACGAGATGCACGAGGCATTCGTCGAGGCCCAGGAGGCCGCTGACGCCCACCACGAGGCGTTCGTCCTCGTCCAGAAGCGCCTGCGCGAGCTGGACAAGCAGGAGGAAGAAGAGGAGAAAGACCAGCGCCAGGCCGAGCAGGAAGAAGCCCGCGAAGAGGCCGAGGAGATCTACGAGCGGTTCAAGGAGGGCGAGACCCTCGACACCGAGGACCTCCGCAAGCTCCAGAAGTCCGGTCACCTCTAAGCGGCGACTGCGACACCGGTATCCCCTACGCCGGCTCTCCGGCCGGCACTCTCCCGTTTTCCACGTCCGACAGCCACGGCTGTCGGTCCGCGACGCGGTGGGGACCCCGCGAGCTTTTTGTGGCGGCGGCGTGACCGTCGAAGCGAGATGCGTACGCTGGTGGTGTGCGTCGACCGGACGGGTGACATCTCCCGGAAGACCGGGCTGCGGACGCCAGTCGCTGGCTGGGAGGCCGTGCAGTCGCTCGTCACGGACATGGGGGTGGCGGACCCAGAGGACTCCGGCGTGAACTGTCTGCTGGAGGCGCTGCGCGTGACCCGAGACCTCCGGGACGGCGACGACGACGCCGTGGTCGCGGCCGTCTCCGCGGAGGGCGACGGCGTGAGCGCCGACCGCTCCATCGCCGCCCAGTTCGACGACCTCGTGGAGCGCTACGACGCTGACTCCTGCGTGCTGGTCGTGGACAGCGCCGAGGACGAGCGCGTCGTCCCCATCGTGGAGAGCCGCATCCAGGTGGACGCCGTCGACCGCGTCGTCGTCCGGCAGGCCCGCGACCTGGAATCGACGTACTACCTCCTGAAGCAGTTCCTCGGCGACGAGGAGATGCGGCAGACGGTGCTGGTCCCCATCGGCATCGTCCTGCTCGTGTTCCCCGCCCTGATGATGGTGACTGGGAGCCTCGCCGTCGCCGCTGCCAGCATCACGACGGTCATCGGACTGTTCCTCCTGTACAAGGGACTGGGCGTCGACGACTACGTCGCCGCGCTCCCGGGGCAGGCCAAGAACGCGCTGTACTCCGGCCGCGTGTCCATCGTCACGTACGTGGTCGCCGTCGGGCTCGCGCTCGTCGGCGTGTTCGCGGGTGCCCTCGAACTCTCGAACCAGCCCGCGAACACGCCGGAGCTGCTGTCGGCGATGACGTTCACGTACTACAGCATCCCGTGGGTCGCGCTGGGCGCGCTCGCCGCGAGCGCCGGCCGGCTGTTCGACGAGTTCATCCGCCGAGAAGAGGTCCGAACCTCCTTCCTGAACCTCCCGTTCGGCGTGCTCGCGGTGGCACTCGTCGTCCGTGGGTTCTCGGCGTACTTCGTCGAGCGCGCGGGCCGCGTGCCGCCGCTGGAGGTGCCGGCCGCGGAGGTCGGTGCCATCTCCGTCGAGGGGTTCGCGCTCACGCCCGAGCAGCGGCTCGCGGCGTTCGTCGTGCTCGGCGTGTTCGTGAGCGTGGTCGGCATCCGGGTGGCGACGCACTTCTCCGGCGTGGAACTGGAGGACGTCGAGCAGCCGGCCGAGCCGTAATAGCGGGACCTTTCACCGTGGACGACGACGCCCGGGTATGAGCGACGGCGACGGACCCGGTGCCGACGACGGACAGTGGGTGAGCCTGTTCTCCGGCGGGAAGGACTCCTCGTGGGCGCTCTATCAGGCCCTCGAAGCGGGCCTGAACGTCGCCCGCCTCCTGACGGTCCACCCGGAGGGCGACTCCTACATGTACCACGTGCCCGCCACGCGGCTCGCCGAACTCGCCGCGGAGAGCGTCGGCGTCCCGCTCGTGGAGGTCGAGCCCGACGACTTCGAGGCCGAATCCGCGACCGACGCGGGCGCGCAGGGCGACAGCGAACTCGAACCGATGGAGACCGCCCTCGCCGACCTCGCCGACGACCTCGACGGCGGGCTGGCGGGCGTCACCGCGGGTGCGGTCGAGAGCGAGTTCCAGACGCACCGCATCCAGGGGATGTGCGACCGCCTCGGCTGCGAGCTGTTCGCGCCGCTCTGGCAGGAAGACCCCCGGGAGCTGGCGGACGCGATGCTGGACGCGGGGTTCGAGATTCGCATCATTCAGGTCGCGGCCTACGGCCTCGACGAGTCCTGGCTCGGACGCACGCTCGACGCGGACGCGCTCGCCGAACTGGAGGAACTGCACGACGAGTACGGGGTCCACATTCTGGGGGAAGGCGGCGAGTTCGAGACGCTCGTGACTGACGGCCCGCACATGAGCCGCCCAATCGAACTCGACTACGAGACGGTCTGGGAGGGCGACCGCGGCCACGTCGAGATTACGGACGCCTGGCTCGGCGAGTAGGGTGCCAAACACCCAGTAGCTCCCGGTTGACTGTCTTCCGGGCTAGCATCCGCGAGCGAGCGGTTCGGAGAACCCGAGCGAAGCGGTTCACTCCGCGAACGACCAGCAGGAGAGAGCGGAGGCCGACGACTGACTAACGCGAGCGCAGCGAGAGGCAGGACGGAGGAGTGCTTTTTCCGCAATTTTTGCCGAGGGGGCGGCGAACGCTGCGCGCTCTTTCCGTGACAGCGCAAAAAGTCCCTAGCCGCCGTTCTCGATGGTGGTGTGCGCGCCGACGAGCGCGCCAGAGAAGTCGATGGACTCGAGGACGGTGTCCTCGTCGATGATTGAGTCCCGGATGTCGCAGTCTCTGAGTGTCGCGTCGGAGAAGATGACGGAGTTCTCGACGTTGGAGTTCGTAATCTCCGCGCCCGGGAGGACGTGGACGTTCTCGCCGATAGTCGAGTTCTCGACCGTGGCGTCGTCGGCGACGATGCGCTCGCCGTCGAGTGTCCACGCGACGGCGTCGAGATAGGACTCCGGCGTGCCGATGTCGAACCACGCGCCCTCGAACGTGTACGCGTGGACTGACTGGCGGTCCTGGAGCCACTGCACGAACCACCCGGGCTCGTCGGGATTGCCGTCCTCCGAGAGATAGGTGTCGATGTCGTGGACGACCTCCCGGGGGTAGGCGTAGCACGCGATGGAGACGAGCGTGCTGTTCGGGTCGTCGGGCTTCTCCTGGAAGTCGATGACTTCGTCGCCGTCCAGTTCGACGAGCCCGTAGGACTTCGCGCGCTCGTAGCTCCCGACGTCGTAGGCGGCGATGGCGGGGGCGTCCTTCTCGGCGAAGAAGTCGACGAACTCCGAGACGTCGAAGGAGATGAGGTTGTCCCCGGCGATGACGACGAGATCGTCGTCGACGTCCTCGCGCTCGACGAGCTGGGCGAGCGCGCCCATGACGCCGAACTTCTCGTCTTCGTCGGTGGTGTCTTCGACTGAGAGCGTCGGCTTCTCGAACTGGGAGTCGTCGAGGTGCTCGCGGAATTCGCCTGCGAACCGCTCGTTCGTGGAGACGTAGACCTCCTCGACGCGGTTGTCGGCTTCGAGGTCCTCGAAGATGCGGTCGATGACAGTGGTGTCACCGACGGGGAGGAACATCTTCGGCCGGTGTTTGGTAATCGGCCAGAGACGGGTGGCGTATCCGCCGGCAAGCACGACGGCTTTCATACCATCGAGGTCCACGTCTTTGGGTAAGTCCTTTTTCATCCGAAAACACAGGACGCGGTATGGACGACCAGACCACCCGGGAGCGGA
This sequence comes from Halobacterium jilantaiense, assembly GCF_900110535.1. NCBI lineage: Archaea > Methanobacteriati > Methanobacteriota > Halobacteria > Halobacteriales > Halobacteriaceae > Halobacterium > Halobacterium jilantaiense. The sequence continues at coordinate 1,105,087 of NZ_FOJA01000001.1, forward strand.
TTCAGGACGCCCTCCGCGAGAAGCCACGCACCCCGAGCGCCGTCGCCGAGGAGTTCGAGGTGGCCCGCGGCACCGCGCTCACGCACGTCCGGCACATCTCGGAGAGCCTGGACGGCACCGACGAGGAGTTACTGGTGCGGCCGCCGGCCTGCCGCGACTGCGGGTTCGACGGCTTCGACGACCCCGTGAACGTTCCGTCGCGGTGTCCGGAGTGCAGAAGCGAGAGCATCGAGGAGCCGGCGTTCGTCGTGGAGTCCCCCTAGAAGCCGACGCGCGACCCGGGCGACGTGGAGAGGTCCGCGGGGTCGGTTTCCGCGCCCTGCTGGACGAACGCGTAGTCGGAGTCGGTGAGGTAGACCGCGCCGTCCCGCGTCTCGACCTGAATCGGGTCGAGTTCCGCGCCCTCGCAGGGGCCGTGCGTGCAGACGCCCGAGTCCGGCTCGAACGTCGCGGCGTGTTTGCGGCAGACGAGCTCGCCGTTCCGGACGGCACCGTCACCGGAGTCGAGCGTGACGTCCGTCCAGTGCATGCAGTAGTTCAGCCAGCCCGCGATGGTGTCGTCCGAGAGTTCGACCAGAATGGCCTCTCGCTCGTCCCCGCCCACTTCCCGCACCGTGAACAGGAAGCTGTCGTCGGCCGGCACCTCGTCGACGCCTGCGATTCGCTCCCCCTCGCCGTCATCGTCGTCGTCTCCCATCGCCGCCAGCTACCGACTCGCGGCGCTTGAACGCACCGGAAGCGGGAGCCGACTGGTGAGCGTCGAGTCAGCAGACAGCGGGGCTGTGCGTCGGCGGTGTGTCGACGGCTGTCGCCGGCACCGCGTCAGGTACTTGCTAATTCGGACCAATATCCAGACATCACCTCGAATACGCCTGCGGACGACTCGAACGAATCGGACTCTCAGGGACCACCAGATTCGACCGAGGCGGACGACGACTCCGGCGGCCTCGTCACTCGGCGGCGAGTCCTCCTCGGCGTCGCGGGCGGTATCGGCCTGCTCGGAGGCGGCGGATTCTACGTCGCACGGTCGCTGACCGGCGACTTCGGCGGGTACGACGCACCGGAGACGCAGCCGATGGTGACGACGCGGGGGCGGCTCGACGCGGCAGACCCGACGGAGCGCGTAGGGGCGTGGGACTTCGACGACGCCGACGAGGTCGTGCTGTTCGTTCACGGTCTCGGCACGGACGCCGAGTCCGCCCGCGACCACGCATACACCGTCCGACGGGGGCTCGCGGCGGCTGGACCGGGTTCGGAGTCCGATATCCCCCCGGTCGTCGGGTACTCGTGGGCGTCAGACACCGACTGGGGACCGGCGACGCAGACCGCAGACGCGAACGCCGCGCCGCTCGCCGACTGGCTGGCAGCGTGGGCCGAATCTGACGGGCGACCGATTCACCTGTTCGCTCACTCGCTCGGTGCCCGCCTGACAGGAGAGACCCTCAAACTGCTCGCTGACCGCGGGCGAACGGACCTCCTCGCCTCGGTGTCGCTGTTCGGCGGCGCGGTTCCGAACGACAGCGTCGGGACCGACGGGCAGTACGGGCCGGCTGTCGAGGCCGTCGACGCGCCTGTGTACAACTTCCACAACCGGAACGACCGCGTCCTGGGCTGGGTGTATCGCGTGTCGAACCGAACCCGGGCAGTCGGTCACGGCGGGCTCGCGGGGTCTGCGGACGCGCCCGCTGGCTACACCGACATCGACGTCACCGACCTGGTGACGGACCACTACTCGTACCTTCAGCCGGAGCAAGGGTGTCTGCCGCGGGCCGTCGGCCGAATCGGCCTCTACTGACAGTCCGACGACAACAGTACAGGACGGACTCAGTAGTGCCGACGTTCGACTTCTCGCGCGTATTCGTGAGCGAGCGCAGCTCCGACTTTGCACGTGCTGTAGCTGGTGTCGTCGACGCGAGCGATGGGGCGGACCTCCCACGTGGTGTTGGTGAGGAACGCCTCGTCGGCGGCGTAGAGGTCCCCAAGGTCGTAGCGGCCGGTCTCGACCGGGATGCCGAGGTCGGCGGCGAGCTCGGTGACGGCCCAGCGGGTGACGCCGGGGAGGACATCGAGATCCGTGCTCGGCGTGTAGAGGGTGCCGTCGTCGACGAAGAAGAGATTGCTTGAGGCACCCTCCGTGACGTGACCGTCGTCGTCGACGAAGAGCGCTTCGTCGGCGTCCTCGGCGTCGATGCGGCCGAGAACGCCGGGGAGGTAGTTGTGGGTCTTGGCGTTGCTGGGGATGGTCGCGTCGGGCGTGGGCCTGACCGTCGTGGTCTGGACGTCCGCGGGCGCGTTCCAGACGCGTTCGCCGTCGACGCCACCCTTTGGCAAGGGGTCGACCACGACGACGACCGTGGGGTCTGCGTTCTCCCTGGGTGCGAGGCGGCCGTCCTGGACGCCGCGAGTGATGGAGAGGCGGACGTAGGCTTCCGTGAGGTCGTTGGCGGCGAGCGTCTCGTGGACGCGGCCGCGGAGGGCCCCGCTGTCGAAGTCGTGGTCGATGCCGAGGGCGTCGCAGGTGGCTTCGAGTCTGCGGTGGTGGGCGACCCAGGCGAAGGTCTGTCCGCCGTACGCGCGCAGCGTCTCGAACGCGGCGTCACCGTACTGGAAGCCGCGGTCTCGGACACTGACGGTGGCGTCCTCGGCGTCGACGAGGTCGCCGTCTACGTGGTAGCGCATGTATCGAGGAAGTTTGAGACGAGTTGGTTGCCGGCAGGTGTGAGAATGCTCTCGGGGTGGAACTGGACGCCGACGTGGGGCGTCTGGCGGTGCCGGACGGCCATCAGAACGCCGTCCTCGGTCCACGCGGCGGGTTCGAGGCAGTCGGGGAGCGAGCGCTCGGCGACCGACAGCGAATGGTACCGCCCGGTCTCGAAGCGCTCGGGCAGTCCCGCGAAGACGCCGCGGTCGTCGTGGGTGACCATCGAGGGTTTGCCGTGGACGACGCTCGGTGCGTGTTCGACGGTGGCTCCGTTGGCGGCACAGAGCGCCTGGTGGCCGAGGCAGACGCCGAGCGTCGGGACATCGAGGTCGCGGAACACGGGCACCGAGACGCCCGCGTCGTCCGGTGTTCCGGGGCCGGGCGAGACGACGATTGCGTCCGGGTCGAGGTCGCGGACGCCGTCGACGTCGACGGCGTCGTTCCGCCGGACGACCACGTCGTCGGCGAGCGCGCCGACGTACTGCACGAGGTTGTACGCGAACGAGTCGTAGTTGTCGACGACGAGCACGCGTGTCACGGCTCCACCTCCGCGTCGACAGCGAGGTCGTCGGGGTCGTCGGCGAGCGCGTCGTCGATGGCGTCGACGAGCGCGCGGGCCTTGTCCAGCGTCTCGTCGTACTCGCTGCCGGGGTCGGAGTCGTGGACGACACCGGCCCCGACCCGGAGGTGGTACTCGTCGGCGTGCCGGACGAGCGTCCGGATGACGATGTTGAGCGTGGCGTCGCCGTCGAAGCCGACGGCCGCGAGGCTCCCCGTGTAGGGGCCGCGGCGCGTGGCTTCGGCGTCGTCGACGAGCGCCATGGTGCGAGGCTTGGGAGCCCCAGTGATAGTTCCACCGGGGAAGACCGCGGAGATAGCGTCAGCGAGCGTACAGGAGCCGCGGAGCCGTCCCCGGACTTCACTGACGAGGTGCATCACCTCGCTGTATCGGTCCACGCGCCGGTAGTCGGCGACCTCGACGCTCCCGTACTCGCTGACCTTCCCGAGGTCGTTGCGTTCGAGGTCGACGAGCATCGCGTGCTCCGCTCGCTCCTTCTCGTCGGCGAGCAGTTCGTCCTCCAGCGCCGCGTCCGCCTCGGGCGTGTCGCCGCGCGGTCGCGTCCCCGCAATCGGTTCGGTCACGAGGTCGCGACCGCGGCGTTCGAGCAGGAGTTCCGGGCTGGCGGACACGAGGTCGACGCCGGGGAACTCCAGGAGCCCGGAGTATGGCGCGGGGTTGGCCTCACGGAGCGCGGCGAACGCCTTCACCGGGTGGACACTCGCCGGTGCGACCAGTCGGTGGCTGACGTTCGCCTGAAACGTCTCGCCCTCGAGGATAGCGTCCTGAATCCGGCGGACGCGGCCCTCGAAGTCGTCGCGGCCGGTCGCGCTCTCGAAGGGGGCCGGCGCGTCGGCGGGCGCGGGGCCCACGTCGGGGTCACCGCTCTGAATGCGGTCGGCGAGTGCGAGGACGCGTTCGCTGGCGTCCTCGAAGAGGGAGTCCGGGTCGGTGTCGCCGTCCAGCGGCACCGCCGAGACGAGTCGGAGGTCGTTGCCGGGCTCGAACGGCTCGCGCCACGCCGCAATCGTCGGATAGACGCCGAACTGGAGGCGCGGCAGTCCGCGGTCGTCGGTCGTCGAATCGGGGAGCGTTTCGAGTTCGCGGGCGACGTCGTAGGACAGCCACCCGAACAGCCCGCCGGGGTGAGGGACCTCGCAGCCCGCGCGAACGAGCGGACCCTCGACCTCGGCCTGGAGCGCGTCGAGTGCGCCGGATTCACCCGCGTCGACGCGCAGCACGGACTCCGGAGCGACGCCGAAGTAGCCCCAGCCGTCGCTGCCGCCCGTCGTCTCGAAGTGGAACGCGGGCTCCTCGCCGCGCGCCCGGCGGTAGGCGTCGAACGGGTCGTCGACTGCCAGCCGCGCCTCGACGACGCCGCGAGCGGCCGCCGGAGCGTCCGCTACCGCCGCGCGGAACGCCGCGCAGTCGGTGACGACCGACGCCTCACGCATCCGTCGGCGACATCGCTACCGGTCGCCCGCGCGGTCGATCCAGCGACCGACGCGCTTCGGGGAGAGGTCGGTGTCGGCGGCGAGTTCGTCCGGGTCGGCGTCCGCGAGCGCCGCGAACGTCGTGACGCCGGCGTCGTGCAGTCGGTCGGCGTACGCCGGGCCGACACCTTTGATCTCCGTGAGGTCGTCCGGCTCCGGTTCGGCGGCCGCGTCCTCGTCCGCGTCGGCTTCGGCCGTCGAGTCCTCCTCGGCATCCGTATCGGCGTCGGTGCCGACGTCGGCGTCGGTCGCGACGTACTCGTCGTCCTCGACGTCGGTGTCGGTGGCCGAACCTGCGGCCTCTGCGGGTTCGGCGGCGCGGTCGGGGTCGTCGGTTCCGGCTTCGTCCACGAGCGACTCCGTCGACGCCGCGGCGTCGGTGCCGGTGGCGGCCGGGTCGTCGCCCGACGAGTCGTCGCCGTGGTCCTCGGCAGGGGCCTCGGTGTCGTCACCGGGTTCGCGCTCGACGGTGACGTCGACGCCGCTGCCCGGCGCACGCTCGGACGATTCGAGCCCGAGCATCGACTTGAGTTTAGAGAGCAGTCCCATCGTTGGCGTATATATCGCTCCCCAACTTAAAGCCGTGCCCGAAGTGCGGTGTTCATCGCGTCGACGGGCGCATCGCGGCCCGTCCACCGCTCGAACGCCGCGACGCCCTGGAACAGCAGCATCCACGCGCCGTCGACGGTCGTCGCACCCGCCGCCGACGCGTCCCGCAGCAGGCGTGTCTCCAGCGGCGCGTAGACCGCGTCTAACACGGCGAGGTCCGCGTGGAGCGCGCTCGCCGGCACCGGCGATTCGTCGCTGTTCATCCCCACGGTCGTTGCGTTCACGAGCACGTCCGCGTCCGGGAGGAGCGCCGGCAGTTCGTCGAGCCCGTGAGCCGTCGCGCCCGCGTCTCCGGCGAGTGCCTCGGCCGTCTCGACGGTTCGGTTGGCGACGTGGACGGTCGCGTCGGCGTCCCGGAGCGCGAACGCGGCAGCCCGTCCCGCGCCGCCAGCGCCCACCACGACAGCCGTCTCGCCCGCCAGCGGCACGTCGTGGTGCGCGAACGCCCGCCGCACGCCCTCGAGGTCAGTGTTGTGGCCGGTCGGCTCACCCCCCGAGAAGTCGACGGTGTTCACGGCACCGACGCGCGCCGCGAGGTCGTCGACGGCGACGAGCTCCCGCACCGACTCCTTGAACGGAACGGTGACGTTCAGGCCGGCAATACCGAGCGCCCGCGCCCCCTCGATTGCGGCGTCGAGGTCCGCCGGCTCCGGCTCGAACGTGACGTACCGGGCGTCCAGACCGAGTTCGTCGTAGGCCGCCTCGTGCATCGGCGGCGACAGCGAGTGCTCGACCGGGTTCCCGACGAGTCCGTAGACGTCCATACCGAGACTCGTGGCCGCGTTCTCATAACTGGCACCCACACCGAACTGCTTTTCACTCGGTGGCCGTCTCCCGTCGATATGGCCGAATCGCTGCTCCTCGACGGAGCGATCCTCGTCGCCGGCATCCTCCTGCTGTACGTCGGCGCGGAGTTCCTGGTCTCCGCCGCCTCCGCCCTCGCACTCTCGCACGGCGTCAGGGCCGCAACCGTCGGTGTCACCGTCGTCGCGTTCGCCACGACGGCCCCCGAACTGTTCGTCAGCACGGTCGGCGGTATCACCGCCGACGACAGCATCGCCCTCGGGAATATCGTCGGGTCGAACATCGCCAACATCGGACTCGTCCTCGGCACCGCCGCCGTCCTCCGCCCGATGGACGTCGACAAGTCCCTGCTCTACCAGCACGGCCCGTTCATGCTCGCGGCCGCCGTCGCGCTCGTCGCGCTCTCGCTGGACGGCGAACTCGCCGCCTTCGACGGCGTCGTCCTGCTCGGGATGCTCGCCGCGTTCACCGGCTACCTCTACTACCAGTCCCAGCAGGAAGGAGACGTGAACCTCCCTGAGGACGTCGAGATGGACGAAGACCAGAGCGCCAGTACTCGTGACTACGTGGTGCTCGTCGGTGCCGTCGCCTTGCTGCTCGCGGGCTCCCGTAGCCTCATCATCGGTGGGCGGGGCGTGCTCTCAGCCTGGGGATTCGGCGACCTCTTTATCGGACTCACCATCATCGCGTTCGGGACTTCCGTCCCCGAACTCGCCACGTCGGTCGTGAGCGCCCTCCGGGACGAAGCCGACTTCTCCATCGGGAACGTCGTCGGGTCGAACATCTACAACATCCTCGCCGTCATCGGCTTCGTCGCCGTGCTCGTCCCCATCACCGTCCAGCCCGGGACCATCGGCTTCGAACTCCCCGTGATGCTCGGCTTCACGTTCGTCGCGCTCGGCATGATGGCGTTCGGCGACAACATCGGCCGCGTCGAGGGCGTCGGACTGCTCGCCGGCTACGCCGGCTTCGTCTACTTCCTGCTCCCCTGAACCGCAAGCGTTAGGGACTCGTTCGCGGTTCCTTGTGGTATGCTGAAAGAACGAGTGACACACCCACTCGCAGCGCTGGCTGTGGCGTTCGCCTGCACCGCGCCGTGGGTCGGTGTCGAACTCGCGGGCGGCCCGGAGGCGCTCGCGCTCACCGAGCTGGCGACCGTCGCCGTCAGCGGCGTCGCAGTGCTCGGCGCGTCGTTCCTCCTCGCGTGGGGAGCCGAGACCGCCGAGAAAGACGTGCCCCGGGCGTTCGCCATCGCCGTCCTCGCGGTGCTCGCTGTCGCCCCCGAGTACGCCGTCGACGCTCTGTACGCCTGGACCGCCGGCGCGAGCGCCGGTACGGCTCGCGGCGTCGAAGCCGGCAACCTCGCGGTCGCGAACATGACGGGCGCGAACCGCATCCTCATCGGGCTCGGGTGGTCCGGAATCGCGATGTTCACCGTCTACCGGGCGAAGACCACGTCGGACGTGGCCGTCGAACAGCGGTCCGGGTTCCTGGCGAGCGTCGTCCAACTCGACCGCAACATCAGCACGGAAATCGCGTTCCTGCTGGCCGCCACCCTGTTCGCGTTCTTCGTTCCCCTGAACGGTGGCATCGGCATCCTCGACACGCTCGTGCTCGTCGGGCTGTACGTCGTCTACATCGGCGTCATCATCCAGGGCGACGTGGAGAAGCCGGAGGGCCAGGTCGGTGTCCCGAAGTACCTCCAAGGCCTCACCAAGGTGGTCCGAATCGGGACCGTGCTGGCGCTGTTCGCGTACTCCGGCGCGATGATTTTCACCGCCGTCCACCCGTTCGCCCACGGCCTCGAAGCGCTCGGTAAACAGGCCGGCGTCCCGCCGTTCTTCATGATTCAGTGGATTGCGCCGCTGGCCTCCGAGAGCCCCGAACTCATCGTCGTCGCCTACCTCGTGAACAAGGCGCGCTCGACGGCGGGGTTCAACGCCCTCATCTCCTCGAAGCTGAACCAGTGGACGCTGCTCATCGGGACCCTCGCGGTCGTCTACAGCCTCGGCCTCGGCGAGGTCGGCTCGCTGCCGTTCGACGAGAAACAGACCGCCGAAATCTGGATTACGGCCGCCCAGAGCGCGTTCGCCATCGCCATCCTCTCCAACTTCAACATCAGCCTGCGGGAGGCAACGGGGCTGCTCGTGCTGTTCGTGAGTCAGGTCGTCGTCGAGTTCGCCATCATCCAGACGGTCGCCGACGCCGCCGTCGAGACCGAACTCAGCATCCTCGTCCTCCACGTCTACACCGTGGTCTACCTCGTGCTGGCTGCCGGGCTGTTCTGGCTGCGCCGGGAGTCCCTCGCACGGCTGCTGCGCCGCACCAACCGGACTGTGCAGTCGGCGTACGGCTCCGGCCGACCGGAGGCCGAGGCCGGCGACTGAGGAGTGCACGGTTCACTCCGCCGGCTCCACGTTCGGCCGTTCTCGGTTGGGAGCCGGTAGTGTGGATACCGACCGATTCATAGACGTGTGTTATTATCTACAGGTCGTCATGGGCTACCTCGACCGGCTGGAGTCCGGGTCTGCAACTCTGCCCCACCAGGCAGTTCGAGTTCCACTCCCTGACGCCGCGGCTGAGCGGGAGTGTTACGAGAACATGCGTCGAATCGCTGCCGCCGGCGAGCGGAAGATCGAACTCCTGGCCGACCCGGACGTTCCCGTAACGGAGGTCTACGAGGACGAACTCGGAGACATGCGGCGGAGTTTCGAACACCGGTTGGGACAGCTCGCCGGGGAGGACTACTACGAGGTCGCGACCGAGTACCTCGACGGCGAGCGCGACGACTGGGTCGGGGCGCTGGCTGCGTACTATCTAGAGTGCTACTACCGCTTACAGGAGCGCTACACGGTCGACGAGCAGATTTTCGTCCTCGTCATCCTCAGGTATCCGGAGTGTTTCACTGTGAATCTGAGCTTCCTCGAAGGCGAGGTCGGCGCGGACGCGGTCCGGTACGAATCGGCGAAACACGGTGGCCGGAGCCTCGACGACGAGAACAAGGAGCAGTACTACGCAGACTGCCAGTACTCCCAGAAGCAGGCCGCAGACTACCTCCGAGAACACGTCGGGTGTATCGTCAACGCGTTTCCGGACCCGGATGCGACGGCGTTCGAGCGGCGTCGGTACGGCGGGTTCGTACACGTCACCGGGAGGAACGGGTCGACGTTCGTGGAAATACTCGAATCCGTCTCCCCGGACCGGAGTCGTTTCGACGAACACGACGCGCCGACACGGGGGCTCGTGCCGGCGGGTCCGGAGTTCGAGCGAGTGCGAGAGCAGTACTTTGTCGACGCCGAGGTCGTGTTCTGATAGCTCACCATCCCGGGCTGACTAGCCGGGCCACGAGATTACTGCCCGCGGACTTCCGGCGCTACCACGCGGTAACGGCAGGCGTTTTACGCCCGACCGAGTACCCCGGAGCGTGATCGGCATCGTCGTGAGCCGCGCGGACGAGGCCTCGGAGCACATCGGCGACCACCTCCTCGAACTCGGCGACTTCGAGCAGGTCGCCGAGGACACCTACCGCGCGGACGGCTTCGAGTTGCGGGAGATCGACGACCTCCACATCCACGCGGACGACGCCGCCGCGGCGTTCGACGACCCCGACCTCGTGGTGTTCGTCTCTCGGCACAGCGGCGAGACGGGGCCGCTGCTGTCGGCCCACTACACGGGGAACTTCGGCGGCGACGCCGAGTTCGGGGGCGAGGGCCGGTCGGTCGCGCCGGCGTGCCCGAACGCCCACCACGCCGTGATGGCCGGCCTCCGGGAGCACGCGCCCGACGGCTACGACGTGGCGATGGAGTGCACCCACCACGGGCCGACGAGCGTCGGCGCGCCCTCGATGTTCGTGGAACTCGGCAGCGACGAGGCCGAGTGGGGCGACCCCGAGGGCGCGGGCGCGGTCGCGAAGGCCGTCCTCGGCCTCCGTGGCGTCGACCCCCACGGCGACCGGGCGCTCGTCGCGTTCGGTGGCGGCCACTACGCCCCTCGACCCTCCCGCGTTCTCGCGGAGACCGACTGGCCGGTCGGCCACGTCGCCGCCGACTGGTCGCTGTCGGACCTCGGGGACCCGCGCCAACACGAGGGCGTCGTCGACGCGATGTTCGCTGCGAGCGGCGCCGAGTACGCCGTCGTCGACGGCGAGCAGTCCGCCGTCCGGGACGCCATCGCCGGACTCGGCTACGACGTCGTCTCCGAGACGTGGGTCAAGGAGACGGACGGCGTCCAGCTCGACCTCGTCGCCTCGCTGGAAGCCCACGTCGGGCGCGTCGATGACGGCCTCCGGTTCGGCGCACCCGCCGAGTCCCACGAGGGCGACTACCGGGTCGTCGACCTGCCCGGCGACCTGCTGGATGCCGCCCACGCCGTCGACCCCGACGCAACGGTCGAGGCGGCACAGGAGCGAGCGCTCGCCGTGCTCACCGAGGAGAACGGGAACCGCCTCGCCGGTCCGGCGGCGTTCGCGACCGGCAACGACTACGACGCGCTCGTCGACGGCCTCGCGGACGTGCTCGCGGCCGAGTACGACGAGGTCGCGCGAAATCAAGCTGAGGTCACCGCCACTCGGGAGACCTTCGACCCGGCCGCCGCCGCCGACCGCGGGGTCCCGGAAGGCCCCGCCTACGGGAAGCTCGCGAACGGCCAGCCGGTCGAGTACGACGGGGCTACCATCACCCCCGACGAGGTCGCCCGAACGGAGACCATCACCGTTCCGGTCGCCCTCCGAGAGCGGGCGCGAGAGCGCGTGCGACGCCCGTCCGACGCGGAGGGGAAAGGTAATTAAGCCTCACACGCTACCCGTTAGGCAACAATGGACTCGATCGTACAGGACGCCATAGACGAGGCCGAGGAGTCCGAAGACTCGGCCTCGGACGCGGGCGACGTCGCGGGCGGCGGGGGCGAGCCGATGCCCACCGGCACCATGACCGACGACGAACTCGAGGACGTCCTCCAGGAGCTCCAGACGAACATCACGGTGGTCGGGTGTGGCGGTGCCGGCTCGAACACGGTCAACCGCATGGCAGAGGAGGGCATCCACGGCGCGGACCTGGTGGCGGCGAACACCGACGTCCAGCATCTCGTCGACATCGACGCCGACACGAAGATTCTCATGGGCCAGCAGAAGACCAAGGGCCGTGGTGCCGGCTCGCTCCCGCAGGTCGGCGAGGAGGCCGCCATCGAGTCCCAGGACGAGATTCGGGAGGCCATCTCGGGCTCGGACATGGTGTTCGTCACCGCCGGGCTCGGCGGCGGCACCGGCACCGGCTCCGCGCCGGTCGTGGCGAAAGCCGCCCGCGAACAGGGCGCGCTCACTATCGCCATCGTCACCACGCCGTTCACCGCCGAGGGCGAGGTCCGACGCACGAACGCGGAAGCCGGCCTCGAACGCCTCCGCGACGTCGCCGACACCGTCATCGTCGTCCCGAACGACCGACTCCTCGACTCGGTCGGAAAACTCCCGGTTCGCGAGGCGTTCAAGGTCTCCGACGAGGTCCTCATGCGCTCCGTGAAGGGCATCACGGAACTCATCACGAAGCCCGGCCTCGTCAACCTCGACTTCGCCGACGTTCGCACCGTCATGGAGAAGGGCGGCGTCGCCATGATCGGGCTCGGCGAGGCCGACTCCGACGCGAAGGCCGCGGACTCGGTCCAGTCCGCACTTCGCTCCCCGCTGCTGGACGTCGACATCTCCTCGGCGAACTCCGCGCTCATCAACGTGACGGGTGGGCCGGACATGAGCATCGAGGAGGCCGAGGGCGTCGTCGAACAGCTCTACGACCGCATCGATCCGGACGCCCGCATCATCTGGGGCACCAGCGTCGACGAGGAGATCGAGGAGGAGATGCGCACCATGGTCGTCGTCACCGGCGTCGACTCTCCCCAGATCTACGGCCGCAACGACACCCCCGAGCCCGAACCGCAGCCCGAGCCCGAACCCGAACCGCAGCCCGGCAGCGAAATCGAGGACATCGACTACGTCGAATGACGCTCGCGGTACAGCGGCTGCAAACGGTCGCCGTGTTTTAGTCCGGCCACGGCGACGCCTGGACTGTGCCTCGGCTCACACACTCCCTCGCAGAGACGTGGACGGCGGCGACGACCTTCGAATCGACACGCGTACGCGCTGCGGTTCTCGTCGCCACCATCGTGTGTAGCTTCCCTGTGACGTGGGAACTCTCCGAACTCTGGGAACAGGAGTTCGGGTACTCCTCGCTCGCGACAGTGGTGTCGACGATAGTCGTGTTCTTCGCCGTCTACGCCGTGTTTGGGTACGTCTCGACGTTCGCGACCGATCGCGAGGAGTGAAACCCGACACTCGAAAGTCCCTATGCAGCATCAATAGATAGAAAAGCCAGCGTCGTGTGGAGTCGAGTATGGACGTTCCCCTAGAGCTTTCCGCGTACACCAGGGTGCTCCGCCTGGCGAGCACGCCCTCCTGGGAGGAGTTCTCCCAGATTGCGAAAATCGCCGGCGCAGGCATCCTGCTCATCGGCCTCATCGGATTCGTCATCTTCCTCCTGATGAGCGGCGTGACCTCGGTGATCTGAGATGGGTGTGTTCGCCGTCAAGACAACCGCGAGCCAGGAGCAGACCGTCGCGAGCATGATCGCGAACCGCGAGGAGGACACCATCCACGCGGTGCTCGCGCCGGACGCGCTCACCAGCTACGTGATGGTGGAGGCCGAGGACACCGCCGCCATCGAGCGCGTCATGGAGGAGATTCCGCACGCCCGCAGCCTCGTGCCCGGCGACGCCGGCATCTCGGAGGTCGAGCACTTCCTCTCTCCGAAGCCGGACGTCGAGGGCATCGCGGAGAACGACATCGTCGAGCTCATCGCGGGGCCGTTCAAGGGCGAGAAGGCCCAGGTCCAGCGCATCGACGAGGGCAAAGACCAGGTCACCGTCGAACTGTACGAGGCGACCGTCCCGATTCCGGTCACCGTGCGCGGCGACCAGATTCGCGTGCTGGACTCCGAAGACCGCCAGTAACGCGGCCGGTTCCGGCGCGACGCGGTTCCGCAGCTAGTTCTCGCCGTCGACGATAGTGTTTCGCAGCGTGCCGACCCCTTCGTACGTGATTTCGACCGTCTCCCCGGGTTCAACGAGCCCCGGGTTCGCCGGGCTGCCGAACGCAATCACGTCGCCGGGCCGGAATGTGAATCGCTCGGAGAGGTAGGCGACGGCCTCGTAGGGGTCGAACAGCATCAGTTCCGTGTTCGCTTCCTGGCGTCGCTCGCCCGCGATGTCGGTGTGCATGTCGATGCCGCACGGGTCGACGTCCGTCTCGACCCAGGGACCAAGCGGGCCAGACCCGTCGAAGGCCTTGCGCGCCGTGCGGCCCTGCTGGTCGAGCGCGTCGAGGTCGTTCATCACGGTGAATCCGCGGAGGACGTCCGGCACGTCGGCTTCGTCGACGTCGTGGCAGCGCTCGCCGACGACGGCGGCGAGTTCGCCCGCGTACGTGAGTTCGTCGGTGAACGACGGGTAGGGGATGTCGGCACCGTGACCGACAACCGACGCCGGCGGCTTGATGAAGAAGTCCGGCTCCTCGGGGCGCTCGTAGTCCATCTGGTCGAGCGTCGCGGCGTAGTTCCGGCCGATGCAGTACAGCGCCGACGGGTCGCAGGGCGGTGCGAGCCGGCCGTCGTCGCCAACCACGTACTCGGCGTCGTCGGTGACGACGGTTCCGTCGCGGTACTCGCCCTCGACGATGCCGTCGGCTGTCTGGAGTCGCGCGAGTCGCATGGGGACAAGAGACAGAGCCGTCCGGAAGGCGGTTCCGGACGCGGCAGCCGAGAACTCAGCTCGTGGTGACGGGGGTAGGGTCGGTGGTGTCGAGGACGTCGGCCCGCTCGTCGCTGAGCAGGTCTTCGAGGACGCTGGGGTCGAGGGCGTCGCCGACGGCTTCGAGGACCTCCTCGCGTTCGCGGATGGCGGCGGCGTCGCCGTCGTAGAAGCGGACGTACTCGGCGCGCGTGTGGTCTTCGAGGACGTGCTTGACGGCGAAGTAGCCCTCCGGGACGGTGTCGCCACAGACCTCGCACTCGTGGGTCTCGTGGTCAGTCACCTGGTGTGCCAGCAGTGCTTCGACGCTACCGAAGGTCGACCCACAGCCGACAATCGCGCACTCCCACCCGGGCATGCCTCCTCGTAGCCGGAGCGCGCGCATAAACTTTGTGTCGCTAGCTAGAGAACTGAACCCCGCACGTCCGTCGAATGTCTGCCGCGCGTCAGACAAACTTTCAATCGTGATAACGATACGCACGACAGTTAACAGTCCGCTATCTGACCCGTGAAGCACCGCCAGAGCCGCGATGTCGCGGTCTGTGGGATACGCGACTGGTAGGTGCGGTGACCCGAGGATGAGTCGGGCGTTCGCACGCCCTCCGTCCAGTGTTCGATTACAGCGAGAGCCGCTGCGCGCCCGGACTCACAGCAATTCTGTCGTCTGTTTCGCTACTCTCCCCGGACTGCCGGGAGACGCAGTCTCCGGTCACCAGGTTCGTTTCACTCAGCCGACTGCCGGTAGATGAGGTTGCGCTGAATCTCGTTTGCGCCCTCGTAGATGACCGGGATGCGGACGTCTCGGTAGACCCGCGCGATGCGGCGGTCGGTGAGATTCGAGCGGCCGCCGTGGAACTGCATGCCCTGCTCGGCGTTCGCCGTGGCGACCTCCGTCGCCTTCGTCTTCGCCATCGCCGCCCAGAGCCCGGGCTGGTCGTAGGCCTCGACCTTCTCGGCGGCCCGGTACGCGAGCGCGCGCGCCGACTCGAACTCCAGACGCATGTCAGCGAGACCGTGCTGGACGGCCTGGAAGTCCGAGACGTTCCGCCCGAACCCTTCGCGGTCGTGGACGAAGTCCCACGCCTCCTCGAAGGCGGCGGCGGCCAGCCCCAGCCCGTGACCGGAGACCACGACGCGACCGTGGTTGAAGAAGTCGGTGAGCATCATGAAGCCCGCGCCCTCGCTCCCGATGAGGTTCTCCTCCGGGATGCGGCAGTCGTCGAAGACGATGTGTGCCTGCTTCGACGCGCGCATCCCCATCTTCTCCGGGATGTGTTCGGCGTCGTAGCCGTCGGTGTCGGTCGGCACGGCGAACAGCGAGTAGTTCATGTAGCGGTCGTCGGTGTCGCCGGTCTTCGCGTAGACCGTGACCCAGTCGGCCTCGACGCCGTTCCCGATCCAGTACTTCTCGCCGTTCAGGACGTACTCGTCGCCGTCCTTCTCCGCGGTCGTGTGCATGCCGGCGAGGTCGGAGCCGATGTCGGGCTCGGAGACCGCGAGTCCGGTGATCTGTTCGTTCTCGGCGACCGGACGGAGGAACTCCTCTTTCTGCTGTTCGCTGCCGTACTCCTGCATGAGTTCGGCTCCGAAGCTCGCGAGCTGGAGCGTCAGCGCGATGCCGGCGTCCGCGCGGAAGAACTCCTCGGCGATGGCGAGCATCTGGGTCAGGTCGAGACCACGGCCGCCGTACTCTTCGCTGATGTCCTGGGCGACCAGACCGGCGTCCATCCCCGCCTCCAGGATGTCTCGCGGGTAGTCGCCGGTCCGGTAGAACTCCTCGGCGTTCGGCGCGATGTGTTCGGCCGCGAAGTCTCGGGCGTCCTGTTTCACGTCCTGGGCGTGTTCGGGAACGACGTCCTCGGAGAGCAACTCGAAGCTCATACTCGCCCTTCGGACGCCACACCCATAAGCTCGCCAGAACGCGGAACACCGGGCGAAGCGTTCACCGAGACCGAAAGCGGCTAACTGTCGCCACGCGAATCCGAGGGCGTGCCGACGACTCGTGTCGACCTCCACGTGAAAGTGCTGGACGACGACGCCGTCCGTCAGGCGAAGTCAGCCGGCGTCGACGTGCTCGTGTACGCCCCGCACTTCACGCGCCTGCCCGACATCCGCGAGCGGGCGGCCGCCTACAGCGACGACGACCTCCTCGTGGTGCCGGCCCGCGAGATTTTCACCGGCTCGTACCGCGACCGCAAACACGTCCTCGCGGTCGGCCTCGACTCGCCGGTTCCGGACTTCGTCACGCTGGACGGCGCGCTGACCGAGCTCGACCGCCAGAACGCCGCCGTACTGGCACCCCACCCGGGGTTCCTGACGGTGAGCCTGACGCCCGCCGACGTCGAGGCGTACCGCGGCCGCCTGGCCGCCGTCGAGACGTACAACCCGAAACTCCTCCCGCACCACGACCGGCGCGCCCGCCGGCTGGCCGACGTCCACGACCTCCCCGAGTTCGGGTCGTCGTACGCCCACCTCTCGAACACGGTCGGCGACGTCTGGACCGCGTTCGACGCCGAAATCGAGAGCGAGGCCGACCTCGTCGACGCGCTCCAGTCCGGCGTGAGCCGGAGCGTCGAACACCGGAACGGCCCCGGTCACCGGCAGCGTCGTCTCGCGGAGAAACTCCACCTCGTCTACGAGAACACCTGGGAGAAAGTCGACCGCTTGTTGCTCTCGGGGATGGAGCCCACCCACCCCCGTCACATCGCGTACGACGGCCGGTTCGACGATGTCGCCGTCTACTAGGCCGTCTCAGAGGAAGGTCTCGACGGTCTCCATCGGGATGACCTGAGGTGCCAGGTAGAGCACGGCGGCGACGACCGCCAGCTCCAGAATGGTGATTACGACCGTGACCGTGGTCGCCCACTTCGAGGACGTGGTGACGCCCACGGGCAGTCCGTACTCCTGGTCGGAGAGCGGGTAGAACAGCGCGATGCCGCGTCTGCTGCCGACCACGTCGAGGACGTAGTGGCTGAGTACGCCGACCCACACCCACTGGAGGTTCCCGAAGTAGAACGGGAACGCGTAGAGGACGGCGAGGACCGGGAGGCTGTGGAGGGTCTTGCGGTGTTTCCCGAAGTCGGTGTCGACGTCGGGGAACAGCGTGCCGAGGACGACCGGCACGAGCGTCGCCGCGATGGTCTCGAACGTCTCCAGTCCGCCGTCCGGGTGGAGGACGTAGCCGAGGCCCACGGCGAGCAGGATGCCGTTGAGAACGTGGTCGCCTTTGTTCATCGGGTAGGTCGATGCACGGTGGTTACGTGACGCTTTCGAGTTCCCCCGCGAGTAGTTGCAGGGCAGTTCGGGCAATCTGCTCCTTGATTGCCAGTCGGTCACCGTCGAGCTCGCGGCGCGTGACCGCGGCGTAGGAGTCCCCGCTGCCCCAGTTCCCGGCGTACGCGACGCCGACGTAGACCGTGCCGACGGGCGTCTCCGCGCTGCCGCCGTCCGGTCCCGCGACGCCGGTGGTGGCGACGCCCCACGTCGTGCCGGCCTGGTCGCGGACACCTCGCGCCATCTGGCGGGCGACCGGTTCGCTGACCGCGCCGTGGTCGTCGAGCGCTTCGCGGGTGACACCGTGGTCGAGTTTCGCGTCGTAGGCGTACGTGACGTAGCTCCGGTCGAAGTAGTCTGAGGAGCCCGGCACGTCGGTGAGCAGCGAGCCAATCAGGCCGCCGGTACACGATTCGGCAGTGGCGACCGTGTGGCCGGCGTCCCGGAGCGCGTCCCCGACCGTCTCCTCGACCGGCGGGTCGTCGGCGTACTCGCGCATGCTCCGAGCTTCCCGGGGCGACAGCAAGAAGGTAGGGGTCGAGGCGGAGGCGTGTCGGGTCGCGGTCAGACCGTGTCGCGGTCGGTGTACGTGTGGCGTTCGGCAATCGTGCCGTCCTCGACGAAGTGGAAGTCCGCGAACCCGAACTCGACCGGCTCGCCGGCCTGTTCGCCCGAGAACGTGCCGCGGACGGCGACCCGGTCGCCGCCGACGACGACGTGGTGAATCTCGTGTTCGCCCTCCAGAGCGCGGTCCTCGCGGTAGAACGCCGCGAGGTCGTCCTTGCCGTCGATGCTGGACTGGCCGGGCCGCTCGTAGGTCACGTCGTCGGCGAACAGCGCGAGCAGGTCGTCGACGCGGCCGTCGTCGACGGCGTCGTAGTACTCCCGGGCGAGTTCTCGGTGGGACATGCTCACGAGGACAGCGCGGAACGCCCTCAACGCCCGTCTCCCGGCGACGTTTGCCGGGCGAAAGAAACACGTGCCGACGCGTCCAGACTCCGGTATGGAGTACGAGGAGCCGCTGTTCTTCCGCGTGATGAAGTACGCGGCCGACGCAGACCGCGACGTCGTCGACATGGTCTCGGGGAACCCGGACTGGGGGTCACCGCCGGCGGTCAGTGAGGGCCTGCACGCCTACGCCGACACCGGAGGCGACGACTTCCAGTACCCGCCCAGCGAGGGGCTGCGGGAACTCCGCGAGGAGATTGCGGCCCGACGCGGCGTGGACGTGAGCCAGGTCGTCGTGACGAACGGCGGCGGCGGCGCGAACTACCTCGCGATGGGGCGCGCGCTGGAGCGCGGCACCGGCGACGAGATCGTCATGACCGACCCGGTCTACCCCTACTATCCGGGGAAGACGACGATGCTCGGCGGCACGCAGCGCTTCGTCGTCGCGGACGACGAGGGCCACATCGACCCCGCGGACGTCCGCGAGGTCGCCAGCGAGGACACCGCCTGCATCGTCGTGAACACGCCGAACAACCCCACGGGCGCGGTCTACCCGGAGGAGACGATGGCGGAACTGGTCGCCATCGCGGAGGACAACGACGCCATCCTCGTCAGCGACGAGGTGTACGACCACTTCGACTTCTCCGGCGAGTTCACGAGCGCGCTGGAGTACGACTCGCCGCACCGCATCGTCACGAACTCGTTCTCGAAGTCGCTCGCGATCACGGGGTTCAGGGTCGGGTACGCCATCGCCGACGAGCGCCACGCCGAGCCGATGAAGTCTCGGCACATGCTCACGAGTGTGGCTGGCAGCCGGCCGTCGCAGGCCGCCGTCCTGCACGCGCTCCGGAACACCGACCCCGACTACTACGAGGACACCCGGGCGCTCCTCCGGGAGCGCATCGCCGCGTTCACCGAGGCACTCGACGCCGCGGGCGCTGAGTACACGACGCCAGAGGGTTCGTTCTACGTGATGGCGCGGTTCCCCGGCTTCCCGGGCACCCTGGAGAACGTCTACGAACTCATCGACGAGGCGGGCGTCGCGGGGATGCCGGGCGCTGGCTTCGGCGAGTCGCGGACCGACTGGCTGCGGTTCGCGCTCGTCACGCCCCGTGCCCAGGAGGCCGCCGACCGCCTCGCCGACTACTTCGCCTGACGGCGCGCGACCAACGGATTGACCCCGGTGGGCGCACGACCCACGGGTATGGACGAAATCGAGGTCGAGGCGGTCGATTCTCTCGACCCGGGCGTCGAGACGGACACCGCGGAGTACGTGCTGTACGGCGGGAAGGGCGGCGTCGGGAAGACGACGATGGCGGCAGCCACCGCGCTCGCGTCCGCGAGCGACGGCACGAACACGCTCGTCGTCTCCACCGACCCCGCGCACTCGCTGTCGGACACTCTCGAAGCCGACATTCCGAGTCGGCCCCACCGAATCCGGGAGGACGTGCCGCTGTGGGCGGTCGAAATCGACCCAGACGACGCGCTCGACCAGGCCGGCATGTTCGGACAGGACGGCGGGCTCTCCGGCGGTCTGGAGTCGCTGCTCGGCGGCGGGATGCCCGGAATGGGCGGCGAGAGCGGACCCGGGGCGGCCGCCGGTGCGGGCAGCGCGGGTGCCGCGGGCGAAGACGAGAGCGCGGCGATGATGCCGGGTGCCGACGAGGCGGCCGCGATGCAGTTGCTCCTGGAGTACCTCGACGACGAGCGCTTCGACCGCGTCGTCGTCGACACCGCGCCGACCGGCCACACGCTCCGGCTGCTGGAACTCCCCGAGGTGATGGACTCGATGGTGGGGAAGCTGATGCAGTTCCGCGAGCGCATGGGCGGGATGCTCGACGGACTGACGGGGATGTTCGGTGGGGACGACGACGCGGACGCCGAGCAGGCGATGGGCGACCTCGACGACGTCAAGGAGCGCGTCGAACGCCTCCGCGCCGTCCTCACTGACCCCGAGCGCACCGACTTCCGGGTCGTCCTCGTGCCCGAGGAGCTCTCCGTCTCCGAGTCGAACCGGCTCGTCGCGCGCCTCGGCGAGTACGGCGTCCCCGTCAACACCGTCGTCGTGAACCGCGTGATGGAGCCGCTGGCGGACGTCACCGACGTTCCCGCCGACGCCTTCGTCGCGCCAAACCACGAGGACTGCGAGTTCTGCGCGCGGCGCTGGGACGTCCAGCAGCAGGCGCTCGCCGAGGCCCAAGACCTGTTCCGGGGCCACGACGTCAAGCGCGTGCCACTGCTCGCCGAGGAAGTCAGGGGCGAGCGGCCGCTGCGCGTCGTCGCCGCCTGCCTGGAGTGACCGCCGTCAGGTCAGCCACTTCAGCATCGCGCGGTAGCCGTAGTCGAGGACGCCGTCGGGGAGGAAGCGCGCGAGGACGCCGACGCGGCCGGCCTGCGCCACCGGGTAGCGGGCCGCCGGGTCGGGGCTGACGGCCGCTTCGACCACGACTTCTGCGACCTCGTCGGGCTGCACGGACCCCAGTCCGTTGACCGCGCTCGCGTCCTCGAACCACGAGTAGACGCGCTCGTAGGCACCGCTGGGGTCGAGGCTGTCCATCGAGGACTCCGCGCGGTCCTGGAAGCCGGTGTCGACGGGCCCGGGTTCGACGAGCGCCACGTCGACGCCGTACTCCGCGACTTCGTTGCGGAGCGCGTCGCTCATCCCTTCCAGCGCGAACTTCGAGCCGTTGTACGCGCCCATGCCGGGCGTCGCCACCCGCCCCGAGACGCTGGAGACGTTCACGATGGTGCCGTCCTCGCGCTCCCGCATGTGCGGCAGGGCGGCCCGAATCAGCCGGTGCGGGCCGTAGACGTTCACGTCGAACTGACGGTGGAGTTCCCGCGGCGGCACGTCCTCCAGCGGGCCGAGTTGCGCGTAGCCGGCGTTGTTCACCAGACAGTCCAGCCGGCCGTGCTCGTCGACGACGCTGTCGACGACGTTCCTGCACTGGGCGGGCTTCGTCACGTCCAGTTCGGCCGTCTCGCAGCCCGTCTCGGCAGCGAGGGCTGCGAGGTCGTCCGTGTCTCTCGCCGTCGCGACGACCGTCCACTCCTCGCGGCGGAGCGCGCGAGCGGTCGCCGCGCCGACGCCCGAGGAACACCCAGTCACGAGTGCGACCTTCTGCATGCTCCGACCGTCGGGGGCCCGCCAGTTAACAGTTGAGTCGCAGGCCGGTCAGTCCGGCGTCGGCATCGTCGCCTCGAACGTCACGAAGCGACCGTCCCGGCGCTGCGAGGTGATCTCCTCGGTGAACGCGCTCTCGCCGAGTTCGGCTGCGAGTTCGTCGACTGCGGCGTCGCTCGTGTCCGGTTCGAGGGCGTACACCCACGCGCCCTCTCCCGATTCCAGAGACGCCATCGACGTTCCCCACGCGTCGATTTCCTCGGCGTCTATCTCGCCGCCCGCGGGCGCACCGTACTGAGCCGAGACGAGGCCGCGGTGGGGGAGCCGCCGGAGGATGTGCGTGAACACCGGGGCAGTCTCCTCCAGGCGCTCGCGCTCGCCGAGGTGGGTGTCGACCCAGACCGAGAGGTCAGACCCCGCGAGCACCGCGTCCTCGCCGATTGCGAGTTCGCTGTCGGTCTCCGTGGCTTCGGCGGTCCGGTACCCCTCGTGCTCGCCGGTGCGTTCGTAGTCGGCCGACGCCTCGACGTCCGCGACGAGCGCGTCCGCGTCGAACGCCCCGAGGAGAATTGTGTTGCCCGACTGCACGAGCGCGCCGTCGGCGTCCTCGGGGGCGAGGTCGAAGACGCTCGTGCGCCCGACGCCGACGACGCTCTCGAGACCGACCGACTGGTAGTCGAACCGCGCGTTGCTCGACGGGAGCGTGCTGTACTCGGTGAGCCACGTCCGGAAGTCGGCGACCTCGTCCCAGTCGACCGACGGCGTGTCGTCGGCCGTGGTCGCTGGCTGTTCGGTCGCGGTCGAGTCACTGGTCGTCGCGTCGTCGCTGCCGCCGTCGCCGGTGCAGCCGGCGAGTCCCGCGAGCGCCAGTCCGCCCGCGCTGGCGAGCACGGACCGGCGGGAGGGGCGTTCCTGCATGGGTCGAGTTTCGAACTCCGACACTGAAATCCGCGTCGGGCAGTTGCAGCCGGCGAGAGCGCGCTCACCGGAGGTCGTCGGCGTACCGGTCGGCCAGCCGAGTGGGCGCGGGGAGCTTGTACCCCGTGCAGGTCGCCTCGACGAAATCGGCAGTGGACGCCGCGCTCACTCGGTGCCCGGGGCTGACGTAGAGCGGATTGACGTGTCTGGTCTCGGGGTTGGGGTACTGCCGGGTCTGGACTGCGTACCCGACGACCGTGCCGTCGGGCGCGTCCATCGAGTCGTCGGCCTCGATTGCGACCCGAGTGCCCGCCGGCAGCGGGTCGTCGAGCGATTCGGCCGGCGTCCCGCAGAGCAGGTTCTTCGCGACGCCGACCGCCGGAGTGTCGAACACGACGCCCAGATGGGCCGCCAGGCCCGCCTGCCGGAAGTGGATGCGGCCGCTGCCGTCGAAGACGAGCAGGTCGGGGTCGACGGACAGCGACGCGAGCGCGTCCACGATTGCGCTGCCCTCCCGGAACGACAACAGGCCCGGAATGTAGGGGAGGGCTAAGGGAGCCCGGCCCGCCGCCCGCTCGACGAGGTCGCCGTCCCGAATCGCGACGGCGGCGCTCACGGACTCGTCGTCCCGGAACGCCTGGTCGACGCCGACGACGACCGGCCCGTCGGCGTCGCCGCTCGCGAACGTCGCCTGCTCGGTTCCCGCGCCGGAGCCGTCCGCCGTCTCGCGGTCGGTCGGCGTCTCCGAGAGCGCGACGCTCGCCGGGTCGAGGCTGTGCCTGTCGGTGAACTCCGCAGCGCTCGCGATGTCGCGCTGCATCGATTCCATCTCCTCGCGGCTCAGGCCGGCCGTCGGCAGGAACTCGGGGCGGACGACGTCCATCTCAGCGCCGGCGTCCCGGCCCGCCCATCCCGCCGCCGGGGCCGCCCGGGCCACCGCCGCCGAACTGGATTTGCTTGGGCGCGCGCGCTCCGTCTCGCTTGAGTTTCGCGCCGTACGCCAGCCCGATGCCGAGGCCGGCGAGGTGCGCGAGCTGCGCGACGCCGCCCGCGCCGATGCCGCCCGCGCCCGACATCAGGATTGCGTACCCAGCGAACAGCGCCGTCGCGACCCACAGGGGCACCGGGATAATGAAGTAGAGGTAGATTCTGAGGTTCGGGTTCAGAACCGTGAGAACACCCATCAGCCCCGATATCGCGCCGCTCGCGCCGAGGACGGCGGACTGACTCGGCAGCCCGATGAGAGGGAGCCCGAGCACGTCGGGGTTCACCACAATGCTCGCGCCGACCTGCGCGAGTCCGGCGAGGACGCCGGCCGCGAGGAACAGCGCGGCGAACTTCCGCGAGCCGATGCGGTCCTCGACGACCGGCCCGAAGAAGTACAGCACGATGCTGTTGAACACGATGTGCGTGAACCCGCCGTGGGAGAACACCGACACCAGCCACGTCCAGACGTACTCGGGGTGTGCGGTGTTCACGGTGAAGATGTTGTACCACGCCGGGCTGCCCTGGGCCACACCGAGCAGCGGCGCGACGGCGTACTGGACGACGAACGTCGTCCACATCAGCGCGAGGAAGAGGAACGAGAGGTTCCCGCGGAAGTACGCGAGCGTGCTTCCCGGTCCAGTGTCTATGGAGAGCGCGTCGGCGACACCCCCACCACCACGGGAGCGGCCGCCACCCCCGCGGTCGTCGACGCTGTCGTCGAACCCGCTGTCGAAGACGCCGTCCGGGTCCCCCCAGTTGTCCAGGCCGGGACACTCGTGGTTCTCCGGCAGCCGGTGGTCGGAGCAGTAGGTGCCGCCACAGAGCCGACACTGGTATGGCATCGGTTCCTGCGTGCCACACCTGTCACACGTCGCCATCGGGCGAGGCTTGGAGTGGACTCGGGTTAGGGCTTTGGGTCGGCGAGAGAAACGGCGAAATCGACTGCGGTCGCGACGGCACTCCTTCGGGGCCGGTCTCCTCGGACGCCCGGCCGGTTCGGCACCCCGGCACCTATTTGAATCGCAGCCCATAGGTCGCCTATGCGCGAGTTCGAGCGGAAGCAGCTCATAGAGCGCGTCGATCGGGAGTCGGCGACGGTGGGAGCGTCGATTCCCGACGAGGTCGACGTGCAGGGCGAGCGCCTGGAGTTGGCCGACTTCGTCTTCGAGGTGAAACGCCACGACCGGGTGCCCGACGACCTCCGGAGCGAAGTGAGCCAAGCCAAGCGGCTGCTCCGGCGGGAACGGAAGGAACGCCGGGAGCGCATCGAGGAGGGAGACATCTCACGCGAGGAGGGCGAACGGGAGGCCGAGGTGGTCATCGGGCTGGACCGGGCGCTCCACGCCCTGGAGAACCTGGGGCCGACGAACATCGAGGCCGAAGCGGAGGCCCAGGAGCGCGCGGACAAGAAGCGCTGGTTCTCCTTCCTGCAGGACGCGCTCGGGAGAGACGACAACGAGGGAGTTCGCCGGTGAGCCGGAACGCCGAGGTCGCGGGGCTACTGGAGGAGTACGCCGACCTCCTGGAGGCCCAGGACGTCGAGTACAAGCCGAACACGTACCGGCGAGCGGCGGAGAACGTCCGCGACCACCCGGGGGCCGTCGAGGAACTCGCGGCCGAGGGCGAGGACGCGGTCGCGGACATCAGCGGCGTCGGCGACGCAATCGCGTCGAAAATCGTGGAGTACGTCAAAACCGGATCAATCGAGGAGTTGGAGGCCGAGCGCGAGGCGTTGCCGGTGGACATGGCCGAACTCACGTCCGTGGAGGGCGTCGGCCCGAAGACCGTCGGGCGGCTCTACGGCGCGCTCGGCGTCCGGACGCTCGACGACCTCGAAGACGCCGCGCGGGCGGGCGACATCCGGGAGGTCTCGGGGTTCGGCGCGACCACCGAGCAGAACATCCTCGACGGCATCCCGTTCGCGCGACAGGCCCAGGAGCGCGAACTGCTGGGTGACGCTCGGCCCGCGGCCGAGGACGTACTGGAGTTCCTCGCAGGTGTCGACGCGGTCGAGCGCGTGGACGTCGCCGGGTCGCTGCGGCGCTGGAAGCCGACCATCGGCGACGTGGACGTGCTCGCGGCGAGCGGCGACGGCGCGGCGGTCGGGGAGGCGCTGGCGGACTGGGAGCGCGTCGACGAAGTACTCGACCAAGGCGAGACGAAGACGAGCGTGCGCGTCGACGGGCAGCGCGTCGACCTCCGGGTCGTCGTCGAGGCGGAGTTCGGGGCCGCCCTCCAGTACTTCACGGGCAGCAAGGCCCACAACGTCGAGTTGCGCGACGACGCCGTCGACCGGGGCCTGAAGGTCAACGAGTACGGCGTCTTCGACCTCTCCGAGGTCGACGAGGAGGACGAGGGGCAGCGCGTCGGCGAACTGCTCGCGAGCGAGACCGAGGAAGAAGTCTACGACGCCGTCGGCCTCCCGTGGATTCCCCCGGAACTCCGCGAGCACCGCGGCGAACTGGCGGCTGCCGCGGACGGCGACCTCCCGGACCTCGTCGCGGTCGAGGACGTGCGCGGCGACCTCCACACGCACACTGAGTGGTCGGACGGCGCGCTGTCGGTCGCTAACCTCGCGGCGGGCGCGGCCGAGTTCGGTCACGACTACCTCTGCGTCTCCGACCACGCCACGGGCCCCGGCATCGTCTCAGAGACCGGGCTCTCCGACGCCGACCTCCGGGAGCAGGCCGAGACCATCGAACGAGTGCGCGAGGACACCGACTTGACTGTCTTCCACGGCGTCGAGGCGAACGTCGACGCGGACGGGAACGTCGGCGCGGTGAGCGACGACGTGCTCGCGGACCTCGACCTCGTGGTCGCCAGCCCCCACAGCGGCCTCGGCGACGACGGCGGCGACCAGACCGAGCGCCTGATTCGTGCGGTCGAACACCCACACGTCGACGTGCTCGGCCACCCGTCGGGCCGACTCATCAACCAGCGCCCCGCGATGGAGTTCGACCCCCGCGAACTCGCCGAGGCGGCCGCGGCTGCTGGCACCGCCCTGGAGGTGAACTCGAACCCCCACCGGCTCGACCTCTGGGGGAGCGCCGTGCAGGCCGCCGTCGAAGCGGGCGCGACCATCGCCGTGAACACGGACGCGCACGCCGCCACCGAGTTCGAGAACGTCGAGTACGGCGTCCACACGGCCCGCCGCGGCTGGGCCGAGGCCGGCGACGTGCTGAACGCGCGGGACGCGGCGGGCGTCCGCGAGTTCCTCGACTCGTGAGGCTGCTGGCCGACGCGATGCTCGGCAGCCTCGCCCGTATCTGCCGGATGTGCGGCCACGACACCGTCTACTGTCTGGACCGAGGCATCGAAGCCGACGACGACGTGCTCGCGCTCGCCGAAGGGGAGGACAGAGTACTACTCACGCGCGACCGACAGCTCGCCGAGCGAGCGCGGGACGCAGTCCGCCTCGAATCGAAGGACGTCGACGAACAGCTCCGCGAACTCGCGGCCACGGGCGTCGCCCTCTCGCTGTCGGCGGGCGAGCGCTGTGGCTCGTGTAACGGCGAGCTACGCGAACTCGGGGCCGGAGAAAACGCGGCCGAGTACGTCCCCGACGACGCCGCCCCGGTCTGGGCGTGTCGGAATTGCGGCCAGCAGTTCTACCGCGGGAGTCACTGGGAGGACGTGGAAGCGCGGCTCCCCTAGTTGTTGGACTCCCACCACTCGCAGGCCTCCATGTCGTCCATCTCCTCCTCGTAGAGGCCGCAGTACGGCTGCATGCCGTCGTCGGTGTCGACGTAGTCGAAGTGCGTGCAGTTCCCGCAGTACCGGTCCGGCCCCGGGCCGTCCCGGGCGTCGGCGTCGTCCAGCGGCGAGGAGATGTCCTGGCTCGCCGCGCCGCCGTCCGAGAGCGACGCCGACGCGCCGGGCCTGGAGGACGGTTCGGACATCGAGGAGGTCGTATTGCGTGTGCCGGTCGCCGGCGCTGGCTCCGGCTCGGAGGCGTTCGCTCGCGTCCGCTGCTCTGGGTCCTCGACGCCGCCGAAGACGCCGACGCCGCCGAACCCCTCCTGAGTGAGCTTCTCGCGTGCGCTCTCGAGGTCCGTCGTCGGCACCTCGACGGTGTGCGTCTCCCCGTTCTTCTCGACGGTCATCGTCACCGTTCCGCCGGGGTCGTTTCTGGTCTTGAACGTCGCGACCGCCGTGAACAGACACCAGAACGTCGTGATGATGCCGGCGGCGTACACGACGATGAACGCCAGCGTCGTCGTCGACGGGACGCCGGAGCCAGACGCGTACCACTGGAGCGGGTACGCGACCCGGAACAGCATCACACCGAGTACTGCAAGCCCGGAGCCGATTGCAGCGGCCGCGCGCTGCAGGCGGTTCGCGGGCAACACCGTGAAGATGCCGACGAACACCGCCGGGACGCCGAGGCCGGCGAGGATGCCCGCGATTTCGCGGCTCTCGTAGATGCCGAAGCCGTTCGACACCAGCACGCCGGTCGCCCCCGCGAGGATACCCCCGACGACGAGCAGCGCGCCCGCGGCGAACAACCCGGTGCCGAGGTAGACCCGGCGGGTGCTCGCCGCGCCGCCGCGGTTGTCGTACGCCTCCCCGAGGCTGGTCATGCAGTGGCATTGTGGTTGCAGGATAAAAACACTACGTCAGACGCGACCCGCTTCGAAAGCTTGAATCGGGGGCCTCCCGAAGCCGCCGGTATGAGCGACGACAACGACGAGGAGGAGGACGCACCCGCCGTCGAACTCGGCGACGGCGAGCCCGTCGAGGGGGCACCGGTCTCTCGGGTGGCCTCCCGGCTGACGTGGGGCATCCAGAAGAGCGAGGTCGACCGGAAGGAAGGCGACACCGTCGTGCGGACGTCGGACGGCCCCCGCGAGCTCTCCGCGGTGCTCGAAGACGTGGACTGCCCGTACTTCGAGACGCGCGCCGAGTTCGAATCCGAGGTGCGGTCGGCCATCGGCGTCGGGCCCGTCGAGACGGAGTAGCGGCGCGGGACCGCGCGACAGCGCGATTCCCACGCGCCGGGATGGGGGCGGAACCATTTTACACGCCGACTGTGAGGACGAAATATGACTCTCCGGAGTACGTACGAAGGCCTCCTGTGGTGGTGCATGGAGGAGCTCGGCGTGGCCGGCAGCGTCGAACGCAAGATTCTGGCTGCCGTCGGCCTCCAGTTCCTGGCGGCAGTCGCGATGGCGGCGCTCGCGGTCTTCACCACGGGCTTCTGGCAGGTCGCGGGCGTCGGGGCGACACTCGTGCTGTCGGTCGTGGCGTTCTTCAACACGTACCTCATCGCCGAGCGGGACTTCGTCGACCCGCTGGTCGACCTCGAAGCGGCGGCCGACGACATCGCGGCCGGTGACTTTCAGGCGGCCGACCTGCCGTTCTCGGACCGCGACGACGAAATCGCGAGTCTCGTGGAGTCGTTCCGGCGGATGCAGGCGAACCTCGCGACGGTGTCCCGGCAGGCCGACGCGCTCGCGCGGCAGGACTTCGACGACCCCGCGATGAAGGCCGAAGTGCCGGGACAGTTCGGTGAGAGCCTCACCGAGATGGCGGAGAGCATGGAGTCGTACACGGAGGAACTGGAGTCGAAGACAGCGGAGCTAGAGGCCCAGCAGGCGGAGTTAGAGCGACAGTCCGAGCAGCTCGAACGGCTCGTAGACGCGCTCTCGGCGGCGACGGAGGCGGCGCGCGCCGGCGACCTCACCGCGACCGTCGACGCCGACAGCCTGGCGGTGGCCGACGAACACCGCGCCGTTGTCGAGGACTTCAACGACCTCCTCGGAACGCTCGGCGACACCATCGCCGACATCCAGACGTTCTCCGACGCGGTGCTAGACGTCTCGGAGACGACCGACGACCGCGTCGACGAGGTCGCCGCGAAGAGCGCCGAGGTGTCGGCGAGCGTCGACGAGATCGCGTCCGGCGCGAACGAGCAGACGACGCAGTTGAACGACATCGCGGCCGAGATGGACACCGTCTCGGCGACCGTCGAGGAGATTGCGGCGAGCGCCGACGACGTCGCGGGGACGGCGCAGGCGGCCGCCGACCGCGGCGAGGAGGGGCGCGGCGAGGTTGAGGACACCATCGACGAGCTGCGGACGCTGCGCGAGCAGAGCCAGGCCGTCGCCGAGACCGTCGAGTCGCTGGCCGAGGAGGTCGAGCGCATCGACGGCATCACGGCGCTCATCGAGGACATCGCCGAGGAGACGAACATGCTGGCGCTGAACGCCTCCATCGAGGCGGCGCGCACGGACGGCGACGGCGACGGCTTCGCCGTGGTCGCCGACGAAGTGAAGAGCCTCGCAGAGGAGACCCGCGAGCAGGCGGCGGACATCTCGGAAATCGTGGACGCGGTGACGACGAAAGCCGAGGACGCGTCGACGGCCATCGGCGAGGTGGACGCGGAGGTCGAGCGCAAAATCACGAAGACCGAGGGCGTGCTCCGGGACTTCGAGGCCATCGTCGACGAGGTGGCGACGGTCAACCACGCCGTCCAGGAGATTTCGGACGCGACCGACCAGGGCGCGCAGTCCGTGACCGACGTGGTCGGGATGGTCGAAGAGGTCGCATCGGTCAGCGAGGAGACCGCAGCGGAAGCCGACACGGTCGCGACGTCGGCCGCCGACCAGACGGAGGCGACCGACGAAGTGGCCGACCAGATGGAGGAACTCGCAGACCGCACGGCGGCGCTCGCGGCGATGCTCGACGACTTCGACGTGCCCGCTGACGCCGGCGGCGACGACGGCGGCGTCGACGCGAGCCAGCAGCCGACGCCCGACAGCGACCGACCACGGACCGACGACGGGTCGACCGCAGTGACCGACGGCGGCGAGGCCGGCTTCGACTGGGGCCAGACCGGGAACTGACTGCGTTCGAGGAGAACTTGTTTTGCGGGCGGTACTTCAGCCTCGCGTCGGTTCAGTTACAGCGCGAGGAGTTCGGGCGTCTGTTCGATCTGGGTGCCGAGGTACGTGATGCCGAACAGCGTGGCGTTGTAGAGGCCGTGGGTGAGTGCGGGGACGACGATGTTGTCGGTCTTCTCGTAGAGGTAGCCGAAGACGATGCTCGGAACGAAGAGGATGCCGATGGTCGTCGCGACGGCCGCCGGGCCGCCGGAGAGTGCCGTGATGTGGATGGGCGCAAACACCATCGATGTCAGCAGAATGGCGGGCCAGGCGTCGAAGTGCTCGCGCAGCGACCCCTGGATGATGCCGCGGAAGAGCAGTTCCTCGCCCGGGCCGACGAGCAGGAACTGGAGGACGACGAGGTAGGGGATGATGCCGGGGTTCTCCAGGGCGGCGGTCCCAGCGGAGTTCTGCGCCGGTTCGACGGCCAACAGCGCGACCAGCATCGAGATGACGATGAGGGCACCGAAGGCACCGAGGTAGCCGCCGACGATGTACTTCACGGCGCTCAGCGAGGGCATCGACGCTGGGACGAACGACCAGCCGACGCCGCGCCGCCGGACGTACCCCCATGCGACGAGTGGGAAGGCGATGCCATGGAGGCTCACTAGACTGATGGCCAGTCCGGCAACAATTCCGAGGTCTCCGACGGCCGTGTTTGTCAGCGCCGAGTACGCCAACGCTACGGGGATGCTGATGATGGACGCGAGACCGAGCCCAAGGATGGCGAGACCGGCCGCGACGAGGACCGCGCGCCCGCGACTGCCGCTCGACTGACTACCGCTCGATGTGGCCGATTCCATGGTGCGGGGTTGGGGTGGCCCCTCGAAAAACCCCGGTGCTACTCGTCGCGTCGGGCCACGGCTCACGCCAGTCACCGTTCGAGCGTTCCGAGGTACTCGAAAGTCGGGGATTTCGACACAGCGAGGCAGCTTCGTCGTCTCGAACCAGTTCCCTTCAGTCGCCCTCGTGGTCGCGGAGTTCCTCGCGGAGCACCTCGACTTGGCCTTCGAGGTTCTCGACGCGGCGTTCGAGCTCGGAGTCGCCGGAACCGTCCCGGAGGTACTGGAGCGCGAGCACGACGAGGGCGACCGGGACGAGTATCAACAGCAGTATGAGGAATATCACGGCCAGTTCCATGCCGCCGGGCAGTCCGCCGACGAACGCGGGGGGGAGGGGCATGGCTCCACTGACAACCGGCTCGCTGAAAAGTCTAGGCGAACTCCGAGAGGTCGCTCTGGACGCCCGCGACCATGTCTGACTTTCGGCGCAGCGCGGCCAGCGAGACCGGGAGGTGGTCGCTGATTTCGGCGACTGCGCCGTGGAACGTCTCGGCCTCGCCCGGCGTGCCGTCGAAGGCGTTGCGGACGCTCTCTCGGACCTGCCAGACGCCGACCGGTGCCCAGTAGTCGTCGCTGACCTCGCGGAGGACGAGGGCTTTCGCCTGCCGGCCGATGTCCGAGAGGTGTTCGAGGACGCCGAGGCGGGCAGCGTAGTACGCGCCCGCCGTCTCGTCGACGTATCCCGTTCGGCCCTCGTAGCCCTCGCTCGCCGAGGCCATCCAGAGGTCGCCGCCGGGGTCGGGGTTCCAGATGCTGCCCGGTGCCTTCATCTCAACGAGTTCGTACTCCCAGCGCCCGGGCGCGAGCACCACCCAGTAGCGGTTCCCCATGTACTCGTTGACGTGGACGGTGACCTCGTCGACGCTCGGCGCGTCCCGGATGGTCCCGCGGAGGTACTGGCCGACGGTGTCGTCCACGGCCGTAATCGACCACCGCGTCGGGACCAGCCGGCGGTGCTGGGCCTGCCCGAGCGCGCCAACCGAGAGTACTCGGTTCACGTCGTACACGTCCAGCCCGCGCCGGTAGAGGTACGTCATCGCGCCCTCGGCCGCCCAGTCGTCGTCCTCCAGTGTCTTCTCGACGTACCGCGGCACGTGGGGATTCTCCCCGAGGTCGGCGGACTCCGCCCGCGCGTTCGGCCCCGACGGCGCGTTCGCCGCCGGGTTCGTGTACTCGTCGCGGTCGAACTCGGGGGTGTCGGAGAGTCCGATTTCGACGTCGACCGGCCGGTCGGCCATCGCGACCTCGCGCTGCGTGCCGACGAAGCCGTCCCAGACGTCGTGGACGTTCACGTTCGCCGCCCGACGCGAGTTCAGCAGGCCCGTCCGGTACTGGAGGACGTTGTCGATGCCGAGGCCCTGCTGGTACCACTCGCCGCTCGTCGCGAACTCCTCGGGGTCGGCGTCCCCGGCGACCGGCGAGAGGATGCCCGCCGACACGTCCGGGTACGACGACCGCCCGACGAACACCGACGGTGCCGTCGCGCCCACGAGGCTGTCGCCCTGCACGGCGTCCTGAACGCCCTGCTCGACGTCGTCGACGAAGTCCAGAATCTCGTAGGACTTCTCCTCGGCGAGTTGCTGTCGCCGCCGCTGCTCGCCGTCCGGCTGCAGGTCGTCGATGTAGTCGTCGAGCCGCACGACCCGGGGTAGTCGCCGCACCCACTTGACCGCAGCGCCTCCCCCGTCGAGTCGGCGAATCGCGGCCCCTTCCGCCGGGACCGAAACACGTCACTTGGAGGGGGCCCACTGGTGGACTGCGGCGCTCGGGGGAGCCGCACGTCACACGCTCGGGTCCGCGGGCGTCTGCCCGCCGACCACTTCTCAGAACCAGTCCGGCAGCCGTCAGTCCGCCTGTGCCTGCCAGTCCCGGACTTTATCGGCGCTGACGCCGGAGACCTGCTCCGCGACGCCCTCGGGGTCGGCGTCCGCGAGGTCGCCGACGTCCTCCACGCCGGCGTCTTCGAGTTTCTCAGCGGTCTTCGGGCCGACGCCGTCCAAGGCTTCCAGACCCTTCTGACGCTGGCGCTCCTGGTACTCCTCGTAGTTGCAGATGGGGCAGCCGAGCTCCCACGGGTCGTCGTCGTCCTCGCCGTCGTAGACGACGAGTTCGGGGAGGTCGTGGTCGTCGCAGTACGTCTCCGTGACCTCGATGTCGCCGCGGCGCGGCAGCGGTAGCGAGTACTCGCAGTCCGGGTAGCGGTTGCAGCCGACGAGCCGGCTGCCCGACTGGAGCTGCTTGATGGCGAGTTCGCCGCCGTGCTCTTCTCCACAGTCCGGGCACGGTCCGATGACGCGGTCCTCGGACTCGTCGGCCTCCTCGGCCGCGCACAGCGGGCAGCCGTGGACGAACGTGTTGCGGCCGGCGAGCATCTTCACCTCGTGGAGGTCATGGTCATCACAGACGTCGTCGAGGACCAGTGGCTCGCCGCTGGAAGGCAGCGGGAGCGTGAACCGGCACTCGGGGTAGCCGTCGCAGCCGACGAAGTACGAGCCGGTCCGGGACTGCCGGACGAGCAGCGTGTCGCCGCACTCGGGACACGGTCCGAGGGTCTTGTCCGCCTTCAGCGACGTGCGGAGGTGTTCGCCGAGTTCCTCGCGGGACGCCGTGAGTTCGTCGAACACCCGGTCGAGCATCTCCCGGGACTCCGCCGTGACGTCTTCGAGGTTCTTCTCGCCCTCGGCGATGGCCGTCATGTCGGCCTCCAGTTCGCTGGTCATCTCCTCGCTGACGACGAGGTCGGCGTACTCCTCGGCGGCCGCCACGACGGCCTCGGCGAGCGTCGTCGGCCGCGGCGGGTCGCCCTCGATGTAGCCGCGGTCGTAGAGCTTCTCGATGGTGTTGTGGCGCGTCGACTTCGTCCCGATGCCCATGGACTCCATCGTCTCGATGAGCCGGCTCTGGCCGTACCGGCGGGGCGGCTGGGTCTGCTTGGCGTCCAGCCGGGCGTCCGCGATGGCGAGCGCGTCGCCCTCCTCGACGGCTGGCACGTAGTTCTCGGAGCTGTCGTAGTAGGGGTAGACCGCGTGGTAGCCCTCCTCGACGAGGCGCTTCCCGTTGGCCTTCAGGGACTCGCCGTCGGCGTCCGCGACGACGCGGAGGTGCGCCCACTCGGCGGGTTCGGCGACCGTCGCGAAGAACCGCCGCACGACGAGCTCGTACACCTCCCACTCGTCCTCGGAGAGCTGGTTCCGGTCCGGGAAGTCGGCGGTCGGGTGAATCGGCGGGTGGTCGGTCGTCTCCTCGTCGCCCTCCGTCGGCGAGAGGCGGTCCTGTTCGAGCAGCGACTCGGCGTCGTCGCCGAACACGGTGTTCTGGAAGGCCTCCAGTAGTTCGCGCTCGTCGAGGTCGTCCGGGTAGACGGTGTTGTCGGTGCGGGGGTACGTGATGTAGCCCGCGGTGTAGAGGTCCTCCGCGATGCTCATCGCGCGACCCGCCGAGTACCCCAGCGAGCCCGCTGCTCGGATGAACTGCGTGGTGTTGAACGGTGCCGGCGGGTCGTCGGTGCGGGTCCGTCGGGAGACGGAATCGACGACCGCCTCGCCGGCCTGCCGCAGCACGTCGAAGGCCGCCTCGGCGTCGTCCTCGTCCCAGACGCGCTCTGCCTCCGTGCCGTCCTCGGGGTTCTCGTAGAAGTACTGGGCCTCGAAGGTCGAATCGTCTTTCCCGAGGTCGGCGAACAGCTCCCAGTAGTCGTCGGGCTCGAAGGCCTGAATCTCGCGTTCCTTGTCCACGATGAGCTTCAGCGTCGGCGACTGCACGCGGCCGACCGAGATGAAGTCCTCGCCCATCTGGCCCGCCGACAGCGAGAGGAACCGCGTGAGCGCGGCACCCCACATCAGGTCGACGACCTGACGGGCCTCTCCGGCCGCAGCGAGGTCGAAGTCGATGTCGTCGGGGTCCGCGAACGCCGACCGGACCTCGTTGTCCGTGATGGAGGAGAACCGGACGCGCTGGACGGGCACCTCCTCGTTCACCTCGCGGACGAGTTCGAACGCCTCCTTCCCGATGAGTTCGCCCTCGCGGTCGTAGTCGGTCGCGATGACCACGTCGTCCGCCTCGCGGGCGAGCCGCTGGAGGGCGTTCACGATGTCCTCCTGGGTCGGCTGCTTCACCACGTCGGCGTGGACCAGTTCCGCGGGCTCGACGTCCCGCCAGTCGCTGTACTCCGGCGGGAAGTCGACCCCGACGACGTGGCCCGACAGCCCGATGCAGCGTCGGCCACCCCACTCGTAGACGTTGACGCCGGCGACCTGGCTCGTCGAGGCTCCCCCCTCGGAGAGAATCTCGGCGATGCGTCGCGCGGCGTTGTTCTTCTCTGTGACGATGAGTTCCACGATGTATCGACCCCTGCGGGTGTCGTTGGAGACTGTAAGCTGGGACTCCGGGTAAAGATTTCGCACGCCATAATCGCAATCAAGCGCCGGGTCAAGGCGCGCTCGGGCGTCCGCGGACTCGGGTGCCCGCGGGTGCGCAGTCGGGGGCTCGCCCGTGCGCTCGCAGCGCCTGCGAGCGCACGCAAGAACTACCCCCGTGGGTCGGCTCACCTCGCCCATGAACCGCTACCAGTACTCGCGGCTGCTCAGCCTCGTACTCGTCCCGCTCGGGGTCGGCGTCGTGGCCCTCTCGTACCCGCCGCCGCTCGACCTCGGCGCGCAGGCTGTGCTCCTCGTCGTCGCCGGTGTGCTCATGATACTCTCGGGGACCGAGAGCCGCCTCCGCGAGCGCGTCGGCCCCCACCGGCTGCTCGGAGCTGGGAACGTCGCGCTCGGCGCGTCGCTGGTCGTCTCCGAGCTGGCCGGGGCAGATGCCGACGACGGACTTGCATACACCGCTGCGGTCGTTCTCGGGGGCCTCAGCCTCGCATTCGTCGGGCTGTCGTACATCTTCCGGCCGGGCAACTTCGGCCTCGGTCCGGACGGCTTCCCGGAGTGATGTCGGTCGGGTCCGGAGACACAGAAAAACTATTTCGACACCGACTGTCGTCGCCACCGTGATTCGGAGCGAAGCGGCACCGGTGTTCGGAGCGTTCCTGGTGTGTCTCGGAAGCGGGCTGCTTGCAGTGTCGGCTGTCTCGGGCCAGCCAGCCGGACTCACCGGACAGTCGGGGCTGCTCGTCGCGGCCGGCGTCGCGTTCGTCCTCGCCGGCACCCCGGACAGACGCCCCGAGTTCGTCGAAGGACACTGGCTCGCGGGCGCTGGATACGCCACACTCGGTGTGGTCGTGTTCGTCTCTGGGTACACCGGAACCGGGATTGGAGCCACAGCAGGCACGGGGACCGGCACCGGCTGGATGCTCGTCGGCTGCCTCGGTGTCGCCCTCGGTGTCGTCACTGGCCTGCGGCCAGCAGCCGTCGGGTTCGACCGGACGGACACAGAACCGTAGTGACCCAGTGGCGGCGAGGACGAGCAGTGGGAGACCGCAGCGAGTGGGCCGGAGTTACGCCAGTTCTTCTCGCAGCAGTTCGTTGACCTGACCGGGGTCGGCGCTGCCACCGGTCTTCGCCATCACCTGCCCGACGAGGAAGTTCAGGGCGTCGCTCTCGCCGTCGTGGTAGTCCGCGACGGCGTCGGGGTTCTCCTCGATGGCTTCGGCGACGGCGTCGGCGACCGCGTCCCCCGAGGTCTTCCCGAGGCCCTCGGATTCGACGACATCGTCGGGGTCGCGGTCCTCGTCCAGCATCGAGCGCAACACGACCTCCTCGGCGTTCTTCGACGTGATCTCGTCCTCAGCGACGAGTTCGACGAGGCGCTCGAACTCGTCGTAGCGGTCGGCCACGTCGTCCAGCGAGAGGTCGCGGTAGTTGAGTTCGCCGAGAATGTTGTCGGCCACCCAGGTCGCGGCGAGGTCGGCGTCGTACTCGTCGGCGAGCTCCTCGAAGAGGTCCGCGACGGCCTTCCGTGAGGTGAGCTTCGACGCAGTCTCGCCGCCGACGCCGTACTCGGTCTGGAAGCGCTCGCGGCGCGCGTCCGGCAACTCCGGAATCGGAATCTCCTCCTTCCAGTCCGAGACCTCCAGCGGCGGGATGTCGGCCTCCCGGAAGTACCGGTAGTCTTTCTCCTCCTCTTTCGACCGCATCGAGACCGTGACGCCGCGGGCCTCGTCCCAGTGGCGGGTCTCCTGCTCGACGGCCATCCCGCGCTCGAGCTGGTTGCGCTGCCGGGTAATCTCGTACGCGAGGGCTTTCTGGGCGGCGCGGTGGCTGGAGATGTTCTTCACCTCGGTGCGGTTCGCGGACTCCAGAACCTCGTCGCTGGGCCCGTCCTCGCCCGCCAGCTCTTCGCTGTCCACCATCGAGATGTTCGCGTCGACGCGCAGGCTGCCGTCGCGCTCGGCGTCGAAGATGCCGAGGTACTCCAGGACCTCGGTGAGCTTCGCGAGGAACGCCCGGACCTCCTCGGCCTCGCGGAAGTCCGGCCGGGTGACAATCTCCATCAGCGGTGTGCCGGCGCGGTTGTAGTCCACGAGCGTGTGATCGGCGTCCTCGATGCTGCCGCCGACGTGCTGGAGGCTGCCCGGGTCCTCTTCGAGGTGCGCGCGCTCGATGCCGATAGCGCGCCGGTCGTCGCCCGTACCGACCTCCAGTTCGCCGTCCTGGCAGACCGGCGCGTCGTACTGCGTGATCTGGAAGCCCTTCGGGAGGTCGGGGTAGAAGTAGTTCTTCCGGTGGAAGCGCGTCCGCTCGGGGATGTCGGCGTCGATTGCCTTCCCGAGTTTGACCGCGGCTTCGACGGCCCCCTCGTTCAGCACGGGCAGCGCGCCCGGCAGGCCCAGACAGACCGGGCACGTGTGCGTGTTCGGGTCGGCGTCGGCGGTGTCCGTCGAACACCCACAGAAGATTTTGGTGTCCGTCTCCAGTTGCACGTGGACTTCGAGACCGATGACGGCCGCGAGGTCCCGTTCGGCTGCCTGCGCACTCATTGCTCCCGGATTCTCGGCGCGCCCGCTTAGGAGTAACGAAGCCCCCGGCCCCGCAGACAGGTTAGATTCAGTATGTTTGTCTGACGCACGTCCGATACACCCTTTTACGTATCGAGACCGGTTCACACGGTATGAGCGACGACGACCGCGTGGACGAACTGGAAGACCGCGTCGCCGAGCTGGAGGCGACCGTGCGCGGACTGACCGAGGAGCTCGTCGACGCCAGCGAGCGCATCCGAACGCTCGAGGGGGAACTCGACCGGACGCCCTCGACTTCGGAGCTCCGCGAGGCCCGCGAGGAGGAGCCGGTCACGCCGGCCGGCGAGGCAGACGAAGCGCCTAAGACGGCCGAGGACGAGGCGACGGACAACGAGGAGTCGGGCCTGGACGACATCATCGTCGCCTGAGGACGGCTCCGTTCCCCAATGTACATCGACGAAATCGTCCTCGAGAACTTCAAGAGCTTCGCGGGAACGACTCGCATCCCCTTCTACGAGGATTTCACCACCATCAGCGGGCCGAACGGCTCCGGGAAGTCGAACATCATCGACGCCGTGCTGTTCTCGCTGGGGCTGGCCCGCACGTCGGGGATGCGCGCCGAGAAGCTCACCGACCTCATCTACAACCCGGCGCACGAGGACGCCGAAGGCACGTCCGGCCCGGCGGAAGCCAGCGTCGAGGTCGTCCTGAACAACGAGGACGACACGCTCTCCCGCTCGCAGGTGACGACCGCCGCGGGCTCGGACAGCGTCGGTGACGTGGACACGATTACCGTGAAGCGTCGGGTGAAACGCACCGACGACAACTACTACTCGTACTACTACCTGAACGGGCGGTCGGTGAACCTCTCGGACATCCAGGACCTGCTCGCGCAGGCTGGCGTGGCCCCCGAGGGCTACAACGTCGTGATGCAGGGCGACGTCACCGGCATCATCAACATGACCGCTGGCGAGCGCCGCGAAATCGTCGACGAGATCGCGGGCGTCGCGGAGTTCGACGCGAAGAAGGGCGACGCCTTCGACGAACTGGAGGTCGTCGAGGAGCGCATCGGCGAGGCCGACCTGAAAATCGAGGAGAAACGCGACCGCCTCGAACAGCTCGCCGACGAGCGGGAGACCGCACTGGAGTACAAAGGTCTCCAAGACGAGAAAGAAGAGTACGAGAGCTACGCGAAGGCCGCCGAACTGGAGGAGAAGCGCGCCGACGTGGAGGCGACTCGGGCGGACATCGCCGACCGGGAGGCCGAACTCGATGACCTGGAAGCGGAACTCGACGAGCGCCGCGGCACCGTCCTCCGCCTCGAAGAGGACCTCGAAGACCTGAACGCCGACATCGAGCGCAAGGGCGAGGACGAGCAGCTCGCCATCAAGCGCGAGATGGAGGAGGTGAAGGGCGACATCTCGCGGCTGGAGGACAAGGTCGAGGCCTGTGAGGACCGCATCCAGGACGCGGAGGCCGAGCGCCGGGAGGCGTTCGTCGAGATCGACCGCAAGCAGGAGCAGATCGACGAACTCGACGACGACATCAAGGACGTCAAAGTCGAGAAGGCGTCGGTGACGGCCGACGTCCAGGAGCGCCGCAGCGACCTCGCGGACGTGGAGGCCGAAATCGAGTCCGTCGACACGGAGTTCGACGAGCTCAAGGCCGAGTTGGCGGAGAAGAAGGAGGCCATCGAGGCCGCCAAAAGCGAGCGCAACGACCTGCAGCGCGAGCAGGACCGGCTGCTCGACGAGGCGAAACGTCGCAGCGAGGAGCTGGACGAGGCCGAGAGCGAACTGGAGGACGCACGCGAGGAGATTCCCGAACTGGACGCGAAACTCGACGAGCTCGCGAACGAACTGGAGAAGGCGAAGAAGAACCGCGAGCAGATCAACGGCGTCGTCGAGGACCTCAAGCAGGAGAAGTCCGAGCGCCAGGACGACCTCGCGGAGGTCGAGGACGACCTCTCGGCGGCCCAGGAGGAGTACGCGCGCCTGGAGGCGCAGGCCGACCAGTCCGGTGACTCCTCGTACGGGAAGGCCGTGACGACCGTCCTGAACAGCGGGAAAGAGGGCGTCCACGGCACCGTCGGCCAGCTCGGGGGCGTGCGCGAGCAGTACGCGACCGCGTGCGAGACGGCGGCGGGTGGCCGGCTGGCGAACGTAGTGGTGGACGACGACAGCGTCGGTCAGCGCTGCATCGAGTACCTCAAACAGCGCAACGCGGGCCGCGCGACGTTTCTCCCCATCACGGAGATGCACAACCGGTCGCTGCCGAGCGCACCGAGCGTGCCGGGCGTGGTGGACTTCGCGTACAACCTCGTGGACTTCGATTCGCAGTACGCGGCGGTCTTCTCGTACGTGCTCGGGGACACGCTCGTCGTTGAGGACATGGAGACGGCGCGGGACCTGATGGGCGACTACCGGCTCGTGACGCTGGACGGTGACCTCGTGGAGAAGTCCGGCGCGATGACGGGCGGCAGCCGGTCGGGCTCCCGGTACTCGTTCTCGAAGTCCGGCAAGGGGCAACTCGAACGGGTCGCCGAGCGCATCCAGCGCCTCGAGGACGAACGCGAGGACATCAGGCAGGACATCCGCGAGATCGACCAGCGGCTGGACGACGCGCGGGACCGCCGGCAGGACGCTACCGACCAGGTGCGGTCCATCCAGAACGACATCGAGGCCGCCGAGTCCGACCGCGAGGCCGCCGAGGGGCGCATCGAAGCCCGGGAGGCACGCATCGAGGAGCTCCGGGCGGAGCGCGAGGACGTCGACGAGGAGATGCAGGCCATCGAGGCCGACATCGCCGAGAAGCAAGACGAGATTGCCGATCTGGAGGCCTCCGTGGAGGAACTCGAAGCCGAGCTCGCGGACTCAAAGATTCCCGAACTCACCGCGGAGAAGGAGGACATCGAGGCCGAAATCGCGGACCTAGAGGACCGCGTGGACGACCTCGACGGCGAACTGAACAGCCTCGAACTGGAGAAGGAGTACGCCGAGGACGCCGTCGAGGACCTCCACGACGACATCGAGGACGCCCAGAACCGGAAGGCAGACCAGCAGGAACGCATCGAGGAACTGGAGGCCGACATCGAGACCAAGCAGGCCGAACTGGAGGAGAAAGAGGAAGCCGTCGCCGAACTGGAAGCGGAGCTTGCGGACCTCAAGAGCGAGCGTGAAGACCTCAAGGCGGACCTCCGGGAGGCGAAGGACGCCCGCGACGAGCAAGCCAGCGAGGTCGAGACGGTCCGGAACCGCCTAGAGAGCCTGCGGACGGCCGAAGAGAAACTCAGCGAGGAAATCGACGAACTGGAAGACGCCGTCGGGGACTACGACCCCGAGGAGATTCCAGACTTAGACGAGGTCGAGGAGAACGTCGCGCGCCTGGAGCGCCGCATGGAGGCCCTGGAGCCCGTGAACATGCTCGCCATCGAGGAGTACGACGACGTGGAGGCCGACCTCGACGACCTCGAAGCCAAGCGGGAGACGCTCGTGGAGGAGGCCGAGGGCATCCGAGACCGCATCGCGCGCTACGACGAGCAGAAGAAGGCGACGTTCATGGAGGCGTTCGACGCCATCAACGAGCACTTCCAGCGCATCTTCTCCCGGCTCTCGGCGGGCACCGGCGAACTCGAACTCGACGACCCCGAGGACCCCTTCGAGGGCGGGCTGACGATGAAGGCCCAGCCCGCGGACAAGCCGGTCCAGCGGCTGGACGCGATGAGCGGCGGGGAGAAGTCCCTGACCGCGCTCGCGTTCATCTTCGCAATCCAGCGGCACAACCCCGCGCCGTTCTACGCACTCGACGAGGTGGACGCGTTCCTCGACGCCGTGAACGCCGACCGCGTCGGCGAACTCGTCGACGAGCTCGCGGGCGACGCCCAGTTCGTGGTCGTCAGCCACCGGTCGGCGATGCTCGACCGGTCCGAGCGCGCCATCGGCGTGACGATGCAGGAGAACAACCAGAGCGTCGTCACCGGCATCGACCTCTCCGCGCAGGGGGCGACAGCCGATGACTAGCGAGGGCAGCGCGGACGAGCGTAGCGAGTCCGCGACAGAGCGAGCGGGGAGCAACGCGACCCGCGAGCAAGGAGAGCCGGAGGCGACGGAGCCCTCGGAGAAGGCGAGCGGTGAGCGGAACGAGCCGCGAGACAGCGACGAATCGGAAGAGGAGCGTACCGACGGTGGCGACATCCCGCTCGACATCACCGGCCACGAAGACCGCAAGCAGGAGCGCGACGGCGACGACGCGGGAGCGGTGTTCGGTGGCGGCGAAACCGCGGCCGATGCCGACAAGGACGACGGCAGCGACGAAATCGTGGACGCCGAGTCCCTGCTCGAAGAGTCGCCGGCGGATCCCGAGCCGAACCCGGAGGACGACGAAGTCGAGCCCGTGGAGTTGCTCGTGCAGTTGGCGAAGCGGGGTGACATCGAGCCATGGGACATCGACATCGTCGCGGTGACCGACGAGTTCCTGGCGGCGCTCGACGAGGCCGACCTGCGGACGTCCGGGCGGGCGCTGTTCTACGCGAGCGTGCTGCTGCGGATGAAGAGCGACGCGATGCTCGACGACGGCGAGGACGACGAGCCCGACGAGGAGGAGCCCGAGCGCGCGCCCTGGGAGCCCCCGCCGCCGGGTGAGGACGGCGAGCAGCCGGCCTACGACCCGGTAGCGGCCCTGGAGTCCGAGATGGACCGCCGGCTGGAGCGCAAGCACGCCCGCGGGAGCCCGGAGACGCTGGACGAACTCGTGCGCGAACTCCGGGAGGCCGAGCGCGGGTCGTGGTGGAAAGAGTCCCGCGAGTACGACACCTCGGAGAGCCCGCAGGGGTTCCGGCGCGGCGTCCAGGAACTCGATTACCACAGCGGCGACGAGTTCCGGATGGACGACGAGCCGACCGCGGAGGACGCCCTCGGGAACGCCCACGAGGAGGACATCGAGGCGACCATCGCGGACGTCGAGGTGGTGCTCGACGAGCAGTACGAATCGGGCCGGACGGAGGTCCTCTACCGCGAGATCGCGGACGCCGGCCCGTCCAGAGTCGAGACGTTCCTCGCCTTGCTCTTTCTCGCGCACCGGGGTGCGGTCACGCTGGAACAGGACGACCTGTTCGGCGACCTCTGGGTCTGCGACGTCGACGCTGCAGAAGGACGGGAGCCGGCGACGATTTAGAGCTGGAACCAGCCGGTCTCGCGGCCGGAGTCGTGGAGCCGCCAGCGCTGGCGGGCGTCCCCGGTCGCGGTCGTCTCGATGTCGACGGTGGCATCGAACAGCGGCTCGAACGTGCCAAGTCGGCCGTCGCCGACCGTCTCGGAGACGTGGACGTGTCCCATGCCGTCGACGTCGCGGACGGCACCCGACAGAAGGTGGAGGAGCCGGAACAGCCCCTCTTCGGAGGCGTCCCCGGCTTCGACGGCTTCCAGCAGCGGGTCGAGGCCGTCGAGACAGAGCCGGACCTCGCTGGGGGCGTCGGCGTCAGAGGCGACGCGGTCGAGCGCGTCCCGTGTGGTCGCGTAGAGGTCGTCGAAGTCCGTCTGGTCGGAGACGCGAGCGTACCAGTCGTCGCCCGCAGCGGGCTGCGGGGTCGTCGCGGCGCTGGCCGCGGCCGCGCTCCGCGTGTCGGGGGTGGCGTCGACGACGGCGAACGACCCGGGGTCGGTGCGGCGGGGCCGGTGTCGGTCGAGGATTTCGGAGACGTCCGCCGACGTGGTGAGGAAGACGTGACTGCGGTCGAGTTCGGGTGCGCCGAGCAGGCGCTGGCAGGCGGCGCTCCGGCCGGGAGCGTCGCTGGCGACGAGGACTGTGCAGCCGCCGCGTTTGAGCTCGGCGAGCTCCGTCGAGAACGCCTGCGCGTCCACGTCACCATTCATACTTATCATAACCAACGTGAGACCGGTATTTACATTTTGTGTCTACTCGCCCGAATCTTAGTGCGTTCGGCGTGCTACAGGTAGTCGCCGAGAATCGGGTCGACGCGCTCTCGGGTGTCCTCGGGGATGGCCTCCGTCGGCGTGTTCACGGTGCCTTCGAGGCTGTGCCCGCAGTCGCAGTCCCGCTCCTCGGGCAGCGTCTCGATGGCGTGTTCGACGGTCGCCTTGATGGCGTCCTCGTTGGCGGCGGCGTTCTCCAGAACTTCGTCGAGCGTGACCTCGCTGTCGGCCTTCCACACGTCGTAGTCGGTGACGCCAGCGACAGTCGCGTAACACATCTCGGCTTCCCGGGCGAGCTTCGCCTCTGGGATGGCGGTCATGCCGACGAGGTCCCAGCCCTGGCTCTTGTAGAACTCCGACTCGGCGCGCGTCGAGTACTGCGGGCCCTCGATGCAGACGTAGGTGCCGCCCTTCTGGGAGTCCGCGTCGGTCGCGTCTTCGGCGGCGTCGTGGAGGTGTTCGACCATGTGCGGGCAGTAGGGGTCCGCGAACGGCTGGTGGACGACCACGCCGTCCCCGAAGAACGTCGAGTCGCGGTGCTTCGTCCGGTCGAAAATCTGGTCCGGGACGACCAGCGTCTGCGGGGACAGCTCCTCCTTGAGGCTGCCGACGGCGTTCGACGCGAGGATGCGCTCGACGCCGAGCTGCTTGAGCGCGTAGATGTTCGCTCGGTACGGGAGGTTCGTCGGCGACCGCTGGTGGTCGGGGCCGTGCCGCGGCAGGAACGCGACCTCGGTGCCGGTGTCGCCGAACTCGCCGACCGTCACGGGCGCACTCGGG
This sequence comes from Halobacterium jilantaiense, assembly GCF_900110535.1. Taxonomy (NCBI): domain Archaea; kingdom Methanobacteriati; phylum Methanobacteriota; class Halobacteria; order Halobacteriales; family Halobacteriaceae; genus Halobacterium; species Halobacterium jilantaiense. Next base: position 1,149,628 of record NZ_FOJA01000001.1, read on the forward strand.
TCGCCGTACGGCGTCGAGATGTCCTCTTCGCGGACGTCGTTCAGGGGCAGCGCCTCGTAGATGCCGGACCCGCCGATGAAGCCGATCATGTCCTCGTGTGGTGCCGGCAGCGTCCTAAAAGAATCGGAGTGCGGCGGGAGGAGTCGTGGCGGAGCGCGTTCGGTTAGTCGCCCGCGAGCGCCCACTCGCCGTCGTCCGGCTCCACGAGCACGTCGCGGCGCACCATCTCGGTGAGCACCTCGTCGAGGCGGTCGGGCTGGGCGATCTCCATCTGGATGCGTTCGACGTCGTGGTAGTCCGCGAGCAGCGTCCGAATCTCCTCGGCTGTGTAGGGGCCGTCGCCGTCGGTCTCCATGACGCCGGAGATGACGTCGACCATGTCCTCGATGAAGTTCCACGGGTAGACGATCCACGCCCACTCGTCGAGTCGCTCGCCGACGTAGTCCGGCTCGAACTCGCTGGTCCCGAGGAGCTGGAGGGTCGCGGTGCGGACGGAGTTCGGCTCGCGGTCCTCGACGTACTCCTGGGCGTGCTCGATGGAGCCGCCGGTGTCCGCGATGTCGTCGATGATGAGCACGTCCTTGTCCTCGACGGAGCCCTCCGGCATCGGGTACCGCACCTCTGGCTCGCCGGACTTCTGTGCCGTGCCGACGTAGTGTTCCATCTTCAGGCTCGTGAGGTCGTCGAGGCCGAGGAAGTCACAGAGACACCGGCCCGCGAACCAGCCGCCGCGCGCGAGCGCCACGACCACGTCGGGCTCGAACTCGGAGTCTTTGACCTGGTCGCTGACGCTCCGGCAGAGTCCGTAGATGTACTCCCAGTTGGTGATAGTGCACTTGAAATCGTCCGGGAGGTCACTCATTGCGTGTTCGGAGTCGCGCGCGTCGCTACTTAACGGTTTACAGCCGCGCCCGTATCGAGCTGTCAGTTCGCTTGCCGAACCGGCGTACTGGAAACGTACAAGGCCGGGCCGACCGACAGTTCAGGTACAATGCCCTCACGCGACTCGACGTGGTCTCCGGCAGAGACTGGCCGCCGCCACCTCCTCCGAGGGGTCGGCGGCGTCGCGATCGCGGCGCTCGCGGGCTGCGTCGACGGTGACGGCTCGGCAGCGACGACCGAGACGACCGGGACCACGACCAGTGAAACGACGACCACGGCCGAGTCGACCGCCACGGACGTCTCCGAGGACGACCAGCGCGAGACGGCACTGCGACTGGTCCGACTGCTGGCCGACGGCGACTACGAGACGGCCCACGGCCTGCTCTCGTCGGCCGTGCGCGAGCAGCTCTCGGTCTCCGCGCTCGAGTCGGCCTGGGAGCAGACGGTCGGCGAGCAGGGCTCGTTCGTCGGGACGGGGGGCGTCGAACGAACGACGAACCAGGGCTACGACGTACTCGTGGTGCGCGCGCAGTTCGAGGCGGGCGTCGTGGCTGTCCAGGTGGCGTTCCAGGGCGCGAACGTCGAGGGGGTCCAGTTTCTGCCGCCGGCCGGGTCGTACTCGCCGCCGTCGTACGCCGACCAGTCGTCGTTCTCGGAGCGCGAACTCACACTCGACACCCCCGACTGCGGGCTCGGCGCGACGCTCACGACGCCCGAGGGCGGGGCCGAGACCGGCGTGGTGCTCGTCCACGGCTCGGGGCCCAACGACCGCGACGAAACCATTGGCCCGAACAAGCCCCTGAAGGACCTGGCCTGGGGGCTCGCGAGCGAGGGCGTCGCCGTCCTCCGGTACGACAAGCGCACGAACGCCTGTGACGTTGCGACGAGCGAACTCGGACTCGGACCGCTGGTCGTCGACGACGCCCTGACCGCGCTCGACCGCCTCCGGGCGGAGACTGACGTGGGAGATGTGGCGGTCGTCGGCCACAGCCTCGGCGCGTACGCCGCGCCCCGTATCGCCAGCGAGGACGGTGACGCGGCGGCGTTCCTGCTCGCAGCGCCGTCCCGCCCGCTCTACGAGCTCGTCCCCGACCAGGTGCGGTACCTCGCCAGTCTCGACGGGACGGTGACGGACGCGGAGCAGGAGCAGATAGACGCCGTGGAGGCGACGAGCGACCGACTGGCCGACGGGAACTACGAGGACGGCGGCTTCGACTGGGGGCCGTCGTTCTGGCGGGACGCCGCCGACTACGACCCCGTAGCGGTCGCCGAGGGCCTCGACACGCCGGTCTACGCGCTGCAGGGCGGGCGGGACTACCAGGTCAGCCCGAGCGAGGACTTCCCGGCGTGGCGGGCGGCGCTCGGCGAGTCGAACACCGCGCTCTACGACGACCTGAACCACCTGTTCGTGGCCGGCGAGGGCGACCCGAACCCGAGCGAGTACTTCCGGCCGGGGAACGTCTCGGAGGCGGTCGTCGACGACCTCGCGGGCTGGCTGTCCGAGTGAGCGCCCGCGGCACGCAACGTTTTGTGTCCCTGTCACGTCTCTGGGGGTATGTTCGACGACATCCTGTTCCCGACGGACGGCAGCGACGGGGCGGCCGCCGGTCTCGCGTTCGCGCTCGACGTCGCGGCCGCCCGAGACGCCACGCTCCACCTCCTCAGCGTCGCGAACACGACGCGGGGCGCACTCGACACGGCGGCCGGGGACGACACGCTCGTGGAGCACGCGCGGGACGCCGTCGACGAGGCCGCCGAGCGCGCACGGGAGCGCGGTGTCGACGTCGTCGAGACTGTCGAGCGCGGCAGCCCGTACCGCGTCGTCTGTGACTACGCCGAGTCGGCCGGCGTCGACGTGGTCGCGATGCCGACTCGCGGACGGCGCGGGCTGGAGCGCTTCCTGCTCGGAAGCACGACGGAACGGGTCGTGAGACGCAGCGAGGTCCCCGTGCTCACAGTGCGGCCCGACGGCGACGCGACGGCCGCCTACCCGTTCGAGGCGGTGGCCGTGGGGGTAGACGGCAGCGACTGTGGACGCGCCGCCCTCGATGTCGGCGTCGAGGTCGTCGACCAGACGGACGCCGCCCTCCACCTGCTCTCTGTCGTCGACATCGCGGCGCTCGGACCGGACGTTCGAACCGAGGCCCTCCGCGAGGCCCTGGAGGCGGACGCGAGGGACGTTCTCGCGGACGCGGCAGCGCACGCCGCCGACGCCGGTGTCGACCCGGCCGCGGACGCCGTGGCGTTCGGGTCGTCCGTATCGGGAGCCATCCGCGCGTACGTCGCGGACAACGACGTGGACCTCCTAGTTGTCGGGACGCACGGCCGCACGGGCTTCGACCGATACGTGCTCGGCAGCGTCGCCGAGTTCCTGGTTCGGACGTCGCCGGTGCCGGTGTTGACCGTCCGGGCTCCTGCGGAAGAGTGACCGCGGCCACCCTGTAGCCGGGAGCGCCGGTCCGGCGACTGCGGAGGGAAACACCGAACACCGCGGCCACCGAACGGCCGGTATGACAGAGACGCGAGCGCTGCTCGTGGACGCGTTCACCGACGAGCCGTGCGCGGGCAACGCGGCTGGCGTGGTGCCCGACGCCGACGGACTCGCCGACGACCAGATGCAGGCCATCGCGGCGGAGTTGGGCGCGAGCGAGACGGCGTTCGTCACCGGGAGCGACGACGCCGACCGCCGAGTGCGGTACTTCACGCCGACTACGGAGGTCGACCTCTGCGGGCACGCGACCATCGCGAGCCACGCGCACCTGTTCGCCGACGGCAGCATCGAGGCGGGCGAGCACACGCTGGAGACGAACGTCGGCGTCCTCGACATCGACGTGACAGACGACGGGGTGGTGTGGATGACCCAGAACGCGCCCGAGATTCGCGAGGTGGACCTGTCCTACGAGCGTGTCGCTCGCGTCACGGGCACCGAGGCCGCGGCGCTGCGGGGGGCCAGCGACGACATCCCGCTGGCCGTCGCCGACACCGGCCTGCCGTTTCTCGTCGTGCCCATCACGTACCTCTCGGATTTGGGGGACGCCGATCCGGACTTCGACGCGGTCGAGACGCTGGCGGACGAGGTCGGCGCGGCCGGCGTCTACATGTTCTCGTTCGATGCGCTGGACCGGGAGTCGACGCTCCACGGCCGCGCGTGGGTCCCGGGCGCTGGCGTCGACGAGGACCCGGTGACGGGGACCGCGAGCGGCGCGGCGGGCGCGTACCTCGACCACTTCGGCGCGTTCGACGACGACACGCCCGAAGAGATGGTGTTCGAGCAGGGGCACTTCGTCGACCGTCCGGGGACGGTTCGGGTGCGGGCGGCGGACGGGGGCGCACCCACGGTGGGCGGAACAGCCGTCGAGACGTTCGACGGCGACCTGGTCGTCCCCGACGCCGACGAGGACGACATCCTCGAAGCGTAGAACTCCGGATTAGTTGTCGGAGTCGCCGAAGTCGAAGACGTCGTCTTCCTTGAATTTGCGGAGTTCGCGGTTCACGGACTGGAGGTCGTTCTGCATGTCGGCGAGCCGGTCGTCGAGCACGCTGACGATGTCGGCCTTGACGCGCTCGGTGTCGTAGGTGTCGGACAGCGCCTCCTCGTGGGCGTCGGTCAGCGTCGCGTACAGCGCCCAGGACTCGCCGAAGCGGTAGACGGCGACGCCGACGGCGGCGAGCGCGAGTCCGGGCACCGCCTCGCTCACGCGCTCGCCCGTCGTCAGTCCGTCGGCGAGCGCGGGTTCGGCCAGCACCGCGCCGTAGCCGACGAGCGCGAGCGCGACGACGCCGAGCAGCGTCGTCAGCAGGAAGTACTTCCCGGCGTGTACGGCGGAGCGTTTCGCGTCCATGCGCGCCCCGATGGAAGCCGCCCGCTAAAAGCCATCGTCCCCGGCTGACGACCGCAGTCCAGAAGAACAACTCGGAAGCGAGTTAGACGTGTCAGTCGTCCCGAGGCGTTCGGAATCTTCTTAGGGGCTTTCCCCGACTGTCTACCTGCCACATGGCTGTACGCTGGCTGGAAGACGTACGGGCCGACGACATCGACAGCGTCGGCGGAAAAGGGGCGTCGCTCGGCGAGCTCACGGACGCCGGGCTCCCCGTCCCACCGGGCTTCGTCGTGACCGCCGGCACCTACCGGACGTTCATCGAGGAAGCGGGCATCGACCAGGAACTGTTCGACGCGGTGGACGTCGACGCCGAGGACTCCGCCGCGCTCGCCGACGCCGAAGCGCGAGCGAAAGACCTCATCCTGAACACGGAGTTCCCCGAGGAGCTCCGCGAGAACATCCTCTCGTCGTACGACGCGCTCGACGACGGACAGGCGTTCGTCGCCGTGCGGTCGTCGGCGACCGCCGAGGACCTTCCGGACGCGAGCTTCGCCGGCCAGCAGGAGACGTTCCTGAACATCACCCGCGAGGGGCTGCTGGACCGCGTGAAGCGCTGCTGGGCGAGCCTGTTCACCCAGCGCGCCATCTACTACCGACAGGAACAGGGCTTCGACCACGACCTCGTGAACATCGCGGTCGTCGTCCAGCGCATGGTCGACGCCGAGAAGTCCGGCGTGATGTTCACCAGCCACCCGTCGACGGGCGCTCACGAAGCCATCATCGAGGCCGCGTGGGGGCTCGGCGAGGCGGTCGTCTCGGGCTCGGTCTCCCCGGACAACTACCACGTCGACCGCGATACCGGCGCGGTCGAGGAGGTGACGGTCGCGGACAAGAAGGTGATGCACGTCAAGGACGCCGAGACGGGCGAAACCGTCGAACGCGAGGTCCCCGACGAGAAGCGAACCGAGCGCGTGCTCTCCGACGACGAGATCACGGACCTCGTCGCCATCGGCGAGCGCGTCGAAGACCACTACGGCACCCCACAGGACGTCGAGTGGGCGATGGTCGACGGCGACGTCTACATGCTGCAGTCCCGCCCCATCACCACCATCGACGACGAGGAAGACATGACTGACACCGACAGCGGCGACGGCGAAGCGCTCGTGAACGGTCTCGGCGCGAGCCCGGGGGTCGCCTCCGGGCCGGTTCGCGTCGTCACCAAGCTCGACCAGCTCGACAAAGTCGGGGACGGCGACATCATCGTCACGGAGATGACCACCCCGGACATGGTGCCGGCGATGAAGCGGGCGGCCGGCATCGTCACCGACGAGGGCGGCATGACGAGCCACGCCGCCATCGTCTCCCGCGAACTCGGCTGCCCCGCAGTCGTCGGCGCGCAGGACGCGAGTACGACGCTCGCCGACGACCAGATTGTCACCCTCGACGGCGACCGTGGCGTCGTCCGCGAGGGCCGCGTGGAGACCGACGAGGAACGCGACCCCATCGAGGAGGCCCGGCCGAAGACGCCCGTGAAGCCGATGACCGCCACCGAGGTCAAGGTGAACGTCTCCATCCCGGAGGCCGCCGAGCGCGCCGCCGCGACGGGTGCCGACGGCGTCGGCCTGCTCCGCATGGAGCACATGATTCTCTCCACGAACAAGACCCCCGAACGGTACATCGAGGACCACGGCGAGGACGCCTACGTCCAGGAGCTCGTGGAGGGCATTCAGGGCGTCGCAGAGGAGTTCTACCCCCGTCCGGTGCGCGTCCGCACGCTCGACGCGCCGACCGACGAGTTCCGCCAGCTCGAGGGCGGCAACGACGAACCCCACGAACACAACCCGATGCTCGGCTACCGGGGCATCCGCCGCAGCCTCGACCGGCCGGACGTGTTCAAGCACGAGCTGGAGGCGTTCCGCGAGCTCTACGAGATGGGCTACGACAACGTCGAAGTGATGTTCCCGCTCGTGAACGACGCCGAGGACGTCGCTCGCGCCCGGAACCTCATGGCCGAGGCCGGCATCGACATCGAGAAGCGCTCGTGGGGCGTGATGATCGAGACGCCGGCGTCGGCGCTCTCGATGGACGAAATCGCCGAGGAGGGGGTCGACTTCGCGAGCTTCGGGACGAACGACCTCACGCAGTACACGCTCGCCGTCGACCGCAACAACGGCAACGTCGCCGACCGCTTCGACGAACTCCACCCCTCGGTGCTGCGGCTCATCGAACACACCATCGAGGTGTGCCGCGAGCACGACGTCGCCACCAGCATCTGCGGGCAGGCCGGCTCGAAGCCCGACATGGTGGACTTCCTCGTGGAGACCGGCGTCTCCTCCATCTCCGCGAACATCGACGCCGTCCGCGACGTCCAGCACGAGGTCAAGCGCGTCGAGCAACGCATGCTCCTCGAATCCGTCCGGGAGTAGGCGGGCGACGTTCCCTGCCCCGAATTACTTAGGCCCCCAAGCAGGTACTGGGGAATGTGCTCGTCTATCATGCTGTTTTCCTCGCGCTCGTCGCTGGAACGACGCTGTTCTTCGCGTATCTGGCGGCCCTGAACGTCCGACACGCGGAGCGTGCCGTCCGCGAGCGCGCGAACTGGCTCGCCGACCGCATCGGCGTCGACGACCCCGAGGAACTGCTCGCGTACCACCGGCTCACCACGGCCGCGAGCCAACTGGAGTCGGTCGTCGTGCTCGTGGTCGTCCTGCTCGCGCTGTACGCGGGCGTGTTCGGCGGCGCTGTCGAGTGGGTGTACGGCACTATCGCGAACGACCTGCTCGCGGGCGTCGTGCTGTTCGTCGGGACGGTGCTCGCACTCCAAGTGCTGAGTCTCCCGTTCGACGCCGTCGACACGTTCGGCGTCGAGACGGCGTTCGGCTTCAACGAGCAGTCCCCGGCGCTGTTCGCCCGCGACAAACTCGTCGGGACCGTCGTCGGTGCCGTCTTCGTCGCGATCCTCGGGGCGGCGGTACTGTTCACCGTGCAGACGTTCCCGGAGTGGTGGTGGGTCGCGGCGACGGGCGTGGTAGTCGCATTTCTGCTCGCCACGCAGGTACTCGTGCCGCGGGTCGTGATGCCGCTGTTCTACGACTTCGACCCCGTCGAGGACGGTAGTCTGCGGGACGCCGTCGAGGACGTCTTCGAGCGCGCCGGGTTCGCCTGCGACCAGGTGTACGTGATGAACGCGTCCTCGCGCTCCGGGCACTCGAACGCCTTCTTCACCGGGTTCGGACGGACGAAACGCGTCGTGTTGTTCGACACGCTCGTCGAGCAGATGGACGACGAGGAAGTCCAGAGCGTGCTCGCCCACGAGCTCGCGCACTGGAAGAAGGGGCACATCTGGCAGAACGTCGCCGCGAGCGCGCTGCAGGCGGCGGTCCTGCTGTTCGTCGCGTCGTTCCTGCTGGACGCCGGCTGGCTGTACGGGATGTTCGGCGTCCCCGAGCAGCCCGCCGCCGGCCTGCTGCTCGCGGGTCTCTGGCTCCAGCCGCTGAGCCAGCTCACCGCGCCGATTCAGAACAAGCTCTGGCTCGCGAACGAGCGCGAAGCGGACGCGTTCGCCGTGGACGTGATGGGGGGCGGCGAGTCGCTGGCCGACGCGCTCGCTGACCTCACCAGCGAGAACCTCGGTAACCCCTTCCCGCACCCCTACTACGAAGCGTTCCACTACCAGCACCCGCCCGTCCCCGAACGCATCCGCTACCTCACCGAGAGCGAGCAGGCCTGAGTTGGAGAGGCGACGGAACTTCGGCGCTACAACCACATTCATTTTTAGTTCTGTTTCCTAAATTTTAAATTTGGTAGCAGCACCACGAGGTGTCGTGAAGCGACTGACCGCCTGTCTGGCCGTTGCACTACTCGCCGTCGCTGGCTGTACTGCGCTCCCCGGAGTCGGTGGCGACGTCTCTCCGCCCGGCGTCGAAGATGGCGAACTCGCGAACGAGACGACGCTGCTGGAATCCCACGTCGACGCACGCGGCGACAGCTACGAGGTCCGAAACGCCTACGAGGAGACCGCCGGCGACACCACGATGACGGACGAAGAACGCATCGTCGTCGCCAACAGCGCCATCTTCGTCGAACGTGAGTCCGCGACGAACGGCTCCACCACCTCGACGCTCGAAGCGTTCGCCAACGAGTCGTTCGCCGCCTCCCGCCTCGACCGCGGCGACGGCCCCGACTTCGGGCTCGGCTCCCGGTACAGCCCCGGCGGCACGCACGGCGCGGCCCGCCAGTCCGACCTGCTCCGGCTCGCGGACTTCCAGACCGCGGGGACGACCACCGAGAACGGTGAGCGCGTCGCCCGCCTGCGCGCCGACAGCTTCGTCGAGAACGCGTCCGTCGACGCCGACCTCGAGAGCGCCACGCTACTCGTCGCCGGCGACGGCCTCGTCCACAAACTCGAGTACACGATGTCCGACTACGCCGGCACCGACGAGTTCCACCACACGGTCACGCTCGCCGAGACCGAGGTCGACGCGGCACCGGCCCCGGGCTGGACCGGCGACGCGCGCGCCGAACTGCCGACCGCGGACCTCGACGTGCGCACCACCAGCGACGGCTACGTCGCCATCGACCACACCGGCGGCGACACCTTCACCGCGCGAATCCGGGTCGGCGACCAGTTGTTCACTCAGGAGAACTTCGGCGAGGGCCAGTCGCTGTTCGTCGGTCAGAGCGACGGGACCTACGAACTCGGCTCCCTCCAGCATGGCGACCCCATCGAGGGCGGCGTGGAAATCACCGTCGAAGGCATCGTGAACCGCAAACACGTCACCGTGAACGCGGCGGGCTGACCGGAGAGCGGAACCGCTAAACCGCTGCTGGCGTTCGGTGTGGGTATGACGCGTGCGGAAACGCGGCGAGCCCCACAGGACTTCGAACGGGTGCTGTCCTCGATGTGTACGGACCCCCACCCCGCCGCTCGCGAGGCCGCCGAGCGGTTCCTCGCGACGAACCCCGGCGACCCGGAGACCTACCCTACCGTCGCCGACCTCGAACGCGAGGCTGTCGCGATGCTCGGCGACGTCGTCGCCCTCGACGACCCCCACGGCTACGTCGCGGCCGGCGGCACCGAGGCGAACCTCCAGGCCGTCCGCGCTGCCCGCAACCTCGCCGACGGCGACGTGAACGTGGTCGCGCCGGAGAGCGCGCACTTCAGCTTCCAGAAGGCCGCCGACGTGCTCGACGTCGAGTTGCGGCTCGCACCGACCGACGACGACCACCGCGCGGACATCGACGCCGTCGTCGACCTCGCTGACGACGACACCGCAGTCGTCGTCGGCGTCGCCGGCACTACCGAGTACGGCCGCGTCGACCCGATTCCCGCGCTCGCGGACGTCGCGGCTGACGTGGGCGCACGCCTCCACGTCGACGCCGCGTGGGGCGGGTTCTTCCTGCCGTTCACCGACCACGACTGGAGTTTCTCCGACGCGCCCGTGGACACGATGACCATCGACCCCCACAAGGTCGGGCAGGCACCCGTGCCCGCCGGTGGCTTCCTCGCCCGCGACCCGGAGACGCTGGACGCGCTCGCCATCGCGACGCCGTACCTCGAATCTGACACCCAGCCCACGCTCGGCGGCACGCGCTCCGGCGGGGGCGTCGCGGGCGCTCACGCGGTGCTCTCGGAACTCTGGCCCGGGGGCTACCGCGAGCAGTACGAGCGCTCCCAGGCCAACGCCGACTACCTCGCGGCCGAACTGTCGGCCCGCGGCTACGACGTCGTCGACCCCGAACTCCCGCTGGTCGCCGCCGACCTCCCGGACGACGAGTTCCACGCGCTCCGCGACGAGGGCTGGCGCATCTCCCGGACTGCCTCCGACGCCCTCCGCGTCGTCTGCATGCCCCACGTCACTCGCGAGATGCTGGACGCCTTCCTCGTCGACGTCGACGCCGTCGCCTGACCAGCCGGTCGGCCGCGGCCAGTCCGTGGGACTCCAGTAGGGTTTTGACTCGCGGGTTCGTTCGCGCAGGTAGTGTCTGTCACGGCCCCACTGCTCCTGGGACTCGACTTCGGCGGCGTCGAGAGCGCCGTCCGCGCCGCCACTGGGTGGACCGGGCTCGCGCTCATCTTCGTCTACTCGTTTCTCATCACGTTCGTCCTCCCCTTGCCGGGCGAAGTCGTGCTCTGTCCCGCGGGCTACGTCTGCGGTGAGGCCGCCCACCTCGGACTCGGGCTCTCCGGCGCGCCGCTGGTGCTGGTCGTCATGCTCGTGAGCGCCGCCGGGAAGGCGCTCGGCAGCGTCGTCGCCCTCCACCTCGGCTACAACGCCAGTCACTCCGGCATCGTCGTCCGAACGCTCCGGCGGTTCGGCTACGACCCCGTGGAGTGGTCGCGGTCCAAACTCGTCAACCTCGTCAAGCGCTACGGGTACTACGGGATGGCGATGGCGCTCTCGGTGCCGTTCTTCCCGGACACCATCTCCGTGTACGCGTTCTCCGTCATCGACAAGGACTACGAGCGGTTCGCGGCCGCCGCCTTCGCAGGTGGCGTCGGCCGCCTCGTCGTCACCATCGCGCTCTTCGAGGGCGTCATCATCCTCGCGTGACCCGGCGGTACTGTTAACACAGGCGACGTGTTCGGCGGAGGTATGGCTCGCCTCCGCTCCGGCCGCCTCACCACGGGCGGCCTCATCGTCCTCGTCGGACTGCTGTTGTTGCTGTCGACGACCGACCTCGTCGCCACGGAGAACCTCTGGAACTACCTCCCGCTCGTGTTCGTCGCGCTCGGCGTCTGGGCGCTCGTCCGCAGCCGATTCCGGAACCTCACCGGCCCCGTGATGGTCGTCGCCGTCGCCGGCACCTACCAGGCGCGGAACCTCGACCTCGTCACCGACGCGCAGATCGGCGAGTGGTGGCCGCTGTTCGTCGTCCTGTTCGGCGTGCTCTACGTTGTCGGGCGCTCCCGCCGCACCCGCGGCGTCTCCGTCGACGCCAGCGACGCCGGCACCGTCTCTATCGTCAGCCTGTTCAGCGGCACCCAGCGTCGCGTCACGGGCGCGGGGTTCCGCGGCGGCGACGTCTTCGTAGCGTTCGGCGGTGCCGAACTCGACCTCCGGGACGCAACCGTCTCGAATCCGCCCGCGACCGTCGAGTGCCTCGTCGCCTTCGGCGGTGCCGAGCTCCACGTCCCCGAGGACTGGACCGTCGACCTCGACGTGCTCAGCCTCTTCGGCGGCAGCGAGGACACGCGGCCACCGACCGGCACCGACGGCGAGGTCGACCTCGTCGTCACCGGCCTCGCACTGTTCGGCGGTGTCTCGGTCGAACGCTAGAATCTTTGCCGGCCCTGAGCCCGCAAACGGCTGTCGGACCGCCGGGACCCCCGTCTCCGCTGCGAGCCCGGTCCGACAACCAGCACGCCACGACACAACCAGCGGGCTTTAGGCCCGCGCCACGGCAACACGAACACATGACAGACGAGGACTACCCCACCGACGACCCGGCGGTGGTGACGTGCGGCCTCCCCTACCCGACGGGGGACCTGCACATCGGCCACCTGCGGACGTACGTGAGCGGCGACGCGTTCAGTCGCGGCCTCCAGAAACTCGGCCAAGAGACCGTGTTCGTCTCCGGGACGGACATGCACGGGACGCCAATCGCAGTACAGGCCATCCAGGAGGGCGTCGAACCGCTCGAACTCGGCCTCGACCGCCACGAGCAGTACGCGGAGACGTTCCCCCAGTTCAACGTCGAGTTCGACAACTACGGCCACACCGACGAAGAGACGAACGTCGAACTCACGAAGGAGTTCGTGCGAGCGTGGGAGAGCAACGACCACGTCTACGAGAAGGAGATTCAGGTCGCGTACGACCCCGACGCCGACCAGTGGCTGCCCGACCGCTACGTCGAGGGGACGTGTCCGTACTGCGGCGAGCACGCCCGCGGCGACGAGTGCGACGAGGGCTGCCAGCGCCACCTCGAACCCGGCGAAATCGAGGAGCCCGTGAGCACCATCACGGGGAACAGCGCGGAGTACCACGAGCGCACGCACAAGTTCCTGCGGCTCTCCGACTTCCAGGAGTACCTCGAAGGATTCATCAACCGGATGGAGGGGACGAACAACGCGAAGAACCAGCCCCGCGAGTGGATCGAGGGCGGGCTGGAGGACTTCTGCATCACGCGCGACCTCGACTGGGGCATCGACTACCCCGGCGAGGGCGGCGAGGACCTCGTGCTGTACGTCTGGGTCGACGCGCCCATCGAGTACGTCGCCTCCACGAAGCAGTACTCGGAGCGCGTCGGCAGCGAGACGTTCGACTGGGAGTCCGTCTGGAAGGACGGCGACGGGGAACTCGTCCACGTCATCGGCCGCGACATCATCCAGCACCACACCGTGTTCTGGCCGTCGATGCTGGCGGGCGCGGACTACGCCGAACCGCGGGCGGTGTGCGCGACCGGGTTCGTGAACATCGACGGGAAGGGCCTGTCGACGTCGAAGAACCGCGCCATCTGGGCCGAGGAGTACCTCGACGAGGGGTTCCACCCCGACCTGCTGCGGTACTACCTCGCGACGGCCAGCGGCTTCGAGCGCGACGTGAACTTCTCGTGGGAGCGGTTCGCGCAGCGCGTGAACACCGAACTGGCGGACGCCGTCGGGAACTTCGCGTACCGCGCGCTGCTGTTCGCGAACCGGAACTTCGGCGGGACGCCACAGGACGCCGCGCTCTCGGACGAGGTCGAGACCGAAATCGTGCAGGCGATGGACGACTACGAGAACGCGCTGAACGACTACGACCTCCGGACGGCCGGGGAGCGCGCCGTCGCGCTCGCTAGGTTCGGGAACGAGTACATCCAGCGCAACGAGCCCTGGAAGCTCGACGACGACGAGGCAGCACCAGTCATCCGGGACTGCGTGCAGCTCGTGAAGGCGGTCGCCGTCCTCCTGCAGCCGTTCCTCCCGGAGAAGGCCGACGACCTCTGGAGCCAGCTCGGCGAGGACGGCAGCGCCGAGGACGCGACAATCGCGGACTGCCTGCAGGCCCCGCCCGCCGAGTTCGGCGAGCCCGAGGAGCTCTTCGAGAAGGTCGAGGACGAGCGCGTCGAGGACCTCGACGAGACACTCCAGACGAAAATCGAAGCGGCCAGTAGCGGCGAGGACGACGAGGCAGACGTGACCGACGAAGACGACGGTTCGACCGAACTGGAACCGCTCACCGAGGACCGCATCAGCTTCGAGGACTTCCAGGACCTCGACCTGCGCGTCGGGGAAGTAGTGTCCGCCGAGGGCATCGAGGGTGCCGACGACCTGGCGCGCCTCGAAGTGGACATCGGCCACGAGGTCCGGCAGATCGTCGCCGGCATCAAGCAGCTCCACGACCTCGACGCCCTCCCGGAGACGAAGGTCGTCGTGGTCGCGAACATGGAGCAGTCCGAGCTGTTCGGCGTGGAGTCCAACGGGATGGTGCTGGCGGCCGGCGACGACGCCGACCTCCTCACCACGCACGAGGACAGCGAACCGGGCACGAAGGTCTTGTAGGGCTAGCAGGCGGCGGGACTGTGCCGGTGCGAGGTGCCGCCGTTCCGAAGCTGTACGCACCGGCCGGCTGTCAGGTCACGGGACGGGCTGGTCCCGCTCTCCTACTTGAATCTACGCAGCCGGCATATATCGGCTGATTCGACAGCCGGTAGCCGTCAGCATCCGCGAGCGAGCGGTCCAACGGACCCGAGTGAAGCGGTTCACTGCGCGAACGAGCGGTGCGAGTGGGCGCAGGCCGACGACTGAGGGACGGAACGGACCGAAGGAGGAGTGCTTTTTCCGCAAGTTTTTGCCGAAAGGGGTCGCCGGAGGCGACCCCTTGCAGCGCAAAAAGTGCCTAGGTGCCGTCTTCGACGAGTCTCCCGAGTTCGTCGACGTGCGTGGCTTCCATGGTCTGGAGTTCGATGCCGTAGCGTTCGGCGGCGATGGAGGCTTCCAGGGCCGCCTGTCGGTCCGTGGCGTCGAAGAGGAGGAGGACGTCGCGCTCGCCGAGGAGGACATAGGCGTCGCGGAGGTCGCAGTCGCGGGTCTCGAGGTCCTGACGGAGGTCGCCCCAGATGGACGCGAGTTCCTGGGCGTTCTGGAACTGGCCGGTCTCGACGTTCGCGAACGCGGCGTAAGTCGGCATGTGGTAGCATTTTGCACGGAGTGACAAAACGCCTGTGGCGAAACGAGAACTCGGTTTCGAGTGAATAGCGTGGGTTTTTGCCGGGCGACGGTGTACGACTCGCCAATGAGGAACGCGAAAATCGTCTGCACGCTCGGCCCGGCGACCGACGACGAGGCGTCGGTTCGAGCGCTCGCGGACGCGGGAATGACGGTGGCGCGCATCAACGCGAGCCACGGCGGCCCGGCGGACCGACGGGCGCTCGTCGAGACGACGCGCGCTGTCGACGAGGAGACCGAGAAGCCGCTCGCGGTGATGCTGGACACGCAGGGCCCGGAAGTCAGGACGGCGGAGACCGACGGCGAGGTCGAGATTCGAGCGGAGACCGAGGTCGCGTTCGCCGAAGGGGAGACGACGACGCCCGAGCGCGTCGGCCTCTCGACGAGCATCGCGGCGGCCGAACCCGGTGACAGAGTGCTCCTAGACGACGGCCGCATCGAGGCCGTCGTCGACCGCGTGGAGGGCGAGACGGTCTACGCCGAGGTGCTGTCCGGCGGCAGCCTCGGCAGCAGGAAGGGCGTGAACGTCCCGGGCGTGGAACTCGGACTGGACGTCGTCACGGAGAAGGACCGCCGCGACCTCGAACTCGCGGCCGACCTGGACGTCGACTACGTCGCGGCGAGCTTCGTCCGGGACGCCGAGGACGTGCTTGCCGTGAACCGTGTGTTGGAGTCGTTCGGTGCGGACATCCCCATCGTCGCGAAGATCGAGCGCGCCGGCGCGGTCGAGAACCTCGACGGCATCGTGGAGGCCGCCAGCGGCGTGATGGTGGCTCGCGGCGACCTCGGTGTCGAGTGCCCGATGGAGGACGTACCGATGATTCAGAAGCGCATCATCCGGCAGTGCCGGGACGCGGGCGTCCCCGTCATCACGGCGACCGAGATGCTGGACTCGATGGTCCACGCCCGCCGCCCGACTCGCGCGGAGGCCAGCGACGTGGCGAACGCCGTCCTCGACGGCACGGACGCGGTGATGCTGTCCGGGGAGACGGCCGTCGGTGACCACCCGACGCGCGTGGTGGAGACGATGGACCGCATCGTGCGCGAGGTCGAGGACAGCGAGGAGTACGCCGAACTCCAGGAGCAGCGCGTGCCGACTGCGGACGGCACGGCGAAGACAGACGCGCTCGCGCGGTCGGCGCGCTACCTCGCGCGGGACGTCGACGCGAGCGCGGTCGTGGTCGCCTCCGAGTCCGGGTACACGGCGCGGAAGGCGGCGAAGTTCCGGCCGAACGTCCCCGTGGTCTGTGCGACGCCCTCGCACGGCGTCAGGCGACAGCTCGCCCTGAACTGGGGCGTCCACGCGAACTACGCCGAGGTCGCGGAGGGCGACGCCACGACGGTCGTGGAGCGCGCCGTGCAGGCGGCCGTCGACTCCGGCGAGGTCGAGAGCGGGGACACCGTGGTCGTGCTGGTCGGCATGATGACGGACTTGGAGGGCGCGAGCACGACGAACACGCTGAAAGTCCACGTCGCGGCGGAGACGCTCGTCGCCGGCCAGTCGGTGGTCGACGGCCGGACGACCGGTCGGGCGTTCCGCGTGGGCGACGGCGACCTCTCGGATGCCCCCGAGAACGCCGTGTTGCTCCTGGAACCCGGTTTCGACGCCGAGTTCGAGGGGGACCTCTCGAAGATTTCGGCCATCGTCAGCGCGGACTCCGGGCTGACGGGCTACCCCGCCGTCGTCGCGCGAGAACTGGGTGCACCCATGGTCGGGAACGCCGACGTGGACGCGGTTCCGGACGACCGACTCGTCACCGTCGACGGCGAGCGCGGCGTCGTCTACCGGGCCGAGCAGTGACCCGGGGGCTTTTGCCCGTCCGCGGCCAAGCCCGAGTATGAGCGAGACGGACGAGAGCGCCGAGGACGGCTGGCGGTTCGAGCTCGACGAGGTCGGTGAGGACGCCGACGTCGGCCCCGACCCCATCGAGCCCGGGTCACCGACCGCCGAGAACGTCGCGTTCTTCCTGCTCGGCGTCGCGACGATGGCGGGAGCCATCGCGTTGCTGCTGTTCGGGTAACGGTTTTCACCCCACTCCCCTAACGCGGAGGTATGGACGGTGTGTTCGGGCAGTCGCTGTCGTTCGTGCTCGTCGTCGCAGGGGCAGTCCTCTGCATCGCTGAAGCGCTGGTGCCCGGTGCGCATCTCATCGTGCTTGGGGTGGCGTTGCTGTCCGCCGGCCTCGTCGGGATGTTCCTGCTGTCGAACGCGACGCCGTTCGTGCTTGCGGGGGTCGTGTTCATCGTCGGGATGGTGGCACTGTACGTCTACCGCTACTACGAGATTTACGAGGGGACGGACAGCGGTCAGACGCTCGCCTCCAGTGACCTCCGCGGGAAGACCGGGTACGTCGTCGAGGAGGTCACGAGCCGGTCGGGCCGCATCGACTTAGAGGGCGGCGGCTTCAACTCCTCGTACGCGGCCCGCAGCACGGTCGGCACCATCCCGGTCGACGAGGAGGTCGTGGTCGTCGACCCCGGGGGCGGCAACGTTGTCACCGTCGAACCGGTCGACGACTCGGCCGACGACACCACCGTGGTTTCGGACGCGGGCGGCCCCGGAGACGCAGGGCAAGACGGCGACGCGGCGAACGCGAACTGACGAGACCGGACCACCGGTCGACGGCAATAGACCCGACTGCGCCGGAGCAGCCCTGCGATTTCAGCCGTGGCGAGCGACGCCAACACTTATTGTCCGGTCGCCGAACGTTCTTGACGATGTTCACACCACTCCAGGTCGGCAACGAACTGGCGGCCGTCGCTGCCGGACCCCCGGCGACGGTCGTCGGTGGCTCCCTGACGACAGTCGTCGGACTGTTGTTACTGGTGCTGCTGGCCGTCGTCATCTACGAGACCGTCCAGATCGTCGACGCCTACGAGAAGCAGGCGCTGACGGTCTTCGGCGAGTACCGAGGGCTGCTCGAACCGGGTATCAACATCATCCCGCCGTTCGTCTCCCGGACGTACACGTTCGACATGCGTACGCAGACCATCGACGTGCCCCGTCAGGAGGCCATCACGCGGGACAACTCTCCGGTGACGGCCGACGCCGTCGTCTACATCCGGGTGCGCGAGGCGAAACGCGCGTTCCTCGAAGTCGACGACTACAAGACCGCCGTATCGAATCTGGCGCAGACGACGCTGCGCGCGGTGCTCGGCGACATGGAACTCGACGACACCCTGAACAAGCGCCAGGAGATCAACTCCCGCATCCGCACCGAACTCGACGAACCCACGGACGAGTGGGGCATCCGGGTCGAGAGCGTGGAGGTCCGGGAGGTCAACCCGAGCCAGGAAGTCCAGAAGGCGATGGAGCAACAGACCAGCGCCGAGCGCCGCCGCCGCGCCATGATTCTGGAGGCGCAGGGTGAGCGGCAGTCCGCCATCGAGAACGCGCAGGGTGACAAGCAGTCGAACATCATCCGCGCGCAGGGTGAGAAGCAGTCCCAGATTCTCGAAGCCCAGGGTGACGCCATCTCGACCGTGCTCCGCGCGAAGTCGGCGGAGTCGATGGGCGAGCGCGCCATCATCGAGAAGGGCATGGAGACGCTGGAGGGCATCGGCCACGGCGAGTCGAACACGTTCGTCATCCCGCAGGAGCTGTCCAGCCTGGTCGGCCGGTACGGCAAACACCTCTCCGGCAGCGACGTCTCCGGCGACGGCACCGAACTCGGGAGCCTGGAGTTCGACGCGGAGACCCGCGAACTCATCGGGCTCGACGACATCGACGAGATTCTGAACCAGATCAGCCAGGAGGCGGACGTCGACCCCGCAGACCTGGAGGAGCAGGCCGAGGCCGTCCAGCGCGGCGAGGACACGGGCCTGCAGAACGCCGACGAAGTCATCGAGGAGATGGACGCGGAACTCGACAACGGCGGCAGCGACGAGACGTAGCCCGGCCCCGCCGTCGGCGACCGCACCGAACGTTTTTCTCGGGTCGTCGCGTACGGTGACTCGAATGGGTATCGACGAGGACAAGCGCGCGACCCTCCGCCGGTTCGCCGCGGTCGGCGCAGCGAGTCCGCTGACGCGGCTCGCGGGCGACGACAGCGTCGAGGGTAGCAGCGAGGTCCGCGACGCCATCACGGGCTACCTGGCGACGACGCCGGGCGCGCACTTCTCGAAGCTCCGCGACGACCTCAAGCTGGGGACCGGCGAGACCCAGCACCACCTGCGGACGCTGCTGGAGGACGGTGCCGTCGAGAGCGTACGGGACGGCGACTACAAGCGCTTCTATCCGGCGGGCCAGTTCTCGGCCTTCGAGCAGCGCGCGCTGGGCTACCTCCGGCGGGACACCCCGCGGGGGATGGTCGTGGAACTCCTCCGGAATCCGGACGCGACCGGCAGCGACCTCGCGGACGCGCTGGACGTGTCACCGGCGACCGTGAGCAAGTACGCCGCCCAGCTCGAGGACGCCGGGATGCTGTCGCGGACGGACGGCTACGCCGTCGAGCGCCCGGAGACGCTCGTCACGCTGCTCGTGCGGTACGCCGACTCCTTCGACGCGAACGCCGTGGACTTCGCGGGCGACGCGGCCGACTTGCTCTCCTACGACCCGTAGCCGGCGCTCGGCAGTTCGAGCGCGCACAGCCCGAGTGGGCTGCGAGGACAGATACTGACAGCGGTGTCACGCGCAGCGGCGCGCGACTGACCGAAAACGCGGTGTCGCCGACGACGGCCGGCGACTGACCGGGTGGACGACAGCCGCAGACGCCGGGGTGTTCAGGCGACGACTTTCCAGGTCGTCGAGGAGGAGTACCCCCAGCGTTCGACGTCGAGGTCGTGGTCGGCCTCCTCGATGGCGGGCATGTTCGCGCCGACCTCCTTCGCAGAGAGGTCGAGTTCGTCGCCGATGTTCCGCGACTTGAAGTAGGTGCGGTCGTCGGCGTGGTCGCGGAGGTAGTCGAGGATGCGGTGCTGCTTGGGGGTGAGTGACTGGGCCGCCGCGGCGGTCGCGCTCATATCAGTACGGACGGCGTACCGACCCAAGAGGGGTTTGGTACGGCCAGTAAAACGCCGCGCTTGCTTGCGGTTTTGGGGGAGCGGAGCGGTGGCAGTGGTACGGTAGTCGGTGTAGTTGGTAGGCTTGGCTAACTGCCGTCTCGGTCGGCGGTGGCCGGCATCGTGACGCCACGCGGCAACCGTCGTGCCGTCTGCTGGTCGCGGCCCGGCCAGGGGGGAGACCGAAGGAACTTACAGCGAGCCAGCGAACAGTGGTTTCAATGAGCGATTCGGCCGTCGAGGTGAGCGTCGTCCTCCCCGCGTACAACGAGGCCGACACCATCGAGACGACGGTCCAGACCACGCTCGACACCCTCGAGAGCTTCCTCTCGGCGGAGAGCTTCGAGGTGGTGGTCGCGGAAGACGGCTGCGAGGACGAGACGCCGGCAATCGCCGACCGGCTGGCGGCCGACGACGACCGCGTCCGGCACTTCCACAGCGACGACCGTCTGGGACGCGGCGGCGCGCTGAACGCGGCGTTTCGTGACGCTCGCGGCGACACGCTCGTCTACTTCGACACGGACATGGCGACGGACATGCGGCACCTCGAAGAGCTCGTGGAGAGCGTGCGCTCGGGACGCTTCGACCTCGCCACGGGCTCGCGCTGGATGCCGGGGGAGGCTGCAGACCGCCCCGCGAAACGCGGGGTTCCCTCGAAAGGATTCAACGTCGCCGTGCGGACGCTGCTCGGCTCCGAGTTACGGGACCACCAGTGTGGCTTCAAGGCGTTCAGCCGGAGCGCCTTCGAGACGCTCGTCGACGACGTGGAGGACGAGCACTGGTTCTGGGACACCGAGATGCTCGTGCGCGCGCAGCGCCGCGGCCTCGACGTCAAGGAGTTCGCCGTCGACTGGACGCCGAAAGGCGACTCGAAGGTCGACCTCGTGCGGGACGTCTTCGGCATGGGGAGCCAGATTCTGCGGTGTTTCTGGGAGTTCTCGGTGAGCCCGTACGCGAACCGCCGCACGGGCATGGTCGTCGGGAGCCTGCTGTCGGTCGCAGCGTTCGCGCTGATGTTCGTCTACATCGACGTCGGCGCGTTCGTCGACGCCGTCTCGAACGCCGACCCCGCGCTCGTCGCCGCCGCGGCCGTCGTCTACCTGACGTCGTGGCCCCTGCGCGGGCAGCGCTACCGGGACATCCTCGCCGAACTCGGCTACCGGGAGGACGTCTGGTTCCTCACGGGCGCGGTGTTCATCAGTCAGACCGGGAACCTCGTCATCCCCGCCCGAGCGGGTGACGCCATCCGCGCGTACGTCGTGAAGGCCCGGCGGGGCGTCCCGTACACGACCGGGTTCGCGTCGCTGGCCGTCGAGCGCGTCTTCGACCTGCTCACCATCACCGTGCTCGCGGGGGGCGTGCTCGTCGCGCTGTCGCTGTTCTCGCCGTCGACACTGGCCGAACTCGCGTCGACGGCGGCCGGCGAGGGGCTCAGCGGCCAGGAGTCCGCGGCTGTCCAGCAGGCGACTATCGTCTCTACCGTCGTCGGCGCGCTCGCCGTCGCCGCGGTGGTCGCCATCGTCTGGTCGGCCCGCACCGACTCGAACTACGTCCGCGGGCTCGTGGAGTGGGCGAGCGACGACTCCTACGTCGAGTTCGTCGCCGGCATCTTCGAGCGGTTCGTCGGCGACGTCCAGAAGGTCGCCGCGGACGGCCGGGCGTTCGCCGGCATCGGCGCGTCCAGCGTCGTCATCTGGACCATCGACGTCGCGACCGCCCTGCTCGTGTTCCTGGCGTTCGGCCTCGACCTCTCGCTCGCGAGCCTGCTCGCCGTCGGCTTCTTCGCGGTGAGCGTCGGGAACCTCTCGAAGGTCATTCCGGGGCCGCCGGGCGGCATCGGCATCTACGAGGCGGCGTTCGCAGCCATCGTGTCGACGCTGCTCCCGGTGGCGTTCGGAACGGCGGTCGGCATCGCCATCGTCGACCACATCGTGAAGAACGTCGTCACCGTGGCGGGCGGTGCCGTCTCGATGACGACGCTGAACGTCTCGCTGACCGAGGCCGTCGACGGCCGGGAGGCGGACGTCGCGGCCGAGAGCGAGGCCACGCCCGTCGAGGAGTAGCGTGGCTCGGAGCGACCATCGGGGGCGAGAGCCACGAGAACCGCGAACGGGGAGCGCAGCGACCCGTGAGCGAGCGAAGTGAGCCGTGAGACCGCAGTGGTCTGCGAGCAGTAGCGAGAGTCAGTAGTACTCGGTGACGAACGGCCCGAGTGCGCCCGCGACGGCCGTCCGAAGCGCCTCGGTCCGGTCGGTCATCCCGGCGGTCAGCACGCCCGCCGCGCCCTGATTCTCGGCGACACCGGACGTGTCCAGCAGGTCGTCCATTACCGGCCCGAGTTCGTCGCCGTCGCGGAGCCGAGCGGCCACGTTACCGGGGAGCCGGAGGCGAGGCCCGGCCGCGATTTCGGTGCGGTCGCCGTCGGTGGCGGCCGCCCACATAATCAGGTAGAGGTCGCCGTCCCGCTCGGTGCTCGCGGTTCCACCGCTCGCGTTCCCCGCGGTCTCGCGATGCTCGACCGCGCAAACCCCTCCTTCCAGCCCGACCCCGAGGTCGTACTCCGGTCCGAACGCCCGCTCGGCGCGGGTGCGGGCCCCCTCGATGGTCTCGTCGTCGCCCCAGGGCTGCTCGCTGACGCCGCTGTCGACGGAGACGGCGTCGACGGTGGCGTCGGGGAGCGCGCGCTGGACGGCGTCGCGCTTCACGGGGTTGCCGGAACCGACTGCTACGTGCACGCCTCCCACCGGGAGCGCGCGCCTTAGTCCTCGCGGAGCAAGCCGGCGAGGTGCTCGATGCCGTCGATAAGTCGGGGGCTCGGCTGGTTCAGAAGACTGTCGTCGACGACGTGAACGTCGGCGTCGATGCCCCAGCGGTCTGCGGGGTCGGCGTCGGTCTGTTCGCCCGTCCCGCAGATGTGAACGACGGCGTGCTCGGGGGCGGCCTCGCGGACGACGTCCGGGTCGACCTCGCGGGAGCGCTCGCCCGAGGGGACGAACGGATAGCGGCCGCCCGCCGCGTCGACGGCGTCGGGCACCCAGTTGCCGGCCGCCATCGGTGGGTCGGCCCACTCCTCGCAGTAGACGACTGGACGGTCGGCGGGCGCTCGCTCACAAACTGTCTCGACGCGCTCGCGGCAGGCGGCTTCGAGTGCGTGGCCGCGTTCCAGGAGACCGACGGCGGCTCCGATGGCGGCGAACGAAGAGAGGACGTCGTCAAGTGTGGCTGGTTCGACGTGCTGGACGTCGAGGCCGCGGTCGCGGAGGTCGTCCCGAATCTCGGCCTGGAGGCCGTCGCTCGTCAGGACGACATCCGGGTCGCGGTCGACGACCGCCTCGTAGTCGGGATTCAGCCAGCCGCCCACGGCGGGCGCGTCGGCGCTACAGTGCGTCGTCCGGCCGACCAGACGGTCGGCGGCGTCGAGGGCGGTGACGACGTTCGTGGCGCTCGGCGCGAGCGAGACGACGCGCATAGCCGTGTTTGCGGGGCTGCCGGCAAAACGCTCGCGGTCCGGAGGAGAACCCCTCTGTTCTTCACTAATAATTGTGTCTACCACCGAGTAGTTTGCAGCGAGCCTTTGTCAGGAATATTGCCGGTGGGCTCGAATCGGCGAAATTCGCGAATATCCGAGTGTGAGGGCGCGTGCCACCGACGCGCGCGGCGAGCGGAGAACGCAACTGTTAAGTTGTAACTGGGTAAACGAATGCCCTACGACTCATCCGGGTTTTTCCGGGGGGCTGTACGCTTATGACAGACGCACGAATGCGTTCCCGCGAGCAGGAGCGCACGGACGAGACGGAATCGGAATCGACGGACGGCTGCCCGGAGTGCGGCGGCCTCGTCGTCAACGACGAAGAGCACGGGGAGTCGGTGTGTGCCGACTGCGGGCTCGTCGTCGAGGAGGACGGCATCGACCGCGGGCCCGAGTGGCGCGCGTTCGACTCCAAGGAGAAAGACGAGAAGTCCCGGGTCGGCGCACCGACCACGAACACGATGCACGACAAGGGACTGTCGACGAACATCGACTGGCGGGACAAGGACGCCTACGGGAACTCGCTGTCCTCGAATCAGCGCCAGAAGATGCAGCGCCTGCGCAAGTGGAACGAGCGCTTCCGCACTCGGGACGCCAAGGAGCGCAACCTCAAGCAGGCCCTCGGCGAGATCGACCGGATGGCCTCCGCGCAGGGCCTGCCGGATAACGTCCGTGAGACGGCGTCGGTCATCTACCGCCGCGCGCTCGAGGACGACCTGCTGCCCGGTCGCTCCATCGAGGGTGTCGCCACGTCCTGCGTGTACGCCGCCGCGCGGCAGGCCGGCGTCCCGCGCAGCCTCGACGAGATTGCGGACGTCTCCCGCGTCGAGAAGGCCGAGATCGCCCGCACGTACCGCTACGTCGTCCGCGAACTCGGTCTGGAGGTTGCGCCCGCGGACCCCGAGAGCTACGTGCCGCGGTTCGCCAGCGACCTCGGTCTCAGCGACGAGGCCAGCCACCGCGCCCGCGAGCTCCTGAAGACCGCGAAGGACAAGGGCGTCCACTCCGGCAAGTCGCCGGTCGGCCTCGCGGCCGCCGCCGTCTACGCCGCGGCGCTGCTGACGAACGAGAAGACGACGCAGGCGAAGGTCTCGGAGGTCGCGGACATCTCCGAAGTCACCATCCGGAACCGCTACCACGAGCTGCTGGAAGCCGAAGACACCATCCCGGTGTAGTGGGCCCCCGGTTCGGGACAGTGTAGCACCCTTTTTCCTGCTGGCCGCGCGTGGGGCCGGTATGGACTTCCAGGATTTCATGCTGGCGGCAACCGTCGGCGACCTCTCCGAGGAGCCGGCGGCCCGCGAGCACGCCGACCTCGTCGAGTTCCGCATGGACCTCGCCGAGGACCCCCTCGGCGCTCTCGACGACTACGACGGCGAACTCCCCGTTCTCGCGACGAACCGGCCGGTGTGGGAGGGTGGGGAGGCCGACGACGAGGGTCGCGTCGACGCGCTCGCGGAGGCCGCGCGCACCGACTGCGTCGCCGCCATCGACATCGAACTCGCCGCGCTCGTCGAGGACGAGGGCGACGGCGCGGAGGCGCTGGCGGCCGCGCGCTCGACCGAGACGGCGTCTGTGATCTCCACGCACGACTTCGAGGGCGCGCCCGACCTCTCCGAGATGGCCGACCGGCTCGGCGAGGCGTGCTCGCTGGGCGATGTCGGGAAGCTCGCAGTGACGCCGACCGACCGCGGGGACGCCCTCGACCTCCTGCGGGTCACCCACGAGTACAGCGCCGCGGGCATGACCGTCGCCACGATGGGGATGGGCGAACTCGGCCGGCACACGCGGGCCGTCGCGCCGCTGTACGGGTCGACGCTCGGCTACGCGCCGGTCGACCCCGAGGCGTCGACAGCGCCCGGCCAGTACAGCGCCGAAGCGCTCCGCTCCCTGCTCTCGGACCTCCGGTAGGAGTGACCGGCGTCGGCTGTCGGTGGGTTTAGGGGCGCTGGCGAGAGAGCCCCGGTGTGGTCAACAGACGTGGACTCATCGCGGGCGTGCTGGGGTTCTTCTACCCCGGGCTGGGCCACGCGTACCTGCGGGCGTGGCTCCGTGCTGTCGCGTGGTTCGGGCTGGCCGTCGTGACGGCGGCCGTCGTCGTCCCGGAGTCGGCCATCCAGGCCTTCGAGGCTCGCGGACTCCAGGGCTTGCTGGAGGCCAGCGAGTCCTTCGGGTCGCGGGTGACGCTGAGCCTGCTGGCGGTGCGGGTGTTCAGCGTGGTCGACGCGTACGTGCTCGCGGTCAAGCAGTCCTCGCCGGCGACGCCAGCAGCGGGCAACGACGGCGAGGACGCCCCGACGTGTCCGGCCTGCGGGAAGGAACTCGACGAGGAACTGGACTTCTGTCCGTGGTGTACGCAGCGACTCGACGCGCCGGTGGACCCGGACGCCGGCCCCGAGTGACTCGTTACTGTTCGATGATGCGTTCGTCGATGGCTTCGCCGAAGTGGCGGCCGCCTTCTTCGAGGTAGACGCGAATCTCGTCGCCCGCTTCGAGGTCCGTCACGGCCGTTCGGCCGTCGGGGGTGGCGACCTTGATGGTCTCGGCGTTCTGGAGCAGCGTCTCGACGCGGTCGCCGGCCTCCGTCTCGGCCTCCACGCGGAACATCGGTCGTTTCTCTATCTTCGCCCGGCCCACGACGGCGGTTCGGGTGCGGCCCTCGCTGTCGACGACCTGAACCTCGTCACCGCTGCCGACTTCGGCGAGATACTTCGTGCCCCCATCAGGTGTGCGAACGTAGGCGTGGACAGCGCCGGCGTTCACGCGGAACGGGCGCGCGGCGACGTACGGCGATTCGGCGGTCTCGGCGTGGACGAAGAACAGCCCGCGGCTCATCGAGCCGACGAGCATCCCTTCGTCGTCGTCCATGAGGTTCCCGGTGTCGACGCAGACGCGGTCGGCGCTGCCTGCCTCCTCGACCGCGGTGACGGTCGCCCACGAGAGGTCGAGGCGCTCGCGGTCGGCGGCGTCCCGGGCGTTCACTGTGCGGCGAATCTCGTCTGGGTCGCCGCTGTCCAGCAGGACGGCGTCCGCGCCGATGTCCAGCGTCTCGAAGGCGGTTTCGGCCTCCTCGGCGGAGTCGACGCCGGCGACGAGGGTGGTCTCCTCCCCGATGCGCGCGATGAGGTTCTCCAGCGGGATGATGGTCCAGTCCTCGCCGACCACGATGGTGTGGTCGGCGTCCGCGGCGGCGTCCTGGGCGAACGCCTCGTACTCCTCGCCGAGGATGCGGACGTACGCGCTGTCGGCGTGTCCGCGGCGGAGCGCCGAGAGGTCCGCGCTCCCGGAGAAGTCCGAGGGGAGGTCGACGGTGCCGTCGCCCTCGCCGCCCTTCCCGGCGACGTAGGCGTCCGGCTCGGCGTCGTCGCCCTCGGCGTCCTCGATGATGTCCGCGTCGTCGGTGGAGAACGCGGCGACGTTCACCGACCCGAGTTCCCTGACCTTCGCGACGTCCGCGCGGTCGACGAGCACCCAGTCGACGCCGGCTTCCAGACCGGCGGTGATGCGTCGCTTCCGGGTCTCCCAGTCGCCGACTGCGTCGTCGGCTTTCAGCCAGACGGACCGTGTCATTGCCGGACGGTGGCGTGGTGCGGCCTAAAGCGTACCGGAGCCCGCAGTCCACACCCACCACGCCGGTGTTTGACTAGCTGCCCCAACAATTAATGTGTTGGCTAGTATAGGCCAACGTAGTCATGAGCAACACTGATTCCGACCCGACAGTACAGCCCGGGGACAGCCCAGAAGAAGACCTGCTGGCCGCGCTCTGGGACGAGGGTGAGTTCCGAGTGGACGTGTCCGCCGACGGCGACCACGCCGCCTCGAACGGCCTCGCCGTCGACACGCCCGCGGGCCGACTCGAGTTCGAAGTGTACCCAATCAGAGACACGGGTGCCAACCACGCGCGCCACGACCCGGACGCCGGCGTCTGCGTGAACAAGTGGTCGTTCGGAGCGTACGTCGTCCTCCACGTCCACGACACCGGAACCGACGAGCACTGGGTTCGCGTCCGGCCCATCGAGGTCGTGGACCGCATCGCTGCGCTCCGGAGCCACGGCGTCCCCGACCGCCGCGCCGAGGTCGTCGCGCTGCGCGAACGAGGGCTGACCTACAGCGACATCGTCGACGCCACCGGCGACCGCGGCCCGAACCACCGCGGCGACGTCTCGAAGCACCTCCAGGCGTTCAACGAACAGGTGGAGAACGCGACGTGGCTCGCCGCGAACGCCGACGCCGTCGACATGGGCCGATAGTCGACGGTCGACGCCGTTCGGCTCGCGTGCCGGCAGTGAGGGCTGCCGAAAGGGTGCGATTTATGCGGCGCGGTCGCCGTCCGTTCGGTATGGCGACCCGTGAAGCAGAGAGTTTCCTCGCGCAGCGTGTCCCGCTCCCGGTGGACGACGCGCAGTCGTTGAGCTGGGACCTCGGCAGCGAACTCGCCGAGCGAAAGCCGGAGCGCGCCCACCTCGAACACGCGAGTCGGAGCTGTGCGCTGACGGTGTTCGAGGCGACGCCGAACACGGTCATCGCGCGGTTCCGGACGGCAGTCGGCCGGGAGTCGTTCTTCGGGCTGGCGACTGCCGACGTGGAGGACGCGCTCGCGAATCTGCCGGGGGAGTGGCGGGTGACTGACTCCGAGTTCTAGGCTTCCAGCGGGAGGCCGGCGACGCGGAGGGCGTCCTCGGGGTCGGCGTCGTCGTGGACGACGGCCGAGATGGCGGCGGTCATCGCGCCGGGGTCGTCGTGCTGGAAGACGGTGCGGCCAGTGGAGACGCCGGCGGCCCCGGCGTCTATCGCGTCTCGAACGCCCTGCAAGGTCTCGCGGTCGCCAGCGGGGTCGCCGCCGGCGATGATGACGGGCCTGGCGGTGGACTCGACGACGCGCTCGAAGCTCTCCGTGCTGCCCGAGTACGCGGTCTTGACGACGTCCGCGCCGACTTCCTCGGCGAGGCGGACGGCGTGGCCCAGGCTCTCGGCGTCGTGTTCGTCGATGCCGGGGCCGCGGGCGTACGCCATCGCGAGCACGGGGATGCCGAGGCGTTCGGCGTCGGCGGCGACGTCCGCGAGTTCGGTTATCTGGTCGGGCTCGTGGTCGCTGCCGACGTTGATGTGGAAGGAGACGGCGTCGGCACCCGCGCGGACGGCTTCCTCGACGGTGCCCGTGCGGCGCTTGTCGTTCGTGTCCGGCCCCATCGTCGTGGAGGCGTTGAGGTGGACGATGTAGCCGGCGTCGTTCTTGTTCGGGTGGACGCGGGGCGCGATGCCTTTCTGCGTGAGAACCGCGTCCGCGCCGTTGCTCGTGACGGCGTCGATGGTGGCTTCGATGTCGACGAGGCCGTCGACGGCACCGAGCGTGATGCCGTGGTCCATCGGAATCGTTACGAGTCGGTCGTCTGTGCTGATGCGGTCGAGTCGTGCGGCCTTCCCGGCGTCAGTCATTGTCAGAGAGTAGCAAGGGTTCGGCTATTTGTGTTCCGGTTCCGGCACACCGTCGGCCGCGCCGGCCTTCAGTTCCGCGGCGAGGTCCCCGATTCGGTCGGCCACCTCGCTGGTCGGGTCGTCGTTCTCGACCCCATCTGCAATCAGGTCGACGTACGCGCTGCCGACGATGACGCCGTCGGCCCCGCTCGCGACGACCTCCCGGGCCTGCTCGCCCGAGGAGATGCCGAAACCGACCGCCTTCGGCACGTCGGCGTCCTGGAGGCGGGCGAGCGCGTCCGGGGTGTCGTCGCTGACCTCGTCGCGAGCGCCAGTCGTCCCGAGCCGACCCTGCACGTAGACGAAGCCCGTCGTCCGGTCGAGCATGCGTTCGAGGCGGTCCTCGGTCGTGGTGGGGGCGACGATGAACACGAGGTCGAGGCCGTGCTCGCGGCAGGCGTCGTACAGCGGTCCGGACTCGTCGACCGGGAGGTCCGGGACCACGAACCCCGAGATGCCGGCCTCTGCGGCGGCAGCCACGAACTCCTCGGGGCCCTTCGCTCGCGGCTCCTCGCCGCTCGCGTTCTCCGAGGCGCTACGCGCCTCGCCGTCCCCGTACTGGTAGATGAGGTTGTAGTACGTCATGCAGACGATGGGCACGTCCACGTCGAGGCTGTCGACGAGGTCGAGATAGGCGTCGGGAGTCATCCCGGCGTCCAGCGCGCGCTTGATGGCGTTCTGGATGGTGGTGCCCTCCGCGACCGGTTCGCTGAACGGCAGTCCCAGTTCGACGACGTCGGTCCCGCCCTCGACGAGTGCTTCGACGTAGCGCTCCGTGGCGGCCGGTGTGGGGTCGCCAGCGGCGACGTAGGACACGAGCGCCGACTCGTCGGCAAACGCCGCTGCGAGGTCGCTGCGGCTCGTGGTGGCGTCGCTCACTCCTCGAACACCTCCATCGATGGCGCGCCGTCGATGTCTTTCGCCGCGGACTCCTCGACGACCGTATCGAGGTCCTTGTCGCCGCGCCCGGAGACGTTCACCACCACCGGACCGTCGCCGTCGTAGTGTTCGAGGTACGCGACGGCGTGGCTCGTCTCCAGCGCGGGGATGATTCCCTCCTCGCGGGAGAGCCGGTGGAAGGCTTCGAGCGCCGCGTCGTCGTCGACGTTCACGGGCTCGACGCGCCCCTCGTCGACGAGGTGTGCGAGCTCCGGGCCGACGCCGGCGTAGTCCAGGCCGGCGGAGACGGAGTGCGACTCGACGATCTGGCCCTCGTCAGTCTGGAGGAGTTTCGTGCGCGCGCCGTGCAGCACGCCCTCGGTCCCCGTCGAGAGGCTCGCGGAGTTCGGCGCGTACCCCTCGTCGGCGTCCACGCCGAGACTCGACCCGCCCGCCTCGACGGCGAGCAGGTCCACGTCGGGTGCCGGCTCGTGACTGCCCTCGGGGTGGCCGGGGAGGCTCGCGCTCCCGACGAACGCGCCGAACGCGCCCATCGTGTTCGACCCGCCGCCCGCGCAGGCGACGACTGCCTCGGGGAGCCGACCAATCTGGTCGCGGGCCTGTTCGCGCATCTCCTCGCTGATGATGGCTTGGAAGTCCCGAACCATCGAGGGGAACGGGTGCGGGCCGACGATGGACCCGATGACGTAGTGCGTGTCCTCGACGTTCGTCGCCCAGTCCCGCATCGTCTCGTTGATGGCCTCCTTCAGCGTGCCCGACCCCACCGTCACGGGGTTCACCTCGGCGTCGTGGAGGCGCATCCGGAAGACGTTCGGGCGCTGGCGGTTCACGTCGGTGCGCCCCATGTAAATCTCGCAGGGCATGTCGAGGTACGCGCACGCCATCGCCGTCGCCGTGCCATGCTGGCCGGCACCGGTCTCCGCGACGATGCGGTCTTTGCCCATGTACTTCGCCAGCAGCACCTGGCCAAGGGCGTTGTTCAGCTTGTGCGCGCCGCCGTGCAGGAGGTCCTCGCGCTTGAGGTACACCTCGGTGCCGTAGCGCTCGCTGAGGTTCGCCGCGTAGCTCAGCGGCGTCGGCCGGCCGCCGAACTCCCTGATTCGGTCCCGGAAGTCGTCGACGAAGCCCGCCTCGTTGTCGAGGACGTAGCGCTCGTAGGCGTCAGTCAACTCCTCGACGGCGGGCATCAGTACCTCGGGGACGTACTGGCCGCCGTAGTCCCCGAACGTTCCGGTTCGGTCGTCTGTGTCGTGTGTGCTCATGCAGTTACCAGCCTCCGGGTGTTCTCTCGCACGTCGCCGTCGCCCCGCATTATCGCGCTCCCGACCAGCAGCCCGTCCGCGCCCGCCGCGCGCATCCGCCGGGCGTCGGCGGGCGAGCCGATGCCGGACTCGGCGAGCAGCGTCACGTCGTCGGGGACGTGGGGCGCAACGGACTCGAAGGTGTCGAGGTCGACCTCCAGCGCCGCGAGGTCGCGGTTGTTCACGCCGACGATGTCAGCGCCGGCGTCGAGCGCCCGCCGGAGTTCCGCGCGGTCGTGGACCTCGACGAGCGCCTGGAAGCCCCGCTCGCGGGCCGCCGCCAGCATCGCCTCGAGTTCGCCGTCGCCGTCGAGAAAGCGCGCGATGAGCAACACCACGTCGGCCTCGACGGCGTCCAGTTGGGCTTCCTCCAGGAGGAAGTCTTTCCGGAGGACCGGCACGTCCACGGCGTCCCTGACGGTGCGCAGCGCGTCCGTGCTGCCGTCGAAGTGCTCGGGCTCGGTGAGCACGGAGATTGCGGCCGCGCCGCCAGCGACCATCTCGCGCGCGAGTTCGGCGGGGTCGTCGTCGCGCTGGCCGTCGGTCGTCGGGCTCGTCGGCTTCACTTCGGCGACGACGGGCGCGTGACCGCCAGCAGCGGCGCTGTCGAGGGCGTCCGGCAGCGGTTCCGGGTCGACAGAGAGCTGTCGGTCGGGCGTCTCGCGCTCGCGCGCCGCGTCGAGAATCGAGCGGACGGCGGGAGCCAGCGACGAACTATCGTCCATCGTTGTACATTGATGGACTAGTCTGTACATAAGGCTTGCGTCGGTCGGGAGGCTCAAGGCCGGGGCCCGCGACCCACAGACCATGAGCGCCGCCGGCATCTACGCACGCGAATTCGACAGACTGGACTGCTTCGTACAGCTCGGCGTCGCGGGCGACCGCGTCATCAGCGTCTCCTTCTCCCGCGAACGCCCGATGGACGCCGGCACTGACCACAAGCTCCTCGACCGCGTCGGCGCGTACCTCGACGGCACCGAGGACGACTTCGACGACGTGACCGTCGGACTCACGCTGCCGACCGACCAGCGCCGCGTCCTCGAAGCCATCCGGAACGTGCCCTTCGGCGAGACGGTCGACGTCGAGCTCGCGGCCCGGATGACGCCGGACCTCGACCACGACAGCGACGAGGGCCGCCGGACAGTCCGGGACGCCCTCGCCGCGAACCCCGTGCCGCTGTTCGTCCCCGACCACCGCGTCCGCGGTGCCCCGAGCGGCGCGCCGGACCGCGTCGTCCGCGTCCTCCGCGACCTCGAAGCCTGATGGTCAGCGCGCGTGGACACCGAACTCCACCGCGTTCACGACGTAGTGCGCGACGGCCGCGGCGAGCAGGCTGTCCGTGAGGACGAAGACGGCGGCGAGCGCGAGGCCGAGCAGCGCCGTCACGGCGACGCCGACACTCCCCTGGGCGGTGTGGGCGGCACCGAACAGCACGCTCGCGCCGACGGTGAGCAGCCACGGCGACACGCCGAACCCGGTCGCGAGCGCGCCGACCAGCACCCCCCGGAAGAGCAGTTCCTCGAAGCCGGCGACCACCGGCAGCGCGACCAGAAAGAGGAACGCCCACTCCCGGAGCGTCCGGGGCGTCAGCGCCTCGCGTAACGACTCTCGTAGCCGACGCCCGCCCAATCGAACACCCGGACGAGCCCGGCGTTCCCGAGCGAGATGGCGAGGCCGGCCCCTGCGCCGACTGCTGCCGCCTCCGTAGACAATCCCGGGCGGACCGCCGACAGCGGCACGGAGGCGAGCCACGCCGCCCCGGCGACCACGACGCCCAGCACGACCTGCGTGCCCGCGGTGTTCGCCAGCAGCGCCACCGGTGGGAGGTCGATGCGGTCGAGCAGCCGGGCGGACCGGCGAGTCATCGCCACCACGGCGACGGACAGCGCGACCGCGAACGACCCGAAGGCGACCCACTCGGTCATCGACTGGACCGACGGACGACGCCCTCAGAAAGCTGCCGGTCGCTGTGTTCGGTCGAAAGTAGGACAGCAGCGGCTACAGTCGAGAGCCTACAGCAGGAAGAGACCCGGTAGCGGTCCGCGTAGCATCCGCGAGCGCCAGCGGCTCACGGGTCGCTTCGCTCCCCGTTCGCACAAACCGAGGCGCGTAGCGCCTCGCGCCGCGAGCGGTTCACCGCGCGAACGAAGTGAGCGCGGGACGTTTTTAGCGTCCTGGCGAGCGCAGCGAGCCAGGGCTCGGGAGAGCCGTGCTCTCCCGGCGTAGCTTTTTGCGAGCCGAGCGGGACCGGAGGTCCCGCTGGCCGTGCGAACGGACGCTGCGCGCCCGTGAGCAGACGGGGGTACCCGCAACGAGCGCAGCGAGCGAGGAAATCCCCCGCAGCAAAAAGGTCCTACTGCGGACTCGGGCTGCCGCCGGTCGCGGTGCCGGAGTCGGTGCTGCCTTCGAGGGCTTTCCCGGTGATGGACTTCAGCCGGTCGACGAGCGAGTCCTTCTCGGGTTCGCCGACGAGCGCGACGTCGAGCACTTCCGAGATGTGCGAGACCGGAATAATCTCGATCTGCTCCTCGTACTCGTCCTCGATCATCACGTCGTTCTCGTTGGCCTTCGGGATGATGACGCGCTTGCAGCCGGCCTTGGCGGCGGCCTCGATCTTGTGGGTGACGCCGCCGACCGGGAGCACGTCGCCCCGGACGGAGAGGCTGCCGGTCATCGCGAGGTCCTGCGCGACGGGAATGTCCTCCAGTGCGCTGATGACGGCCGTGGCGACCGTGATGGAGGCGGAGTCACCGTCGACGCCGCCCTCGCCGGCCTGCACGAACTGGATGTGCGTGTCCTTCTCGGACATGTTCTCGTCGCTGAACTTCTTGATGATGGCGGAGACGTTCTCGACCGCCTCCTCGGCCATCTCCTGGAGCTGGCCGGTCGCGTAGATACGGCCCTCCTCCTGGCTCTGCGCGGGCGTGATTTCGGCCATCACGGGCAGCATGATGCCGGAGTCGCCGCCCATGACGGCGAGGCCGTTGACGCGGCCGACGGCCTCCTCGTTGGAGGTGCCGAGCTCGTAGTCCTTGCGGCGCTCGATGTAGTTGTCCACGAACTGCTGTTCGATGGACCGCGAGCGCTTCTTGGCTTCGAGGACGTCCTCGCGCTGCGTGAGGTCGTGGCCCTCGGAGCGCGCGATGTCGCCGGCGACCCGGACGAGGCCACCGAGGTCACGCAGCTTCAGCGTGAGGTGGTCCTTGCGGCCGGCGCGGCGCTTCGCCTCCAGGATGAGCTCCCGGACGGCTTCGGGGTGGAAGTGCGGGAGGTTCCCGTCCTTCTCGACCTCTTGGGCGACGAAGCGCGCGTACTTCCGGCGCATCTCCGGGGTGTCCTCGATGGTGTCGTCCATGTACACCTCGTAGCCGTACCCCTTGATGCGGGAGCGCAGCGCCGGGTGCATGTTCTCCATCGCGTCCATGTTCCCGGCGGCGACCATGATGAAGTCACACGGCACGGGCTCGGTCTGCACCATCGCACCAGAGGAGCGTTCGCTCTGGCCGGTGATGGAGAACTCGCCCTCCTGAATGGCGGTCATCAGCTTCTGCTGGGACCGCACGTCGAGCGTGTTGATCTCGTCGATGAACAACACGCCCTTGTTGGCTTTCTGAATCGAGCCGGCTTCGACGCGGTCGTGACTCGGCGTCTCCATCCCACCACTCTGGAACGGGTCGTGGCGGACGTCGCCGAGCATCGCACCGGCGTGAGCGCCCGTGGCGTCCTCGAACGGCGCGACCTGACGGTCGGCGTTGTTGATGAGGAGCTTCGGCACCATCGCGTCGCTGCCCCGGTTCGAGTACCGGAACACGAGGTAGATGGCACCGGCCGCGATGATGCCCAGCAGGGGCTGGCGGGCCATCAGCAGCGCGTAGCCGACGACCAGCAGGATGATGATCCACATGAGGAACGACCGCATCTGGTTGCGTTTGCGGGCTTCCTCCTGGTGTGCTTCGACGATCTGTTCGCCTTTCCCGGCCGGCACCGTGCGGACCTTCGGTTCGTTGGAGTCGTCCGGGTTGTGGTAGACGAGGACGTCCTGCAGGCTCTCCTTCGGGAGGAGGTGGCTCATCGCCTTCGCCAGCAGGGACTTCCCCGTGCCGGGCGACCCGATCATCATCACGTGGCGGTGCTGTTTCGCCGCACGCATGACGATCTCGCGGGCCGCCTCCTGCCCGATGACCTGGTCGACGAGGCGGTCGGGGACCTTGATGTCCGACGTGTCGCCGATTTTCAGGCCGCCGAGCAGGTCGTCCTCGGCGTCTTCTTCGTTGATGGACACGTCGCCTTCGACGCCGACGTCGCTCCCGAGGTCTTCCAGGTCTTCGACGTCGTCTCGAACGTCGGGGTCGGGGCCCTCTCGGGGGCCGTGACCCTGGTCCTCGGGGTCGTCGGGGTCGTCGGGACGGGGCGCGTCCTTCGTCGATTCGTTGCTCATAGAAGTTGGTTCGACACCGGAAACCACGGGCGGGCGACTGATATACTTTCTCCCTCGGTACGCCCGCTAATCGGTCGTTTTCGCCGCTTTCACGGCCCATACTCGCCGTTCGTGATTTCGGGTTTCGGGCCGCAACTCGCCATTCTTATGGTCGCCGGCCGGGTTGGTTCAGGAGAGGAATGACCCGCGGGTTCTACATCGGCCGGTTCCAGCCGTACCACAACGGCCACCACCGCGTCATCGAACAGATTTCGACCGAGGTCGACGAACTGGTGGTGGGCATCGGGAGCGCCGGCGACTCCCACTCGACCCGGAACCCGTTCACGGCGGGCGAACGCATCATGATGATCACGAAGGCGCTCGTGGACTTCGACCTCGTGACGTACGCCGTCCCCATCGAGGACTTAGACCGGAACGCGGTCTGGGTGAGCCACGTGCAGTCGATGAGCCCGAACTTCGACGTGGCGTACTCGAACAATCCGCTCGTCATCCGGCTGTTCGACGAGGCGGGCATCGAGGTCCGGCAGTCGCCGATGTACGACCGCGACGTTCTGGAGGGCACCGAGATTCGCCGCCGGATGGTCGAGGGCGGCGACTGGGAGAGCCTCGTTCCGGACGCCGTCAGGGAGGTCGTGACCGAAATCGACGGCACCGACCGCATCCAGCACGTCAGCGACTCGGACTCGAACGGCGACGACCCGAACCCCGAGTAGAGGGAGCGCGGGCTTTTCGGTGGCGGCAGCCCAAGGCGAGCGCATGATAACGCTGAGTTCCGACTTCGGGTCGCCGTATCCGGCGGCGATGAAGGGCGTCGTCCTGCAGTCGACGGACGCACGCCTCGTGGACGTCGCGCACGACTTCCCCCGACAGAACGTGCCTGCGGCGGCGTTCTGGCTTCGAGAAGTGCTGCCGTACTTCCCGCCCGCGGTCCACCTGGCTGTCGTCGACCCCGGCGTCGGCACCGACCGGGCGGCTGTCGTCGTGCGAGCCGGCAAGCACGCCATCGTCGCGCCGGACAACGGCGTAGCGGTTCCGGCCGCCCGCCGCATCGACGACGACGTCGAGGTGTTCGAGATTTCGGTCGACGACCCGCCGAGTTCGACGTTCCACGGCCGGGACGTGTTCGCGCCGGCGGCCGCCGACGTCCACGAGCGCGGCGTCGACACCTTCCACCAGTACCCCGAGTACGAGCAGACGACGGACTACGAGACCGTCTCGTTCCCCGACCCGGACCTCGCGGGCGGCGACGTGCTCGGCGAGGTGCTCGTCGTCGACGGCTTCGGGAACGCCGTCACGAACGTCCCCGATCGCGTGCTCGACCGCCGGTTCGGCGGCGAGATTCGAGTCGACGGCGAGGTCGCGCCCGTGGCGCGGTCGTACGCACACGTGGACGCCGGCGAGCGCCTCGTCACGGTTGGCAGCCACGGGAACGTCGAGCTAGCGGCGAACCGAGGCCGTGGTGACGAGGCGTTCGGCGTCGAGCCGGGCGACGAGGTGGCGCTGTCGTGGTGACGGCGTTCGACGTGATGAACGCCGTCGGGCTGGTCGCGTTCGGGACGGTCGGGTCGCTCAAGGCGGCCGACGCCGAGTTCGACGTGCTCGGCGTCGCCGTGCTCGGCGTGCTGACGGCGCTCGGCGGCGGCGCGACCCGGGACGTCCTCGTCGGCCGGGTGCCCGCGATACTGCAGTCCACGACCGACGTCGGGTTCGCGCTCGCGGGCGTCCTGCTCGCGGTCGTCCTCACGCGCCGGATGGGGGACGGTCTCCTCGACCACCCCGCAGTCGTCCTGCCGGACGCCATCGGCCTCGCCGCGTTCGCCGCCTCGGGCGCGCTGGTCGGCGTGGAGGCCGGCGTCTCCCCGTTCGGCGTGGTCGTGCTCGGAACCGTCACGGGCGTCGGCGGCGGCCTCGTGTCGGACGTCTTGCTGCAGCGCGTGCCGTTCGTGCTCGCCGAAGACTTCTACGCGACGTGCGCCGTGGCCGGGAGCGCGGCGCTCTGGCTGGTGGTCGAACTCGCCGGCGTCGGTCCCGGCCTCGGTGCGGCGGCGGGTGCCGGGTCGACGCTCGCGCTCCGCCTGCTCGCCATCCGGTTCGACTGGCGACTGCCGACGGTGCGACTGGACACCGCAACGTGACCGCCGTCCGGCACCGACAGCCTCACGTACTCGGCCGGCGAGCACTCCCGCATGCTGGAACTGGAGCACGGGTTCCGGGTCGTGGACTGCCACGCGCGGCTCCACGCCGGTCCCGGACGGCCCGTGCGCGGCCGGACCATCGACGGCGAGGACCTCGAACGCGAGATGCACCAGGCCGGCGTGGTGCGCGCCGTCGTCTTCCCCGGACCGCAGAAGGGCGAGCAGGGCTACCTGCGAGCGAACAACGCCGTCGCCCGGCAGGCCATCGAGCGGCCGTTCATCGCGTTCGCGCGCATCGACGGCCCCCGGGACCCCGGCGACGGCGCGACGTCCGCGCTCCGGAACTTCACGTCCTCGCGGGCCGAGTGGCAGACCAGCCCGGAGGACATCGAGCAGTACGCCTACGACGACCGCTTCCACGGCTTCAAGCTCGACCCGACACAGGACGGTCTGCCCGACGGCGACGTGCTCGACGTGCTCGACGACGTGGGGCTGCCGGTGCTCGTCCACGGCGGCCGCGGCTTCACGCCGACCGAACTGGCGGCCTCACTGCTCGACCGCGAGTTCCCCGTGGTGCTCGCGCACTTCGGCGGCCACCCCCTCGACCGCGAGCTGATGGGTGACGCCATCGACCTGCTCGACAGTTACGACGACCTCTACCTCGACACCGCCGCCGTCCGGTACCGCGAACTTCTGGAACGCGCCATCCGCGAGCACCCGGACCGGGTGCTGTTCGGCTCCGGTGCGCCCGCGACCCACCCGAACGTCGCCGTGATGGAGATGCTCACGCTGGACGTGACCGAGGACGCGATGACGAAGGTGTTCGGCCGGAACCCGAGCCGCGTGATTCCGGGCCTCGACAGCGAGTAACGCCACCTGCCCGGTCGGCGACCGAGACCGACCGGTCAGGTGTCGTGGCGGGCGTGGACGCGGTCCATCCGCGACGAAACCCCGTTCGGGTTCCGGCGGGGCGTCCGGTCGGCGACCCGCGCGGCGACCCCGTCCTGCCCGCCCCGCCAGAGGTTCGGGACGACTGCGGCTCCGGCGGCCGCCCACTCGGAGAGTTCCGCCTCGCCGCGCACGACGTCCGCGCCCACCGAACCCGCGTCTCCGAGCGCGTGCCGGACGATGCGCGCGACGACCCGGGGCGTCACGCCGTAGTTCTTCGTGAGCCGGTAGGCGAGCGCCCGGTACTTCAGCCCCCACGGCGACTCGTCGGTGTCCTCCGGGAGCCGGTGCTGGATGTCGTCTTTCTCCTGGCGGAGCACGCAGGCGTCGGTCGCCCACGCCACGTCGCGGTCCATCCCCGCGAGCCGGTGGGCGGCGTCGCGGGCGGCACCGGTCTGGAGGTACTCGTCGAAGCCGTCCAGTTCGTCGAGCGCGTCCCGGGTGAGCGCGACGTTCCCGCCGTCGAAGAACGTCACCTCGCGGCCCCCGACGGTGTCCTCCTCGACGGCTTCGGTCGTCACACCGCCCTCCACATTCCGGTGGATGGGGCCGGTAACGGCGTCCGCACCGTCCGCGACGGCGTCGGCGACGGCGGCCGGCCACGCCGCCTCGATTTGCGTGTCCTGGCCGACGAACGCCACGACGTCGCCGGCGGCCGCGTCGATGCCGGCGTTCCGGGCGGCGTTGAGATTCCGCTCGGAGAGTTCGAGCAGCACGTCGACCGCGTCGTGTTCGCGAGTCATCCCCGACGTGCCGTCGACAGAGGGGCCGTTCGCGACCACGACCTCGGCGGCGGGCGCGTAGGCCGCGAGCGCGTCGAGCGCCTCGACGAGCGCGTCGCGGCCGTTGAGCGTCGGCACCACCACCGAGAGGTCCATACCCCGTCCGTTCGGAGCCGCCGGTAAAAACGTCCCGGCTCTGTCCTCGCCGTCAGACGCGTGGCCAGCGGCGTCTACACGCGGGTGTCCCAGTAGGACACCGACGCGAGCGCGTCGCCGAACGGCGTCGCGCCGACGGCCGTGTCGGCGCGGCGGAACGGCCCCGCGACCCAGTCCGGGACCTCGCGGTAGAAGCCGTAGGGCACGACGAAGTCGTGGTCGCTGTCGACGAGCTGGAGGCTGGCTCCGTCGACGAGGTCTTCGACCTCTCGGGAGCCGTACAGCCGCGACCCCATCGGGAGCAGCCAGTTGTACAGCGACCGCGTGCTGAAGCGCTTGAACGTGTCGAAGAACACCTGATTCTTCGAGACGCGAGCCATCTCCGCGAGGAACTTCGCGGGCGTGTCCGCGAGGTGGAAAAAGCGCATCGCGAACACGGTGTCGAAGTGGTCGTCCGGGAACGGCAGGCGGGCGGCGTCGCCGCGCATGAACTCGATGGTGTCCTCGACCCCGGCCTGCTTGGCCTTCCGGCGGCCCTCCTGCAGCATCGGCCCCGAGATGTCTAGACCCGTGATGTCTGCGCCGCGCTCGGCGAGCATCACGGTGAACCGGCCGGTGCCGCAGGCGATTTCGAGGACGCGGTCGCCCTCCACGCGTCCGAGCGCGTCGAGGACTGCCTGCTTCTCCCGGCGGTCGATGAGCCGGCCACCTCGTGAGAACCGCTTCTCGTCGTACTCCTCCGCGACCTCGGTGGCCTGGTACCACTCCTGTCCCTTCACGATTCTACCGTCACGTCGTGGGCGGGTCGTTAAAACCGTACTGGAACGCCGCGCGACGACCCGCCGTCAGCCGAGGACGCGCGTCGGTTCGATTCGGACGAGGACGCGCTCGCCGCCCTCCTCGCCGTGGTGTGGGTACTCGTCTTCGTCCATGTAGCGCTGCGCGAGCTCGTCGATGTGTTCGACAGCGCCGTCGGTCGTCAACTCGACGACGTCGCCCTGGAATCCGACGTACCGGTAGGGGTCTTCGGGATCGAGGATACAGCCGCCGACGCGCTCGTCGGCCCGGAGGTTTCGCTCTTTCCGGCGGCCCTCGGCCGTGTTCACGAGGATGTGGCCTGCCTCCTGGTCGTAGTCGACCCAGACGGGCGTGACGTGCGGGACGCCGTCGGGCGTGAGCGTGCCGAGGCTCAGGAACGACTGTCGCTCGAAGAGGTCGTGGTACTCCTCGGGGATGGTGACCATACCCACGTCTGGACTGCCGGCCCGGTAAATCGCGGGGCTGCGGGACCTAATATTGTATTAGGAATTTAGTTGCACGGGTAGACAACCTTTACCTGATTCGGTATGAGAACGGCTGGCATGAGCCTGTCCGCGACGGAGGCCGAGTCGGCACCAGCAGACGACGAGGAATTCCGCGAGCGCCTGAGCGAGCTGCCGCCGAGCGCGAAGCTGGTCGCGAAAGTCCTCGAAATCGACTCGCCGCTCTCCCAGGGCGAACTCGCCGAGGAGTCCCTGCTGCCCGACCGCACCGTCCGCTACGCCCTGAACCGCCTCGGCGACGAGAACCTCGTCGAGTCCCGCTACAGCTTCGAGGACGCGCGCAAGCAGGTGTACTTCCTCGCCGACTGACCGGGCTTTTTCTCCCGTCGGTCCCACGCTGTTCGTGTGTTCGAGCGCTACGCCGCCCCGGTCGAGACGCGAGCGCCCCACGGCGAGACGAACGCCTACGTGCTGGGTGACGGCGAGCGCGTTCTCGTCGACCCCGCCGCCCGCACCGACGCGCTCGACGACGCAGCCACCGGCGTCGACCACCTCGCGGTCACGCACGCGCACCCGGACCACGTCGGTGCCGTCTCCCACTACGCCCGCGAGACGGGTGCGACCGTCTGGGCGCACGCCGCGTTCGCCGACCACTTCGAGCGCGAGACCGGCGTCGCGCCGGACCGGGTGTTCCGCCCCGGCGACGAACTCGGTCGCTCGGGGGTCCACGTCCTCGACACGCCCGGCCACGCCCCGGACCACGTCGCCTTCCTCGCCGGACGCGAGGCCGTCACCGGCGACCTCGTGTTCGCCGACGGCAGCGTCTTTGTCGGTGCCGTCGACGGCGACATGCGCGCCTACATGAGTTCGCTGCGCCGCCTCGCCACCCGCGACCTCGACCGGCTCCACCCGGGCCACGGACCCGCCGTCGACGCCCCGACGGCGCGCCTCCACGAGCTGTACGCGCACCGCCGCGACCGCGAGCGCCGCGTGCTCGCCGCCGTCGACGCCGGCTGCGCTACTGTCGACGGAATCCTCGGCCACGCATACGACAAAGACCTCTCGGGCGTCCGGGACCTCGCCGGCCAGACCGTGCGCGCGCACCTCGACAAACTGCTCGTCGACGGCCGCGTCGACTGGGACGGGGCCCACGCTGCGCCCGCGAGTGAGGACTGAGGCTTCGTCGACGGCGTCCGCGAACGTGAGTCGGGGCGACGCAGTTCGGCAGCACCCACCCGTCGGGCCAGAGCTGTCGGACCGCAGCGCGTGGCTTTTGGGCGTCCGACTCCTCTCCTCTCGCGTGGAAGACCTCGAAGTCGAACTGGAGCGTGCCCGCGACCTCGACGTGAGCGAGCTGGCGGACGCCATCGAGACCATCGGCTTCGAGTGCACGCGCTGCGGGGCGTGCTGCAAGAGCGAAGAAGACGACCCGCACACTGCGACAGTGTTCCCGGACGAAGTACGGAATCTGCAGGCAACGGGCAGCGACGGCGAAGCCGACGAGCGAGACTGGCGGGACGTGGCTCGCCCGATGCCGTACGGCCTCGACGAGGACGGCGCGGGCGAGACGTTCGAGTGGGCGCTCCAGACC
This sequence comes from Halobacterium jilantaiense, assembly GCF_900110535.1. Taxonomy (NCBI): domain Archaea; kingdom Methanobacteriati; phylum Methanobacteriota; class Halobacteria; order Halobacteriales; family Halobacteriaceae; genus Halobacterium; species Halobacterium jilantaiense. The sequence continues at coordinate 1,191,939 of NZ_FOJA01000001.1, forward strand.
GACTCGTGTGGGGACTGTACGTTCTACGAAGAGGACGAGGACGGCACTGGCTCGTGTTCGGTCCACGGCAGCCGGCCGCTCATCTGCCAGACGTACCCGTTCAGCGTGGCGCTCGGCGGGACGAGCCAGCCGATGGGGGAGGCGGTCGACGAAGCCGGGATGGTGCGCGCCCACGAGTGCGAGGGGCTCGGGCGGGACATCTCGCGGGAGGACGCGGAGTCGCTGGCGAGCGCGCTCAAAGAGCGCGCGGTCCGCGAACTGGAGGAGGCCATCGACGTTCGGGACAGCTACGAGCCCGCGAACCCCGGCCCCGGCGAGACGGTCGTCCACGACTCCGAGGGCGCGAAGCGACCGGACGGGTCGACGGTCGGCGAGTGAACGCCGCCGACCCCCCGGGTTCGACGGCTCCGGTGTGACAACGACTAAGTTCCGAGGGGGTGACATTCCGACGGAGGTATTCGACATTGGAGATATCTGACGAACTGCTCTGTCTGTTCAACGCGGAGGTAACGGTCAAAGACGACGAGTACGTGGTCGAAGTACCGAAGAGCGAAATCGAGACCGGCTCGGTCGACCCCGGCGACATCTACCGGGTCGCGCTCATCGAGCGCCACGCCGACAGCGGCGGCAGCGACGGGTCGACATCGACGTCCACGTCCTCGTCGTCCGCTTCGACGGGGGCGTCCTCGGAACCCCAGCCGCCGGTCGAGGAGGGCGAGATTCGCTACGTCGAAATCGAGGACATCGGCAAGCAGGGCGACGGCATCGCGCGCGTCGAGCGCGGCTACGTCATCATCGTGCCGGACGCCGAAATCGGCGAGCGCGTCAAGGTCGAAGTCACCGAGGTCAAGTCGAACTTCGCGGTCGGCGAAATCATCGACGAGGACTACTGAGGGCTCGCGCGCCCCGGCCGCTTCTCAGGGGCGCGTGAACTTCGCGAGGTCCGCGTCGTCGACAGTCGGCGCGGAGTCGTGCGGTCGGTCGACGAGAATGTCACCCGCCGTGCTGGACCCGATGCCGGGAATCGCAGTGAGTTCGTCCATCGTGGCGTCGTTCAGGTCCAGCGGGTGCGGGACGCCCGTGACCGACCGGTAGCCGTGGTCGGTGATGGCGACGTCGATGGTCTGTCCGAGTTCGCGCTCGCCCGGAATCGCGACCAGCAGCGAGTACGTGCCGAGCTGGCGGCCGAACGTCTTGCCGTCCTTGTGGTACTCCAGCGTGACGTCTCGCAGGACCGTTCCCGGCGGGACGACGCGCTGGAGCATCGCGTTGTCGATGGTCTCCCGCACGTCGGTCTTGTACTGCTTGAACTGCTGTTTGTGGTCCTCGGCGAGCTGTGCGCCCGTCTGCTCCATGTCGGTGCCCTCGAAGGCCATCACCTGCCGGATGTTGATGCGGCGCAGCATCAGGCCCTCGTCGAGGACGGACTGGAGGAACTGCTTGTTGTGCTCGAAGGTCTCAGCGCGCTCGCCCGCGAGCCCGTGGACGAGGTTGATGCCGGGCAGGAGCTTCGGCAGCCGGTCGGGGGAGTCGTCGCCCCACGACGGCGCGTCCTCGGGGGACTCGCCGGGCCGCCAGCCGCCGACCTCGTTCACGACGCGGACGGCTTCGAGGCACTCCTCGGCGCTCACGAGGAGGTTGTTCTCCTCCTGCACGAGCGGGTCCGCCGATTCGAGGCCGAACGCCGCGGTGTCGCCGGGCGTGTTGTGCTCGGCGATGACGCGGATGGCCTCCCGGGAGCGCTCGGGGTAGTCCACGATGGTCACCGGGTTCATGTTGTCGAGGTGCAGCGTCCCGAGGTCCGGGGCGACCTCCCGGATGCCGCCGTAGAGGTCGCGGAGCGCGTCCGGGTTCGGCGCTTCGCCGTCCCCGCCGAACGCGAGGATGTCGGCCTGCCGGCCGAGCCGGAAGTGCCGCGCGCCGTGGTCGTACAGCGCCTCGACCTCCCCGACGACCGAGTCCGCCGACCGGAACGAGGGGTCGCCGTACATCGGCTCGGTGCAGAACGAACACCGGTACGCGCAGCCCCGGGAGGTCTCCATCTCGCAGATGAGGTACTCGGGGTAGTTCGGGTGCTGCTCGACGACGAACGCGCCCTTCGCCGCCCACCGGTCGATTTCGGCGTTGTCCCGGTAGCGGTCCTCGAAGCCCTCCAGCCCGCTGTTTACGAGGTCGTACGCGGCCGCCTCCACGTCCGCCATCGCGAGGAAGTCGAAGTCGAGGTCCGACCGCTCCATCTCCTGTGCGCCGGCGTTCTCCTCGCCGACGCCGAAGCGCACCGGCCCGCCCATCACGCTCGTGCCGTCCGCGAGCCACGCCAGCTCTCGGACTTCGTCGGGTTCGGCGGGCGTGCCGCCGACGTACTTCCCGGGGACCGTCATCCCGCCGACGTAGACGAACAGGTCGGCGTCCGCCACGTCGTTGAACTTCGACCGGTCGTCGCGGAGTTCGTCGATGGTGTGGTAGGTGACGTTCTCGGGGTCGACGCCCGCGTCCACCAGCGCGCCGGCGGTGTACCGGGGGTACGTCGAGATGTACGGCGGCACCCCGAAGTGCGCGGGCTCGTCGACGTAGCCGTCCACGAGCGTCACGTCCAGGTCCTCGGGGGCAATCATACTCCGGCGTTGGGTGCCGACGCGTAAGAACGTGACTACACGTAGATGCGCCCCGCCAGCGACTCCGGGTCGTGGCCCCAGTCCCCGCGGTTCCGGAACACCGCGACGGCCGCCAGCAGGCTGTCGAGCGCGTCGCCCTCGTGGTCGTCGAGGTACGTCTCGCGGAGCCGGTCCGGGACGGTGACGCTCGCAGCCTCGGCGAGCCCGTCGAGGTTCTGTCGTCGGCGAGTCCGGTGGTCGTCGTCGGTCCCCTTGTAGCCCTCCCGGTGGAGCCCGAGGGCGTCCAGAACTCCCGCTGGGTAGGTCTCTGCGACCACGGGGCCACCGTCACCCAGTGCGTCGAACGGGACGACGCGAGCCACGTCTGCGACGGCGGCGAGCACGCCGGTGATGCCGTGGTAGGTCTGGTGCTGGACGAAGAAGTGGGACGGGGAGAACGCGCCGTGTTCGCGGTCGGTGTCGCGTTTCAGGTACGTGTCGTCGGCGTCGCCGCCCACGCCCTCGACGCAGGCTTCGGCGAACGCGTCGGCGTCTTCGCAGTCGGCGACGGCCGCGACGACCGCCCGCCACGAGTCGGCACCGAACGCCTCGGCTGCGACGCGCCCGGGGACCGAGAACGGGAAGTCGAAGCCGAACGCGGCGTCCGGGTGAGCGCGGACGAACGCCGCGAGCGCGGCGAGGGTCGGCCCACGGTCGGTCGACGGATCGCTGTCGTAGTAGTCGGCGAGGAAGTCGTCGGCTCGTCCGCAGTCGCGAACCGTGAGGGCTCCGTGTTCGGCGACGGCTTCGGTGACCCAGATGTTCTCGCCGGCCCGGCTCGCGCCGCTGAAGTCCACGCCGTAGACGACTCCACTGGTCACACTGGAGGGTCGCGAGCGGCGGCCGTAGGCCTTCCCCTCGCGCGGCGGTGTTGCTGGAGCGCGCAGGCGGCGAGGGCGAGGTACGCGCCGATAGTGGGCGCACGAATATACGTGAACAGCGCCTCCGCGGCAGCAGTGAGCGCGTCGCCGGCGGCCTGGGGAACGACGGGGAGGCCGGCGACGAGCGCGATGTCCGAGAACGCAAGGGGCGCAATCGTGAGCAGGGAGCCGGCGAGGAACAGCCCGCGGGGGGTGCCGTCGAGGGCGTACAGCAGCGGGACGAGCGTGGGGTACGCGAGCACAGCGTAGAACGGCTCCAGAGGGAACGCGACGAGGACGGCGACGAGGACGGCGTGAAGGCCGACGAGGCGGTCGGTGACGGTGGTGGTGACGCGGTTCGCCGCGGCGACGACGGGGGCGAAGACAGTGAGGCTCGCGGCGAGCAGCTGGGTGCCCGAGAGCCCGGGGGCGACGGCGGCGAACTGGCGGCGAACGGTGGCGTAGGGCTCTGTCGGGTCGGGTCCGTCCGGGAAGGTCGCGACGTTCGTCTCGCCGGTGAGGACGGTGGTCGCGAACGTCTCGTAGGCGTCGACGCCGAAGACCGGGAGGCCGGCGAGCAGGACGCCGACACCGACGGCGGTTGCGGCGGCGGCGGCGCGCCAGGCGTGCTGTCGGAGCAGCCACGCGCCGACGAGCGCGGGGAAGACTTTGACGAGCGCCGCGGCGGCGAATGCAGCGCCGCTGGCCCACTCGCGGTCGGCAGCGAGCGCGAGCGCGCCCGCGCCGACGGCGGCGGCGAGCACGGGGTTGACCTGCCCGTTCACGAGGTTCACTACCGACGGCGGGCTGGCGATGACGGCGGCGGTGACGAGCGCGCGGTCGGTCCGGCCGAGGCTGACGCCGGCTCGCGCCGCGAGACGAACGCTCAGGCCGGCGACGGCAGCGAGCGCGAGCACGCCGACGGCTATCTGGTAGGCGTACGCGAGCGTCGTGTCCCCGAGCAGCGCGTTCGGGAGGAACGCGACGGAGACCGGCGGCGGGTAGAGGAAGCCGGCGTCGTAGAGCGGCCTGCCGTCGAGGACGGCGCGACCCGCGGCGTAGTACACGTCGCTGGCGAGCGCGACCTGCTCGGGGCTGGTCTGCGGGAAGACGACGACGGCGGGGACGCCGGCGAGCGCGCCGACTGCGAGCACGAGTCTCGCGGCGTGCGCTGTGACGAACCGACGGACGCGGCGGAGGAGGGCTCGGAGGCGGCGAGTCGTCGACACGGGAGAGCGAGCTATCGCCGCGCACTTGCCTGTTCCGGTGGCCGGGGTCGTTCTCGCCCAGGCCGGCCCCTTTTTGGCCGCGGCGCTCCAACAGAAGACTATGCCAGCGACGCTGGAGGTCCGCTGCGAGAACGGGGACTGCGAGATGGACATGTTCGAGATGCACTACACGTACGACATGCCCGAGGAGGTCGGTGTCACCGACTTCTCGTGTCCGTACTGCGGGACCACCGACGACCTCGCGGAGATCGAGCTATGAAGGGCAAGGAGTTCGCCGAGGCCGTCGGCGGCGAGATGCTGAAGCGCGCGGGCCGCGCGGCCTCCCGGTTCCAGGAGGAGTCGCCGCTGCCAGTCGACGTGCTTGAGAGCAGCGACGAGTACCTCGTCGTGTTCGACGCGCCGGGCGCGACCGCGACCGACGTGCAGGTGAACTACGAGGGCGACGAGGTCCACGTGCGCGTCGACCGCTTCCGGGACTTCCGCGAGGGCTTCGAGATGGTGTTCCCGGGTCGCGGCCTGACGCTCGAAGGACACGCCCGGCTGCCCGAGGACGCCGTCGTGGACGCCGAAGCGGCGCGCGCCGAACTGAACGACAACGGCACGCTGTACGTCTTCCTCCCGAAGACGGGCGGCGACGCCACCCGCATCGAGGTCACGGACCACCACGATGAGGACGCGGCCGACGAGGACGCGGCCGACGACGACGCTGAGTAGTCGGCGCTACTCGACGGCCATCCCCTCGACGACCTCGAAGGACTCGCTGCCGTCGAAGCGCGTCGGGTCGAACGCGGGAACGCCGTCCCCGCCCAGTACCTGTTCTGCAATCGCTTCCGCCGTCGCCGGTGCGCGCATGAAGCCGTGGCCCTGCCAGCCGGCGGCGACGTACAGCCCGTCGCCGAGTTCGCCGAGCAGCGGGTCGCGGTCCGGCGTCGCCGTGCAGAGGCCGGCCCAGGCGCGCTCGACGGCCGGCTCGTAGCCGGGGAAGCGGTCGCGGAGTCTGTCCTCGGTCGCGTCGATGAACCAGTCGTCGCCGTCGCGGTCGTAGCCGTCCGGGTCGGCCTCGAACGGTTCGGTGCCGTCCCCGGCGAGCAGCCCGTCGGGGTGCGGGCGGGCGTAGTAGCCGGCGGTCGCGTCGTACACCGTCGGTAGCCCCTCACTGGGCGCGTTCGCCGTCAGCGCCTGCACGCGGTAGGGTTTCAACGGGACCGAGACGCCCGCGCCGGCGAGCACCTGCTTGGTGTGCGCGCCGGCCGCGACCACCACGTCGTCGTACGCTTCGCCGTTCACCCGCACGGGGTCGGTCTCGACGCTCGCCGGCGTCTGCTCGCGAATCTCGACGCCCGCCTCGCGCGCGAGGTCCGCGAGCAGGTGGGCGTACGCGCTCGTGTCGACGACCGCGGCGTCCCGCGCGACCGCGGCCTCGACGACGTCCCCGGTGCGGAGCGACGGGAACTCGGCCGCGAGGTCGTCGGCGTCCACGCGTTCGACGTCGCGGCCGTGGCGCTGCATCGCGTCGACCTGCTCGCGGATGGCGTCGGCTTTCGCGCCGGGTTCGGTGACGAACCAGACGTACGGCGTCTCCTCGAACGCGAAGTCGCCCCGGCCGGAGAACGCGCGGAAGCGCTCGGCGGCGCGCGCCGCCACCCTCGCGTCGACGTCCTCGGCGAACGCGTCGTAGCAGATGCCGGCGGCGCGGCCGGTGCTCGCGGCGGCGACCGTCTCTCGCTCGTACACCGTCACGTCGACGCCCCGGTCGGCGAGGTCGCAGGCGGCCGTGAGGCCGACTGCGCCCGCGCCGACGACGGCGACTCGGCGGTCCGCTGCTGCGTCAGAGTCGTCCATGCACGCCGGTGGGCGCGCGACCCCGATAACTCCCGGGGACGGCCGACCGGCCGCCGTCCGACAGTTTCACTTTCACTCCGGACGGGTGGCTTTGAAGCCCGTTCCGCGAGCACCCACGAGTATGCCAGTCCAGACGCGCCGCTCGGAGCGACCGACGACAGCCGACCGCCGCCGCGTCGAGGTGTCGGAGATGACCGCCGCCGGCGTCGCCGCCTACGCGGACACCCACGACGACGCCTACATCGAGCGCCGCGGCGGCCGCACGTGGGTCGTCACGCGCGAGTGAAGGCGTCGAGGCCGCGCGCGGGGTACGCCACGATTCGGTCGACACCGGCCTCGCGCAGCGCCGCGACGCGCTCCCCGACCGTCTCCCGGTCGCCGACGAGCGCGTAGTCCCTGACGGCCTTCGAGAGCACCTCGCGAGCGCGTCCCTCGGCGGTGCTGTCCGTCGCGGCGTCATCGGGGAGCGCGCGCCGCACGGGCCCTCGGCGGGCCGTGTAGTCGCCGACCGCGTCCAGTATTTCGTCCTCGTCGCCGCTCAGCACGGTGGGCGCGTACACCGCGATGTCGCCGTCGAACCCGGCGGCTCGCAGCCCCCGGACGTCGGCCTCGGTCGACCGCGACAGCAGCTCGAACTGGGTCGCGCCGGTGGCGAGCGCGGCGCGCTCGACGCCCTCCGTGCCGACCCAGGCGTCGCCCGTCGCCGCGGCGGCAGCGCCGAGTCGCGGTGCGACCGCGCGGTTCGCCTCCGCCTCGCTGAGGTAGGCTCCGTGGCCCGCGACGAGCACGCGCCCGAGTTCGTCGGGGAGACCGGCCGCCAGCGAGTCGTCCCCGAGCGGGTCGAAGCCGTCCGCCCGCACGGGCGTCGTCACTCTGACCTCCCTGCCGTCGCCGGTGAGGGCTGCGAGTCCGTCCAGGTCGGGGAGGTGCTCGCGGCCCTCGTAGTCGACGGTGACCGTGCGGACGCCGTCCGCGAGGTCGGCGATGCGTCGCCAGTCGTGTTCGGCGGGTTTGACTGCGACCGCGTCGATGCCTGCGACCGCGGTGTGGGCGTCGCTGCGCATCACGACGAACCACCCCGGGCCGCGAGACAGGTAGTACTAGAACAGTGCCGGAACTCGATCCATCGTCTCTGCGACCATACACCCGGTACCGCGTGCGCCGGGAAAAGCGTGTCGTCAGTGGCGGCGTTCGCCCGCCGTCACGGCCGGAGTTCGCGGGCGAACTTCCAGGCGTCGTGGCCGACCTCGCCGGGGTGCGGGAGCCCGAGCTTGAACCGGACGCGGTCCTGACGCTTCAGCGGCTCGAACGCCCGCGGTTCGTCGAGGCCCCAGACCTCGACGCGGGGCGCGTGGTGGCCCTCGGCGTCGAGGACGGCGTTGGCGGCGCGCCGGCCGGCCTCGTTGGCGGCCTCCATCGTCGCCAGGTCCGTGTCGACGCGGGCGTAGTCGCCCGCGACGGCGAGGTTCGGCGCGTCGGTGTCCGGGTCCGGGCGGTTCCGGAGGCTGTCGACGGTGTTGATGACCAGCGGCGAGTCGTTCCGCAGTCCCTCGTCGGTCTCGACGAGTTCGGGGTCGAGGAAGTGCGCGACCCGGGCGTCGTCCGGGAGCACGGCCTCGCCGAGGTGGCCCTGGACTTGCGCCCACATCTCCTCGACGGCCTCCTCGCGGGTACACTCGCGGCCGGGCTTGTCGTAGAGGATGCCGGGGGTGTCCCAGTCCGAGGCGATGACCGAGAGCACGCCCTCGACCTCGCCGTCGGAGCGCGCTTCGACGTCGTGGTCGGCCCAGAACTGGCGCTGGCTGATGGACGTGATGGCCCACGGCGAGTCGACGTAGACGGCGTGGCCGCCGACGACCTCGACGTCGCGGTCGAGGTAGAACTGGACGCCGTTCATCCACGCCGTCTGGATGCGTTCGACGCCCGCGAGCGACGGCGCGGCCCGCCGGAGATCCGTCGACAGGAACCGCGGGAGCACGTCGACGGGGAGCGCGGCGACGTAGTGGTCGGCCGTCACCGTCTCGCCGCCGACCTCGACGCCCGTGACGCGGCGGCCGTCGCTGTGGATGGCCGAGACCGGCGTTTCGAGGTGGATGTCGACCCCCTGCGATTCGAGGTACTCGTGCCAGTGGTCGAGCCAGACCTCGCTCGTCGGGCCGTCGAGGACGCGCTCTGCGGGCGCGTTCGGGTCGAGCTGGCCGAACAGCAACTGAAGGTAGATGGTGCCGACGGTGCGCGCGCTCCCGACCTCGGGGCGGAGCGCGACCAGCGCCTGCGTGGACTGCGCGAGGTGCTTGCGGTACGCGGGCGACATCTCGTCGGCGTCGATGAAGTCCCACCAGGACTGGCGCTCGAACTCCTGTTCGCGGCGCTCGTCGCAGCTCGTCAGCAGGACGGCCAGCCGGCTGACGAAGTGCGCGAGTTCGCGGCGCGGCACCTCGCCGCCCGCAATCTGGGGCTGGAGGGCGTCCAGCCACTCGCGGGGCGTCGACGGTTTCTCCGTCGACGCCACCGCGCCCTCGCCGTCGGCGGACGCGATGAGCGTCTCGGTGGTGGGGACGAGGTGGTCGGCGACCGACCGCCCGGTCCCGTCCGGGATGCGCTCCATCGTCTCCACGACGTTCCGGTAGTACGCCGGGAAGAAGCGGAAGCCGTGCTCGCCGAGCAGGCCGTCGTCGCCGGCCGTCTCGTCGACCGGCATCGAGCGCGCCTTCCCGCCGACGCGGTCGTTGGCCTCGTAGACGGTGACGTCGAACCCGCGTTCGGCGAGCTCCTGGGCCGCCGTCAGTCCCGCGATGCCTCCCCCGAGCACCGCCACACGGCGCGAATCTGGCATGTCGGTGTAGTAGGACTGACCGAACTTGAGGGTATCCCCCAGCGGCGCGGCTCGCCGGCTGCGGGACTCGGTGAGTCGGAGCCGGGCGGCTACTCTCCGAGGTCGGGGTCCATCTCCACGACCTCGGGGTCGCGGTCCGGCGGCGTCCAGTCGAGGGCGAGGTCGAGGAACTGCACGAGGATGCGGCCGGTCGCCCCCCACACGGTGTAGCCGTCGACGTGGAAGAAGTGGACGAGCGCCTCGCCGTACGTCGGGTGGATGCGTTTCTCCAGTTCGTAGTTCTCGGGGTCCGTGAGCCCCGAAACAGGGAGCACGACGACCTCGTCGACCTCGCGCTCGTCGGGGTCGTACTCGCGGTCGGGGACGCGCCCGACGAACGGCGTCACGGCGTAGTCGGTGATGGTGGCGATGTCGTCGAGCTGGCCGACGAAGCTGACCTCGTCGCGGCGGAGGCCGATCTCCTCGTCGGCTTCGCGGGCGGCGGTCTCCCGGAGGTCGGCGTCGCTGGGCTCGCGACCGCCACCGGGAAAACTCATCTGGCCGGGGTGTTCGCCGAGGTGGTCCGCGCGCTTCGTGAACACGAGCGCCGGCTCCGCGTCCGAGTCGCCGACCGCGAAGCGACCGTCCTCGTCGCTTGCGCCGTCGACGACGGGCACGAGCACTGCGGCGTCGCGGTCTTGGTCGCGCACGCGGACCGGCGGGTGGGCGGCGACCCCGGAGAGGTCCATGTACGCCCCGAGGTGAGCAGCGGCCTTAATTCACCGGACTCCCGCAGATTCAGTCCTCGGTGAGTGCGGCCCGGACGTCCGCGAGGTCGACGGGAGCCCACGCCTCCGCGTCGTAGGTCACGTCGACGAGGTAGCGCGCGCGCTCGCTGCCGGCGTCAGCCTGGTCAACGTCCGTCGTGAGGCGGTTCCGGACCGCCTCGGCGAGCGCCTCGCGGGGCGGCTCGCGGCGCTCCACGTCGAGGATGTGCGGGAGGTCCTCGGCACCCTCGGGCGGGTCGGGGAACGCCACTGGCCCGGGCGCGAACATCTCGATGCCGTCGATGTCGACGCCGACGAGGTAGTAGTCCCGGACCGCCTGGTCGACGTCCGCGTCGAGGTTCTCGTCCCGCCGGAAGGCGAGTTCGTCGAGCGCGTCGTCGAGTTCGTCCCGCGTGAGGCCGCCGAAGAGGTCCGCGACGCCCGCGAGGTGGTCGCCGTCCATGCCTCGGGGTGGCCGCCCACGGGGCTTCAATCTGCCGCGTCCTCGGCGGCAGCCACTTACTCCCAGGTGGCGATCAGGGGCTCGTATCTGTCGTAGAGGCCCGTTTTCTGCTCGAACTCGACGACGAGGTCGCTCATCGTGTACTCCGCCGGCGCCTCCATGAGGTACCAGCCCGACACCGAGGAGGACGCCGTGATGTCGCCGGTCGCCTCGTACCAGTCCTCAAGGACCTCGTCACCGACGTAGGTCGATTCGCCGACGTGCGCGCCGTCGGCGACCAGATCGAAGCCGCTGTAGTCGAACTCGCTGGCATCCGCGTCCTCGTCGCGGCGAGTCAGGTGGACTTCGACGGCCGCGTACTGGTTGCCGTCGCCCGGCGAGACCTGAGACTCCTCATCTTGGAAGTCGTCGTAGACGGTCAGTTCGTCTTGGAGACGGAGGCCGCGGACCTCGATGTCAGTGTTGCCCTCGGCGAGGACGGCCTCGCCGAACTCCAGTTCGGCCGGCGTGAACTCGACCGTCCACTCGGTCCCCGCACCGGCGAGCCGGTAGCTGAACTGCTGGGTGTACACCGAGTACGACGTCAGAGTGGTCGTCGTCTTGCCGGCGGGGACTGTTGTCTCGATGGACCCGCCGATGGGGACATCCGCGTCGAGGTCGGCATCCCCGTCCGCCGAGGTCGCCTGGGTCCACTCGTCGCCCCACTGGACGACATCCCGGAACGTACCGTCGGCGTCGCCCTCGTTACGGAGCGTCACCTCGACATCGTAGCGACGCCCGACCAGCGGCTGGTCGGGCGTGTCGACGCTCTCGACGGAGACGTTCGGGAGCGAGCGCTCCGAGCCGTCGGCCGGTTCGAGCTCCCAGGCGCGCTCCGGGAGCGTGCCGGACCCCGTGAGCTGTGCCTGCACGGTGACTGTCGACCGGGCAGCGTCCCGCGGGACGGTTCCGAAGAGATAGCCGGTCACCCGGTCGCTGGGCGCGATCTCGGGCAGGCCGCCGTCGGCGAACCAGGAGCCGTCCTCACCGACGAGCGAGTCCGGGAGCCCCTGGGTGTCAGCGTACCACTCGCCGTCCGCGAGCTGGAACGTCCCGGGCGACGCCGAGGTGGTCGACGTGCCGGTGTTCTCGGCGGACACGCGGACGATGGCGAGCACGTCGCCCGTCGCGGCGCCGAACGCCGTCAGTCGCGGTTCGCTGGAGAACGTCCCAGAGTAGGTGGTCTGGCCGAACACCGACTCGGTGAGCGTGATGTCCTCGACCGTCACCCGGAGGTCGTCGCCGAAGGACACGGGTTCGCCGACTGGGGCGGTCGCCGGACCAACGCGGGCGGTCGCAGCGGCGTCGTGGTTGGGGAGCGCGAACTCGTACTCGCCGGCAGCGTCCAAAGTCAGTGGCCCAACATCAACGGTGATCGTCTCGCCGGGGTCGACGGCGTCGGTCTCGACGTCGACGTTCGTTTCTTGGTTCGCTCCCGACACGGCGAGCGTCCCGGTGAACGGTCCGGACTCCCCACCGACGTTGGCCACGGTGACCGATGGCGAGAACTCCGCACCGACAACCGGGTCTTCGGGGACCGCGACAGCGACGTTTCCGAAGGCCGCGGGGCCGTCCGTCGTCGTCACGTCCGGGGTTTCTGTCCCGTCCGCGCCGTCCTCGCCGTCCCCGTCACCAGATGAGAGCATCGAGCAGCCGGCAGTCGCGGCGGGGATCGAGACCGCACTGAGCTTGAGCAGTTCGCGTCTGTTCACGAATCATAACTCTAGCTACCATAAAAATAGTTTCGAAGGCGGGGAGATTTCGTTTGATGTGTCGATATTCCGAATGGTAAGCGATCAGGAGTGTGGCGTCCGCAGGCGCGCTCGCAGTCAGTCCTCTGTCGCCGTGACGTCCGCGCGGGCCGCCGCCGCGACCGCGTCCGGGTCGAGCGGGGCGTCGTCCCACGCCGGCAGCCGGTCGTCGTCGCCGGGCGGCTGGACCGCGTCGGCGTACGTCCCGGTCTGGTCGCGTTCGCCCGCGGCGTCGTACTCGAAGCCGTTGAACGCGGCGTCAGCGCCGTACGCGCGCACGAACCGGTCGGCGTGCTCGCGGTAGCGCTCGCGGACCTCGTCGTAGGCCACGTCGACGCCAGCGTCCTCGACAGCGCGGAACAGCGCCGCGCCGACGCCCTCGCTCATCTCCGAGAGCCCGGTCGGGCCCGAGACGGCGCGGTGGTCGTGCTCGTAGCGCCCCAGGTCGACCTGTGCCGCGCCGTCGAGGCCGGCGAGCCGGAAGGCCTCGCCGAGCGTACCGACTTCGAGGCCCCACTCGCGCTGAACGCGCAGGCCGCGGGCCGTCTCGCTCGTGAGCCCGCACTCGCCGGCGAGCGCGTACCGGAACGACCCGAGGAAGTCCAGCACGCCGTGGCTGTGGGTGTCCTGGAGCGCCGCCAGCAGCGGCTCGTAGAACAGGCGGAACAGCCGGCCGTACAGCCGGTCGTTCTCCACGCGAGCGTAGTACCCCTTCGAGAAGTCGAACCCGTCGGCCAGCGGGAACAAGAGTTTACGAACGTCGCGGGCCTCGTAGGTGTCGGTGTCGGCGTCGTGGAGCACGACGAAGTCCTGTCGGGCCGCGACGCCGAGCGCCAGCCAGACGTCCCGCCCCTTCCCGCGAGCGCCGGTCAGGCCGGCGTCGGCGAGCAGCCCCTCCACTCGGGGGCCGTCACACCAGAGCAGGGTGAGGTCGAGGTCGAAGTCCGCGAGCCAGTCCCGGAAGTCGGGGACGCGTTCGGCCGGCGCGCGCAGCGGCACGACGACCTCTGCTGGGCCGACGCGCTCCAGTTCCGAGAACACGCGCTCGGTCGCGAGGCCGGCGTACTCGCGGTCGGTCATCGGGACGACGACGGCGGCGCGGCCCGCGGGCGCGGCCGGGTCGGCGTCGCCGTAGTCGTGGAGCGTCGCCACGCGCTCCTGCGTGTAGTCCATGTTCGTACCCGTGGACCGGGACCGGAATTAGCTTGCGCCCTGCGGCAATCGCCCCGCGCGCTGGAACACCACGAGGCCGACGACGAGTACGCCGAGACCGGCAGCGCCCGTGCGGAAGATGGTGTCGTAGGCGAAGCCAGTGCCCAGCAGGGTGCCGACGGCGACGCTCCCGAACGCCTGCACGATCATCATCGTCGCGCTGTAGCCGGCGTACGCCGACCCGCGGTCGCTGTCCGGGAGGCTGTCCAGGAGGAAGGTGTCGATGGCGGGGAAGAGGCTGTGGACGGCGTACCCCAGAAAGAGGGAGACGACGGCGACACCGAGCGTGCCCTCGACGACGGTCATCGCGAACAGCGTGACGACGAACGACCCGAGGACGGCGAGCATCAGGGGGACGTGCCGGAAGCGGTCGGCGAGACGGCCCGTGTACCAGAACGCCGGGACGCCCGCCGCGAACACGACTGTCAGCAGGACGTTCGCGGTGCTCTCGGGGACGCCCTTGGTCTCCACGAGGTACTTCGGATAGAAGTTGAAGAAGCCGTTCCAGACGAGGCCGGTGAGGCCGACGATGACGACGCCGAGCGCGACGACGCGGTACTGGCGGCGGATGCCGCCGATGAGGTCGCGGTCCGTGCCGCCGGCGTCCGGAAGGTCCGCGCGCTTCGCCGTGACGTACAGCACGACGGTGACGACGGCGGCGGCCGCAGACAGGAGGTAGAACGGCGCACGCCACGTGTAGTGGACGAGCAGCAGTCGGCCGACCAGGACGGGCGCGAGCGCGGCGGCGAGCTGGGAGGCCGTCCCGTGGATGCCGATGACGCGGCCGACCCGGTCCGGGAACAGCTCGCTGACGAGGGGGTTGGCGGCGACGAAGTAGACACCGGAGGCGAGCCCGACGAGCAGCGCGCCGACCATCACCAGCTCGATGCTGGGCGCGAACGTCATCAGCGCGGACGCCACGGTGAGCAGGACGCCCGTCCCGAGGACGACGCGGTGCCGCGGGAACCGCGTGAGGAGGTAGCCGGTCGGGAGCCGCGGGAGCGCGCTACCGAGCCACGCCAGCGTCGCCACCAGCCCGACGGCCGCGTCGCTCGCCACGAAGAACTCCTGGAGGGGTGCCACCAGGGGCGCGAACACGACCCGGCCGAAGTTCACGAGGAAGACGAGCCCGCACAGCGTCCCGAACAGTGGAAGCCGGCGGCCGTCGCCGTCGCTGGTCGGAGCCACACGCTGGTTTCTCGACGGGCCGGCACAATCCTTCCGGTTCCGGCACGGCCGCGAACAGCGCGTTACCGAGTGACTACCGAAGGTACGGAGGTGAGTGGCGGAACGGTATGAGCTCCGTCCAGCAGGCGCTGCGGTCCGGTGCAGTTCGCAAGGACACCTACGAGCGACTGGTCTGTGCGGACTGCGACACCAGGCTCGTCACCCAAGACCGCGGCGGGGTCGGGTGGCGGCGGGCGTGCCCGGACTGCGGCCGCGAGTGGAAGCAGATCCGGTAGCTACTCGAAGACGGCGTCGAACGCCTGCGCGCCCAGCGGCTCGAACTCGCCGGCGCGCGCGTTCTCGCGGACGTGCTCCGGGCTGGTGGTGCCCGCCAGCGAGCACGTGACGCCGGGCGCGCTCCGCGCGAAGTTCAGGCCGCGCTGTGCCGGCGTCTCCCCTGAAAGCTTCTCGTCGACCGCGTCCGGAACGCCCGACAGCACCTCGCCCTGCGCGAGGCTCGCCGACGTGAAGACGTTCAGGCCGGCCTCGTGGGCGTACCAGAGTACGCTCTGAAGGCCCTCCGGCCCCTCCTGGCTCTCGACCGTGAACGCGTCGGCCATGTAGACGCTGAACGGCACCTGGACGGCGCGCAGGTGCGTCGCCGTGTTCCCGACCGCCTTCGCCGCGCTCCGCGCCCGGGAGATGACCTCCCCGAGGTCGAGGAAGCGCTCGTGGTCCCGGGGCACCCGGAAGGCGTCCCAGGTCGCGACGCCGTAGTGGACGAGGTCGCCCGCAGCGACGCGCTCCTCCAGACGCTCGAAGGTCGCCTCTAGCTGGTCGTACACCTCGCTGGCGGGCCGTTCGTCCAGTTGGGTCTCGGGGTTGTGGACGTAGTAGAGGTCGATGGTGTCCAGACCGAGGTTGTCCAGTGACCGGTCGACCATCGCGTCCACGAACCCGGGCGCGACGCAGTGACTGCCGTGCGCGAGGTCCGCCGAATCGACCAGCCCCGCGTCCACGAACTCCCGCTGGACGTACTCGCCGGGGTCGGCGGGTGCCTCGCCGTCGAACGGCACGAAGCCGCCTTTCGTCGAGACGAACGCGGCGTTCCGGTCGATGTCGCTGTCCCGGACCGCGCGCCCGACAGCGCGCTCGCTGCGCTGGTGGCGGTAGTTCACCGCGGTATCCACGACGTTCACGCCCGATTCGAGACCCGCTTTGACCGTCTCGTAGATGGCGTCGTCGACCGCGTCGGTCGGGTCGCCGAGGTACGTGCCGAGGCCGACACTGGAGACGGCGCGGTCCCCCACGCGCCGGAAGTACGTGCGCGCCCGCCCCTCGCCGAATCGCTCCTTGTACTCGAAGGTCCCGTCGGCCGTGGCCATACCCGGGCTTCGGCCGGCCGCTACTTGTACTCGCCGCGTTCGAACGCCTCGACTGCGGCCCGGTACCCCTCCTGGAACGTCGGGTACGCGAACTCGTAGCCCAGGTCGCGGAGCCGCTCGTTCGAGCAGCGCTTGCTCGTGCGGACGCGGCGTTCGGCGGGCGTCGACAGGTCGCCGGCCGCGATGCGTTCGTCGACGGTCTGCTTCTCGGGGTGGTCGACGCCGCACTCGTCCGCGAGCCAGTCCGCGAACGCCCACTTGTCGACGGGTTCGTCGTCGACGGCCAGCAACACCTCCTCGCCGTCGGCGGCGTCGTCGGTGAGCGCGAACCGAACGACGCCGGCTGCGTCGTCGCGGTGGACCATGTTCAGGTAGCCCTCGGTGACCGGGCCGTCCAGATAGCGTGTTAGCCGGTAGCGGTCGGGGCCGTACAGACCGGCGAACCGGACCACGGTCGGGTCCATCCCGAACTCGGGGGCCTCCTCGCGGGCGACGCGCTCCGCTTCGACCAGTACTTCGGTCTTCTCGGTGGTCGGGTCGAGTGGCGTCGACTCGTCCACCCAGCCGCCGTCGTGGTCGCCGTAGACGCCGGTACTCGACGTGTAGACGAACTTCTCGGGCGCGTCGTCGCGACCCCCAAACTGCTCGACGGCCGTCCGCAGGCCGTCGACGTACACCTCGCGAGCGGCGTCGGCACCCCGGCCGCCAGAGGACGCCGCGAACACGACGGCGTCGACGTCCGGCACCGCTTCGAGCGACCCGGCGTCGGTCACGTCGGCTTCGACGGCGTCGGCACCCGTCTCGCGGACCGCCGCGAGCCCGTCTGCGGACCGCCGGACGCCGACGGCGCTGTGCCCCGCCGACGCGAGCTGTCGGGCGAGTTCGATACCGACGTAGCCACAGCCCAGAACGGCGACGTCCATCAGTAGGGGTTCTCCGCGGCGACGTAGCGGTGGATGCGAGCGTACTCCGCGAGCGTCATCGGCTGGCGGCCCTCCAGTTTCTGCTGGAGTTCCTTCGCGTCGTAGTCGTCGTCGAGCCCGCTAGCCAGCGCCTCCACGTCCATCACGGCCGAACTCATCTGGAGCATCAGGTGGTCTTGGACCTCCAGCAGCAGGTCGTCGGCCGCCGGGTAGTCGTCGCTCGTGCCGAGGATGCCGGCCGCCTCCTCGACGGTCAGTTCCGGCGACTCGCCCGCGGCGAGCGCGTCGAGCACGTCGCTGTCGACGCCCGACTCGGCCGCGACAGCGTCGATGTCCCCGGCTTCGACGACGGCCGCGAGGGTCGCCTCGTAGTCCGCGTGAACCGCCTCGTCTGTGGTCTCCTCGGGGTCCGCAATGGCTTCGGTGAACACGCCAGTTCGTACGCACTCGGGGGTCAAGGAGGCTGCGTTTACCAGCCGGGCGACCGCTCGTCCTGTCCGCCAGAGGTGTCGCCGACGCCCCGGGGGCCGGGCGGCACCACCACACCGACGGTCGCCTCGACCGCGAACGACACGCGCTCGTTCGAGCCCACTGAGTCGGGTCGTCCGTCACCGTTCACGTCGAACGCGACCGGCTCGTCGCGACGGACGTACGCCACACCCTCCGGAGCCACCGGCGTCCCGGCCTCGGCTCGAACGGTGAACTCGGCCCACGACCCGCGGAGTTCGACCGTCCACGCGTTCGCCGTCGCGTACCACGACCCCGGCACGGGCGCGAGCGGCAGTCCGGCCGGGAGCGCGCCCATGTCCGGAACGCCGGCGCGCCGCGCCGCCTCCGCCGCGAGCGCGCTGCTCGTCGCGTCCACGGCTTCGACTGCCGCGGCCTCCACGACCGCGTGCGCGGCCCGAGTCGTCTCCCGCACCAGTCCGGACTCGACTTCGACGCGGCCCTTCGAAGCCACGTCCGCCGCGTTCGCCCGCAGCCTCGCGTCCAGCCGGTCGCGAGCCCGCGGCCCCGCGTCAGCGACCTCGGCCGCCGCCGCGGCGACCGCCTCGGCCGCCGACCCGTTCGCGATTGCGGTCGCCGCCCCCGCGAGTGTCGGCCAGCGCGCGAGCGCCGCCTCGACCGCTCGCTTGCGCTCCTCTGGGTCGAAGTCGACGGGGGAGGACGACAGCACGCCGCCGTAAGCCACTCGTGCGTCGTCGACGCCCCCGGCGACCGCGTCCCGGAGCCGGGCGCGATGTTCGGCGAGCGTGTCGTTCTCGCCGGTGTCGAGCGCGCTGTCGGCCGCCCGGAGCGCCTGACCCGCCCGACCGAGGCCGACGCGGTCTGGTGGGTCCGGGAGCGCGGCCGACACGACGGCCTCGGCGACAGCGCCGTGGGGCGCGGTGAACCAGTTGCGGTTCCGCGCCGTGAGCGGGTGGTAGGCGTCGTCCACGTCGGCCGTCGCCGGCGTCACCTCGCCGAGCGTGAGGTACGGCGGCGTCCCCTCGACCGCAGCCACTGGTCCGGCCTCGGCGGCGTCGGCACGACCCGCCGGCGGTCGCTGGACGCCGCGGTCGCCCAGTTCCTCGCCGACCGCAGCGACGCCGCCGCCGACTCCCTGCTCGCGGAGCGCGACGACGACGCGCGCGAGGTACGCCTCCTCCGCGGCGGCAACGGCCCGTGCCGTCGCTGTGTCGTACTCGTCGCCGACCTCGCGGAGCGCCCAGACGCGGTCGACGAGGTCCGCAGTCGCCCCGTCGCCCGACGCGAGGGCACGCGTCGACAGTTCCACTGTGACGTTCCGGGCATCGTCGCGGAGCGAAGCGACGGCGTCGGCCGCACGCTCCCGGACTGGCGCTGGAACTGCCGGTCGGACGACCGCTCGCTTCTCGACGACCTCGCCGGCGACGGCGCGGCGCGCGATTGCGTCTGCACCGCCGTCGCTCCGGAGCAACCGCCGGACGGAAGCGGCCGCGTACCGCTCTCGAAGCGCCGGCCCGACGCTTCGGACGGGGGCGTCGAGGACGGCGTCTCGCTCGGTAGACAGCCGGTCGCGGACCGGCGGGTCGGC
This sequence comes from Halobacterium jilantaiense, assembly GCF_900110535.1. Taxonomy (NCBI): domain Archaea; kingdom Methanobacteriati; phylum Methanobacteriota; class Halobacteria; order Halobacteriales; family Halobacteriaceae; genus Halobacterium; species Halobacterium jilantaiense. Next base: position 1,211,102 of record NZ_FOJA01000001.1, read on the forward strand.
CTCGTAGCCGACCCCGATTGTCACCCGGTGCGTGGTTCGGGTCGTCTCGGTGACGGTCCGCGTGTTCGTCCCGTTCCGGTACCGCCGGGTCGTGGCCTCCGTGGTGACGACCCGTCTCCCGGTCCGTTCGGCCCGACGCCCCGCCACGTCGACGCGCCCGGCCGGCGTCGCCGACACGCTCCGCTCGGTCGTCGTGTCTGTGCGAACCAGCCGCCAGTCGTCGGGGATGGAGCCGCGGCTGGTCGTGGTTCGGTCGACGCGCTCGACGGCGACCGAGCGGTCAGCGAACCCGACGAGCGCGTCCGCGAGCGTGCCGCCGAGTCCGCGCCCGGCTGCCCCGTCCACGAACCCGACGAACGCGCGGTCGGCGGTGGCGTTCACCGAGATGGGGACGGCCCGGTCCGCCTGTTCTGCCGCCGCCTCGACCGCTGCGAAGCCGACATCGGTAGCCGTACCGCTCTGTCCGCGCTCTTCGAGGACGGCCCCCGCCCGCGACTTCGCAGTGCGCTTGCCCGCCGCGAGTACGTCTCGGAGCCCCGTCTCGGCGAACGCCCGAGCGTAGGCGTCGCTACCGGCGTCGTCGAGGCGGCCGAACGCCGCGCGCTGCTGGTCGAGGAGCGCGCGGTTCGCGGCGAGCGCGACGTGCCGATTCGCGAGCACGTTCCCGATTGGTGCGCCGGCGTACTGGAGTGGCCCCCGGAGCCACACCACTCGGTGCAGGAGGTCGGTGAGCCGGCGGTCCAGCCCCGGACCGTCGAGCGCGCCGCGGTCGAGCAGGCGCTCGAATCGCTGCGCGCGGTCGTGGAGGGTCAGCGTCGGGCTGTGAACGCGAACCGAGGCGGTCCGCTCGCGGCGGTCGAGCGTGCGGCCGCCGCGTTCGACGGCCGTCTCGACGCCGGCGACGCGCACCTCGACGACCGAGTCGTTCACGCGCTCGACGGTCGTTCGCTCGATGGCCGCCGCAGCGTCGGCCGTCGACTGGACTCGCGGGAGCGACGCCGACGCGGTCGCGCTGCCGGCGGACGCGTCGACGGTCCGGAGGGCGCGCTCGAACCGAGCGTACACGCGGAGCGCGAGGGCGTCCCGGAACGCCGTCTCGGGGTCGAGGGCGTCGCCGTAGCGACTGTCCGCCGGCGACACCACTGGGTTCTCGGCGGCGTTCCGGAGCGCGGTTCTGGCTGTGCCCGCGAGCGCGGCGTCGACGCTCGTCTCCGCGCGGTCGATGGCGCGGTCGCCACGGGTGCGGTCGGGTGCCGGGTCGTGGCCGGCGAGGACGGCGGCGGCGCTCGCGCTCGCGACGAGCAACACGACACCGACGAGCGCGAACGGGACGCGCGCCCGCTCGTCTTCGGCGAGCCTCACGCCGACCACGTCCGGACGGTGACCGCGACAGTCGTCTCGTTCGCCGGCACCTCGTGGGTCGTCGCGGCGACCGAGGCGTCTGGCGGCGGTCGCGGGCCAACGCGCAGCGACTCCCGACCGACTGTCGCGACCAGTTCGACCCGACTGCCGGCTGTCGCGGCGACCTCGCCAGTCGCGTCGACGACGGCCGCGACGAACTCCGGCTGCTCGTCCCGGTCGGCAGCGACGGTGGCGTGCGCGAGCAGCGTCGACACTCGACCCGAGGCGGCCCGTTCGTCGGCCGGGCCGTAGTCGACCGTGACCGTGCTCGCGAGCACGGTCCGGGCGGCCGCGTCGGGATCGGGTGGGTCAGGGCCGTCTGCAGGAATCGTGACGAGGGCGACGGCGGCCGCGCTCACGAGCAGTATCGCCAGCGAAACGTCGACGACGGTGCTGACGGCGCGGGTCACTGCCACACCGCCACGGTCAGTCGGCCGGGAGCCACCTCGCCGGGCGCGACTCGCACCGGCACGCGCCGGGACGCAGACGCAGCCTCTGGCGGCGGAGCGTCGGCACCCGTATTCCACGAGCGATTATCAGCCGTAAGCCGGACGCTGGCCTGGTAGCCGGCCGGCGCAACCGTTCCCGAGAGCGCCGACGGCGACACGACCACGCTCCCCTCTGTCGTCGCGGCGTCGACGGCGTCGTCGAGGACCTGTCCGGCCGGGGCCGACGCTCCCGGTCCAGGTAGAACACCAGCGCTAACGCTGCCGTACGCGACGAGCGCCAGACAGAGCGCGAGCACCGCGACGACGGCCGCCACGGGCTCGACCTGCGCCCTACGCGCCGACCAGCGTGACATCCACACCCCTCCAGGTGACGCGGCGGACGGTCAGACGCGCCGGGTCGTCTCGCCAGCGGTGCTCGCGGGCAGTCGCGTCGTCGGCGGCACTCCGGAGCGCCGACGGGTCCGCGAAGCGGTCGTCGGGCGGCGTCCCGTGGAGGACGGCCCAGAGTCGGGTGTCCTCGCGGACTGGCACGACCAGACCGTAGGCGAACTGGGCGTGTGCGGTGCCGGCGTCGCTCCGCACGGCGACCTCGTTCGGGGTGAGTCGGAGCGCCTCGGCGGCGACCTCGCGCGTCTCCACACCGGCGGTGTCGGCGGCCGCGACGGCGTCGACGGTGCCGGCGAGCGGGGCCGCCCGGGGTGGCGGTGTGGGGCTCGCGGCGAACGCGACGCCGGCGAGCGCGGTACTCACGAGAGACAGCGCGACCAGGACCGGTGGCGTGTCGGCGGGCGTGTCGAACACGCCGCGAGGTGGTCCCGGCCTCCGGTTTAAATCTAGAGGAGGGTGCCGGCAGCGACGGCCGTCACGGGGTAGACGACCGCGGCGCAGGCGACGGCGACGCCCGCGTGGTAGCCGACGAGCGCGCGGTCGAGGCCGCGCTCCAGGGCGACCGCGAGCGTCGGCAGAAGGACGGCGAGCCAGAGGACGTAGCCGCCGACGGCGAGCGCGAGCGCGGACTGCGGGAGCGCGCTGGCACCGTCCAGCCCCCGGACGCGGCCCGCGAGCGCGACCGTCACGCCGGCGACCAGCGGCGCGTAGACGAGCGCCGTATGGCGGAGCGTGCGCGTCGTCGCGGCGAACTCCCGTCGGACCTCCCGATCGAGGGCAGTGAGGTCGTCGAACAAGCCGGCGACGTCGACGAGCACGCGACCCCCGGCTGCGCCGCTCTCGGCGGCACGGACGGAGAGTGCGACGGCAGCCCGGGCGCGCTCGCTGGCCGTTCGCGCGAGCGGCCCGTGGTCCCCGAGGAAGGCCGCTTCGACGCCGACGCGGAGCTGTCGCATCCGGCGCGCCGCGTCCGCGAACGCCGCCCCGGTGGGGCCGTCGAGGGTGTCGCCGACGTCCGCGACGGCGGCTTCGACGGCCTGCCGCTCGCGGAGCCGGTGGCCGAGCAGGGAGAGCGCGTCGGCGAACCCGGCTTCGAGGTCGCGGGCGCGCTCCCGGAGTTCGCAGGCCGGCCGGAACCACGCGGCGAGCGCGAACCCCATCGGCCAGCCGGCGAGCAGCAGCGGCGTCGCCCAGCCCGGGAGCAGCAGGCTGGCGACGACGGCGGCCGCGAGCCCGCCGACCGCGGCGAGTGCGGTCGCTCGGGTGCGGCCCGCGAGTTCGGGGTGGTCGTCCGGTACGGGTGCCGGTGGAAAGGCGACCGGGCGACGCGCGAGCAGCCAGATGGCCGCACCGACCACGCCCAGCGGGAGCACGAGGTCGTAGCCGAGGACGAACGCCCCGACGGTCAGCGGGACGCCGGCGCTCGCGGCGGCCGGGACGACGCCGACGAGCGCGAGCGGCAACACGACGCCGAACGCGTAGACGGCCGTCGTGGGCCCGCGGACGGCATCAGCGTACTCGCTGGTGCGCTCGCGGGTGCCGTCGACGACGGCCGCGAGCGCGCGGTCGAGCAGCCGCTCCCGGTCACCGTCCGGCGCGTCGACGCCGGCTGCGGCGAGCGCCGCCGCTCGCCGGAGCGACGGCAGGTGGTCGCTCCAGGTGTCGGCGAACGCCGCGAAGCCGGCCGCTGGCTCGCCGCGGGCCGCCCGGACGTGGGCGGCGAGGCTGTCCGCGAGTCGGCCGCGGCCCGCGTCGGCGGCGAACGCGCTCGCGGACTCGACTGCCGGCGAGACGCGGAGCCCGAGGACGACGAGCGCCACGAGGTCGGGGGCGGCACCGAGGCTCCGCGAGCGCCGCGCGACCTCGCGGAGCCGGGGACCGTAGCGGACCGCGAGCGCGCCGGCGAGGCCGGTCACGCCGAGTCCGGCGGCGACGTACGGAGCGAGCGGCGAGGCGACGGCCGTGAGGAGGAGCGCGGTGCCGCCGACTCCGGCGGCCAGCCAGTCGCCGGACTCCCTGCTGTCGGTCATCGGAACGCGCTCGCTCGCCCCTCGATTGCCGCCCGCACGTCGCTGTACGTCTCGCCGGGGCGAGCGAGCGCGTCGACGGCGTGGCTGTTCCCGCGGGCAATTCTGCCCGTGGGATTCGCACCGTCGCCGTCGTCGCCGAACAGGGCGGCGTCGCCGTCGTCGGTGACCTCCTCGATTCGGACGACGCGTCGCCCGGCCTCGGTCTCGGCGCAGGTGACGACGAGGTCCGTGGCGGCGAACGACGACCGGTCGACGCCGAGGTCGGCGACCACGCGCTCCCGGACCCCGGCGGCCTCCTCGCCGTGAATGGTGCCGAGAACCGTCGCGTCACTGGCTCCGACGCGCATCGCCTCGTAGAGGACGCCCGCCTCCTCGCCGCGGACCTCGCCGACCGCGACCGCGCCGTCCCCGAGCCGGAGTGCCGTGCGGAGCGCGTCCGGCATCGAGATAGCCGCGCCCGCGGTGTCGTCGCCGGCGTAGAGCGCCTGGACGTCGCGGTCGTCGGCGCGGAGCGCGCGCACCGGGAGTTCGGGCGTGTCCTCGATGGTGACGAGCCGGGTGTCCCGGGCGAGCGACCAGAGGGTCGCGCCGAGGAGCGTGGTCTTCCCCGCCCCCCTCGCGCCGGCGAACAGCACGGCTGCGCCCCGAGAGACTGCTTCTGCGAGAAATCCCGCGGCGTCGGCGTCGAGCGTGTCGTTCGCGACGAGGTCGGGGAGGCGGAACGGGTCGGCGTCGTGGGCGCGGAACGCGAACCCGGTGCCGTCGCTCACCGGGTCGGTGACGCCGGCGACGCGCACCCGGCCGGCCCGCCCGAGGTCGTCGACCGTCGCGTCCAGCGTGGGGCTGGCTCTGGAGAACGGCCGGCCAGTCGCCGCGCGCAGTCGGGACGCGAGCCGCGCAGCGCCCCGGTCGGTGAACTGGACGTTCGTCCGCACCGACTCGCCGTCGACGGACGCGCGGAGCACACCCTCGTCGACGGGTGCCGACGCGAACACGTCGCTCACCCCGGGGTCGGCGAACAGGTCTTCGAGGACGCCGAAGCCACGCGTGTGCTTCCGGAGCGCGTCCGCCAGCCGCTCCCGGTGCTCGCCCGCGGCCTGCCTGACGGCTCGCCCCGGTGCGTCCTCGCCGTCCCGAACGGACCCGTCCGCGAGTCGCTCGCGGGCGTCGGCGAGGAGCCGCCAGTCGTCGCGGTCGAGGTCGTACTCCGGCGGGAGCACGTGGTAGACCGGGACACCGTCCGGAACTTCGTAGACGCGGACGGCCGCTCCAGTGTCGAGGTCGCGGGCCTCGCGCAGTCGGCTCTGCCGAGGCGGGGTGGGGCCGACGCGGGCGTCGGCGAGCGACGGCCCGAGGTGCGCGAGCAGGGCGTCGTACTCCGGCACGTCGGCGGCGACGGCTCCGAACCCGGTCTCGGCGGCGACGTCCGAAACGGGGCCGGCTCGACCAGTGGCCTCGGTCGCGGCGGCGAGCGGGTCGCGGCGCGCGCGAGCCGAGAGGCGGTCGTCCCGGTCGGCGACCCTCGCGGCGAACCGGCCCGCTGCGGTGAACAGCGCGGCCGCTCGTTCGCCGAACGCCCGCTCGAATCCCCCCGCATCGACGACGATGCGGTTCGGGGCGTGGCGTCGCGCGGCGGTGGCGACCGTCTCGCGGCACGCCGGCTGGTCGGTGAGCGCGCCGCCGCCGGGGCACGCCGTGGCGTCGAGGCGGAGCGTCCCCGCGTCGACGCCGGGCTCACAGCCGCAGTCCGGGTCGGGCGTCGCTCGGACGCGGTCCAGTAGTGCACGCATAGGCCGCTCTGCTCCCGTCTCCCCGGATAAACCCTCGCAGCGCGACGACAACCGGCTCCCCGTCTGTCGCGATGTAGGCGAACGTCGTGTCGCCGCGCAGCGTCGTCCCATCCCCACAGACGCTGACCTCGACGGGGAGACGTTCGACCGTCTCGGCACCGTTCCCGGCCCGGGCGACCAGCCGCGGTGGTCCGCGTTCGGCCGCGAGCGTCGTGGCTTCCGGGAGTGAGACGTGGACCGTCCGTCTCGGCGCGGTCTCGATGCGGTCGCCGGGGTCGCTGTGCCGAGCGAGCGCGCGAACGGCGTCGGCGGTGTCCTCGACGGTCGCCTCGACGCTGGCGGCGGCTCGGCGCTCGCGGGCGTGGTCGACAGCGGGCGCTGCCACGGCGACGAGCGCGAGCGCGGACACCACCGCAGCCACGACGCGGACCGTCACAGCGACGACCGAAGGCGGTCCAGCAGCGACGCTGGCTTCTCGTCCGAGTCGGCTAGACGGGCGGCCGAGTCCGGCACGGCCGTCTCGTCGCCTGTCGACGGAGCGCGTTCGGGTGACGACCGGTCGGGCTCAGGTGCGTGGGCGCGAGCCTCGTCGTCCAGCCGTTCGACGGCCGCGCGAGCCGCGTCGGCGCGGCGCTCCACGCGGTCGTTCACGTGCTCGATTTCGCCGACGTAGCCGTGGAGGGACTGCACGGTCGCCTCCAGTGCGTCCACGCGCTCGGTGAGGGTGTCGAGGTCGTCGGCCAGGGCGTCGAGGTGGCGCTGGCGTTCGGCTGGGTCGGAGAGGTCGACCGCGGTGTCGCCGTCGGTCAGCGCGCGCTCGACTGCTGCCACTCGTGCTTCGAGTGAGTTGTCGGTCACGGCGGCCGGTGGCCTCGGCCTCTCACTTCAACTTCGGGACGGCACAACGTTGATACGGGCAGCGTGTCACTCGTCCCGTATGAAAGCCGCCCTCATCGGCGTGGGTCAAGCCGGTGGCAAGGTCACCGAAGCCCTCCTCGCCGAGGACCGCCGCGCCGGCTACGACGCCGTCCGTGGGACGCTCGCGGTCAACACCGCACGAACCGACCTCGACGGACTCGACATCGACACGATGCTCGTCGGGCAGGAACGGGTGAAAGGCCACGGCGTCGGCGCGGACAACGAACTCGGCGCTGAAGTGATGAACGACGACGTGCGCGAAGTCATGGGAGCTCTCGACGGTGTCGTCGACCCCCACACCGAGGCCATCTTCGTCGTGGCCGGGCTCGGCGGCGGCACTGGCTCCGGCGGCGCTCCCGTCCTCGTGAAGGAACTCCAGCGCGTCTACGAGATGCCCGTGTACGCGCTCGGTATCCTCCCCGGCCGCGACGAGGGCGGCATCTACCAGGCGAACGCCGGCCGCTCCCTGAAAACTCTGGTACGGGAGGCGGACTCCACGCTGCTCGTCGACAACGACGCCTGGCGCTCGACGGGCGAGAGCGTCACAGAGGCCTTCGACGCAATCAACGAACGCATCGCGAAACGCGTCGGCATCCTGCTCGCCGCCGGCGAGAACATCGAGGGCGTCGGCGAGAGCGTCGTCGACTCCAGCGAAGTCATCAACACCCTCCAGTCCGGGGACATGTCCGCCATCGGGTTCGCGTCCGCGGAAGCCGCCGCGGACGCCGGCGAGAACATCAACGTCGTCACCTCCACCACGCGGAAAGCACTCCTCTCGGGGATGAGCGTCCCCGAAACCACCGAGGCGGGCGCGGCGCTCGTCGTCGCCGCCGGCGAGAACGACCGCATCCCCCGGAAGGGCGTCGAGAAAGCCCGCTCGTGGGTCGAAGAGGAGACCCGCAGCATGCAGGTCCGCGGCGGTGACTTCCCCCTCACGTCGGACAGCATCGCGGTCCTCGTCCTGCTCTCCGGGATCGCGCGCAGCCAGCGACTTCAGGACTTCATGGACCGCGCGAAGGAAGCCAGCAAGGAAGTCGAAGCCGAACAGGAACAACAGACCTTCCAGAACGACGAACTGGACGACCTAATCTAACGTACCTTTTACACGTACCTTTTTACTCGTCGGGTGCGCTCGCAGCGCTCGCCCACCACTCCTCGCAAAAAGCTACGATAAAAACGTCCCGCGCTCGTTCGCTGCGCTCACTCGCGCGGGGAACAGCGCGCTCACCGCGTTCGCGCGCTGATGCTCGAAATCCCCGTAGTCAGTCGTCGGCAGTGACGAGGCTGTCGCCGTCGAACTCGCGGTCGTCGTACTGGACGTCCATGAGGTCCAGCAGCGTCGGCGCGATGTCGTAGAGGTTCGTCGTCGACGGCACCTCGACGCCGGGGTCGTCGACGACGAGCGTGGCGTTCTCGAAGGAGTGCATGCCGTTCCGGGGACCGTGGCGGAACACGTCGTCGGGCCCCGAGAAGCCGGCTTTCAGGTCGAAGCCGTGGTTCGGGATGGCGACAAGGTCGGGCGCAATCTCGTCGTGGTCGCCGTCGAACACCGCGTCGCCGTCGACGACGCGGTCGACGACCTGACGGCCGTCCGGGCTCTCCAACGCGAGGAGCTTCTCGCGGAGTTCGTCAAGCACGTCGTCGGCCTCGTCTTCGGAGACGCTCCCGCGGGGCTCGCGGCCCTCGCGATTCAGGTAGAACCGGCCGGGGATGAACGAGTACGCCTGCGTGTCGTCGCTGATGTCTTCGAGGGCCTCCGGGTCGTCGGTGTCGAAGGAGAGATACCCTTCGTCCGCGAGCCAGGAGTTCAGGTGGACCTCGTAGTCCTCGCTCGTGAAGCCGTGGTCCGAGGCGACGACGAGCGTCACGTCGTCCGCAAGCGCGTCCCGAATCTCGCCGATGTAGCGGTCGACTTTCTCGTAGAACTCGAAGAACTCCTCGCGGTACTCGCCGTCCTCCTCGTAGTCCTTGAACAGGAAGTGGTTGACGCGGTCCGTGGACATGAACACGCCGAAGAACAGGTCCCAGTCGTCTGCCTCGACGTAGTTCATGAACGCCTCCTGCCGGGCGTCGATGGTGTCGTGTGCGTTCTCCACGAAGTCGGACTTGTCGTCTTTGTGCCCGAGTTTCGCGTTCGTGTCGATGCGGTAGTCGACGGACTCCAGGAAGCTCCCGACATCGGCCGGATGCGAGGCCTTCTCGATTTCGGGCGAGAGGAACCCGGAGACCATCCGCTGGACGTTCCGCTGGGGCGGGAACGTCACCGGGACGTTCAGGACGGTGGCGTCCCGGCCGGCGTCGGTGACGCGGTCCCAGAGCCGGGTCGCCTGCACGTCCCGTCCCATCGGGACGTACGTCTCGTAGCTCCCGACCTCGCGGTCCTGGAAGCCGTAGACGCCCGTCTCGCCGGGGTTGACGCCCGTGGTGAGCGACGGCCAGCACGCACTCGACTCGGGGGGCACGATGCTCTCGATAGCGCCGCCCGTCCCCGCCTCCATCACGTCGTGGAGATTCGGGAACGTCTCGGGGTGGTCGCGGACGAGGCTGAACGGCACGCCGTCGATGCCGACGAACGCGACCCGGCCAGCGTCGCTCCCGCGAAGTCGGTCGAACAGACCCATACCAGTCCCGTCGCCGTTCCGCCACTAAAGCGTTGGTTTACGTGGTTGTGTGGCGACAGCGCCCGCCAGCCCGCTGGCGCGAGGTCAGGCCTGCTCGAACGCGCCGAACAGCGCCTTCCGCGTGCTCGCGTCGATGAGTTCGTCGAGCGTGGCCTTCCGCTCGGCGCTCACGCGGCTGAACAGCCCGAGCGGGACGCGAGCCGTCGCAGCATCGGCGTCGCCGCCGAGGGCCTCGGTCTGGTCGAACGCGGACGCGAGGACGTCCATCGCGCTCGTCCGCACGTCGTCCGCCCGGCAGGCGGTGACAACGGTGTCCTCGTGGACGCCGAACGCGGCCGCCGAGGAGACCCCGTCGAGCCTGAGGAGCGTGTCCGCGGCCTCTTCGAGGGCGCTGACGGCGGGGACGCTGCCGACGTTCGTGACGGCGAAGCTCGCGCGGCGTTCCCGGTTCGCGATGGCGTGCCCGATGACGTCGAACGTCTCGGAGCTCATGCCGGGCGCGCGCAGCGCGTCGATGGTGCCCTGGTCGGCGAACTCCTGGAGGAAGCTCGCGGCCCGGAAGTCCTCCCGGGAACGCACCCGGCGGAACTCTCGGGTGCCGGCGCGGATGCCGTACTGGAGCGCGGTCGCGACGTCCTGCTCGGGCGTGTGCCCCGTGCGCTCGAAGAACCGCGCGACGATGGTGGAGGTAGCGCCCGCTTCGCTGCCGGCGACGACCAGCGGGTGGTCGACGGCGGCGGGACGGTGGCGGACGACCGCGACGACCGGCGGCCGGTTCGCGAACGACGGGACGGTGCCGCCGCCACCGACCGCGACCGCGCCGTCGTAGTCGTCGAGCGGGTCGTCGGCGACGTCGAGGCTGAGATTGAAGAGGTTACAGAACGCCTTGGCGTCGTCGCTGGTCACGTCGCCCTCGGCGAACACGCGGGCCGACACGCCCCACTCGTTGCAGAGCTCTCGGAGGCCGATGGCGGCCGCGAGCGCGTCGACGCTCGGGTTCTCCGGGACGACGAGCGCGACCGATTCGAGGCCGGCGATGGTGTCCCGGAGCTGTACGAGGTCCTCGCTCTCGTCGGGTGCACGGCGCTTCGCGAGCACGGAGCGGAGCGCGTAAGCTCCGACGCCGCCGGCGACGACTGCGGAGCCGGCGAGGACGGCGAGAAACGGGGTCGAGACCGGGCCCACCTCGGGGAGCATTTGGCCGAGAGTGACCGCGAACCGTTAAGTAGCTTGTCCCGAGTCAGTCGCGTCGGTCGCGCTGTGACTGCTCGTCCTCGGGCTGGAAGTTCGACGGGACGACCGTCGGGTGGCTGACGCCGACAGGGGGGCGGTCGGAGCTCATACACGACACAGTAGCGCCCCCGGCAAGAAGTAATTACCCATGCGCATAACACATGGGTTCGCGTCGACCCATACGTTCGAGTTATCCGACGGAGAGAATCCGCGGTACGGCGGCGTTACGCGAAGTTCTCGTCGTAGAGGTCCTGGGCGTGCTCGATGGCGTCCTTCGCCGTCTCGGCGTCCTCCCAGCCCAGCACTTCCGTCTCCTTGCCCTCCTCGAGGTTCTTGTACGTCTCGAAGAACTCCGAGATTTCGGCCTTCTGCTGGTCGCTGAGGTCGTCGACGTCCTCCACGTCGTCGTAGCGCGGGTCCTCGTCCGGCACCGCGATGACCTTGTCGTCTTTCTCGCCGTCGTCGTCCATCTCCATCAGCGCGACGGGGCGCGCCTCGACGACGCAGCCGGGGAACGTCTGGTCCTCGACGAGGACGAGCACGTCGAACGGGTCGCCGTCGTCGTAGTACGACTGCGGGATGAACCCGTAGTCCGACGGGTAGTGAACGTTCGAGTGCAGCACGCGGTCCAGCACCACGCCGGGCACGTCCTTGTCGTACTCGTACTTGTTCCGCTCGCCCTTGAGACACTCCACGACGGCGTAGATGACGTCGGGCGCGTCCGGACCGGTCTCGAGGTCTTCCCAGAGGTTCGTCATGCTGTTGAAGCTCCGACGCCTGCCGAAAAAGGGTTTTCGTATCGGGTCTACGGCCCGATGAGCCCACTCTGTTGAGAATGCTTAAATGTCCAGGGCCACTTCCGTCGGCTATGTCAGAGGCACAACCCGAAAGCCGGACTGACGTCCGGGACCTGACAGCGTTCCAGAAGAACATCCTGAACGTACTCGGTGAAGAAGCGCGCTACGGCCTCGCCATCAAGCGCGAGCTCGAGGACTACTACGGCCAGGAAGTCAACCACGGTCGACTCTACCCGAACCTCGACGACCTCGTCAACAAGGGTCTCGTCGAGAAGTCGGAGCTTGACAAGCGCACCAACGAGTACGCGCTCACCGACGACGGCTTCGACGCCGTCCTCGACGACCTGGAGTGGACGCTCTCGAAGTTCGTCACTGACGACGAACGCCGCGAGCGCGTCGAAGCGATCGTCGCCGACGAATAAGGACTGGGCATCCCCCTTCTCTGGACCTCGCGCCGAACAGCGACAGCGCTGGCTCTCGAAGCTGTGTCGAGGCCGAGAAGCAGCGCCAGTGAACGGCCGCCAGCGTCAGGTGTCGCCGTCTTCGGCAACGGCCGCGACCGCGTCCAGTGAGTCGTCGAGGAGCGCGCGCTGCTCGTCGCTCGGCCACGCGTTCCGCGGGAAGAACTCTTCGCGGAACTCCGCGCGCTCCGCGTCGGTAGCGGTGTCCATCGGCCGCGCGTAGTGGTTGTTCATGAACGCCGCGAACGCCGCTGCGTTCTCCGCGTGGACGTCGTCGTACTCGTCGGCGACCCGCTCGACTAGCTCGGCGTTGCGCTCGGCGGCGTCCGCGTAGTCGCCCTGCTCGCCGCCGCCCGCCAGCGACACCTCCTCCGCGCGGTCCGGGTCCTCGATGTCCGTCGGGTGGACGGTGCCGTCGTCGTCCGCCCAGTCCGCGGGGTAGCAGACGAGCGTCGCGTCGGCGTCCCGCACCCGCGCCACGCGGTCGTGTTCGGCGAGCAGTTCGTCCAGTCGGTCGCGGTAGGCGTCGGCTGCGGCGTCCTCGCTGGCGTCCCGTGCGAGCCGCGCGAGCCGTCGCGCCTCCGAGACAACCTCGTCTGGGAGTTCAGGCATCGTCGAGGGCCTCGTTCGCGAGTTCGTCGGCGCGGTCGTTTACCTCCCGCGGTACGTGTGTCAGCGACCAGTCGTCGAAGCGCTCCAGCAGCTCCCGGACCCGCACGCGCTTCTCGCGGAGTTCGGGGTCGTTAGTGTCCCACGCTCCCTTGACCTGCTTCTCGACGAGTTGGGAGTCGCCCCTAATTTCGATGTCGTCGAAGCCGAAGTCGGCGGCGGCCTCCAGGACCGCGAGCAGCGCCTCGTACTCGGCCTGATTGTTGGTGGCGCGGCCGATGGTCTCGCCGTTCTCGGCGACGATGCCGTCGCCGGAGACGAGCACCCAGCCGACCGACGCCGGCCCGGGGTTGCCGCGGCTCGCGCCGTCGAAGTAGGCGTGGACGCGGCCGCCGCGGTCGGGCTCGACCACGGCCGTGATGTCCGTCGGGGACGCGCCCTGCACGACGAGTTTGTCCTCGTAGGCGACCGCGTGGGCGTCCCCGAGGTCGGCGTGCCACAGTTCGTACTCGGAGTTCCCGTCGCTGAACGAAGCGCCCGCCTGAGCGAGGGCCTCGCGCGCGTCGGCGACGTCGCACTCGACGACTGGCATTGAAGTCAGGTCACCTCGCGTCCCGTTTATGGGTTACTGTTCGACACGCAGGCGTGTCGGGCGGTATCGCCGCTCCGTCTGTCGAATTCGGCCCGAACGACGCCGGTATTGTGTCGTTTGATGTAGGTGTTAACACCGGCAACGGGTTTAACCGTGTGGACGACACTAATATAAAAATGCGATGACACGGTCCACTCGCCAGCGGGAGCGAGAAACGGCGGCAGAGCAGGAGGAGGACTCCGAGGAGGGAGTACGGGAGTGCCCTGAGTGCAACTCGGACAACCTCGTGAAGAGTTCGGACCGCGCGGAACTGGTCTGTAACGACTGCGGCCTCGTCGTCGAGGAGGAGCAGATAGACCCCGGTCCGGAGTGGCGCGCCTTCAACCACCAGGAGCGACAGGAGAAGTCCCGCGTCGGTGCACCGACGACGCAGACGATGCACGACAAGGGACTAACGACCACCATCGACTGGAAGGACAAGGACGCCTACGGCCGCTCGATCTCGTCGAAGAAACGCTCACAGATGCACCGGCTCCGAAAATGGCAGGAGCGAATCCGCACGAAGGACGCCGGCGAACGCAATCTCCAGTTCGCGCTGTCCGAAATCGACCGGATGGCGTCGGCGCTGGGCGTACCGCGGTCGGTGCGCGAGGTCGCGTCGGTCATCTACCGACGCGCGCTCAAGGAGGACCTCATCCGCGGCCGCTCCATCGAGGGCGTCGCGACGAGCGCCCTCTACGCGGCCTGCCGGAAGGAAGGCATCCCCCGAAGTCTGGAGGAGATTTCGGAGGTATCACGGGTCGAACGCAAGGAGATCGGCCGCACGTATCGGTATATCTCCCAGGAACTCGGCCTCGAGATGAAGCCCGTCGACCCGAAGAAGTACGTCCCCCGGTTCTGCTCGGAGCTCGAACTCTCCGAGGAAGTGCAGTCCAAGGCGAACGAAATCATCGAGACCACCGCCGAAGAGGGGCTGCTCTCCGGGAAGTCCCCGACCGGCTACGCGGCCGCCGCCATCTACGCCGCGAGCCTGCTCTGCAACGAGAAAAAGACCCAACGCGAGGTCGCAGATGTCGCGCAGGTGACTGAAGTCACCATCCGGAACCGCTATCAAGAGCAGATCGAAGCGATGGGCATCCACGGATAGGACCGCCCAACCCCACTGCTCTGCCGTCGAAGAGTGCCGACAGACGTGGTACCGCGCGCTCGTCGCTGCCGCGATTCTCTGGTGAGGGACCGACTCCGGGGAGCCTCGGCCTCGGACAGCGGGCCAGCGCGCTGACTCGCCGCATCGAAGGGGTTTTGCGGACGCCTGCGAAATCGCCCAGGTATGACTGCGCCGTGGGCGGACTGGGACCACGTCCTCAAGGTCGACCCCGACAAGTCCCTCGTGGACGGCGAGACGTTCGACGACGTCGCGCAGACGGGCACGGACGCCATCGAAATCGGGGGGACACTGGACGTGACGACGGAGAAGATGCAGCGGGTCATCGACGCGTGCCGGAAACACGACGTGCCGCTCTACCAGGAGCCGTCGAATCCGGCCGTCGTCGTCGACGACGACGCGCTGGACGGCTACCTCGTGCCGGTCGTGTTGAACGCCGGCGACCCGTTCTGGATTACGGGCGCGCACAAGGAGTGGGTGCGCATCGCGGACCTCGACTGGGCGCGGACGACGACCGAGGCGTACATCGTCATGAATCCGGAGGCGAGCGTCGCGGAGTACACGGACGCCGACTGCGGCCTCGACGCGGACGAGGTCGGCGCGTACGCCACGGTCGCCGAGCGCCTGCTCGGGCAGGACATCGTCTACGTGGAGTACTCGGGGACGCTCGGCGACCCGGAAGTCGTGGCGGCGGCCGCCGACGGGGTCGACGACGCGGCGCTGTTCTACGGCGGCGGCGTCGGCGACTACGACGCGGCCTACCAGATGGGGCAACACGCCGACACCGTCGTCGTCGGCGACCTGCTGCACGACGAGGGCGTGGACGCCGTTCGGGAGACCGTCGAGGGCGTCCAGGACGCGCACGCCGAGTAGGTCAGTCCTCGGCGATGGTCGGGTCGAGGTAGCCGTAGCAGACGTCCTGCAGGAAGTTCCCGCCGATGCCGACCAGTACCAGCACCATCGTCGTCCCGACGACCAGTGGCGTGTCCTGATTCTCGATGGCGTAGAGGCTGATCATGCCGATGCCGGGGATGTTGAAGACGGCTTCGAGGATGTAGACGTTCAGCATCAGGACGCCGAGCACCTCGACGAACGACAGCGTGAGGATGGGGATGGCGGCGTTCCGGAGGACGTGGCGGGCGACCCGGAGCCGGCTCGACCCCTTCGCCTGGAGGAGTTTCACGAACGGCGCTCGCGCGTACTCCAGAGACTCCGCCCGCGAGTGCTGGAGGAGGCCGGCGACCAGCCCCAGCGACAGCACGAACGCGGGAATCGCGTACCGGAGCGGAAACGCGAGCGACCACACTTCGTTGACGCGTGGGGTGGCGCTCACGGCGGCGCGGGTCGGCTGGAGCCACGGCATCAGCGACGGGAACTCGGTGCTGAGGAAGTGGACGACCCAGAAGGACGGGACACCCATCGCGAGGTAGGCGGCGAGCCGCGGGACGCCGTCGAAGACGGAGTTCCGGCGGAACGCCCCCAGAACGCCGAGTAGCGACCCGACGAGGAACGCGGCGAACATGCCGGGGACGACGTACGCGAGCGTGTACGGCAGCCTGTCGGCCACGACGTCCGTCACGGGCTCGTTCATGGCGTGGGAGTCGCCCCAGTCGAGGACGACGAACCCGGTGACGAAGTCGACGTAGCGTTCGAGGTGGTCGCTGCCGCCGCGGGCGGCCCAGAACTCCTCGCGGAGTTCCTGAATCTCGGCCGGGCTGGCACCGGCGCGCTGTGCGGCGGCGACCTGGCCGCCGAGGTTGTTCTGCTGGACGAGTGCCGACGCGACGAACGTCAGCGAGACGACGAGGTAGGCGGCGAGCACCGCGAGCGCAGCGCGCCGCGCGACGAACGACGCGTAGCTCACGGTGACTCACCGCCCGCGGAGGGCTGGCGGAGGGCCATCGGACTGGCGTGACATGTGTCAACACAAAGTATAAGCATTTCGTGTCTTACAGCCAATCCGATGCCCTCCAGCAGACTCGACGGTGCCGCCTTCACCAGTGTCGACTGGGCGGCCCAAGACGACCGGCGGCGGGTCCGGCTCCGGACCGTCGGTTTCCTCGTCGGAGTGCTCGCGCTCGCGGCGACGTTCGCGTTCGACTACTGGCTCCGCAGCGGCGCGCTGTGGGGGACGTACTACCCCCAGCGCATCGACTGGCTGTTCGGGTTCGGGCTGCTCGTGTTCGCGCGGTTCGTGGTCGTTCCGGTCGCCGTCGACCGCGAGAGCGCCCGCCGGTACTGGCGGCGCGTCCGCGGCGACCCGCTGGCGGTGCTGGCCGTCGCGTACCTCGGCGTGGTGGTCGTAGTGGCGCTGCTCGCACCCGAGTTCCGCGGCATCGGCCGGACCGACCTCACCCGGCAGCTCCAGCCGCCCTGGCTGTTCAGCGTGCCCGCGGACGCCATCGAGCGGTGCGTCGGGTCGACGGCCGGCGGTCGGTGCCACGGCACGCTCGCCCACCCGTTCGGGACGAGCGGGCTGGGCATCGACGTGCTCTCGTGGGTGGTCCACGGGCTGCGCGAGATTCTGATGGTGGCGCTGTCCGCGGCCGCGCTGATGGGCGTCATCGCCACCGCTGTCGGCGCGACCGCGGGCTACTACGGCGGCCGGGTCGACGACGTGCTGATGCGGTACGTCGACGTCCAGCAGACCGTCCCGACCGTCGTCATCTACGTGTTCGTCGCGACGCTCGTCCTCCGGGACAAGGGCCTAGTGGTGCTGGCGCTGTTCTTCGGGCTCCTGGACTGGGGCGGCATCGCGCGCCTCGTCCGGAGCAACGTTCTCAAGCAGCGCAGCGAGGGTTACGTCCGGGCGGCGCGGAGCGCGGGCGCGAGCGACCTCCACGTGCTCCGGACGCACCTCGTGCCGAACGCATCGCCCGCCATCGCGACGAGCCTCTCGCGGCGCGTGCCGATGGTCGTGTTGACGCAGGTCGGGCTCTCCTTCCTGGTGTTGAGCGAGTCGAACATGCGCTCCATCGGTGAGCTGCTGCGGCGCGGGCTGGCAGCCCGCTACGTCAGCGGCGGCTGGCTGGCGAAGTGGTGGGTGACGGTGTCGGCAGTGGTCGTCGTCGCGCTCACTGTCGCCGCGCTGAACGTCGCCGGGGACGCCGCCAGAGACGCGCTCGACCCGCGGGACGGGGGTGCGTAGATGCGGGACCCACTGCTCTCCGTCGACGACCTCCACACGCAGTTCGACACCGAGGAGGGGACCGTGAAGGCCGTCGACGGCGTGAGCTTCGACGTCCGCGAAGGCGAGACCGTCTGTCTCGTGGGTGAGTCCGGCTCCGGGAAGACCGTCGCCTGCGAGTCCATCACGAGGCTCGTCCCGCAGCCGCCGGGCAGAATCACGGGCGGCGAGGTGCGCTTCGACGGCGAGGACCTCACCGAACTCTCCGGGAAGGCCCTCCGCGAGTACCGGGGCGGCCGCATCGGTCACGTCTTCCAGAACCCACAGGAGGCGCTGGACCCCGTCTACACGGTCGGCGACCAGCTAAACGAGGCCATCCGGCTGCACCGGGACGTCCCGAAGTCTGCGGCCCGCGAGCGCGCCGTGGAGTTGCTGGACCGCGTCGGCATCGGGGACGTCTCCGAGCGCATCGACGACTACCCCCACCAGTTCTCGGGCGGGATGAAACAGCGCGTCGTCATCGCGATGGCGCTGGCCTGCGACCCGGACCTGCTCATCGCGGACGAGCCGACGACGGCGCTCGACGTCACCATCCAGGCGCAGGTACTGCGGCTGCTGGACGACCTCCAGAACGAGCACGGGATGGCGATGCTGTTCGTCACCCACGACCTCGGCGTCGTCGCGGAGATCGCGGACCGCGTCGTGGTGATGTACGCGGGGAAGGTGATGGAGACCGGCAGCGTCTACGAGATATTCGAGGACCCCTCGCACCCGTACACGCGGGCGCTGCTGGAGTGTCTGCCCGGGCGGGGACGCGCCCTCGACACGATTGGCGGGTCCCTCCCGGAACCGACGGACCCGCCCGACGGCTGCCGGTTCCACCCGCGGTGTCCGCACGCCGTCCCGGAGTGTGAGACCGGGAGCCAGCCCGCCTTCCGGGACGTCGGCGGCAGCCACGACGTGTCCTGCCTGCTGCACGACGACCGCCACGACCTGCCGCGCGCCATGGAGGCCGACGATGACTGACCACGCACACGACGACAGCGAGCACGGAGCCGACAGCGGCGAGAGCGACGCAATCCTCTCGGTCCGGAACCTGGAGAAACACTACCCCGTGCGGTCGGGGCTGCTGCGGCGGGTGACGGGCCACGTGAAGGCCGTCGACGGCGTGAGCTTCGACGTCCGCGAGGGCGAGACGGTCGGACTGGTCGGTGAGTCCGGCTGCGGGAAGTCCACGACGGCGACGAGCCTCCTGCGGCTGGAGGAGCCGACGGGCGGCGAAGTGTACTTCGACGGCGAGGACATCACCGAGTACGACGGCAGCGCGGAGCAGGCGTTCCGCCGGCGCGCCCAGATGGTGTTCCAGGACCCGAACTCGGCGTTCGACCCCCGGATGACCGTCGGCGAGTCCGTCGCCGAACCCCTCGGCATCCACGGCCTCCGGGACCAGCAGCGCCAGCAGCGAATCGTCGAAGACATCCTCGAACGCGTCGGCCTCGCGGCGAGCGACGCCGACCGCTACCCCCACGAGTTCTCCGGCGGCCAGAAACAGCGCATCGCGCTCGCCCGGGCGCTCGTCCTCAACCCCGACCTGCTGGTCGCCGACGAGCCCGTGAGCGCGCTCGACGTGAGCGTGCAGGCCGAGATTCTCTCGCTGCTGGACGACCTCCAGCGGGAGCTCGGGCTGTCGATGCTGCTCATCAGCCACGACCTCGGCGTCGTCCGGCAGGTGTGTGACCGCGTCGGCGTGATGTACCTCGGCGAACTCGTGGAGATGGCACCCACCGAGGAGCTGTTCGCGAACCCCCAGCACCCCTACACGGAGGCGCTGCTGGCGTCCATCCCGAACCCGAACCCCCGGCAGCGCGGCGGCGCGGTCGAACTCACGGGCGACGTGCCCGACCCGTCGAGTCCGCCGAGCGGCTGCTCGTTCCACCCGCGCTGCCCCCGGGTCGTCCCGCCCGAGGGCTACGACTTCCCGCAGGACTCGTTCCGCGAGGTGCTGGACTTCCGGCTGGCCGTCGAGACGGGCGACGTCGACGACGACCTCGCCACGGCCGCCGAGGTCCGCGATGACTACGACCTCCCACCGGAGCTTCCGGACGGCGACGCCGACGCGGTCCTCTCGGCCGTAATCGAGGACGTGCTCGCGGGCGACACCGCGGCGGCGGCCGAGCGGCTGGGTGACGCCTTCGGCACCGTCTGCGAGCGCGACGCGCCGCCACTGAGTGAGACGGATGCCGGCCACCCGGCGGCCTGCCACCTCCACGGCGTCGCCAGCGAGTACGCGCCGCCCGAACTCGCCGGCGACGACTGAGTCGCGACGCCCTTCAGCGGGGCGCAGCCGCCGGCACTACGCTTTTTCTCCGGACCGCCGAATCACCCGGTATGCCCGACTTCGACCTGCTCGTGCTGGGCGGCGGCACCGGGAACCTCGTCGCGTCGGCGGCCGTCGACAAGGGCCTGGAGGTCGCGCTCGTGGAGCGCGGCCGGCTCGGCGGGACGTGCCTGAACCGCGGCTGCAACCCCTCGAAGCGGCTGCTGCACGTCGCCGACGTGGTCGAGACGGTGCGGAACGCGGGCGCGGACGCCGAGCGCGTCGCCGGGACCATCCACGTCCACCCCGCGCTCTCGGAGGTCGTGCAGGGCGCGTTCCGGGACGTCTGCAGCGTCGCGCCGACCGGGCTGTGACGAGGTGGTTGTCAGGTTGTTCCCGGCCTCTAGCGGGTTTTCAGGGCTCGACGCCGACCGGGCCGGTATGGAGCTCGACGACGCGGTCATCGAGGAGGCGGGTAGCCGGGGCGGCCAGCTGCTCGTCGGGAAGCTCGTGAAGCTCGCGGAGAAACACCACGACACGGCCCCGGGCGTGCCGCAGTCCCTCGTCGAGGACTACCTCGACGCGCTCGCCGAGGACTCCGTGGACGGCGAGCAGTTGCGCGAGCAGCTCCGCGCCCACCTCGCAGACGACCGGGAGGCACCGAACAAGGGGGCCGTCTACGAGGTCGGAGACGGACGGGTGAGCGGCTACCCGGCGGCCTGGCACGAGCGCCTCGACCCCGACGACTCGCTGGCCGCGTACGTGGCGGTGATGACGGAGACGGCGGACCTGCCGAAGAGCGCGGCCTCCTCGGGCGTATCGAAGGACGACCTGCTGGAGGCCGCAGCCGTGTTGAGCGACCGGTCCCGCGAGGACGCGCGGGCGGAACTCCGCGACCTCCGGGGGGACGGCGTGCTGGTGGCGGACGCCGACCAGCACCCGCGAGCCGGCGTCACGCTCGCCGAGGACACGGAGTTCGAGAAGGAGCAGTGGGACAAGCCGGACTTCGGGGAGCGGTCGACCGAATAGTACAACCCTCAAGTCGCCGCGCTCCAGAGGTGGAGACGATGAGTGACGGCGACGGGGCAGCGGCGTTCGTGCCGGGACACGTCACGGGATTCTTCAGCGTCCACCGGGCGGACGACCCGCTGCGGGCGGGGTCGCGGGGCGCTGGCGTGACGCTCGCCGACGGCGTGACGACCGAGGTGGTACCGAGCGACGAGACGACGGTCCGGCTGAACGGCCGCGAGGTCGACGTGGAGAGCGTCACACGCGTGCTGGACGCACTCGACGCGACGGCGGCGGTGTCGGCTGAGACCGACCTCCCCATCGGGTCGGGGTTCGGCGTGTCGGGCGCGATGGCGCTCGGGGCCGCGCTCGCCGCGAACGACGTGTTCGGCCGGGAGCGCTCGGAGAACGACCTCGTGGGCGTCGCGCACGCGGCGGAGGTCGAGGCCGGCACCGGCCTCGGCGACGTGGTGGCGCAGGCCCGGGGCGGCGTCCCCATCCGGGTCGAACCCGGCGCACCGGGGGTCGGGGCGCTCGACGGCGTGCCGGCGGCGGGCCGCATCGAGTACGTTTCCTTCGGCGAGCTCTCCACGAGCGAGGTCATCGGCGGCGGCACCGAGGCCCTCGACGACGCCGGCGAACGCGCACTCGGTTCGCTCCGGGAGACGCCGACGCTCCCGGGGCTGCTGGCGGCGTCCCGTCGGTTCGCCGAGGCTGCCGACCTGCTGGACGGCGAGGTGGCCGAGGCCGTCGACGCCGTCGCGGCCGCCGGCGGGGAGGCGGCGATGGCGATGCTCGGCCGGTCGGTGTTCGCGCTCGGCACGGGGCTCTCGGACGCCGGCTACGACGCCGAGGTCACCGCGATTCACGCTGCGGGCGCGCGACTCCGGTAGCGGGCGTACCGAGAGCGGGCGATTTTTGCTGGACGGCCGCCACCCCCGAGTATGACCGAGATTCCCGAGGACCACCCCCGCCACGACTCGCTGGTGACACGCCACCGCATCGAGGACGGCGTGGACCGGGGCATCACGAGCCGACAGGGCCTCGTCGCCCAGGGCCGCGGGGAGGCCTACGACTACCTGCTGGGCGAGCAGACGCTCCCGAGCGCGGACGGGGCCGAGCGCGTCGCGGCCGCCCACCTCCTGCTCGCCGAGCACGCCGTGCTCTCCGTGAACGGCAACGTCGCCGCGCTCGTCCCCGACGAAATCGTCGAGTTGGCGGAGGCGACGGGCGCGGACCTGGAAGTGAATCTGTTCAACCGCACCGAGGAGCGCGTCGAGCGCATCGCCGACTACCTCCGCGAGCACGGCGCAGACGAGGTGAAGGGCACGAAGGCGGACGCCCGGATTCCGGGGCTGGACCACGAGCGCGCGAAAGTCGACAGCGACGGCATCCACGACGCCGACGTGGTGCTGGTGCCGCTGGAGGACGGCGACCGCGCCGAGGCGCTCGCGGAGATGGGGAAGACCGAACTCGTAATCGACCTGAATCCGCTCTCGCGGTCGCCCCAGACGGCGTCGGTGCCGATTGTCGACAACGTCGTGCGCGCCGTGCCGAACATCACCGCCCACGCCAGCGACCTGCGGGACGCGAGCCGCGAGGAACTCGAAGCCATCGTCGAGGACTTCGACCGCGAAGCGGCGCTGGCGGCGGCCGAAGAGCGCATCCGGACGGGCGCTGCGGACGGAGAGTGACGCGCTAGCCGGGCGTTCAGCACGGTAATCGCAACACTGCAGCGCGTTTTTAGGCGCGCTGAAAAATCGAACCACTTTTCCCTCTTTAGGCGAGCCTAAACCGTATGCACCGACGACGAGAGTTCCTGCGCGCGACTGGCGCGACGCTCGCCGCGGTCGGCCTCGCCGGCTGCAGCAGCGACCAGACGAACGACGAAGAGACCGAAGCGGCGACGACCGCCGCGGATACGACCGAACAGACGACCACGGACGCACCGGCCGACCTCGGCCCCGAGGCCGCGACGGCCGCCCAGTGGAACGTCTACCGGGCGCGGCTCGCGGACGCCGCGACCCTCGGCACGGCCGGCGAGGGCGAGACCGGCGCTCGCCTGGTGACGGCGGTGTTCGAGGACTTCGAGGCCGCGAACGGCGAGTACGGTGCCCACGAGACGCTCGAATCGACCAGCACCGAGGCCTACGAGGGCTTCGAGGAGGGCGTCGTCGGCCTCCGCGACGCGCTCGAGTCCGGCGACGACGGTGCCGCGCGCGAGCAGTTCCGGGCCGCCGCGGACAATCTCCGGACGGCCCAGCGCAGCCTCGTCGGCGACCAGACCGCAGACGCCCTCGACGTGCTGGCGTTCGCCGACCGCGCCGCGACAGTTCGCGCGCTCGCCGCGGCCGGACAGTCGACGACGGCGGCCGTCGCGGCGAACACCGCGCTCACCGACTTCGAGTCCGCGCCCGCCCACGGCGCGCTCGAAGACGCCGCGCCCGACCACTACGAGACCTACGAGGGCGCGCTCGGCGACGCGCTCTCCGCGGGCCAGAGCGAGGACGCCGAGGCCGCAGAGACGGCCGCTGACGAGGCGCTGGCGGCGGCCATCGCCGGCTCGTACGCCGTCACCGAGGGAGCTGCCACGCAGGCCGGTCACGTCGCCAGCATGCAGTCCAGAGCGTACGACGCCGCCGCGCTCGCCGCGCTCGGCGGTCCCGCGACGGCGTTCGGCCACGCGGCCGTGCTGACGACGTACCGGGCGCGAGCACAGGACGCGGCGTGGCTCGCGGACGCGGGTGCCACAGACGAGGCGGCGACGATGGCCATCGATATCCTCGAACACTTCGAGGGCGCGAAGGCCCACGAGCCGCTGGAGGAAGCCGACCACGACGCCTACGAGGGCTTCGAGGGCGGCGTCGCCAGCCTGCAGTCCGCCATCCAGGACGGGTCGGGTGTCGACGACGCGCTCGGGCAGGTCGACGAGAACCTCGTCGCGGGCGTCTCCGCGCTCGCCACCGGCACCGAGGCCGCCGTCCTCGAAGCCGGCTTCCTGCGGGCGCGTCTCGGTGACGCCCGCGAGCACTACCGCCGGGGCGAACAGGAGCGCGCGGCGTCGGTCGCGGAAGCCGTCTTCGAGCGCTTCGAGCGCGACGAACTCGGCGTCCACGAGTCACTCGAAGACACCAGCGAGGACCTCTACCACACCTTCGAGGAGGAGCACCTCGCGGCGATGCCGGACGCGATGCGGAACGGCGAGGACGACGCCGTGACCGAGCACGTCGACGGCGCGCAGGCGGCGCTCGCCGACTTCGCCGCGCAGGCCGCGTCGACCGCCCGGGTCTCGGGCGGGGAGTCGGCGTACCTCGCCGCGCGAGGGTTCGACGCCGCCGCGCTCGCCGCCGCCGACCGCCGCGAGCGCGCGGCGACGGTGGCCGACGGCGCGATGGCGCACTTCGAGGCGGGCGCGGGCGGCTTCCACGAGGCCGTCGAGCACGCCAGCGAGGACACCTACCACGCCTTCGAGGAGGCGCTGGTCGGCGTCTCGTCGGCCGCCAGCGGGAGCGGCGACGTCTACGCCGCCGCCCAGTCGTTCGGCGGGCAGGCGTTCCAGGCGACCTACGACGTGCTCGGCGCGGCGGGCGGCGACCTCGGCGCGTCGGCGGCCGGCGTCGTCACCGCGGCGTTCGGGGACTTCGAGGGAGCCCGCGTACACGAGCCGCTGGAGGAAGCCGACCACGACGCCTACGAGGGCTTCGAGTCCGCGCTGGAGTCGTACGCCAGCGGGCTGGAGTCCGGTGACGGCGACGTGTCGGCGGTGGCGCGGGCGTCGCTGCGGGCGCAGTTCGCGCTCGCCGGTGACGTCGACGCGGCACCCGTCGGCGAGGGCGGGAGTGAGAGCGGCGGGGAGGAGGACGTCGAACTCTCCGGCGGCCCGAACGTCGTGGAGGGCGTCCCCGAGGACGCCGACCACGTCGTCGACATGACCGCCGTCGCGTTCGAGCCGGCCGAACTCACCGTCTCCGTCGGGGACAAAGTGGCGTGGACGCACACCGAGGGCGAAGCGCACTCCGTGACGGCGTACGAGGACGAGCTTCCCGACGGTGCCGACTACTGGGCGTCCGGGGACTTCGACAGCCAGAACGCCGCCGCCGAGGGCTGGGAGAACGGCGAGGGGGCCGTGCAGTCCGGGCAGTCCTACGTCCGCACCTTCGAGACTGCGGGCGAGCACGGCTACTACTGCATCCCCCACGAACAGCTCGACATGGTCGGCACCGTGGTGGTCGAGGACTGAGATGGTCGGCAGCGACCTGGCGACTATCCGGAGCCGGCTGGAGGCGCTCGCGACGGACGACGGGGCGTTCGTCGTCGCGTGCGCTCGCACCGGCGAACAGCCGTTCCCGGTCGCCGGCCTCCGCTTCCCCGACCGGGAGACGGCCGCGGACGCGCTCTCGCTGGCGACCGCCTACCGGGAGACGCTTGCGCGCTACGACCCGTGGTCTCCCCAGTACGACCTCGTCGTCCACGGGACGCCGGAGCCGCCGGCCGGCGAGAGCGCCTCCCGGTCGGATGTTTGCCACGGCGTCGTCGGCGCGGTGTTCGAGGCACTGTCCGCGACCGGCCACGAGGCCGCCGAGCGCGCCGTCCTCGACGGCTACTTCGCGGCCGCCGAGACCACGACGGACGTCGACGACCTCTCGGTCGTCCTGCTGTCGTGCGCGGCGGACGCTCTCGACGCGCACCTCACTCCGGCAGAGCAAGCGGCCGTGCTGCGTGACGCCGCCGGGCGCGTCGACTTCGTCGATTCGGCCGCGACGCCCGGTGAGGCACTCGGCGCGGTCGCTGCCGCCGACCTCGCCAGCACGGTCACGCGCACGACCGACGGCTGGCGGTTCGCGGCCGCGGCGACCGGCGACCGCGGCCCCGTGACGCTGCCGGTCGCCGTGGCACTGCTGGCGACAGACGGCGTCGACGCGCCGGCGTTCGCGCCGGTCGCGGACCGCGTCGACCTCCGGCCGACCGGTGGGCCGCGCGGGCTCGCGACCGCCTCAGAGTAGCTCGCGAGCCATCCGCACGGCGTCCGGGGCGGAGTCCGCGAGCAGGTAGACGATGGGCTCGACGCCGTAGCCGCCCGTCTGGTAGAGCACGTCGACGGACTCGCTGTCGGCGACGGCGTCCCGCACGTGGCTGTCGTCCCCCGAGGACTCGCCCTCCGGGTCGAACTCGACCGCCTCGTAGCCCGCCGACTCGAGGGTCTCGACCGCGTCCTCGCTGTACGAGACGTTCAGCGCCGCGCGCGCGTCGCTGCCGGCCGACCGGGCGGCGAGCAGGACGGTCGCGACGTACGCGCTCACGCCGAAGTCCGGTTCGGCCGGCACCTCCGTGCGCCCCATCACGTCCAGAACGCGACCCGGCACCCCGGCCACGTCTTCTACCGTCTCGGCGTCGCCAGTGCACTCCACGAGGTTCGCGCCGACCGCGGGGATGAGCGTCGCGAACCCGCTCGTGTGTTCGAGCATCCGGACGCCCCGCCGGACCGACGACAGCACCTGCTCGCGCATCCGGACCTCGCTGTCGGCGTCGTGGACGCGGAAGTCGCCGTCGTAGTCCGCGAGCGCGGGGTTCGCGGCCTCGTGGCGCTCGGCCAGCAGGTCGCCGCGAGCCGACAGCTGGCGGACGAGCACCTCGGCCTCCACGAGCGCCTGCACCTGAGACACGTCGCCGCTCGCCAGCCCCTCGCCGACGCGCTCGACGGTGTCCTGAACGCGCTCGTCGGCGGCGATGTCGTCGTCGGTCGCCACGTCGCCGTGGGCGTACTTCGAGACCGCGGACTGGCTCACGCCAAGCAGTTCGGCGACCTCGTGCTGGGTGAGCCCGCGCTCCCGCAGGTCGGCCGCCAGAAGTGACCGGAACGTCGGCAGGAACTCCTCGACGACGACCTCCTCGAGGAACTTCATTGGTCGCCACCGAACTCCCGGTCGCCCCGGATTCGGGACGCCTGCGGGCCGTCCTGGTCCTGATACTTCGACCCGCGCTCGCTCCCGTACGGCCGGTCCGCTTCCGAAGCCAACTCCGTGAACACGAGCTGGCTGATGCGCATCCCCGGCGTCAGCGCAACCGGGACCTTCCCGAGATTCGACAGCTCCAGCGTGACCTGCCCCCGGTAGCCGGGGTCGATGAAGCCCGCAGTGGCGTGGACGACCACGGCGAGCCGGCCGAGCGACGACCGGCCCTCGACCTGCGCGACGAGGTCCGGCGGCACCTCCACGCGCTCTTTGGTCGTGCCGAGCACGAAGTCCCCCGGGTGGAGGACGAACTCGTCGCCGTCGTCGACGACCGTCTCGGTGACGTAGTCCTCGACTTCCTCCTCCCGGTTCGGATGGATGCAGGGGACGTTCGCGCGCTCGAACTCCAGGAACCGCCGCCCGAGTCGGACGTCGACGCTCGCCGGCTGCACCTGGAGGTCGACGTCCTCCAGGGGCTCGATGGCGAGGTCGCCGTCCGCCAGGCGCGCGAGGATGTCCCGGTCGGAGAGTATCATACGCGGACTGTGGACCGGGGCCGTCAAAAGCGTTCAGAACAGCGCCAGTAGCCAGCCGCCGAACGCGACGACGCCGCCGACCAGCCACGTCGTTCCGCTGTCGTCGTCGAACGCAACGGCGAGCCCGCGGCCGTAGAGGAACGTCTGCCAGCAGGCGACCAGAAACGAGAGCGCGTGGGAGAGCGCGCTGCCGCTCTGGACGTTCGCGCGGAACTGCCGGGCGAACGCCTCTGGCGAGGACAGTGTCGTGCCGTCGAGCGCGAGCGCCAGTATCACGAACGCGACCAGCGACGTCAGCAGCGTCGGTGCGGTGCCCCAGCCGACGACGGTGAGCGTCTCCCCGAACCGGCCGTCGTGACCGACGACAGCGCGGGCGAGCAGGTGGAGGATGCCAGCGGCGAGCAGCCAGCCGACGACCATCGCGACGACGACAACGACGAGGTAGCTGACGAGAACGCTCCAGACCGCGCCGCTGGCGTCGCCGTGGCCGGCGGCAGCGAGCTTGTCGGAGAGCAGGACGCCGAAGCCGGCGAGCGCGAGGGTCAGCGAGAGCGTCGCGACGCCGACCGCGACGGCGGCCGGCCACAGGTCGAAGCCACGGGACTCGAAGTACGCGACGGGGTGGAGGATGGGAGTGCGGGGAGCCATACGGTGGGCTGCGCCCGGCTCCGCCTTCGCCTTTTCGGGCGCGAGTAGCCAACGCTATGCGGGAGCCGACCGTCCGCCCGGACATGAAACAGGTCATCGCCGCCCGAACTGACATCGGGATGGGGCAGGGGAAGCTCGCCGCTCAGGTCGCACACGCCTCGCTGAACGCCTACGAGTACGCCGACGACCGAGCCGTCCGGCAGTGGAAAGACGAGGGGCAGACGAAGGTCGTGGTGAAGGTCGGCAGCGAGCGCGAGCTCTACGAACTCTCCGAGGAAGCCAAGCACAAGGGACTGCCGACGGGCCTCATCTCGGACGCCGGCCGCACCCAGCTGGAGCCCGGGACGCCGACGGCGCTGGCAATCGGCCCGGCACCCGACGCCGACGTCGACCGAATCACGGGCGACCTCTCGCTGTTCTGATGCGGGACGCCCACCCGATAGAGCGCGAGGTCGGGATGGCGTACTACGCCAGCGGCAGCGACGGCACCGGCGGCACGCTCCGCGAGTCACCCGAGGACTTCCGCGTCCGGGAACTCGAAGCGTTCGACACCCAGCCCGCAGACGCGCCGACCGGCGACTACCCGTGGCTGGTCGTGCGCGCGACGCTGCGGCGCTGGGACACCAACGACTTCGCCCGCGAGTTCGCGAACAGCGTCGGGATGAGCCGCGAGCGCGTGACGTGGGCGGGGACGAAAGACCGCCACGCCGTCACCACCCAGTTGTTCGCCGTCCGCGACCTCGACGCCGACCAGGTGCCCGAGATTCGGGACGCCGACATCGAGGTCGTGGGCCGCGCGGGCCGCGGGCTGGAGTTCGGCGACCTCGCCGGCAACGCCTTCGAGATAGTGGTTCGTGAGCCAGAGAACCCGGAGCAGGCCGACGCCGTTGCCGACGACCTCGCCGGGTTCGCGGGCGGTGACGTGGGAGCCCCCAATTTCTTCGGGCAGCAGCGCTTCGGCAGCAAGCGCCCCGTCACCCACGAGGTCGGGCTCGCCATTCTCCGGAACGACTGGGAGGCCGCCGCGATGGCGTACCTCGGCGCGCCCACCGAACACGAGCCCGAGGACTCGCAGGCCGCCCGCGAGTACGTTGAGGACACCCGCGACTGGACGGGGGCTCTGGAGGAGTTCCCGCAGCGCCTGCGCTACGAGCGCACGATGCTGCACGAGCTCGCGGACGGCGGGAGCTTCCGGGACGCCGTCGAGACGTTCCCGTCGAACCTCCAGCGCCTGTTCGTGAACGCCGCCCAGTCCTACGCCTTCAACCGGATTCTCTCCGAGCGGATGGACCGAGGGCTGCCGTTCCACGAACCGGTCGCGGGCGACGTGGTGTGGTTTGCGGATAGTGACGCCGACGCGGCGATCGCACAGCCCGACTCCTCGCGCGAGCAGCGCGTCACCGAGTCCCGCGTGGACGTGATGGCGCGGCACTGCGAGCGCGGCCGCGCGTTCGTCACCGCGCCGCTCGTCGGCACCGACACCGAGTTCGCGGACGGCGAGCCCGGCGACATCACGCGAAGTGTGCTCGACGACCTCGACCTCGCGCCCGCGGACTTCGACCTGCCCGGCGACTGGAGCAGCGAGGGCACCCGCCGCGCGATTCTCCTCCGGCCCGACCTCACGGTCAGCCACGACCCGCTCACGTTCGAGTTCGCGCTACCCTCGGGGAGCTACGCCACCGTGGTCCTCCGGGAGTTCCTCAAATCGAGTCCGCTCGACCTCTGAGCGCGCCCTCCCGAGAAACACCGCGCTTTTGCGCCCCGAACCGCTTTCTCCAGCGTATGGAGTGCTCGCGGTGCGGCACGCCGCTGGAGAAGCCGGGCGACTACTGCCTGGTGTGCCGGACCGGGAACTGCGACGCGGTCGTGGCGGACTGCAGCCGGGAGCGCGCGACGCTCACGTTCCTCGACGACGAGGACGTGGTCGGGCAGACCGACGTGACGACGATGCCAGAGGACGGCGACGAGACCGGGGTCATCGAGCTCCGGAACTTCGCCGGCCGCATCGCGGACGAGATTCGCCGCAAGCGGCCGGAGGACGTGTTCGTCGCGGGAGCCCACGAGGTCATCCGCGCCGTCCGGGCGGACCTCCACCACGACGTCTACCGCGTCGAGCCCGACGACCCCGTGGAGTCGGTGCTGGACCGCCGCGGCGACCGCGTGCTCGACGTCGTCGACAAGCCCGCCCGCGAGAAAATCGGCGGCCGACACTCGACGCTCATCGGCGACCGCGACGGCCAGCAGGCAATCCGCACCGTCGCCGCGCACCCGAACGTGAAGAAGGTCATCCCCGGACCCATCGACGCGGGCGGCTCCGGCTCTCGGACCGGCGTTCGCGCGAAGGTCACGCGGGCCGACGACAACGGCAACCTCCGCCTGCTCGTGCGGGACGGCTCCAGCGTGCAGGAGAACCGCGTCGTCACCACGGCGATGAGCCGCGAGACCGGCGAGCGCGTCCGCGACGACCTCAACGGCGCGCTCACCGAGGAAGCGCTCCGGGAGTGACGACGGGGTTCGGTCCTGCCGACGCGGGTGTCCGACGAGACCGGAAACAGTTTGTGCGCTCCGGCAGACCGGCTGTTGTCCCCATGATCGACTCGAAGACAATCCAGCTGACGACGCTCTGGTTCGTCGTCATGACGTTCATCCAAACCGCCGAGAGCGGCGGCAATCCCCTCCTGAGCGTGCTCGCCATCTTCGCGATTCTTCTCACGTACGTCCTACCGGTCGTGATAGTCGGCCGCCTCGCAGCCGGCGTGCTTCGGGACTGACGGTCCCGGCTGGTTCGGTCGTCTCCTCACTTCGTCAGGGCCGCTCGTTCGTTCCGTCCCCTCGCTACGCTCGGGGACGCGACTCACGGGTCGCTTCGCGCCCCGTTCGCGTTCCTGTGCCCTCGCTGCACTCGGGCACACAACTCGTAGCGTTTATGTGCGCGACGGCGGTAGACGCTGCCACTATGGCTAACCAGAGCTCCACCGGGAGTGCCGGCCGGTTCGGCGCGCGCTACGGGCGCGTCTCGCGCCGCCGGGTCTCCGACATCGAGGGCACGATGAACGAAGACCACGCCTGCCCGGACTGCGGTGCCGACAAGGTCTCCCGACAGGGGACCGGCATCTGGCAGTGTGGCAAGTGCGACTACAAGTACACGGGCGGAGCGTACCAGCCCCAGACGCCCGGCGGCAAGACGGTCACGCGCTCGATTCGCACCGCGCTCGGTGAGAGTGCCGACGGCGACGACGAGTAACGATGGCGTACAAGTGCTCCCGCTGCAAGCGTGACGTCGAACTCGACGAGTACGGGGGCGTGCGCTGTCCGTACTGCGGCCACCGCGTGCTCCTGAAGGAGCGCAGCCGCGACGTGAAGGAAGTCAACGTCGAGTAGGCGTGACGCACTCGACGGAGCTCGTTTTCCGGTACGACTCGCCCGCCGCTGCGTCCGTCGTCGCGAGCAGCGTCGCCGTCGAGGCGGGCGACATCGAGGGCGACCGCAGCGAGGCGGTCGTCGACTGCGACGGCGACACCGTGACCGTGACCGTCGACGCCACGGACTTGACGGCGCTGCGTGCCGGCCAGAACACGTGGCTCACGCTCGTCGAGGTGGCCGAGCGCGCGGCCGAGTCGGCCGGCCGCCGCGCCGAGTGACGCGAACGGTCCGGTCCTCAGAACGCCGTTTAGGGTCGCGAGACGGCGGGAGACGAGACGTGACGCCGCGCGCCCACAAAGCGGGGGTTTTTCCGTCGGGCGCGCGACCCAATAGGTATGCAGGGTAACCTACCGCCGGAAGCGCAGGAGAAACTCGAGACACTGCAGGACCTTCAGGAGAAGGCCCAGAACGTCGCGGCCCAGAAGCAGCAGGCCGAGCAGCAGCTCTCCGAGGCCGAGACGGCGCTCGACGCGCTCGGCGACATCGACGAGGACACCACGATGTACCGCGAGGTCGGCGAACTCCTCGTGGAGACGGGCTACGACGACGCGCACGACGACCTCGACGAGAAGGTCAGCGACCTCGAGGTCCGCGTCGAGACCCTCCAGAAGCAGGAGGAGCGCGTCCAGGAGCAGTTCGAGAGCCTCCAGGAGGAGCTCCAGGACATGCTCGGTGGCGCTGGCGGTGCGATGGGCGGCCCGAGCGCGTAACGCTCAGATGCCGACCGACGAGGAGGTCGTGGAGACGGCCGCCGAAGCCGCCGAGGGCCTCGTCCTCGACCGGCTGCGGACCAGTGACGTAGACGACCTCGACATCACGGTGACGTTCGAGGACGGCGTGCTGGACGTGGACATCTACGTCCGGGCCCCGGACGCGGACGCCGACGTGGAGCAGGTCGCGGACGACGGCGCGCTCGCAGCGCAGGCGGCCGTCGACGACCTGTTCGCGGACGAGTAGGCGGTGAGAGCTTCTCGCCGTTCGCGACGCTCGCCAGCGACGGCTCTCGACTGGTGGTTACCGGAGGGCGTCGGCGAGCCGGTTGGAACCGTCAGCGAGCGGGGGTCCGTGTCCGGGACACGCGTACTCGAAGTCGGGTGCACGGCGACACAGCGTCCGGACACTGTCCTCGACTCGCGCGGCGTCGTGACTCGTGAGCCAGCCGGTGGGTTTCAGTCTGTCGCCGAGTCCGTAGACCAGGTCACCGAGGAACGCGACGGACAGGGCCTCGTGGACGTAGGCGACGTGCCCGGGCGTGTGACCCGGGGTGTGGTACGCGTGGAAGCCCCCGATGGTGTCGCCATCGGCGACGGCTCGAATCGGGAGGTCGGGCAGGTCGAGTCGTCGGTAGTAGAGTCGGTGGAGCGCCCCGACGACGTTGCGAGCGGTCCACGGCGGTAGCCGGTCGCCAGCGACGTACGGCACCTCTCGTTCGTGGACGTACACCGGGGCGTCCAGTTCCGGTGTGAGTCGTGCGAGCGTGCCGACGTGGTCGGCGTCGGAGTGCGTCAGCAGCACGCGGTCGACGTCGCCGGGTTCGACGTCGGCAGCGCGCAGGCCGTCTCGAACGGTCGACTCGTCACCTGGCCACCCGGCGTCCACGAGCGTCGTCTCGCCGTCGTCGACGACGTAAGCGTTCGGCATGTCGAGAGTCGAGCAGTCGACGTGAGTGACGCCGGGCGGCAACTGCGCCGTCATTACCGGAACTGCCAGCAGGAGTGCCGTGAGTGTTTCGGCGGGCTACGTGAGGAAGAAGACGAGGACGCTGATGGTGACCGTCGCGAGGACGGCGAGACCGGCGACGGCACCACCCATCGCGATGACGGCGTTGGCGTGGCTGGCGAGCGTCTCCGTGCGGTCGTTACCGAAGACGGTGACTTCGGCGCGCTCGCTGGCCATCCCGGCTTCGACCGGTTCGAGGTCGTCGACGGCTTCCTCGGCGAGGTCGACGACGACGTCCGTGAGGTCGTCCCAGTCGATGGCGGCCCCGACCTGGTTCGAGGATTCGACGGTGTTGACGATGTGCGTGTCCGTCGTCATGATTTCGGCGTGGTCGACGCCGACGGCGTCCAGAGCGTCCATGAGTTCGTCGCGGAGCCCGGGCTCCATGTTGTTGCCGTCGACGAGCACGTACGCGGTGCGGTCGCCGCCGGTCTCCAGAACGGAGACACGGACACCGAGCGGGCCGATACCGTCGCTCGGCCGCCAGGGCGTGCGGTCCCAGGCGACGCCGAGGCGCATGACGGACTCCTCGGCGTCCCGGAGTTCCCGGGCCGCTGTGCCGGCCGCCTGAATCATCTGGAACGAGCGCTCGCTGCCGGGGTAGACGTGGCCGAGGTCGTCGCCTTCCAGACCGTTGTTGGAGTTGTGGGCGTCCACGAGCAGGACGTCGTCCATCCCCTCGACCCGGGCTTCGGCGGCCGCCGACAGCCCGACGGCGTACTCGACGTCGTCGGCGAACTTGGGCGCGTACGTGGAGACGAGCAGCGCCTTGTCGTCGAAGGCCTGCGCGAGGAGTTTCGCTTCACCCTCCTGAACGCGAACGGGACGGGTGGCCGTGTCGCTGTACTCGATGGTCTCGTGGGCGTCGGCGGCGGCGTCGACGAGCGTGTCGACCTCGCGCTCGGTGACGAGGTTGAAGTCGTGGCCGGCGGTGGCGTGCGGTGGGAACGCCAGCCCCGAGGCGGACTCTGCGACCCGCTGGGGGAGGTTCCCGCCGCCGATTTCACCCATCGGTCCGGGGTGAATCATCGGCAGCACGAAGCGGGCCTTCTCGGTCTCGTCGCTTGTCCGGCGGAAGGACAGGACGGTGACGGGGACGACGGCCTCCTCGCCGATCTGCTCGAAGAAGTCCTCGAGCTCCCGGGTGCCTTCGGCGATGTGGCCGATGAAGCCGCCGACGAAGTCCAGCACGCTGACGCCGAGGCTGCGTTTCCACGGGCGGTCGATGGCGAGCACGAAGCCGTAGGCGACGCCGCCGTACAGTCCGGTCATCGCGGCGAGCAACAGGAAGTCCTCGGGCGCGAACGCGTACTGGATTTCCGGGGGTGCCTGCGCCGGCCGGGAGAGGTACGCCGGCACCAGCGGGCCGCCCTCGGTGAGGTAGTTCATGGTGCCGCTGTAGACGAACAGCAGCAGGCCGGCGGTGGCGGTCTGGACGCTCGCCGGCACCGCGGACACCAGCAGGGAGTTCCGGGAGACCGCGAGGATGACGAGGAACCGGACCGCGAAGACGAGCGCGAGCGCGGCGATGAGCGCGTCGAAGACGAAGTTCTGGCCGAACCGCGGAATCAGGACGGCGACGACGCCCGCCAGCACGAGCACGACCACCACCACCACTTCGCAGGCGACCGCGAGCAGCGAGGAGCGGTTGTACGTGAGTTGCCCGCCGAAGTAGCGGTCGACGGGCGTGGTGGCGAGACTCGCGACGACCGTCGGGACGCCGATGAAGAAGAGGCCCTGCCAGGCGTCCTCCAGAATGTACTGGCTGTCGAAGGCCGCGACGCCCGCGAGCGCGGCGATGACGAGCGAGAGCGCGACGCTCGTGTACCAGCGTGGGGCGCGGAAGATGTACTTCGAGAGGCTCGCTAGTTCGCCCTGGGTCTCGGTCATGCTCGCTGTACCCGCTCGGTCACTCCGCGCAGACGTCGACGAAGTTCTCGAAGACCGCTTCGCCTTCCTCGGTGTGCGCGACTTCGGGGTGCCACTGGACGCCGTAGAGGTCGCGGTCGGCGTCCCCCATCGCTTCGACGCCGCAGATGTCGCTGTCCGCGGTCCGCGTGAAGCCCTCGGGGAGTTCGACGACTTCGTCGGCGTGGCTCGCCCACACGCGGGTCTCGGGTGCGAGCGACCCGACGACGGGGTCGGTCTCGTCCTGGATGCGGACGTCGACGTCCGCGTAGCCGCCGTAGTCGCCGGACTCGACGCGGCCGCCGAGTTCGTCCGCAATCAGTTGGAGGCCGAGACAGATGCCGAGGACCGGGACGTCGAGGTCGAGGTACTCGCGACAGTTGCCGACGTCGTCCATGTCGGGGCCGCCGGACAGCACGAGGCCGTCCGCCTCGATGTCCTCGGGGGGTGTCGTGTTGTCCACGAGTTCGACGTCCACCCCGTCCATGTCCCGGAGCAGGCGGTGCTCCAGGTGGGTGAACTGCCCGTGGTTGTCGACGACGAGGATGCGCGTCATTGAACCGGGGTAAACGGTTCGCGACTAAAAACCCACCCGTTCTGGTGAGGCGGCCGGGACGAGGCGTTGCAGTGGCTGCGGCAGCCGGTGGGGTTTTAATCACTCAGAGTGGTAGCATGTGACAACGAGTGCGGGGCGACTGACGATTTCGCTGGATGGAGCGTTCCGCGACGACGAGGCCCGCCAGCCGTTCCTCGGCGGTATCGGTATGTGGTCGTCGGTCACAGCCGAGTGGCCGGCAGCTACCGAGTCAGCTCACGTCTCGTGGTCCTCCGTGTCGAAGCGCTCGGCCGCCGACTCGAAGCCGAGTTCCGACTGCTCGTCGCTCCGGCGGCTCTCGGCCGCCGCGATGGCGTCCGGGTCCGGGTTCGCGTCGTCGTCCACGCGCGCCCACGAGTCGTGGACCTTCGCGTGACACCACCGGCAGAGGTAGACTGTTATCTCGTGGCCGACGTCCTCGTCGCTGTCGTACGCGAGGTGGTGTTCCTCGAGCAGCGGGCGCTCGTCGTCGTGGGCGCGCCGGCGCTCTTCGAGCCCGCAGCGCACGCACTCGCGGTCGCGCTGCCGGCAGCGGTAGTGCGGGCAGTCCGCCCACGCCCAGTCGCCGTCCGCGACCGGGCACCGGAACTCCTCGGCGCGGCGCTCGGCGGCGAACTCGCGGTCCTGCTCGGGGAACTCGAAGGCGTACCGGCACTTGCCGTCGCCGGTGGCGTAGTCGCAGACGCCGGCGTGCTCGTAGGGGTCTTCGACCCCGACGGCCGTCCCGGACGGCGTCTTCTTCATCGCCTCCCAGTCGTCGCCGCTCAGGGTAACGCTTTTCGCCGCCGCCCTCGCAGTCCGACCGTGCACGTCCGCCACGACCCCGGGAGCGGCGACGTCCGGACGCTCGCCAGCAGCGTCGACACCGCCGACTCCACGCTCGCGCAGGCCCGCGGCCTGATGTTCCGCCGGTCGATTCCCGACGACTACGCGCTCGTGTTCCCGTTCGGGGACGCCGGCGTCCGGGACGCTCACATGGTGTTCGTCCCGTTCGATATCGACGCTCTCTGGGTGGAAAACGAGGAAGTCCAGCACGTCGAGACGATGAGCGCGTGGGCCGGCCGCGCGGAAGCGCGCTGTGACACGCTCGTCGAGCTCCCGGCCGGTGCGGCCAGCGGCGTCAGCGTCGGCGACCGCGTCTGGGTCGAGGACTAGGTCTCCGAGCGCACGCCCAACTCGATGTCCGCCGTCCGGCGCTCGCCGTCCCGGAGGTACGCCACAGTGGCCGTGTCACCGGGACTGGTCTGGAGTGCGAGCAGACTCAGCAGGTCCTCGAACGTCTGGACGGTCGTACCATCGACCGACAGCACCACGTCACCGCCGGTCCGCACCTGCCGGCCGTCGACGAACGCGGTGCCGTCACTTCCCTGCATAACGCCAGCGGACGGCCCGGTCGGGTCGACGGACACCACGAGGAGGCCTCGTGCCTCGTCGAGGTCGTTGGCCTCCGCGACGGCCGGCGTCACCGCCGTGAACGACAGCCCGATGTAGGCGTGCTGGTAGTCGCCGTCCGCGACGAGCCCCGGCACGACGCGCTCGGTGAGCGCCGCCGAGATGCCGAACGCGATGTTGTCCCCGCCGCCCGAATTGATGACCGCGACCACCTCGCTGTCCAGAGACATCAGCGGCCCGCCGCTGTTCCCGGGGTTCACGGCCGCGTCGGTCTGGACCGCGTCCGGGATGCGGTAGCCGGTCGGCGCGGGAATCGCGCGGTCGGTGCCGCTCACCACGCCCGTCGTCGCGGACCCGCTGAGCGCGAACGGATTCCCGATGGCGACCACTTCCTGGCCGACCACGGGGGCCGCGTCAGCCAGCGGCAGCGGCGTCGCGTCCGCAGGCCGGTCCGCGACGCGAATCGCCGCCAGGTCGCTGTGCGCGTCGGTGCCCAGAACGGTGCCCGCCCGCCACTCGCCGTCGTTGAACCGGACGTCCACCTCCTCGGCCGGCCCGACGACGTGCTCGTTCGTCACCACGACGGCGTCGTCGTACACCCACCCCGTCCCCTGGCCCGAGTCGGTCCGGACCAGCACCACGGAGTCGATGCTCTCGCGGTAGACCCGCGTGTACGGGCTCACGTCGCCCGACCGCGTGGTCGACGGGTCGCCAGTCGTCGTGCCGTCGGTCGTCGCCACCGTGGTCTCCTGATTCGTCGGTGCCCCGCTGCAGCCCGCCACCCCGGCCGCAAGCGCGCCCGCTCCCAGCCGGAGAACGTCGCGTCGGCTCGGCATGGAATCTGTCACGGACTGGCTGTACGGGCGAGCGCCGGGAATAGCTTCTGGAGCGCGAGGGGACCAGCGCAGGCGTCTGGCAGCGACACAGCCGTCGCTTCGCGGCGTAGTGCCGGTAGAACGCCGAGGAGGAGATTTGAACTCCTGAGTCCGTGTGGACAGTTGCTCTCGAAGCAACCGCCTTGGCCAGGCTAGGCTACCTCGGCTCGTTCGATGCGAGGCCGGCCGTGAGTTTAGTGGTTTCGGTTCGGAAAACGGCTGTCGTGCCAACCGGTAGCAATAAACCGGGGGAGGGAAAGGACGTGGTATGGACGTCACCAGCGTGCGTGACGAGTGCGACGCCGTCCTGAGCGAAGTGGAGTCCGCGGTCATCACCGACCGCGAGTTCCTCGAAACGGTCCTCGTCGGCTTCCTCGCCGACGGCCACGTCCTCCTCGAAGACGTCCCCGGCACCGGGAAGACGCTGACTGCGCGGAGCGTCGCGACGGCGCTCGGCCTCGAGTTCAGCCGCGTGCAGTTCACCCCGGACCTGCTGCCGACGGACGTGCTGGGCACTCACGTCTTCAACGAGAAGACCCGGGAGTTCGAGTTCCAGCCCGGCCCCATCTTCGCGAACGTGGTGCTGGCGGACGAGATCAACCGCGCGCCGCCGAAGACGCAGGCGGCGCTCCTCGAAGCGATGGAGGAGGGGCAGGCGACCATCGACGGCGAGACGATGGAGCTGCCGGACCCGTTTTTCGTCATCGCGACCCAGAACCCCGTCGACCAGGAGGGGACGTTCCCGCTCCCGGAGGCGCAGATGGACCGGTTCGTGGCGAAGGCCGGCATCGGCTACCCGGACGAGGCGGGCGAACTCGACCTGCTCCGGCGGCGCGCGGGCCGCGACACCCGGAGCCCGACCGTCGAGCCGGTGCTGGACGACGAGCGCGTGCAGGCCGTGAAGCAGGCACCCGAGGACGTGCGCGTCGAGGGCGACCTCCTCCAGTACATGGTGTCCATCGCGCGTGCGACCCGCGAGGACCGCCGCGTCGACGTCGGCGTGAGCCCCCGGGGCACCCAGCGGCTGTTCGAGGCGGCGCGAGCCCGGGCCGCGGTGAAGGGCCGCGAGTACGTCGTGCCGGAGGACGTGAAGCGCCTCGCGCCGAACGTGCTCGCCCACCGGCTCGTGCTGACGCCGGACGCGGCCGTCGAGAACGTCGCGAAACGCGACATCGTTGACAGCGTCCTCGACGACGTTTCGGTCCCGACCGTCGAGGCCTGACGCCGGACTGCTCGCCGCCGTCTCTCCCCCGGCCGACGAGACGAGCGACAGAGAGCCTCGTGTTCGTCTGTCGCGACCACCGCGCGGGAACAGGTTGCGCCCGCAGGAGTGAAGAAAACTTATCAATTCTGGTCGAAGTAACCGAGTAATGACTGGAACAGTCGACCCGCCGGACGTGGCCAGACGGAAGCGGCTCTACTACGGGCTGTTCATCCTCGGCACCTTCATGTGTGCCGCCGCGGTGATGTTGACCCTCCCCGCCCTCCAGTACGAGTTCCAGCAAGAAGCGACCGGCGCGACGACGGAGGGGGACGGGATTCCGTACGACGTTCTCACGGACCAACAGCAGCGCGTCGTTGACGGCGCGCTCGACGGCGAGCAGTACGTCTTCGAGACCAGTCAGCCGCTCCCCGGAAGGGCCAACCTCGCCTTCGAACCGACGCAACTGCGGGTGCGCAAGAACGGGATGGTACACACATTCACGTACCAGTCCGTCTTCCCGGCGACGGAGCCGATGGGACTGACAGTTATCGGCCTCGCCGTCGGCGGTCTGCTGACGATAGTCGAGTCGGTTCGGCGCTACCACTTCGCGAACTAGCCCGCCGCCCAGCCCGTGGTCGCGAGCCGGACCGCCGGCGACGGTAGCCGTCAGGTCCGGAGGACGTACGCGAGCAGCGTCCCGCCGAGCAGTAGCGTCACGAGGGCAGTCACGGGGAGACTTCTCGGGCCGAACGTGTAGACGACGAGCGTGACGGCCGCGACGAGCGCCGAGAGCGCCGCCGTCGAGAACACGTGGACGAGGACGGACTGCCCGACGCGGGCGTCGCGGCCGACGTCGACGCCGAGGCTGACGGCGTGCTCGCCGGCGTCGTACGCGACGACAGTGCCGACCCCGCCCACGAGCGTGTACGCGGGGTCGAGGCCGGTGGCGGCACCGAACACGACGCCGACGGCGAGCGTGGCCGCGCCGAGCGAGACGAACCGCCGGGTGCCCTGCTGGGCACCGAACACGAGCAGCCCAGCGCCGGCAGCGCCGAGCGCGAGGCCGATGCCGGAGCCGAGCGCCGGCACGAGCGCGACGACGGCGGCGACGGCGGCGGGCGCGACGGCGACGGTCGGCGGCCGGGCGTCGAACTCCGTCACGCCGACCACCCCCGTTCGGCGTCGGCGACGGCGAGCGCCAGCGAGTCGCCGGCCCGCCAGTCGATGACGCGGACGCCAGCCGTCCGCAGCGACCGGATGCGGACCGCGCGCTCCACGCGCGAGAACTGCTGGCCGAGCGTGTCCGCGCCCGTGACATCCGGCGACACGACCGTCACGGGGTGGCCGCTGGCCTCCAGCCGGCGGACGTACTCGGCGGCGTCGTCGTCGACGAGCGGCGAGCAGAACACCACTTGGGCGTCGTCCGGGAGGTGTTTGCGGAGCCGCCGGAACACCAGCGCACCGAGGAATCTGCGGTCCGGGGTCGACACGGAGAAGCCGCGGTCGCGGGCGAGCAGTTCTTCGAGGCGGGCGCGGTGTTCGCGGCCGAGGCCGGGCGCGAGCCACGCCCAGTACGGGCCGAGCGAGGCGACACCGACCTGGTCGCCCGAGTCGAGAAGGGCGGACGCAACGCCGCCCGCGGCCTCCACGCCGTACTCGACGGCGTTCGTGCCGTCCTGGTCGGCGACGTGGGCCTGGGCGCGGGTGTCGACGACCGCGACGACGGTGGCGGCGCGCTCCTCCCGGAACTGGATGGTCGCGAGCTCGCCGTCCCGGGCGAGGCGCTTCCAGTCCACTCGACTGAGGGGGTCACCGGAGCGGTACTCGCGGGTGGCGTGGAACTCCACGCCGGAGCCGCCGGTCGACGTCGAGACGCGGCCGACGCGCTGGACGGTCTGTGCCCGCAGCGGGAACGACTCCAGGCGCGGGAGGTCTGGGACGCACGCGAGCGCCGACTCGGTGGCGACGGACATCCGGGTCTCGTGGCCGCCCGACGCGTCGCGGGCGACCACGTCGACGCTACCGAACTCGTGTTCGCCACGAATCACCTCGACTGTGTAGGTGACGGACGCGGACTTCCCGGCGCGGAGCGCGGTGGCGAGCCGCGGCGACCCCGAGACCACCGAGAGGGTCTCCGGGACGCCGTCGACGACGCGGAGGTCGGGCAGCAGCGACCCCTCGTTCGTGACCGTCAGGGTCACGTCGACCCGGTCGCCGGGCTCCGGGTCGTCGTCGGACAGCGACCGCTCGACCGAGAGGCAGGGGTCGGGCGCGGTGAACAGCCGCGCGTAGCCCGCGACTGCGACTCCGAACACGCCGAGGACGAGCACGCCGGGCACGCGGGTGGCTGCGCCGACTGCGAGCGCGAACAGCGCCAGCGCGACCGCGCCGCGCCACCGAAGGGTCTCCTCGGAGCGCATCAGCTCTCACCTCCCCGGAGGCCGACAATGTGTCGGAGTTCGCGGACGACGTGTTCGGCCTGCCGCTCGTAGACCGGGTCGGCGCTGAGGATGGCGTCGAAGACGTCCGTGGCCGGCGAGTCGACGTCCTCCGCGAAGAACGCCGCGGCGGCCCGGTCGTCGGTCCACGTGCCCTCGTCGAGTTGGCGT
This sequence comes from Halobacterium jilantaiense, assembly GCF_900110535.1. Lineage (NCBI taxonomy): Archaea > Methanobacteriati > Methanobacteriota > Halobacteria > Halobacteriales > Halobacteriaceae > Halobacterium > Halobacterium jilantaiense. The sequence continues at coordinate 1,252,867 of NZ_FOJA01000001.1, forward strand.
TCGGCTTCCTCCGGCGCGAGCCCCCGAGCGTCCACGAGCGCGCGCACGGTGACGCTGCGGAGTCGGTCGCTGAACTGCGCGTCGTCGAGGTTGGTTCGGAAGCTGCCCGAGCCCTCGCGGAGGCGAGCGTCGATGTCCTCGCCGGGCCGCGGCGGCTCGAACCGGGGTTCGAGCGATTCGTTGCGGTCCTCGTCGTCGGTCTCGTCGCGGAACTCCGTGGAGCTGCGGGCGATGCCCGCGGAGAGCGCGAACGCGGCCGCGAGCGCGGCGATGACTATCGTCGGGAGCGGCGGGAACCGGAGGGTGCGCGCGAGCGACGGCTGGACCGCGACGGCGAACCCGAGGGCGGCCAGCACGACGCCGAGCGCGAGCAGGATGCGGCGCAGCATCAGCGCTCACCACCCTCCGTGTACCGCTGTTCGATGGCTCGCAGCGCGTCGACGGCTCGTTCCTCGCGGTCAGGCGTCGCCTCGGCTCCGCCGTACCGGACCTCCCGGAAGACGTCGGTCAGCGCGTCGACGTGGGCGGCGTCCATGCCGGCGTCGCAGGCGGCCGTCGCGAACTCCCGCGGCGTGCTCGTCTCCGGGTCGGGCAGGTCGATGTGGTCGGTCATGTCCCGCCACGCGCGGTACACCTCGTTGTCCACGTCGGCGGCGTCCTCGATGCGGTCGGCCGCCTCGCCGGCGGCCGCGCCGACGGCGGCCAGCGCGTCCCGGTCCTCCGGGTCGCCGGTCTTCGCCTCGGGAAGCGGGTCGTCGTCGGGTTCGTCGTCGCCGCTCGCGCGGTACGCGAGCACGGCGAACAGGACGGCGACGACCACGAGCAGGCCGACGAGGACGGTCGGAGAGACCAGCTGGTCGACGGCCTTCCCGGCGGCGTTCCCGCCGAAGTCGCCGCCGCTGGAGTTGTTCTGAAGCTCGGGAAGGAGCGCGGCGTCGCGCTGATTCAGGGGGCTGCTGGTTCCGCAGTCCGTCAACAGCATGTACGGCACCGCGAGGAACAGGGTCACCGGGAACAGGACTGCGGCCGCGTAGATGGCGTTCTCGCGGCGTTTCAGTATCCAGCCCGCGCCGGCGAGGGCTGCCACGCCACCGATCAGCACCCACGGTGACAGCAGTATGGGAACGCAGGCAGCGCTGAGCCGTATCGGGTCGCCGCCTTCGGGCTGTTCTGGGACAGGCTGGGCGTTGTCGTTGTCACCCTCCCGGTCGGCGTCTCCGGGCTGGAAGTCGCTGCCGACGCCCGGGCCAGCGCCGGACGGCGACTGGGGGTCGGCGAGCGTCGACGCCGCCAGAGCGACGGCGAGGACACAGAGGAGGGCGACTATCAGGACGCGTACGTTTCGGTCCACTGTCGCGCGGTTATCTACTCGAAAGCATAGGTCTTGCGAACAGTTCTCTCGCTAGCGGTTGTCCCACCCCAGGGCCGCGTCGCGGTCGGCAGCCGTCTGGAGGCTGCGGAGCGCGTCGACGGCTCGCTGTTCGCGGTCGGGCGTCGCCTCGGCGTCGCCGTACCGGACCTCCCGGAAGACGTCGGTCAGCGCGGCCACGTCCTCGGCCGGCATTCCGGCGTCGCGGGCCGCGGCCGCGAACTCGGCGGGGGTCGCCGCACCGGGGTCCGGAATCCCGGTCGCCGCAGCCATCGCTCGCCACGCGCGGTACACCTCGTTGTCCACGTCGGCCCCGGCTTCGATGCGGTCGGCCGCGTCGCCCGCCGCGGCGGCGACCGAGAGACTCGCGTTCACGCCCGAGTCGGCCGCCTCGCCGGACTCGTCGCTCGCGTCGTCGCTGGACGGTGCCGGGTCGTCGCCCGTGGCGTGGTACGCGACGACGACCAGACTCGCGACCACGGCGACGACGCCCAGCACCACTACGGGGTCGGTGAGGAGGGTCGTCGCGGCCTCGGCCGCTGCCTCACCGCCGCCCGACGAGCCGGTGTCGCCGGGCGCGAACACCAGTTCGTCGACGCCGCGGGACTCCGACGGCACGGACGACCGGCAGTCCGTGGCCGCGAGCCAGAACGGCACGGCGGAGAGGACGGCACCGCCCACAACCACGACGGTCGGCGTCGTGGCGACGCGTCGGCGGACAGCGACGGCCGCGGCCCCCGTCAGGACCGCAGCGACCGCGAAGAACGCCGGCGACCGCAGGACCGGGACGCAGACACCGGACAGCGGTGGCGTCGTCTGCTCGGTCGCCGTCTCGACGTTCCGAGCGACGCCGCTGCTCGCGTTCTCCGACTGGTGAGCGCCCTCTCCCGCGACCGGGGATTCGTCGCCACTGCCAGTGCCCGAGCCCCGTGGCTCGGTCGGAGCCGGCAGCGTCGCCGCCGCCAGCGAGACGGCGACCACGCAGACCAGCGCCAGGACGACCGCGCTCCGGCGACGAGTCACGCACAGAACGTAGCGGACGGGGGGAAACAAAAGTTACTGGTGGGTTAGACGACGGTTTGACCCATCAGCCAGTCGAACGGCTCGTTCCACTCTCCCCAAGTAATTATCTGATTCAAGTTTACTAAATTTTAAATCAGGATAGGCGCGACTCATCTGTGATGCTCCAGCAGGCCGACGCCGTCCCCGCGCCCGCGCCGCCGGACAGCCCGGACGCGTGGTACGCCCCGGACGTGCGCGCCCAGTACGAGGTCCACCCCGGCACCGTCGTCACCGTCTCGGAGACCGACGGCGGCTTCGCGTACGACGCCCGGCGGCCCGTCCTCGGCGCGAGCGACGAGACAGCACTCGACCGCGTCCGCGACTACTTCGCGGACGCACAGCTCTCCCGCCCCCGGACGCGGGAGGGCACCCGAGAGCGGGTGGCCGACGGTCTCGCCGAGAAACACCGCCAGGTCGTCGCCCGACTCACCGACTGCTCGCGGGCGGCCCGCAGGCGCGTGGAGTTCCACGCGCTCTGCGAACTCCGCGGGCTCGGCGACCTCACGCCGCTGGCCCTCGACGACGACGTGGAGGTCGCCGACGCTACCAGCGACTGCCTCGCCGTTCACACCAGCGAGTACGCGCCGGCCCGAACCGACCTCCCCGCGGACCCGCCGCACCTCGACCGCTTCCTCTCCGAGCGACTCGCGCGCTACACCGTGCCGTTCCGCGACTTCGAGATACCCGTGGTGGTCTACCGAGAGCGCGTACTCGGCCGGGACGCCTTCGACACCAAGTACGCCGTCCGCGAGCCCGACCGCCTCCCCGGCGACGACGAACTCGTCGCCGAGTGCAAGGACCGCATCTGGGAGGCCAGCGTCTCGGACGTGCTCGGCGACGGCCGCGACCGCACCGAGTTCGTCGCCGAACGCGCCCGCACGCTCCTCTCCCGGCGGCTCACCGTCCGGAACACGCGGGCGTGGCTGGACGCCACCCGGCACAGAGTGCGGGCCGCGCTCGCCGAGTACGGCCTCGCCGTCCCGCCGGTCGGGTGGCGGTTCAGTGACGACCGGCTGGAGGACCTGACGTACTACGTCCTCCGGGACTTCGTCGGCGACGGCGAACTCACGGTCCCCATCCGCGACCCCCACCTCGAAGACGTGGAAGCGAACCGCCTCGGGGAGCGCGTGAAAGTCGTGCCGCGCGGGAGCCTGCGCGCGCACGGCGAACGGCTCCCCACCAACCTCGTGCTGGACGACGAGCAGCGATTCGTCAACCTCGTCACCCAGCTCGCCGCCCGGGACGGCGTCGAACTCAACGCCTCCAATCCGTCGGCGAAGGTCAACCTCGAACCCGCGGAGGTCACCGACGACGTGACCATCCGGTGTGCGGTCGCGCTCCCCGCAATCAGCGAGGACGGCCCGCACGTCTCCATCCGGAAGCAGGCCGCCGACGCGCTCACACCCGTCGACCTCCTGGAGCGCGACAGCATCACTCCGGAGGTCGTCGCGCTGCTCTGGATGGTGTACGAACACCACGGCGTCGTCCTCTACTCGGGTCCCACCGGCGTCGGGAAGACGACGCTGATGAACGCCCACATGCCGTTCGTCCCCTTCGACGACCGCCCCATCAGCATCGACGAGGGCAGCCGGGAGGTCCGGCTCCCACACGAGACCGGCGTCTCACTGACCACCCGCGACCACGAGCGCGAGTTCAAGCGCGTCTCGATGGCGGACCTGATGACCGAGACCAATTATCTCAATCCCGACGTGGAGGTCATCGCCGAAATCAACACCCGGGAGAGCTTCGAGAGCTTCGCGCAGGTGCTGAACACCGGCCACGGCGTCGTCGGCACGACGCACGCCGAGGACGTGGAGACGCTCGTGAACCGGGCGGTCGAGCAGGGCGTCCCCGCCTACCTCCTCCGCGAGGTCGACCTCGTCGTCTTCCCCCGGCACGTCAACGGCGACCGGTACGTCGGCGAGGTCGTGGAGTTCGTCAACGACCCCGACGACGCCACGGAGACCATCGAGAAGGACGGCGGCGCAGTCCACTACCGCCGGGTCGCCGAGCGCGAACCGGGCAGCGAGAGCGACTACTCGTTCCGGGGCGTCGCGGACGTGCGGTTCTTCGATGCGCTCGCGGCGCGCACCGACCGGCCCGTCGAGGACGTCCACGACGAGTTCGCGCAGAAACGCCGCTACGTCGAGTACCTCCACCGCGAGGGCGTCGACGACTTCGACGAGCTGTTCGGGCTGCTGTCGGACCTCCGCACCGACGAGGCAGCGACCGTCGAGCGACTCCAGCGGAGGGCCGGCGAGTGACCGGCGGCGACACGCTCGGCGTGGTCGACCGCGCACTGTACGCGCTGTTCGCGCGGCAGGCGGACCGCGACCGCCACGACCCCGACCGCAAACGCTACCGCGCCACCCGCCTCGACCTCGGGTTCGACGTCTTCCTCGCCCGCGTCTACGGCGCGTCCTGGCTCGCGCTCGCGGCCGTCGCGGCGGCAGCGGCGGTCACCGGACTCGCGCTCGGGGTCGGCCCGCTCGCACCGATAGCGCAGGTCCTGCCGGCGAGCCAGCCGGCCGCCGTGTGGCTCGCCGTGGGCCTCCCGCTGGGGCTCGTCACCAAGCGGGCGACAGTGTGGGCGGGCGGCCGCTACCTCGGCTGGCGGGCGAAAGCCCGCCGGGCGGACATCCAGGCCACACTGCCGGGTGCCGTCCGCTACCTTTCCGTGCTCGCGTCCGGCACGACGGACGAGCGGGCTCTCCTCGCGCGCATCGCCGACCGGCCGGCCGCCTACGGCGAGACCGCGGCGGCGTTCCGGGACGTGCTCAACACCGCCGAACTCACTGGCAGCGTCGACCGCGGGCTGCGAGTCGTCGCCCGCGACACGCCGAGCCGGGACGTGCTCGCGCCCTTCCTGCTGAAGCTCCGCGAGCACGCCGCCCAGGGCCCGGACGCCGTCGCCCAGTACCTCGAACTCGAATCGCGGATGCTCGCGAACAGCCGCGAACGCAGCCGCGAGCGCGCCGCGGGTTTCCTCGAACTCGTCGCCGAACTGTTCATCGTTCTCCTGGTGTTGCCCGCGCTGCTGGTCATCGTCGCCACCGTCATGAGCGTCCTCGCGCCCGGGCTCGGGGCACCGGTCGCCACGCCGCTCGGAACGACCACGGTGCGCGCGATGCTGGTCTACGGCAGCGCTGGCTTCGTGCTCGTCGTCGGCGTGCTCGCCGCCTGGCTCGTCGGCGATATGCGGCCCCGAGGGTTCGCCTGGCACGGCCACAGCCGCTCGACCGGCCTCGGCGTGCTCGCGAACGCAGCCAGAAACCCAGCGGACGCCGCCGTCGTCGCCGCCCTGCCTGCGCTCGCCGTGGGCGGCTGGCTCGCCGACACGGGCCTGAACGTGGTGAACGTCGCGCTGCTGTCGTACGTCGCGTTCGCCGTCCCGGTCGGCGCTGTCGCCGCACGCCGCGCGCGTATCGACGACGCGAAGGACCGCGAGATACAGGACTTCGTCCACGCCGTCTCCGGCCACGTCAGCCTCGGCCGGCCGTTCGGCGACGCCGTCTCCCGGGTCGCCGACGACGTCGACCTCGGCCCGCTGAACCCCGACGTCGACGACCTCGCGTTCAACCTCGCAGTCACCACCCACGACGAGGATGTCCGGGCGGCCGCCCTCGGCCAGTTCGTCGAGCGCGTCGACACCCAGCTCGCCGCCCAGACCGTTGGCCTCGTCTCCGGCGCGCTCGACGCCGGCAGCGACGCCGACGCCGCCTTCGAGGCGCTGCAGGCGGAGGTCGGCCGGCTCTACCACGAGAAGCGCGCGCTCCGCTCCCGGCTGCTCGTCTACGTCGCCGTCGGCTGGACGACCGCGCTGCTCGTCGTCGGCATCACGGTCGCCGTGAACCTCGCCGTCCTCGACAGCTTCGCGCAGCTCTCGGCGGTCTCGGACGCCGCGAACGCGGGCGGCCTCGCCATCGACCCCGGCGCTGTCGACCTGGAGCGCGACCGCTTCCGGTTCTACGTCGTCACGCAGGCGACGATGCTGGCCTGCGGCTGGTTCGCCGGTGCCGCGAACCGCGGGCGCTACGACGCCCTGCTGCACTCGGGGCTGCTCGTCGCGGTCGCCTACGCCGTCTTCGCCGGGGTGGGGATGCTGTGACGCGCGAGAACCGCGCGCAGTCGAACGTCGTCGGCGTCGCAATCCTGCTCGGCGTCACGGTTGTCGCGCTCGGCGCGCTCACGGCGAGCGTCGGCACCGTCGTCGACCAGCACGCCGCCGCCAGCGACACCCGGCGGGTCGCCGGCGACCTCGACGACGCCCTCCGGCCGGTCGAGACGACGGGCGTCCACCGGGGCGGCGTGGCGTTCACGGACGGCGAACTCGCCCTCGTCGAACGGCAGGTCCGGGTGTTGAACACGAGCGGCGTGGCCGCCACTGTCGACGCGAACGCGCTGCGGTTCTCGGCAGGCAGCCGGGCGGCGACCTACCTCGCGGGCAGCGTGCTCGTCGCGGGTGACGGCTGGGCGCGCGCCCGGAGCCCGCTCGCGGTCGCCGCCGACCCGGACGTCCTCGTCGTGAGCGTGCCCGCACTCCGCGGGAACGTCTCACTGGCGGCCAGCGGCGGTGGCGGCGTCACCAGAACCGTCCGGTCGAACGTCAGCCACCACCGCCGCAGCCTCGGGGACGCCGGCTACCGGGTCGCCGTCGAGACGGAGTACGTCGACGCCGTCGCCGACGAGTTCGAGGCGATGGGCGCGACGACCACGACCCGTGACTTCGACGGCGACGGGGTCCGGAGCGTCGTGGCTCACTTCGACGGCGTGCGCACCGGCTACCTCGTCGTCCACGAGACGGAGGTGACCGTCGAGTGACCGCCGGCCGCGCGGTCACGCCCGCCGTCGGGAAGGCCCTCGAAGCCGGCATCGTCGTGCTGTTCGTCGCCACTGCGACGACGGCGCTGTACGGCGGCGTGGTGCCCGACGCCCGGAACGCCGCCGGGAGCGAAGTCGGCGAGCGCGCGCTCGAACACGCCGCCGCGGAGGTGGAAGCTGCCGTCCCGCCGTCGGGCCGGGAGGCCGCGGTCGAGCGCCGGGTGTCGCTGCCCGAGAGCATCAGGGACTACGGCTACGAGATTCGGGCGGCGAACGGGTCGCTCGTCCTCGCCCACGACCACCCGAGCGTCGGCGGGTCGACGCCGCTCGTGCTCCCCGACCGCGTCCGGACCGTCACGGGCGCGTGGGACGGCGGCGGTGGCGTCGTCCGCGTCGAACCGCACCCAGCGGGCGGCGTGGTCGTCGTGCTCGCGGACGAGCCGAGTGAGGTGAGCGACCGGTGACCGCGAGCCGGGGGCAGGCGAATCTGCCCGCGCTGGCGGTGGCGCTGCTGCTGGTCGGCGCGAGCGTCGGCGTCGCCGTGGCGCTCGCGGGCGGCGCGTTCGCGGCCGCGAACACGGACGCGCAGGACACTCGCTTGGTGTCGTCGCTCGCCGAGCGCCTGGTCGCCGCAGACGGCCCGCTCTCGGTGCGCGCAAACGTCCTCTCGCGAGACGCGGTCGAGAACGCCTCGGGAGGGCTCTGCCCGGGAGCCGCGGACTGCCAGCTCCGGCTCGATGGGGAGACTGTCGCTGCGCGCGGCGACCCGAAGCGCGGCGAGACCGTGCGCCGCATCGTGCTCGTCGCGGACACCGAGCGGCGGACGCTCGACGCCGCGCTCTCCGGGAAAGACGCGGTGACGCTCCCGCGGCGGACCGCGAACGCGACGGTCCGGCTGGACCCGCCGACCGGGACGCGCGTGACGACCGTCCGGGCGAACGACCGCGTCGTGCTCCACGACCCCGGCGGCCTCGACGGCCGCTACGACCTCGCGCTCTCCCGGTACGACACCGTGACGCTGGCACTCGACGCGAACCGCGACCTCGGCCCCAGGGCGCTGACAGTCGGCTACCGCGTCGAGACCACGAGCAAGGCCGTCCTAGAGGTGACCGTCGATGCGTGAGCAGCCGCCGCGCGGCCAGGTGTCGCTGCCGGCTGTCGAGGCCGCCGTCGGCGTGCTGTTCGTGGTCGCGGTCGCGGCGGCGTTCGCGTTCGGGTCGCCAGCGGGCGGCGTCCCACGGGACGCCCAGCTGGACGCGTACGCCAGCGATGCCGCGACAGTGCTCGCGAACGAACCGCCCCAGCACGGCGACAGCACCCGACTCGCGGAGGTCGCGGCGTCAGAGGACGCGTTCGACCGGGAGGCCGACGCGCTGGAGCGCCGCGTCGACCGCATCCTCCCTGACAACCTCCTCTTCCGGGTGGCGACGCCCCACGGGACGGTCGGGTACGCGCGCCCGTCGACTGTGCCGACGGGCGTCGCGACGGTCCCCACGGGCGGTGGGACAGTGACGGTATGGGTGTGGTACGCGTGACGCGGCGCGGCCAACTCGTGCTCGTCGCGGCGGCCGTCGCGGCGCTCGCGCTCGTTCCGGTCGCGGCGGCCTACCTCCAGTTCGGCTACGCGCCCGATGTCGCCGACCCTGACGCAGACCACGGCGAGCGCGTGGCGAGCGAACTCGACCGGCTCGTGGACGACGCCGCGGAGCGCGCGACCGGGCGGCCCTGGAGCGAGCGCGAGGCGGCAGTACGAGAACTCCGCGCGGCGCTCGGGCCACCGGTCGACACACTGGAGCGGAGTCGGCTGGGCGACGCCGTCGCCGTGCACGTCACGGAGAACGAGTCCGCCGTAGCGGGTGTCGCGTGCCCCAGTGGTCGCGGACGCGCGTTCGGTGACTGCGAGCGCGACGGCGGTGTGGTCCTCCAGGAACGCGCGAACGAGACTGTGGTCGTCGCAGTCGCGCTCGACGTGCGCGTGACGACGCCGGACGGAACGACGACGTTCACGCGGGTACTTCAACCGAGGTGACAGTTCGGCGAATGGCGGCGAGCTTACTTCGTGGAATGGGGCGGTTGCCGCCGGCACGCTGGGCCGGCCAGGCGGCCGACCGCTGGCCTGTACGCCACTCGACACCGCCGCGGGTCACAGCGGCTGGAGTACTCGTCTCCGGGAAGCGACAGTAGGACCGGATTTCGCGCAGCAGCCCGACGCACGGCGGCTCGTAGCTTCGGCGTTGTGCTGCCGGGGCCGAGCCTACTCGCGAATCGGCGTTTTATAACAAAGACAACAGATGCCGCCAGCGGTGGTATGGGCACGCGACCAGGCGAGCGACAGAGTGCATCGTCACGCACGAGCAGACTCCTCACACTACTCGTCGTTGGAGTACTCGTCGTCGCTCCGGCGAGTGTGGGGGTCGTCGGATCGACCGCGGGCGACGCCAGCGACGCTACGGGCGACGGTCCAGTGCAGCAGACGCCGCTCGTTCCCGAGACAGGCTCGCTCGGCGACGCGAGCACGACGTTCGCGGGGGCAGGTGCCAACGACACGTTCGGGACTGCGCTCGCGCACGGAGACCTCAACGGGGACGGCGTCGAGGACGTCGTCGTCGGCGCGCCCGAGAACAACACGGGTGAGGGGACCAACTCCGGCGCGGTCTACGTGTTCTACGGTCCCGTCGAGGACGGCGACATCGACGCGGCGTCCGCCAGCGTCACGCTCCACGGCGTCGACGCCGGCGACCGCGCCGGCTACGCCGTGGCCGCGGGGGACGTGGACGACGACGGGGCGGACGACCTCGTCGTCGGCGCGCCGCTCGAAGACGCCAACGGCCAGTCCGCGGGCACGGTGTACGTCGTCGACGGGGGCGACGACCTCCCCGAGAACGGGTCGCTCTCGGACGCGGACCACGTGCTCCGCGGCGAGAGCGCGGGCGACCGCGCCGGCTGGTCCGTCGCCGCCGTGAACCGAACCGACGGCGACGACGTGCTCGTCGGGGCACCCGGGAGTAACGCCTCCGCCGCCAACGCCGGCGCTGCGTACGTCGTCTCGGACGTCGACCCCGGCGTCGGTTCGCTCGCTGACGCCAGCACGACACTCACCGGCGAAGGCAGCGGCGACGCCGCCGGCTGGTCCGTCGCCGAAGCCGGCGACGTCGACGGAGACGGCAGTCAGGATATTCTCGTGAGTGCGCCGTGGAACAACTCCACCGCCACCGACGCCGGTGCCGTCTACCTCCTCACGGAGACCGACGTGGGGACGGTCTCGCTGGCGGACGCCCGGCTGAAGCTCGCCGGCGACGCCGCTCGCGACCGCGCGGGCTGGGACGTCGCCGAGGCCGGCGACGTTGACGACGACGGCTACGACGACGTCCTCGTCGGCGCGCCGACCGCCGAGACGGCGGACAGCGAGTCGAACGCCGGCATCGCATACGTGGTCTACGGTGGCGAGGGCGACACCGGCACGGTGAACCTCTCCGACGCCGGGACGACGCTCGCCGGCGAGGGCGAGGACGACTTCGCCGGCTACTCGGTCTCCTCGGCCGGGTCCGGCGACGTGACCTGCGACGACTATGCCGACGTGCTCGTGGGCGCACCCGGCAACAACTCGACGGCCGTCGAGGCCGGAGCCGTCTACGTCGTCGCCGGCAGCGAGTCCCCCGCGACCGAGCGCAACCTCTCGACGGCCGACGCGACGCTCGCCGGTGAGGGCGAAGGCGACCGCGCCGGCACCGCCGTCTCCGACGCGATGGACGTGACTGGTGGCGGCGACAAGGACGTCCTCGTCGGCGCACCGTTCAACAACTCCAGCGCCGTCGACGCCGGTGCCGCCTACCTCGTCGCCGGCGACTGCCCCGAGCCGGAACCGGAGCCAGAGCCGGAGCCCGAACCGGAGGACGTCGTCGTCACCACGGAGTGCGCCGACGAGCAGGGGACGGTCACGGTCAGCAACCCCAACGGCGAGCGCGTCACGTTCACCATCGAGGGCGACAGCTACACCCTCGCCGCCGACGGTTCGGACGACGATTCGGTTACGCTCTCCGACCTCGACGACGGCGACTACCAGTGGAGCGCGGAAACCGAGGACGGCACGGACGTCGGCGGTGGCACGCTCACCGTCGATTGCGACGAACCCGACGACGTGCTGGTGACACTGGAGTGCGTCGACGAACAGGGCGAGCTGACAGTCACCAATCCGAACGACCAGAACGCCACCTTCAGCATCGAGGGCGACAACTACACGCTGACTGCCAACGGCACCGCCAACGACTCCCTCGTGGTCTCCGACCTCGACGACGGTGACTACCAGTGGAGTGCCGAGGCCGAGGACGGCACCGACATCGGCGACGGCACGCTCACTGTCGACTGCGACGAGCCGAGAGGCACGCAGGACACCGTGGCCGTCACCGAAGAGTGCGAGCAGCTGACCGTCAGAAATCCGAGTGACAACGACGGGAACGTCGACTTCCGCGTCCGGAACGGGTCCGGCGACCTGGTCACCACCGTCCGAGACGTCGCGCCCGGAGAGGGCGACACCATCGACGGACTCACCGGTGACGACTACACCGTCGACGCTCGCTACGTGACCAGCGACTCGTTCGCCTCCGACAACGTCACCGTCAGCGGCCAGACCGAGGCGACGGTCGCAGTCGCCAGCTGTCGACAGCCGACCGACACCACGGCGGTCTCCGAAGAGTGCGAGCAAATCACCGTGACTACCCCCGGTGACAGCGCGGAGCCCGTCGACTTCCGCGTCCGGAACGCGTCCGGTGACCCGGTCGCCACCGCTCAGGACGTCGACCCAGGTGACAGCGCCACCGTGAACGTGACGGCAGGCGGCTACACCGTCGACGCCCGCTACGCGACCGACGACTCGTTCGCCTCCGACAACGTCACCGTCAACGGCCAGACCGAGGCAGCCGTCAGCGTCGAACAGTGTCCTGTCGAGCCGCCCACGACTACGACTGAGCAGTCAACCACCACCGAGACTCCGACCACCACCACCGAGACCCCGACTACAACTGAGGAACCAACCACCACCGAGGAACCGACCACGACTGAACAGCCAACGACCGCAGAGACTCCGACCACCACCGAAACCCCAACTAACACTACAACTGAAACCTCGACCACCACCGAAACCCCGACCAGCACCACGCCTTCGACCAGCACTGCGACGGGAGCCGCGCTCGTCGGGCTCGTGGGCTCTCTCGGTCTGTTCGTCCGCACCCGCGAGTAACTCCCCGACGCCCGTTCTTTCGCCGCGGCGCGACGAGCAGGAGTCAGTCCTCTGCGAACTCCTCGAAGCCCCACTCGCTGGCCCGCTCGGTCGCCTCCTCGCGGGCGCGCTCCCGGAGCGCGTCGATCTTCTCGTCGTCCTCGAGGAACGCTTCGACGGCGTCCATCGACTCCCCACCCTGACTGCCGTCGGCCGGGGCCGCGGCGCGGGTGCGGTCGGCGAGGTCGGCGTCGCCAGCGAGGCGCTCGGCCGGCGTTCCCGGCGCGACGGCGAACTGCTCGGTCTCGGGGACGGGCGGGTCGCCGCCAGCGTAACACTCCACGCGCAGCGGCCCGGGCACCGCGAGGTCGCCGAGCGCCGCGTCACCGCCGCGCCCGGAGCCGGAGTGCTTGACGTGCGTCGGGACGCCCGCCTCGAACGCCAGCACGCCCGCGCCGCCGTCGTCCAGCAGGAGCGCGTCCTGGGGCGTGAACTCGGCGTACCCCGTGAGTTCGCGGTCGAGCGCGAGCCCCAGCGCGGCTGCTGCGTCCTCGACGACCCGGGAGAACGACACGGGCGTCGTCATGGCTGGTCGGGGACCACTGCGCTCCGGAACCGGTCGGCGACCGCGTCCGCGTCGCTCGCCTGCACGTCGAGCGCGTCGACGGCCGTCCGATAAGCTGCCGCGGCGTCGCTGTCCGGAGCATGTGCAAGCAGCGGTTCGCCCGCGCGCCGCGCCGCCCGCGCCGCGTCGTCCTCGGGAACGGCTGCGAGCGTCGGCCCCTCGAAGTAGCGGTCGGCTTTCGCCGCGACGCGGTCGACGGCGTCGCCGTCGGTCACGCGATTGAACAGCACGCCCGCGACGCCCGTGCCGTAGGAGGCCGCGTACTCCTGAACCTTGAGGGCGTCCGAGATGGCGGGAATCGTCGGTTCGACCACGAGCACCGTTCGGTCCGCGAGCACGACGGGGAGGACGGCGTCCCGGCTGGCGAGCGTCGCTGGCGAGTCCAGCAGGAGAACGTCCGTGTCGCTGGCGAGTTCGGCGACCACGTCCCGGAGCCGCTCCGGTTCGGCCGCGCGGAAATCAGAGAGGCTCGTCCCGCAGGGCACCACGCGCATCCCGTGTCGCTCGTAGACCGCGTCCGAGACGGCGGCGTCGGCGTCCGCCAGCAGGAGGTCGTGCAGCGTCACGTCCACGTCCGCCAGCCCAGCGTGGAACAGCAGGTTCGCCATCCCCGTGTCGGCGTCCACGACGGTCACGTCGTAGTCGTCGGCGAGCGCGAGACCGAGCGCGAGCGTGCTCGTCGTCTTCCCGGTGCCGCCCTTCCCCGACGCGACCGCGAACGCCTCAACCATCGGTTGCGTCCCGCTGGTCGTTCACGTCGGTTCCGGCCGCTTCGTCGCGCGTTCGGAGCGCCGCCGCGACCGTCTGGCGGTCCGACGGCAGCTCGGCGAGCCGCCGGTCGGCGTTCGCGCGCGTCTCCCGGAGGTCCTCGCGCGGTCGACCGAGCGCACGCCCCCGGCACGCCTCGTAGAGCGCCGACACCGACGCCCGGTACGCCGCGACGGTCTGTGCCCGCGCCACCGCTGCCGACACCGCCTCCTCGTCTCCGGTCGCCGCCACCACGTCGCCACCGTCGCCGCCGACGCTCACGACCACAGCGTCCGGTGCCCGAGCGCGGACGGTCGCCGCCGCCGAATCGGCGTCCGCCGCCGCGCAGTCGACGACCACCACCCGGTCGTCGCCAGCGGAGAGCGCGGCGGCGAGGTCGTCGACGGCGACGGCCTCGGCGTCGTCCAGCACCTCCGAGAGCGTCGACCGCGTCGCGTCCGCGACCAGAAGTGTCACACCAGCCTATGGACGCTACCCGATTAAATATTTTCCGAGCAGATTCTGCAAACATTCGACCAGATCTGTCTGGTCAGCGGCCAGTTCCCAGACGCCGGGGACGCGAACCGGCTTTATCGGTCGCCGACGCCGAGCGACGGACACGCCAGATGGGGTCCGACGACCACCCGGCCGGCGTCTCAGGGAGCGCGCTCGCTGGGCTCGCGCGCCGCGCCGTCCACGGCAACCTCGTCGTCTCGCTGGCCGCCACCAGTGTCGCCGCCACCACCGCGGCCCTCGTCCGCGTCCCCGTCGACCCGCTCGCGCTGTTCGTCGTGTTCGCCGCCACGCTGTTCGTCTACAGCGCCGACCGCGTCGCCGACGCCGACGTCGACGCCGCGAACCTCCCCAGACGCGCGGCGTTCGCGCGACGCCACGGCCGCACGGTGGTCGCAGCCAGCACGCTACTGTACGTGGCCGCCGTCGCGCTCGCCGCCGCTCGCGGCGTCCGCTACGTCGAGTTCCTCGCGCTCCCCGTCGTCGCCGTCGGCGTCTACTCCGGCCTGCGCGCGAAACGCGTGTTCCTCGCGAAGAACCTCCTCGTCGGCGGCGCGTGGGCCGCGGTCCCGCTCGGCGTCGGCGCACACGCCGCTCGACTCGGCGACCCACGGGTCTGGCTGCTCGCCGCCTGGACCGGCTCGGTCATCACCGTCGCCGCCGTCGTCTTCGACGTCAAGGACGTCCACGGTGACCGTGCCGCCGGCATCGACACGATTCCGGTCCGCTACGGGCCGGCCGCGGCCCGCCGGGTCGCGACACTCGCGAACGCGGCCCTCGCCCTCGCCGTCGTCGCGCTCGTCGCGACCCGGGTGCTTCCTGGTCGCTTCCTCGTCCTACTCGTCCTCCACGCCTACGTCGCGGCCTACGTCCCGTTCGCGACCCCCGACCGCAGCGCGCTCTTCTACGGCCTCGTCGTCGACGGCGAACACGTCGTCCTCGCACTGATTGTCCTCGTACTTCACGGAGCCGGTATGCTGTAATTTCGAGCAGCTACACAGTCGTTGACAGCTGTTTACATGCCGTCGGTTCGTGGCTTCGGGGCTGCCGGCCGCCGGAAGCCGGTATCGGTCTCTTATTCGAGTCGCGGCCAGACGGTCTCACGAGCGTGGGACTGCCGTACCGAATCGCGAAGGCCAGAGGGTCGCAGAAAATCCGCCCTCCCCGATTTGAACGGGGGACAAGTCGATCTACAGTCGACTGCTCTACCAGTCTGAGCTAAGGGCGGATGCACTCGAACGTAGGCCGGCGTCGAAATTTAAGGGTTATCATTCCAGTTCGGGAGACGATTGTCAGACGCGACAGCACATTTAATAAGGGGCGAAGCGGTAGTGCCTGACAACCGTCATGTCGAAAGTCACGTTCCGCGCGGACGACGACCTCGTCGCTGCCGTCGAGGACCTCGACGCCTCGAAGAGCGAGGTCATGCGGGAGGCGCTTCGCACGTACCTCACGGAGAGTCGCGTGGACGCCGGCGGGTCGCTGGACGCGATGGTCGCCGATCGCGTCGACGGGCTGGTCGGGGACGCCGCCGAGCCGGCCGGCCGGTCCGGAGGCGCGCGTGACGTAAACATCAACATCACCGTGGAGACCGACGACGGCGCGTCCGTCGACGCGGAGTCGTCGGGCACGGGTCAGCGCGCGGCCGACGCCGGCCGCGGCCGCCAGCAGCCCGGGGGGGACGGCGAGCGGTCGTGCAAGCAGTGCGGGTCGTCGCTGTCCGGCGAGCACGTGTACTGCCCGAACTGCGGGGAGAAAGCGTCGCATCGCGTCTTCTGTGAGTGCGGCGACGAAGTTCGGGCCGACTGGGCGTTCTGCCCGCACTGCGGCCGTCGGACGGCGTCCGCAGACGCGCTCGACCGGCAGGGGTAAGACAGCTGTTTACATTCGCCGTTAGTTATATGTAGCAAGCTGCTCTGGGTACTCGTACGTAAGACGGTCGTCTTACACAGAATCACCAGATGGCGCGGCCCCTTCGCGCCAACCCGGTGGTGTAAGACACGGAAGCGGGAGACCGGGTCCGTCTTACCAACACGGGGATACCAAATATGGAGCGTGTGACACTCCGGATTCCGGAACAGCAGATCGACGAGGTGGAACAGATGGTCGAACGGGGGAAGTTCCCCAACCGGAGCGAGGCGATTCGCTCCGCCGTTCGCGAGATGATCGACGAGCAGACGGACCAGACCGGTCCGAAGAACTGGGCGAAGGTGTAGACGATGCAGGACATCGTTCAGGACGCCCTCGACAACGCCGAAGCCGAGAAGCGCGAGATGGACGCCAGCACCGACGGCGACGAGTTCGGCGACCCCCGCATCGTCATCGTCGGCTGCGGCGGCGCTGGCAACAACACCGTCAACCGGCTGTACAACATCGGTGTCGAGGGCGCGGACACCGTCGCCATCAACACCGACAAGCAGCACCTGAAGATGATCGAGGCCGACACGAAGATTCTCGTCGGCAAGTCCCTGACCAACGGGCTCGGCGCTGGCGGCGACCCGTCGATGGGCGAGCGCGCGACCGATATGGCTCAGGGGACGATCAAGGAGGTACTCGGCGACGCGGACCTCGTGTTCGTGACCGCCGGTATGGGGGGCGGAACGGGGACCGGCGCAGCGCCGGTCGTCTCGAAGATCGCCAAAGAGCAGGGCGCAATCGTCGTCGGCATGGTGTCGACGCCGTTCAACGTCGAGCGCGCCCGCACCGTCAAGGCCGAGGAGGGCCTGGAGAAGCTCCGCGAGGAAGCCGACTCCATCATCGTTCTCGACAACAACCGGCTGCTGGACTACGTGCCCAACCTCCCCATCGGGGACGCGTTCTCCGTGATGGACCAGATCATCGCGGAGACGGTCAAGGGCATCAGTGAGACGATTACGCAGCCCAGCCTCATCAACCTCGACTACGCCGACATGACCGCCATCATGAACCAGGGCGGCGTGGCGGTGATGTTGGTCGGTGAGACCCAGGACAAGAACAAGACCAACGAGGTCGTCAAGGACGCGATGAACCACCCGCTGCTGGACGTCGACTATCGCGGCGCGAGCGGCGGGCTCGTCCACATCACTGGCGGCCCGGACCTCACGCTGAAAGAGGCCGAGGGCATCGCCGACAACATCACGGAGCGTCTGGACGCGAGCGCGAACGTCATCTGGGGCGCTCGCATCCAGGAGAACTACAAGGGGAAGGTGCGCGTCATGGCCATCATGACGGGCGTGCAGTCCGCGCAGGTACTCGGCCCGAGCACGCAGAAGCAGGCCGACAAGTCCCGGAAGGAGCTCCGAGACGTCGAGTCCTCGGACTCGAAGCAGCGCGTGGCCGACGACGCGTCGACGGGCGGCTTCGGCGGTGCGCACTCCGACGGCGGTCAGGACGAGGTCGAGCAGGAGAACGGTCTCGACGTCATCCGGTAATCGGCAGTCTTCTCTCTCTCTCTTTGCGATTGCCGAGCGACGGCACTCTGCGCGGTGCCGTCGGTCCTGCCAGTCGGCCTACACTGACTCGACTGCGTCGACGAGCGCGCACTTCCGGCAGCGGTCCTGGGTCGTCGGCGCGCCACACTCCTCGCACTCACCGACGGTTTCGCCGTCCTCGTCGTCTCCGTACTCGTCGGCCGCGAGACTCGCGAGTTCCTCGTAGCCGGCCATGATGGAGTGCCGCGTTCCGGGGTGGTTCTCCTCGAGTTTCAGGAGGAGGTCCTGAATCTCGCCGCGGAACGCCTCGCTGGCGTGCGGGCACTCTTCCATGTGGACCGGGAGGTCGCGGAGCTGGGCGTACAGCGCGACCTCTTTTTCGGGAACGTCACGGAGCGGTTTCGCGCGCGGAATCATCCCGTCTTTCTCGTTGCGCTCACCGAACGGCCCCAGACTGGCGTCGAAGTGTTTCGCGACCTGTTCGACGTTCCCCTCGAAGACGTTCATCAGTGCGGTCTCGGCCTCGTCGTCGAGGTTGTGCCCGGTGAGGAGTTTGTCCGCGTCGTACTCGTCGGCGTACCGCGCGAGCACGTCCCGGCGGAACACCCCGCAGTACGCACACGGTGCCATGTCCAGTGGGTCGTCCTCGGCGACGTCGTCCATCTCGACGTCGAACTCCTCGCGGTAGGTCGCGACCTCGTGGCGGATGCCGCGCTCGGCGACCAGTTCCTCGCAGGCGTCGAGGCTCTCGTCGCGGTAGCCCTCGATGCCTTCGTGAATCGTGAGCGCGACCAGCTCGACCCGGGGATCCTCCTCGAAGGTGTCGTGGAGGATGTCGGTGAGGACGACGCTGTCTTTCCCGCCGGACAGCCCGACGACCCACGTCTCGGGGTCTTCGGGGGTGGCGTCGGCGGGCAGCATGTCGTCCTCGCGGACGCGCCGCCGCACGCGGCGCTCCACGCTCTCGAGGAAGTGTGGCTCGCAGAGGTGGGCACCGGAGTAGGCGGCGTGCATCACCGCGTCCCGGTCGCACTTCGTGCAGTCCATCGGGCACAGGTAGCGCGGTCGGCGGTTTCACCGTTTCGGGACACCGACCGGAACGGGCGCGTAAATCACATAGCGGGATAGCAAATTCGGGTGGCGGAGCAATTAGGGGCCGGCAGTGGTGGCAGTCACCGGACCATCCCCCGCGTGTACGCCGAGAGCGTCTCGCTGACGACGACGACGCCGAAAATCACGAGGAGAATCATCGCCACGGACTGCCAAGCGAACGCGTTGACCGCCCGGAACAGCTGGACGCCGATGCCGCCCGCGCCGACGAACCCGAGGATGGTCGAGTCTCGGACGTTGATGTCCCAGCGGTAGACGCTCAGCCCGACCAGCGCCGGCTTGACCTGCGGGAGGATGCCGAACAGCAGCACTTGCAGCGACGACGCGCCGGAGGCACGGACCGCCTCCACTTGCCCGAAGTCGATCTCCTCGATTTCCTCGCCGAGCAGTTTCCCGAGGAAGCCGACCGACCGAAACGCGATTGCGACGGTTCCGGCGAGCGGCCCGGCCCCGAACACGACGACGAAGACGAGCGCCCAGACGATAGTGTTCACCGACCGGCTCACCGTGACGATTAGTTTTCCGAGCCAGTAGGTCGCCGCGTTCGGCGTCGTGTTCTCTGCGGCGAGGAGTGCAACCGGAACCGCGAGGACGAGCGCGCCGGCCGTCCCCATCGCGGCGATGTGAATCGTCTCGATTAGCGGGCCGACGAGGTCGCCGGCGTACGCCACGTCCGGAGGGTACATCCGCGTGAGCAGGTCGCTGATTTCACGCGGGATAATCTCGGGTCTCGTGACGCCCATGTCGAGGAACCGCCACGAGGCGGCGAACACGACGGCCGCACCGAGCCACCCGAGGAGTCGGCCGAGTCGGTGACGGCGGTCGAACCGCTGCCACGTCTCGCTGTCGTTCGCGCTTGCCATCACTGGTACCTCCGTCTGACGACCGCGCTGACGCCTTCCGCGAGGAGGACGACGGCGACGATGGCGACGAGAATCGCGGAGACGTACTGGTAGCTGTAGCGGTTGAACGCGGTGAGCAACACCGACCCGATGCCGCCCGCGCCGACGATGCCGACGATGGTCGAGGTGCGGATGTTGATGTCCCAGCGGTAGACGCTCAGGCCGGCGAACCGCGGGATTATCTGCGGAACGACGCCGTAGAGGAGCGTCTGAATCGACGACGCGCCGGCCGCGCGCACCGCGTCGACGCTCCCCATGTCGATGTCTTCGAGGTCTTCGGCGAGCAGCTTCGAGAAGAAGCCGACTGTCTTGAACGTGATTGTGATGATGCCCGCCAACGGGCCGAGCCCGACGGCTTTCACCACGAGGATGGCGACGATGATGGCGTTGAGCGCGCGTGAGACGGCGATGAATCCGCGGTTGAGGTAGTACAGCGGTTTCGGGGAGAGGTTCTCGGCCGCCATGAACGCGACCGGGACGCTGAGGAGGATGCCCGTCACCGTCGACACCATCGCCATCGCGACGCTCTCGGCCATCTTGTCGACGATGCGCTGTGCCTGTCTGGGTGTCGCGTCGGGCGGCAGAAAGTCACCCAGCAGCGACGCACCGCGACCGAACCCGCGGACGATACGGGAGAGGTCTAGGCCGACGCCCGCCGCCGACCAGACGAAGAACGCGAGGATGCCGGCGTAGACGACCCACTTCAGCTCGCGTCGCCTGAACGCCGTCGGCCGCTGCCACGTTCGCTCGTCGGTCGCCATCTCAGGGCTCACCCGGGAGCGACCGTCCGGGGTCGGCGTCGAGGGGTGCCGCCGACTCCGAGTCTGCAGGCGTGGACGCCGACGTGTCGGCGTCGGGCCGTTCGATTCCTCGGTAGACCCGGTCGAAGCCGGCGTCGTCGAGTTCGGACGGCGTGCCGTCGAAGACGAGTTCGCCGTCGTGAAGGCCGACGATGCGGTCTGCGTACTCCACTGCGAGGTCCACCTCGTGGATGTTGATGAGGACCGGGATGTCTCGCTCGGCGGCGATTTCGGTCAGCAACTGCATCACCGTGTTCGAGGTCTCGGGGTCGAGGCTGGACGTCGGTTCGTCGACGAGCAGAATCTTCGGCTGCTGGATGAGCGCGCGAGCGATGCCGACGCGCTGGCGCTGGCCGCCGGAGAGTTCGTCGGCGCGCTTGTCCTCCATGTCGCCGAGGCCGACGCGGTCGAGGATGTCGTAGGCCCGCCGGATGTCTTCCGGCGGGAACGACCGGCGGAAGGCCTGCCACGCGGAGACGTAGCTGAGGCGGCCCGTGAGGACGTTCTCCATGACGGTGAGTCGCTCGACCAGATTGTACTCCTGGAAGATCATCCCGATGTCGCCGCGGGCTTCCCGGAGCGCGTCGTCGCCCAGCGCCGTCAGCTCGGTGCCGTCGAGGGTGACGGTGCCACTGGTCGGCTCGGTGAGGCGGTTGATGCACCTGATGAAGGTGCTCTTGCCCGCGCCGCTCGGACCGATCATCGCCGTCGTCTCGTTGCCCTCGACCGAGAGGCTGACGCCGCGCAGCGCTTCGTCGCCCGACGAGTACGTCTTCGTGAGGTCGGTAACGTCGAGTGTCATTCCCCGAGGGCGCTCTGCGTGTACTCGACGCCGTTGTAGCGCTGGATGACCATGATGTCGTACCAGTGGCGGCGGTACTCGATGGGGACGTACTCGTTGTAGCCGGTCCGCTCGGCGTACGCCGTGTCAGCGAAGTTCGAGTCGAGCCAGGCGGCCCGGATGCCCTCCTGGATGTCGGGGTGGAGGTTGTACCGGTACGCGATGGGGCCGTTGGGGAACGGCGCGGACGCCCAGACGACTTTGAAGTCGTCGAAGCTCAGGCTGCTGTCGCCTTCGACGGTGTCCTTGAAGCAGGTCGAGCAGATGGGGCCGGCGTCGTAGTCACCGGCGGCGATGCCCCGCGTGGTCTGGGAGTGCCCGCCGGAGAAGTTGATTTCGTAGTCCTCGCCGGCCGTCACGTCGAAGTACTGGTCGAACAGCGCGGACGGGGCCTGGTGGCCGGAGTTCGAGGCGGGTTCCGCGTGGGCAATCTTGACGTCGTCGTCCGCGAAGTCCTCGACGCTCTGGACGTCGCCCGCGTCGGCTCGCGTCGTGGCGAACAGCCGGTACCCGAACGAGCCGTCGGGACCGATACCGGCGGCGAACGGGACCGCACCACAGAGGTTGACCGCGAAGCAGGTCGTCCCGGTCGAGAAGTTCGCGATGTGGGCGCGCTCGGAGCGCATCGCTTCGACGGAGGCGGCGTAGCTGTCGACCTTGTTGTACTCGACAGACTTGCCCGTCTCCTCTTCGACGCGGTCGAAGACAGCCTGAAAGTCCTCCTCGTAGCGACCCTGAACGTCTTCGCTCGGACTCTCGGTGAAAATGAGTGTGTCCGGGTCGAGCCACTCGCTCTCGTCGTCGGGCGTCTCCCGGACCGGCTGGCCGTGGGGCACCTCGTCGACCTCGCGGTCGCCCATGCTCTCGAGGTCACTCTGGCCGCCGCGCTCGAACCCCTCGTCGATGAGCGGCTTCGAGCGGTAGTTGTGGTCTTCCCACTCGGGTTCGGCTGCGTCGAACTCGCTTGCGTCGGTCATCAGTGGGTCGCTGCCGCTGTCGCCGTCGCCGCCGGTGCTACCGAGTCCGGAACAGCCGGCGAGTCCGGCCGCGGCTGCGACTGCGGAGGTCTTCAGGAAGGTACGACGGTGGGCGCTACCGTTGTCGGACATCAGGTGAGTGCAAACAGCACCTCCCAAAGAGAGCTTATAATATTGATACGTTGCGGGACGGAACCGGTACGCTCCGGGCAATACCACTACATAGCTCTACCGGCGTGTTGGTCGTCACTGGGGCGGGAAGCAGACGCCGCCGGAGCAGCGCGTACGACAGGCCATCGGAGGGCGGTGTCTCACGCAGTCTCGTCGTGGAACCACGCGGTGAGCGTGCGCGTCGCCTGCTTCTCGACGCCGTAGGGCACGAAGACGAAGGGGATGGGGGAGTCGAACGCGCGGTCGCCGTACAGCCCCCAGTCGCCGACCGACCGGGTGGTGCCGCCGTACGCGATGGGGATGTCTTCGAGGGCCTGTGGCTCGTACTCGGGGACGTAGGACTGCTCGACCCAGACCTCGTGGACGGGGACGCCGAGTTCGTCGGCGAGCCGGGATTCGAGGCGGTCGGCGTTCCCGGAGAGCCACTCCCCGAAGGCGTCGATGTCGGCGTCGACGCGGTCGGCGTACGCGATGCGGTGTTTCCAGCACGTCTCGGGGAACTCGCGGCCGCGGAAGCGGTCGTAGAGCGCGGCGAGCGTGGAGTCGGGGTTGTCGCGGGCGGCGACCCGGAGCCGTTCGAGGATGGTGTTGTCGTCGATGCCGCCGTCGAGGACGGCGTCGACAGTCACCGGTGGCTCGTCGCTCAGGCGGTCGAGTTCGTCGAGGAGCGCCCGGAGGAGCGCGTGGGCGTACACCGACTTGTGATGCTGGGTCACCCACATGTACAGCGCGATGCGCCCTTCGAGATAGTTGCCGATGGTGGAGAGGGCCTTGTCCGAGAGCGCCAGCCCCTCGTCGGGGTGGGCGGTGTAGGACGCGACCATGCGCGCGGTGTCGAAGCTGAGGACGTCAGCGCCGGTCATCTGGTTGTCCCGCGTGATGTAGTCGAGTCGGTCGACGTCGACGGGGCTGTGGAGAATCTGAGCGGCGACGCCGTGCTGCCAGCGGCCGCCGCGCTCGTAGGCGAGGCTGTACCCGAGGACGTGCGCGCACACCTCGTGGGGGTCGACGTCCATCGATTCGAGCGCGGCGGCGAACTCCCGGCAGACGAGCAGGCAGCCGAACAGCTCGTGCGGGCTGGCCTCGCGCAGGGGTGCGTCGCCGACGCCGGCGTCCGCGAACGTCTCCTGGAGGCCGTGGTCGGCGAGCCTGTCGAGGAGGTCCTGCCGGTCGAGGTAGCGCTCGCCGAGGTGGGAGAACGGCGGGTGCCCGACGTCGTGCAGGAGTGCCGCGCACTCCAGCGTGCGCTGGATGTCGTCGAGTTCGGCGGTGGTGGCGTCCCGGTAGAAGTACCGCTGCTCGCGGAGGTTCTCGAAGACGGTCTTCGCGAGGTGGTAGACGCCGATTGAGTGCTCGAAGCGCGTGTGGTTCGCGCCGGGGTAGACGAGGTTCGTCGCCGAGAGCTGGCGGACGTGCCGGAGGCGCTGGAACGGTTTCGTGTCGACGATGCCGTCGAGCAGTGGCTGGTCGAGTTCGACGTAGCCGTGGACGGGGTCTTTGAGCTGTGTCGTTGGCATGGTTGGGCGCAGTCGGGATTGTCGATGACAGGGCGTGGAGGACAGTCTGCCTTGCGGTCAGCGAGTGCGGAGCCCGGGCCCACCGGGCGGGCGAGACGGGGCTCGACCACGGCAATGCGAGTTCGGCCCCACCACTGATTTCGCAGTCAACAACTACAAGTATAGGTTACCCTCAACTAGGGATTAGACGCGTCTAAAACACGCGGTTCATCCAACCATGACACGCGACACGCTCGACGGAGTGACGGCGACGAGACGGCAGGCGCTGCGCGTCGGCGGCGCGGCTGCGCTCGCGGGGCTGGCCGGCTGCACTGCGCTCCCCAGCGCGCCGAACGCCGCCAGCGACGGCCAGACGGACGGACCCGTCGCCGTGGCGTCGTTCTTCAGCTTCTACGACTTCGGCAGACAGGTCGCCGACGGCACCCCCCTGACCGTGGAGAATCTCGTCCCGACCGGCCTCCACGGGCACGGCTGGGAGCCGAACGCCAGCATCACGCAGCGCATCATCGACGCCGACGCGTTCGTCCACGTCGGCGAGGACTTCCAGCCGTGGGCGGACCGCGCAATCGAGACATTGCGCGGCGACGGCATCGACACCGCGCTCATCAACGCCCGCGAGAACGTCGACCTGGTGGACCTCGCCGCGAGCCTCGACAGCGAGGAAGAGGGCGTCGGCGACCAGCGCGGCAAGGACCCGCACTTCTGGCTGGACCCCCAGCGAGCGAAGCAGTCCGTCGACAACATCGCCGACGGCTTCGCCTCGGTGGCCCCCGAGCACGCAGAGGCGTTCCGCGAGAACGCGGCGGCCTACAAGACCGAGGTGCTGGACCGAATCGACGCGGACTACGCCGACATCTTCGACCGCGCCGACCGAGAGGTCGTCCAGCTCGCCGCCCACAACGCCTTCCAGTACATCGGCGTGCGGTACGGCGTCGAGATGCGGCCGCTGGTCACCAGCCTCGCCGCGAGCGGCGACGTCAAGCCGGCAGACATCCGTGACGCCGCGCGCGTCATCCGAGAACACGACATCCAGTACATCGCCAACGGCGTCTTCGAGGCCCAGCGCCCGGCCCAGCAGCTCGTGCGCGAGACCGGCGTCGAGGCGTACTTCCCCGCGACGCCGTACGCGGGCGTCCGCGAGGAGTGGGTCGCGGAGAACTGGGGGTACGAGGAGATTGCGTACAACATCAACATGCCCACGTTCGAAGTCGTTCTCGGCAACGAATCGCCCGACAGCGCCGCGCCGCGGTCGGGCTGGGTAGACGAGTGGCAGAACTTCGAGTCGATATGAGCACGCCAGAAATCGACACGACGGTAGCTGATTCGAACCCCGAACAGGAGACAGACGGAGTCGCTGCCGGCGAGGAGTCGCCCGAGCCGGTCGTCCGCCTCGACGGCGTGACGTTCGGCTACACGTCGACCCCGGTCGTCGAAGATGTCTCTCTGACCGTCGACCGAGGCGAGTACGTGGCGGTCGTGGGGCCGAACGGCTCGGGGAAGTCGACGCTCATGCAGGTGCTCCTCGGGCTGCTCTCCCCCGACGACGGCACGGCCAGCCTGTTCGGCGAACGCGCCGGCAGCTCCGGCGACGGCGACCGAATCGGGTACGTCGCCCAGCACGCCAGCGCGTCCAAGGAGATGCCGATTACCGTCCGCGAGGTGGTGAAGATGGGGCGGTTCCCGCACGTCGGATTCGACCGCCTCCGCGGCGACGACTGGTCCCTCCGCGACCGACTGACCGAGGCACCGCTGGCGGCCGTTCGCGACGTTGCCGCCGCCGTCTCCGGCCGGCTGTCGGCGTCGGACTGGGCGCGCGTCGACGACGCGCTCGCGACGGTCGGGATGAGCGCGTTCGCCGACCGCCGCATCACCGAACTCTCGGGCGGCCAGCGCCAGCGCGCGTTCATCGCCCGGGCGCTGGCGGGCGACGCCGACCTGCTCGTGCTGGACGAGCCGACGGTCGGCGTCGACGCCGAGTCCGTCGACGCGTTCTACGACCTGCTCGCGGCCCTGAACGACGACGGCATCACGGTGGTGCTCATCGAACACGACCTCGGTGCCGTCGTCGAACACGCCGAGCGCGTCGTCTGCCTGAACCGCGAGGTCTACTTCGACGGCCCCAGCGACGCGTTCGTCGCCAGCGACGCGCTGGCCCGCGCGTTCGGCACCGAAGCCCGGTTCCTCGCGGGTGGTGGCGAATGACCGCAGTCATCGGGTTCCTGACCGGGCTGTTCGCCGCCGTCGACCCGTCGCTGCTGGTGGCGCTGCAGAGCGGCGTCGGCGCGGTCGGCGGAGCCGTCTTCGACGCACTCCTCTGGCTGCTCGACCAGTGGTACTGGCTGATGGACTGGGCGTACTACCTGACCGATCTGGAGATGCTGAACCCCCGCTACCGGTTCATGCACCGCGCCGTCCTAGTCGGGCTCTGCGTGGGCGTGATGGCACCGCTCATCGGGACGTTCCTCGTCCACCGCCAGCTCGCGCTCATCGGCGACGCGCTGGCCCACACCGGGTTCGCCGGGGTCGCGGTCGGGCTGTTCCTGAACGCCGTCCTCGACCTCGGCGTGTCCCCCTACCTCACCGCCGTGGTCGTCGCGATGATCGCCGCGCTGTTCATCGAGTTGATCTCGGAGACCACCGACGCCTACAACGACGTCTCGATGGCCATCGTCCTCTCCACCGGGTTCGCGCTCGGGACGACGCTCATCAGCCTCAACGCGGGCGGGCTCGCGGTCGGCGTCAACCAGTTCCTGTTCGGGAACCTCTCGACGGTGTCCCCGCAGAGCGCGGCCATCCTTCTGGTGTTGTTCGGCGTCATCGTCGCGACCGTGACGCTGACGCGCAACCAGCTCCTGTACGTGACGTTCGACGAGACAGCCGCCGCCGTCTCCGGCATCCCCGTCAACTGGTACAACCGCGTGATGGTGATGCTCACCGCGATGGTGGTCGTCGGCGCGATGCAGATTATGGGCGTCATCCTCGTCGCCGCGATGCTCGTGGTGCCGGTCGCGGGCGCGACGCAGGTGTCCCGGAGCTTCTCGGAGTCGCTGGTCGTGTCGGTGGTGCTGGCGGAACTCGCGGTGCTGCTCGGCATCTCCGTCTCGTACTACGCGGGCGTCACCGCCGGCGGCGTCATCGTGCTCGTCGCCGTCGGTATCTACGTCTGCGCGGTCGCGCTCGGGAAAGTCCAGCGAGCCCGCAGTAGTCAGGCGACGCCCGAGACGGGGAGCATCGAGGTCGACGACGCTGACATCGGAACGGGAGCGAGCGGGGACTGACGGCGACCGGAGTACGAACGAACGACGGTTTCTGGACGGCTGTCAGGCGTAGGCGTCGAATTCGCGGCCGAACGCGGCGAAGTACGCGACGCCGGCGAGGCCGACGACCGTCGCCAGCGCGAACGAGAGTTCGGGGCCGGCGGTCAGAGTGGCGTCGAGGCCGGGCACCGGAACGGTCCAGTCGCCGCCGTACAGCAGGCCGCCGAGGGCGGCGCTCGGGATGACGACGGTGTTCCGGACGAGGTAGTAGGTGCCAGTGACGCGGCCGCCGGCGTCCTGCTCGGCGGGCCCGACGATGAGCGCCTTGTGGGCGGGGAGGCCCGCGAACCGCAGCCCGGAGTACGCGAACAGCGCGACGAGTACCCACTGCTCGGGGGGCGCGGAGATGAGCATGACCGGGAACGTCGCGTACACGAGGAAGCCGAGGCCGACGACGGGCTTCAGGCCGGTGCGTTCGGCGAGTTTCGAGACGGGGACCTTGGTGAGGATGGCGACGGCCATCTCGACCGCGAGCAGGACGCCGAAGAACGCCTCGGGGGACAGCGAGACGCCGAAGCCGGTGAAGCCGACGCCGAGGTAGCGCGTGACGACGACCACGAAGAACACGTACACCATCCCGTTCGCGAACCGAATCAGGGTGTCCGCGACGAGCAGCGGGCGCAGCGTCTCGGGCATCGCGAGTAGGTCGCGCTTGATTGTGTCGAGGCCCTCGAAGGAGTCTCCGATGGTGTCCTCGGACGCGTCGTAGAGGTAGTGCTGGGCGACGGTGGCGACGGCCGCGAAGCCCGCCGCGAGCAGGAGGACGTACTGGAAGCCGACCCCGAACTCGTAGACTGCGAGCACGCCGGCGGCGATGGCGGGCCCGAGTAGGAAGCCGACGCGGCGGAATATCTCCGTGCTCGCGAACCCCATCGCGAGCCGGCTCGGGTCGACCGACTGCTTCACGATGGCGAACGTCGCGCCGAGCCCGAACGACTTCCACGCCTGCGTCAGGAAGAGCCCGACGAACACCCAGACCCACGCGCCGACCGCCCAGCCACCGAGGTCCAGCGGCCCCAGTGCGACCTCGGGAACGGCGAACCCGGGGAGCGTCGGCGCGGCCGCCCACACGAGGAAGCCGACGGTGGTGATGACGGCGAACGCGGTGAGTGCGACCCGGGAGCCGACCCGGTCGGAGAGCGCGCCGCCCGGGTACGGGTAGACCGCCGAGATGAGGTTCCCGAGGCTGCCGTAGAGGCCGACGACCGCGCCGCCAGCGCCGAGCGTGTAGATGTACTCGGGGACGTAGCGGGTCGTCATCTGGAAGGCGAGGCTAAACACCAGCATCGCCACCGACAGCACGAGCACGTCCGGTTCCAGCGCGAAGAACTGCCGGTAGGAGTCGAACGCGTCCACCTCGCCGGACTCCTCGGCGGCGCTGTCTGCCATGCGTACCGGCACTCACCGAACCACGAAAAACCCCGTGCCGTCGCCGGATACCGTGGCGAACGTAGTCGTCGGATGGTCTCCAGACCCCGCGCGTGGTGCTCGTGCGCAACGGTTTTCGGCTCCCGCCGGCTATCGTCGTGCATGGACCGCGACGCCGCCGTCGACCGGGTCGAAGCGCTGCTCGACACGGTCGTCGACGAGGAGATGCCGGTGCCCGTCCGCGAGGTCTGGGTGTACGGCGACGTGGCGCTGGGCCTCGACCCCGTCGACCGCCTCGACGTCTACCTCACGAAGGACGTCCTGTTGCGGGGCGACGACGCCGACCGCGCCGACGAGTTCGAGCGCGAGTACGGCGTCGCCGGCGTCGGGAAGACGGTGCGGGCGTCCTGGGCGGACGACCACCCCGAACACTTGCGCGCGAACGAGAACGGCCACGTCGCGCCCGAGCGCTGTCTCGCCGCGCACCTCGTGGACGACGACGAACCCATCCACCTCGAAGTCTGCAACGCCGGCTTCGAGGACAACGTCACCCAGCGTCTGGAGGGCGCGCTCGCCACGGAGACCTACGAGCACGTCCTCGACCCCCGCGGCGTCTGCCTGTACGCCGAGGGGCACCGCGGCGAGGACGCCCTCCAGAAGCTCCGGGACGGCGAGCTCGTCTTCCCGACGCTGCCGGACGCCCTGGAGATGCTGGGTGCCGACGACGACGAAGCCGAGTTGGCCGCCGAAGCCGTCGAAGCCAGCCGCGAGCGCGCGACGGGCGCGACGGTACGCGGCGACGTAGTTTGAAGGAGGGAGCCGGGACCAGTCCCGGCGTGACCTGACGCCACGCCGGCCGGGGGCGGCGGGAGCGCGGCAGTCCCGGTCGGACGCGACGCCGCCTGTTCGCTACCCGTGAGCTACGCTTCCGACTGAAAGCCGTCCTCGAAGACGAACGTCCCGTTTCGCTGCACCACGTCGCCGTCGATTTCGATGTACGAGTCCTCGCTCATGTCCACAATCATGTCCATGTGGACCGCGGAGTCGTTGAACTCGCTGTCCTCGGGGACGCACTCGTCGATGGCCGCGCCGACGGCGAGGTGGACGGTGTCGCCCGTCTTCTCGTCGAACAGCATGTTGTACGTGAACTGGTCGATGGCTCGGTTCATGCCGATGCCGAGTTCGCCGAGGCGGCGCGCGCCCTCGTCCGTATCGAGGATGCTCGACAGAACGTCCTCGTTCTTCTCGGCCGCGTGGTCCACGACTTCGCCGTCCTCGAACGTCAGTGAGACGCCTTCGATTTCGTTGCCCTGCCGCATCAGCGGCTTGTCGAAGTACACCTCGCCCTCGACGGAGTCCGGAACGGGCGACGTGAACACTTCGCCGGCGGGCATGTTGTGGTCGCCGTCGTCGTTGATTGCCCGCATGCCGTCGACGCGCATCGTCAGGTCGGTGGTGTCGCCGGAGACGACACGCACCTCGTCGGCGGGGTCGAGAAGCTCGACCATCTGGGCCTGGAACGCGCTCTGCTCGCCCCAGTCCTTGTTCACGGCGTCGTAGACGAACTCCTCGTAGGCTGGCGTGGCCATCTCGGCCTGCTGCGCCCCCGCCGCAGTCGGGTGCGTGGTGATGACCCAGCGGGTGCCGAGGCGTTCCTCTAGGACCGGCTGGTGGGCGCGGCTGCCCGCCTGAGCCTTCTCCGGCGGCACGTCGCTCGTCTCGAAGGGATTGGGGCCGCCGCCGACGAGGAACACCACGTCGGTCTCCTCCATCGCGGCGAGCTCGTGGTCTTTCGTCGTGTAGTCGTCCTCGTCCATCGCCTGCGCGTACGCTCGGGACGCCTTCGGGAGGCTCCACGACAGCGACGGTCGCGCGCCGCGCTCGCCCAGCGCCTCGTACAGCGCGACGACGAGGTCTTCGGCGTGCTTGCTCGCTCCAATCTGGACCATGTCGCCTCGCTGCACGTCGGCGCAGTGGTCGACGAGAATCTCCGCGTGCTGTCGCACTCGCTCGTCCATACACGCACCTGTTCCGCCGCCGGCATAAGACTGGGAGAACCGGAACTCGGATGCCAGCGGTTTATTTCCGTGCCCGTGAGGTCACAGTTCGTCGTCGAAGCCGTCCTCGAAGACGAACGTGCCGTTCCGCTGGACAACGTCGCCGTCGATTTCGATGTACGAGTCCTCGCTCATGTCGACGATCATGTCCTTGTGGATTGCGCTGCGGTTCTGTTCGTTGTCCGGAGCGACGGTGTCGTCGTAGGCCCGACCGAGTGCGAGGTGGATGGTGTCGCCCATCTTCTCGTCGAACAGCATGTTGTACGTGAACCGGTCGATGTCCCGG
This sequence comes from Halobacterium jilantaiense, assembly GCF_900110535.1. Taxonomy (NCBI): domain Archaea; kingdom Methanobacteriati; phylum Methanobacteriota; class Halobacteria; order Halobacteriales; family Halobacteriaceae; genus Halobacterium; species Halobacterium jilantaiense. Next base: position 1,283,975 of record NZ_FOJA01000001.1, read on the forward strand.
TTCATCCCGATGCCGAGTTCGCCGACGCGACGCGCCCCGTCGTCGGTGTCGAGTGTTGCGGCGAGTACGTCGGCGTGCTGGTCGGCGTCGTGCGCGACGACTTCGCCGCCCTCGAATTCGAGGGACGCGCCCTCGATTTCGCGGCCCTGTGACAGCACCGGCTTGTCGAAGCGAACGGACCCGTCCACGGAGTCCGGAATCGGCGCGGTGAACACCTCGCCCCCGGGGAGGTTGGTGCGGCCGTCGTCGTTCTTGACGGGGTTGTCGCCGGTGCGCATCCTGATGTCCGTCTCGTCGCCGGCGACGATGCGGACCTCGTCACCGGCTTCCAGAAGCTCGACCATCTGCGCCTGAAACTCGCGCTGTTCTGCCCAGTCTTTGTCGATGGCGCTCCAGACGAAGTCCTGGTAGTCGTCGGTGCCCATCTCGGCTTTCTGCGCCCGCCCCGGCGCGGGGAACTGCGTCCCGACCCACTCGGTGTTCATCTGGGCGTCCTGGAGGGGTTCGTTGACTTTCGCGAACGCCTGCATGTCTTCGGGGTCCATGCCGCTCATCTCGGCGACGTTCTCGCCGCCGCGGATGCCGATGAAGACGTCACAGGCCTCGAGGAACGCGAGCGCGTGGGCCGGCGTTTCGAAGTCGTCGGCGTCGACGGCTTCGGCGAACGCCCGGACGGCCCGAGTGGGGAGACTGAGGCCGACCGGTATCCCACCGCGCTCCCCGATCTTCTCGTAGAGCGCGACTTCGAGGGGTTCGGCGACGGCGGGCGCGTTCACGCCGACCATGTCTCCTCGGTCGATGTCGGTACAGTGGTCGACGAGCAACTCGGCGTGTGACTCGATGCGGGGGTCCATCGCGTGGGGTGTCGCAGGGCCACAGAAAAAATGTTTCCAGAACGACCATTCTGTCTACGTCCTGTCATTCGGGACGCGGCCGACCGTCACGTAGAACGGCACGGTCTCGCGGCGCACGTACTCGCCGGCCTGCATCTGCGTGACGACCTCGCGGCCCATCTCCCGCCACGCCGCCCGCAGGTCGTCGTAGGCGTCGTCGGCGAGGCCGCCGGCGGCGAGTTCGGGGCGCTGGTCGGCCAACCGTTCGCCGGTGGCTTTCCGCGCCGCCGCCTCCAGCGCGGCGTCGTCGTAGGGCGGTTCGGTGACTCTGGTGTGGTCGTAGCGCGTCGTCGAGACGTCAACGAGGCCCGCGTCTTCGAGGAGCGCTGCGGCGTCCGCGCCGAGCGCCACGTCCGTCCCGACGCCGTCGACGTAGAACCGGCGGGCGCGCGCCGACAGCCTCGTCTCCGCGTCGACGGTCGAGTCGACCGCGACCGCGCCGTTGTCGGGCTCCACGACGGCGACCAGTTCCGAGGAGACGCGAGCGAACTCCCGGACGGCGGCAGCCGGGTCGGGGAGATTGATGAGCAGCGCCTGGCAGGCGACGAGGTCGCAGGCGTCCTCTCGGACGGGCAGGCGCGTGGCGTCGCCGGCCAGCCGGTGGTCGGCGTCGGCGTGGTCGAGCAGCCGCGGGTCGGCGTCCAGCGCGACCACCTCGGCGGGCGACTCCTCGGCGAGCACGCGCGTCAGTTCGCCCGTCCCCGCGCCGACGTCGAGGATGCGAGAGCGCCCGGGGAGGTCGAGAGCGGCGAGCGCGTCGCGGTCGCTCCACATGCCGCGGCGCGTCTCGGTGAGGTAGTCGGCACTGAACTCGCGCACGAACGGAGCGGAAGGGGGGAAGGGGCGAAAAACTGACGGGTCGGGGTTGGGGGGACGTCCGCCGCGCGCCCGGCGCGTTCGCGGCGACCGGGAGCAGGGGGATGGCAGGCGGACGCACCTGAACTGTCACGCGCCTCGGACTTAGTACCGACCTAGGCTGAAACAGACGTTTGACAGAGTACGAGGACGGGCCGTCCACCGGGCGCTACTCGCGGAGCGTTCGGACGCGGTCGATGTTCCACGCGAAGCCCTTGCCGTCCTCGTTCGGCGTCTCGAGCACGAGCGGGACGTCGTGGTCGACGATGCCGTCGTGGTTGACGAACGCGCGCATGCCGTCCTCGCCGATGAGACCCTCGCCGATGTGGGCGTGCTCGTCTTTGTTCGTGCCGCAGTCGTGTTTCGAGTCGTTGAGGTGGACACACGCCAGCTGCTCGAAGCCGACGACGTCGTCGAACTCGGAGAGGGTGTCCGCGACGGCGTCCGGCGTCGAGAGGTCGTAGCCCGCGGCGAACGCGTGGGCGGTGTCCAGACAGACGCCGAGGTCATGCTCGGACTCCGCGAGGACGTACGCCAGGTGCTCGAAGTCGCCGCCGAGTTTCGTGCCTGACCCAGCGTCGCTCTCCACCAACACCGTCACGCCGTCGGGAATGTCGAGTTCGTCAAGCGCGCTCACGGCGTTGTCCAGACCCTGGTCGACGCCCGCACCGGTGTGTGCGCCCAGGTGGACGTTCACGTACGGGATGTCGAGCTTGTCGGCAGCGTCGACCTCCTTCTGCATGCTGTCGACGGACTTCTCGCGGAGGTCGTCCTTCGGCGTGCAGAGGTTCACGAGGTACGACGAGTGGATGACCCACGGGCCGTCGAGGTCTGCGGCCGTCCCGTCGCGGAACGCCGCCGCCTCGTCGTCGCCGACGTTCGGGTCCTGCCAGACCTGCGGCGAGTGGGTGAATATCTGGCCGCAGTTCCCGCCGACGTCCAGTTCGTTCCCGACGGCGTTGTCGATTCCGCCGGCGATAGAGACGTGTGCTCCGACGCGCATACGTCACCCTGCGACCGACTCGACTTAGCGGCTTCGAAGCACACGCAACGCCTATGCGTCGCCGGTGCCCTGTGGCGTCTATGGCCTCCGACGACGTGCTCGCGGTCGGCGACGGCGTGCCGGACGTGACCGCGGACCTTGTGCGGCACGACGGCAGCGTCGAGACGACTCCACTGGCGGAGCTGTACGCCGACGGGCCGCTGCTCGTCGTCTTCTACACGAACGACTTCAGCCCGGACTGCGTCGACGAGTGGTGTGCGTTCCGGGACTACGGTTGGTTCACGTCGTCGGGTGACGTCTCCGTCGTCGGGTCGAGCAAGTCCCGGGTGGCCACCCACCGGAAGTTCATCGACTACCTCGACATCGACTTCCCGCTGTACTCGGACCGAGACCTCGCCATATCGGACGCGTTCGGCGTCAGCTACCGGACGTTCAAGGTGTTCCCGCGGTCGAAGCGGTCGGTGTTCCTCCTCGACGGCGACGGCGTCGTCCGGTACCGATGGGTGGGCGACCACCCCCTCGACCCGACCCGGGACCAGCCGCCGCTGGACGAGATTCGGGGTGCCGTCGAGGAGCTCTTCGGCGACGAACCGCAGACGTTCGGCTTCAACTAGGCGTCGGTGGGGTCGGTGCGCTCGCGCGTCCAGTCGTCGGTCGCGTACTTCTCGTCGGCGAGTTCGCGGGCGGCGTCGAGCTCGTCGTCGGTCCACTCGCCGACAGACGCGTCACACCACGACTGGAGCGCGTCTTCGAGAGCGGCGACGGCGTCCTCGCGGGAGATGTCGGCCTGCTCGCGGATGCTCGTCACGCGCTCCCGGAACTCGGACTCGCCGACGCCCGGGTCCGCGAACACGCCGAGGTGGTGGTCGACCGCGAGGTCGTAGGACAGCGAGCCGTGCTGGATGACGGCGTCGCGGGTGCGGTACTGGGCGTTCCCGGCGATTTTCTTCCCGCCGGCGACCATGTCGTGGGCGGGGTGGAGCGCGCGCAGGTAACACGCCGGTTCGTGGAGCGCCGGGTGCTCCTCGCCGACGAACTGCGCGTCCACGCCCATCTCGTGGAAGGCGTCGAGGATGGGCTCGCAGAGGAGGTCGTAGCACTCCATCAGGTCCCCGGGGAGTTCGTCGGCCGGCCCCACGACGCTGTAGGAGATGTCCGCGGACTCGTCGTGGTAGATGCCACCGCCGCCGGTCTGCCGGCGCGTCACGTCGACGCCCTCGCAGTCGGCGTACGCCCAGTCGACGGAGTCGGCGGCCTGCCGGTACCCCATCGAGAGCGTCGACGGCGACCACTGGTAGACGCGGACGGTCCGCGGGCCGCCGCCGGCCGCCGTCTCCGCGGCGACCTCTTCGAGCGCCATCTGCATCGGGCCGTCGCGGGCCTGTTCCGGTATCAGTCGCCACTCCCGGTCGGCGAGAGCCATACCACGCGTTCCACGGCGAGTGGCAAAAGCGGTTCGTCACCCTGTGGTCGTGACGAGGCCGGACAGGACCGGACGATTCACCCCTCGGAACTGGCGCGACCGGGTTCGGGTTATATGTACCTGTGCTACGTGCTGACAAAACATGCCAACGTCAGGCGTGGAAGTCGCAACCGACGCATCGCTGCTGGCCGCACAGTCGAGCGCCGTCGACGCGATACGGGACGACGCGCTGCTGAGTTCGTCGCTGTGGGTGAACGTCGCGCTCGCCGGCGTCGCCGTCCTGCTGTTCGTGTACATGGGACGGAACGTCAGGAGCCCGCGCGCACGGTTCGTCTGGGGAGCGACGCTGCTGATTCCGCTGGTGTCGATATCGAGCTACCTGGGCCTGCTGTCGGGACTCACCGTCGGCTTCCTCGAGATGCCGGCGGGCCACGCGCTCGCGGGCGAAGAAGTACTCAGTCAGTGGGGCCGCTACCTGACGTGGGCGCTGTCGACACCGATGATACTGCTCGCACTCGGCCTGCTCGCCGACGTGGACCGCGGGAGCCTATTCACGGTCATCGCGGCCGACGTGGGGATGTGCGTGACCGGGCTGGCGGCGGCGATGACGACGTCCTCGGTCCTGTTCCGGTGGGCGTTCTACGCCATCAGCTGTGCGTTCTTCGCCGTCGTGCTGTACGCGCTCCTGACGGAGTGGACGGCCGCCGCAGCCGACGCCGGGACCGACGAGATATTCCAGACGCTGCGCGTGCTGACTGTCGTCCTCTGGCTCGGCTACCCCATCATCTGGGCCGTCGGCGTGGAGGGACTCGCGCTCGTCGAGTCCGTCGGCGTGACGTCGTGGGGGTACTCGGTGCTGGACATCTTCGCGAAGTACGTCTTCGCGTTCCTGCTGCTGCGGTGGGTGGCGGACAACGAGCAGACCGTGGCGGCCGCCGGGAGCACGCTCGGCACCGCGCCGGGCGACGACTAGCTGCGGCCCGGCGACACTGATAGCCCGCGCTCGCGCGTCGGTGTGCCGAGTCCCCGCCGCGGCCCTGTACTCACGCGAGTTCGGTCTGCTGCTCGAGGGGAATCGCGTCACACGCCACCTCGAACCGCGCCCCGCCGTCCGCCCCATCCGAGAGCGAGACTTCCCAGCCGTGGGCCTGAACGATGTCCTGAACGATTGCGAGCCCGAAGCCCGTGCCGTCCCGGTTCGTCGTGTAGCCGCGCTCGAAGGCCTTCTCGCGTTCCTCCGCCGGAATTCCCGTGCCGCTGTCCTCGACGTAGAAGCCGAACTCGTCGGGCAACGCGCTGACCCGGACAGTCAGGTCGGTCGGCTCGTTGTGCTCGACGCTGTTCCGGAAGAGGTTCTCGAACATGTTGAGCAGGCGATGCCGGTCGCCCGACAGCCGGACCGCGTCACCGACGGCGAGCGACGCCTCGCCGGTGTCGACGTTCGCCCACGCCTCCCGGGCGACGGCCCCGAGATCGACCTCGTCGGTCTCGGTGACGATTTCGCCGGACTGCGCGAGCGCGAGCGAGTCCTCGATGATGTCCTCGATTCGGCCGAGCTGCCGCTGGATGGTGTCGACGGTGTCCGCCTGGTCGCCGTCGACGTTCTCCGCCAGCAGGTCGAGTCGTCCGACCGCGACGTTCAGTGGGTTCCGGAGGTCGTGGGCGACGATGCTCGCGAACTGGTCGAGGCGCTCGTTCTGCCGCTCCAGTTTCCGTTTCCGGCGCTGCTTCTCGGTGACGTCCCGGGAGTTCAGGACGATGCCCTCCACGAACGGGTCGTCGAGGAGGTTCGCCGCTCGCGCCTCGAACACGCGCCACTCGCCGTTCGAGTCGCGGACCCGAACCCGGTAGGTCCCGGTGTAGCCGTAGTCGTCGACGTACTCCGAGAGGTCCTGGGCAATCTTCGCCTGGTCGTCCGGGTGAATGTAGGAGACGACGTTTTCGCCGGTCAACTCGGACGGCTCGAAGCCGAGGACGTTCTCGGCGGACTGGCTGACGTACGTGATCGTCCCGCTCGTCACCGCCAGCCAGTACGTTCTATATCTCGACATAGAGTTTATCAGAGGTGGTGGCAGACCCTGCTACGTTCAGAGCTTCGTTCGCGTCCGCCCCGGAACCGCCTCATCTGGCCCGCTCGCGGGCAAAATCCGAGATGGTCCACAATACCCGCTGGCCGACGCCCGACGCGGCGCTCGAGTGCTCCGCGAGGCTTTTAGGCGGCACCGGCGTAGCGACGGTCGAATGGTGCGGAACGTCGCCGAAGAGATCGCGGACCTCGACGAGGAGGACTTCCACCTGCTGTCGGGCGTCGAACACGGGATGCGGTTCTCGGAGTGGGTGAGCCGGGAGAAGCTCCCGGAGTTCTCGCGACTCACGACCGAGGAAGTCGACTACCGACTCGACCGGATGCTCGACCGCGAGTTCCTCGAACGGAAGACCATCCAGTACGAGGGCGTCCAGCTCACGTTCGCGGGCTACGACGTGCTCGCGCTCCGGGCGTTCGCCGAGCGGGACACCGTCGAAGGATTCGGCGCGCCCCTGGGCGTCGGCAAGGAGAGCGACGTCTACGAGGTGCAGTCGTTCCGCCCGATGGCGCTGAAGTTCCACCGCGAGGGCTACACCCAGTTCCGGGAAGTCCACCGCGGCCGGGACTACACGAGCGAGAAGGAACACACGTCCTGGCTGTACACCGCGCGGAAGGCCGCCGAGCGCGAGTACGACGCCCTGGAGACACTGTACCCCACGGTGAACGTGCCGCGACCCGTCGACCAGAACCGTCACGCCATCGTGATGGAGAAGATCGACGGCACGGAGCTCTCGAAGGCGAAACTCGAACCCGCGCAGGCGAGCGGCGTCCTCGACCTCGTTCTGCGGGAGGTGGCTGCCGCGTACCGCGAGGGGTACGTCCACGCGGACGTCAGCGAGTACAACGTCTTCGTGAACGAGGACGGCGTGGTGCTGTTCGACTGGCCGCAGGCGACCCCGACCGACCACGAGAACGCCCGTGAGTTACTGGACCGCGACGTGGAGAACATCGTTCGGTACTTCCAGCAGAAGTACCCGAGTGACGTTCCGGACGCCGACCTGACCGCCGTCGCCGACGCGGTCGCAGCCGACGATTTCGGCAGCGTCGACGACTACTGACGCCGTTCTGTGTCGTTCGCAGGTTCGTAGCGACCGCTCCGTGCTGCCACCGTATATCGTATGTCGCGATAGCAAATAGGCGACTCGGAGAAGAGAGCCGGGCGACTCGATGCATGTCCTGTGAGTCCGGGCTACCGAGACAGGCGGAATGCTCGCGCACTCACTCGCCGCCCGGAATCAGGTGTATCGACGCGTCCGGAACCAGTACCTGAACGTCCGCGCCGCGTTCGAGGGCCAGCCGGTCGAAGGTCGGTGGACGGACGTTCGCTGTGAGAGTGAGCGGCCCCGCGTCGACGTCGATGTCGACCCGGTACTCACTCCCCTCGTTCAACCACCGGGTGACCGTTCCCGAGACCGCGTTCGCCGTTCGGTCGCCGTCGGCGACGTACGGGGCCTCCACCGCCACCCGTGACGGGTGGATACAGACAGTCACGGCCGACTGAGCGACGTCTGCAGTCGCCGTCTGGAGTTGCACGTCGCCGAACTGGACTGTCGCTCCGTCCGCCGTTCGGTCAGTCACTGTCGCGTCGAAGAGATTCTCGGTGCCGGTGAAGCGCGCGACGAAGCGGCTCGTCGGCCGAGTGAGAACCGTCGACGGCGTCCCGACCTGCTCGAGGGCTCCGTCCCGAACGATGGCGATTCTGTCGCCGAGCGCCGTCGCCGTGCGCTGGTCGTGCGTGACGTAGAGCACCGGGATGTCGAGCGAGGCGAACAGGCTGTGGAGTTCGTCCCGGAGGCGTCTCCGGATAGGCGCGTCGAGACTCGACAGCGGTTCGTCGAGGAGCAACACGTCCGGGTCGGTCGCCAGCGTTCGCGCGAGGGCGACTCGCTGGCGCTCCCCGCCGGAGAGCGTCGGCGGCGTCCTGTCGAGAACGTCGGTCAGTTCGAGCAGCGCCACGAGCTCGTCGACGCGGTCGCTGGTGGTGGCCGCGTACTCGACGTTCTCGCGGACGGTCATGTGTGGGAAGAGCGCGCCTTCTTGGAAGACCATCCCCACGCGCCGGTCTTCGAGCGGGACGCCGACCAGGTCTCGGCCGTCGAGGCGAATCGACCCCGAGTCGGGGCTGGTGATGCCGGCAATCAGCGAGAGCAGCGTCGTCTTCCCGCTGCCGGACGGCCCCAGGACGGCGAGCACTTCGTCGTCGACGGTCAGGTCCACCGGGCCGAAGTCGAACTGTCCGTAGGCCTTGCGCAGCCGAGAGAGTTCGAGTGTCATTCCCATGGGTTGGTGGCGACAGTGTTGAGAATCAACAGCGCCGCGGCGGCGATCAGTACCAGCAGTATCGCGACCGGATAGGCGTTGTCCAGGCCGAGTTGCTTGAACTCGACCCATATCTGGACCGGCATCGTCCGGGGGTAGTACGCCAGCATCATCGTCGCGCCGAACTCGCCGATCGCTCGCGCGAACGCGAGTGTCACGCCGGCGAGAATCCCCGGACCGGCGAGCGGGAGCGTCACGCGCCGAGCGGTCGTCAGGCGGCTCTTTCCGAGCGACCGGGAGGCGTGTTCGAGCGTCTGGTCGACGCTCTCGAAGGCCGCCTTGCCCGTCACGACCACGAACGGGGACGCGACGAAGGTCTGGGCGAGAACTACGCCGGCGAGCGACCGCGTGAGTGGGATTCCCGCGGCAATCGCAGCGTCACCGAGCGGCGAACCGGGGCCGAAGACGGTGAGTAGCACGATGCCGCCGACCGTCGGCGGGAGGACGAGCGGGAGGACAACGAACGCGAGGACGACTTTCGCCACGAACCCGTCGGTGCGTGCGAGCCAGTACGCGAGCGGCAAGCCGAACAGCGCGGCGACGACGGTGCTGATCGACGCCGAGAGCAGCGACGTGGTCGCCGAATCCACGACGGTCGGGCTGCTCATCCGGGCGAGGACGTCCCCGGCCGGGACTGAAACGAACAGGGACACCATCGGCACCACGTAGTACAGCAGCAACAGCCCACCGAGGACGAGCGCGACGTTGAGCCAGTCGAAGCCGGACCCGACTGTGCCCGACTCCGTCGAGTGTGAGCGTGTCGGCATTCAGACGAGCACCGTGATGTCCGAGACCGACGACGACACCGCGTCTGCGGGTCCGCCGAGCCGGGAGTTGTGCTCTGTGGAGTGGTTGGTCGCCGCCCTGACGCGCTGGGGGACGGCACCCGAGTACGCGGGAAGCTGGTCGCGCAGCAGGAAGCCGTGGTCTTCGAGGTACTGCCCGGTGGTGTGGACGTCGAACACGGAGACGGCGGCGTCGCTCACGTGCCGGATGGTCGAGGCGTAGCTGATGACGCCGCCCTGAATTGTCTGCCCGCTAGGCAGCGTGTACGACGCCTCCGAGTACCAGTCCTCGGCGTACGCTGGATTACTCAGATTGACCTGGTCCGGCAACTCGACGTACTCGTAGTCGCGTTCGACGGCCATGTTTCGGTAGGCGAACGCGGCGTCGATGGACCCGGCCTCGAACTGGCTGAGCAGCGACGTTTCGGGGTAGACCTGGTCTCGTTCGAGGATTCGGTCGACGAGGTTCGGCGCGCCGTCGTAGTACCGCGAAGCGAGTTCGAGTGCGAATCGCGTGCGGTACCCCAGCGGGTCCTGGTCGGGGTCGGTTCGGCCGATAGCCACGTCCCCCTCGACCATCGGTTCGTACCAGCGCTCGGACCCGGCTTCGGCCAGACGCTCCCCGCCGGCGGTGTCCGGATTGTACGCGACGACGACGGCGTTGCTCGTGAACACCGAGTGCCACGACGGAGAGAGCGGCGCTTCGAAGAGCGCCACGTCGGCGACAGATACGATGTCGGGGTCGCGTTGCCCCTCGTCGATCATCCGAGCGACAGTCGCGGACCCGTGCGCTTCGATTTCGACGGGGACGTCGACGGCGGGCCTGAGGCCGTTCGCCAGCGCGTTCTGGAGACTGCCGGCGGCCAGAATCGCGATCGTCGTCGATTGACTCCCATCGCTGTCGCGCCAACCGGTACAGCCCGCAGTGCCAGCAACGGCGGCGGTTCCGGCCGCCCGGAGAAAGCGTCGACGGGTGGTCGGGGAGCGGTCAGTCACTATCACACACGAAGCGGTGTTTGGTGCAAAAGCTTATCTCAAAGATATCTGTTTGTGGGCGCTGCCGTTTGTCGACGCTCACTCGGGGAGCGAGTTTTCCCGGTGGAGTGCAACGTCCCCGCATGGGCAACGCCGACGATGGCGGCAGCGGCGACGAGAGTGGCGCGCGAGTCGTCGTCGAGCACGGGGAAGGCACTACGGAGATTACCGCGACAGCGGGCGGACCACTCAGAGACGCCCTGCTGGCGGCCGATCTGTCGCCGTACTCGGCCGTGACTGCACGAGCGAACTGTGGCGGGCGCGGGCTGTGTGCCACCTGCGGCGTTCGGCTGCACGGCGACCGCGAACCGGCCCACTGGCACGACCGACTGGCAGCCCGATTCGGCTACCCGCGGCTGTCCTGTCAGGTGCCCGTCGAGGACGGGATGGTCGTCGAGTTACTGCCGGACAAGCGCGTGTGGGGCGGCCGCGAGTGAGTTCTGCACCGACGACCCACGCGCATTTATAGGGTGGCCCGGTAACGTGACCGTAACTCGGGGGACCAATCGTATGGAACGCATCGCTGTGGCGGTAGTCGCCCTCCTCGTGGTCGCCGCCGGCGTCGTCGCGCCCGTGGCCGCAACCGACCCGAACGACGAATCGGCGTCGCTCGGAGAGAACTACGTCACGGTCACGCGCGGCGACAGCGTCGACATTTCGGTGAGTCACTCGACAGACGCGAACCTCACCATCGGTGGTTCGGGCGACGGCTTCGAAGTCCGGATTCCGCTCGGTGGGTCCGGGTCCAATACGATCACGCTGGACACGTACAACACGACGAGCATCAACCCCGCTGACTTTCTCTCCGTGGACGGTGCGGAGCTGAAAAGTGCACCCATCGACCAGGCACTCGAACCCGGGCAGTACACGCTGTCCGTGACCGTGGAGGGCCAGGAACTGGCTCGCGGCACGCTAGCGGTACAGCCGCGTACCGAAACCACCGGCAAGATGGGGATCGCGCCCGACGACCTCGACTTCGAGGAGGCGAGCGTAGGTGAGGCCTTTGATGCCATCACCGAGCGGGACACCGTAGCGCGCAGCGACTACGCCGCAGTGGTCGTGAACGAGAGCGGGCTGTCGTGGGCGCTGCCGGAGTCGGGAGTCGACGTCCGGCTGAACGACGATATCGACGTGACAATTTCGGAGCTCGACCCGGAGCCGAACACGGTCGCCGAGACGTACGGGCGAGGTCAAGTGGACGTCGTCTCACGCGTGGGTGACACCGGCGAGTTCGCCGTGCTCTGGGACACTACCGTTCCGGTCACGCGGAACTCGAACAACACCTACGAACTCCGGCTGACGCTCAGTGCGTCGAGCAATCTCGTCGAGGAAGACGAGACGCTCGTCCGCGAGCGCGTCCGCGTCGTGAACCCGAGCGTCGGACTGACGGGGTCGCCGTCGTTCACGCTCGCTCCCTGGGACAACGGGCGACTGGAGGTCACGGGACAGACGAACCTCGCTCCGTCGACGACCCTCGACGTGCGCGCACTCCAGGAGGAGTCCCCGCAGAAGCTCTGGCGGAACGTCGTCACCGTCGCCGAGGACGGCAGCTTCAGTACCGCGTTCGCGTTCGGCACCGCGAACGTGCCCGGTGAGCTCCCGCTGTGGGTGCTCGGCCACCGCAGCCAGAGCGAGGAGACCGTCTCGCTGACGCGCGCTGACGCCGCCCTGTCGTTCGCCGACCAGCAGGCCGACGAGCAGTCGGTGGTCGTCGAGAACGTCTCGCTGTCCCACGGCGGGTTCGTATCGATCACGGGGAACATCACCGGCAACGGCACCAGCACCGTCGGCGTGTCTCGACACCTCGGGGCCGGCGACCACGGGAACGTGAGCGTCCCGCTCGTCGACCCGCTGGAGAACGAGACGACGCTGACCGCGACGGCCGTCGCGGACGCGAACCGGAACGCGAGCCTCGACGACGGCGACGTCGCCTACGAGGTCGACGGAACCGTCGTCGCGGCGAACGCGAGCGTGCGGCCGTCGCCGGAACCAGTCGACAACACGACCACGACGACGAGTGCGTCGAACAACACGACCACAGCCGCGACCACGCAGCGGTCGCTGGACACCGAGGAGTCGGTGCCGATGACGCCGAACCAGGCGAGCGGCGGCGGTTCAGGCGGAACAGTGCCGCTGTCGCCGGTGCTGGTGGTGGTGGCGCTGGCAGCGAGCGCACTGCTCGCGGGGAGAGAGTGACCCCGACAGTTTATGGAGGGCGGGCGCACTCCTTGCAGGTGAACGAGCGCTGTATGAACGGACTGGCGCGGCACACGGGGGGTCGGTGATGTTCGAGGAGATGGACGAGTCGGCGTTCCCCGAGTTCCTCGCGGCGTTCTGGGGGGAGAAGGGCTGGGACGCCTCCGTCACGCCGAACGACGACGGGACGTACCTCGTCGCCGGCGACAGGGACAACGGGAAACGCGGCCTCATCGGAGTCCGGCCGGCCGAGGACACGGAGGTCGACGCCTCCGAGGTGGAGGACTTCGCGGCGTTCTGCGAGCGGAAGGGCGTCGACGTCCGAGTGATGGCGACCCGCGGTCGATTCACGACGGGCGCGCGGAGCGCCGCGGACGCCGCCGACGTCCACCTCCTGGACCCGAACGAACTCGCGACGTCGGTCCGGGACGAGGACGCCGAACACCTCCTCGACGACTTCGAGACCGGCGGCGGCGGTGGTGGGCTGCTCGGCCGAATTCCGTCACTGCCGGTGTCCGTGCCGGCCGGTATCCCCGTGGTGCCGATTCTGGTGGCGGCGCTGGTGGTGGTGGCGGCCGTGTTCGTCGGGCCGACACTGCTGGGTTCGGTTCCGTTCATCGGGAACGGTAGCGGCGGCGGTGCGAGCGGACCGGCCGTGACGGCGCTGTCGCTGTCCGACGCGAACCAGACGGTCGCCGACGTGACGTGGGACGTTCGCACGCAGACGGACCTGGGGAACTACTCGGCACCGTCCGGGAAGACGTTCATCGTCGTGCAACTGAACGTGTCGTCGACCGGGAACGGGGACGTGGATTTGCGCGACGAGCACTTCGCGCTGGCGGTCAACGACACGTTCCGGTCGGTGCAGTCGTTCGAGAACGAGAGCCGGTCGTTCCGGTCGGCCCAGTTGCCGACGCTGGTGTCGTCCGGAGAGTCGGCGCGCGCCGTCGTGGTGTTCGTGGCACCGGAGTCGTTCGACGGCGCGACGCTCGTGGAGACCTACGAGGGACCGGGGCTGCGCTTCGAGCGCGCGGACCTCGCGTTCGACGTGGCGTAGTTCCGAAGTTCTTAACCCCGGCGGCGAAGTAGCGGTGAGTAACTCGCTGGCGGCGGGCTCCAGTGGGCTCCTGAACACTCAGGACGGGATGTGATTCTCGGGTGACCGAGAATTGAACCACGCAAGCGCCCGCGGACAACTATGGCACGAAGCGTCTACTCTCACATCAAGGAAGCGTGGCGGGACCCGAGCGACGGGAAGCTCGCCGAGCTGCAGTGGCAGCGCAAGCAGGACTGGCGGAAGGAGGGCGCAATCGAGCGCGTCGACCACCCGACCCGGCTGGACAAGGCCCGCGAACTGGGCTACAAGGCCAAGCAGGGCGTCGTGGTCGTGCGCGTGAGCGTCCGGAAGGGGACCGCCCGGAAGTCCCGCTTCAAGGCGGGTCGCCGCACGAAGCGGCAGGGTGTCAACCGCATCGGTCGCGCGAAGAACCTCCAGCGCATCGCCGAGGAGCGCGCGAGCCGGAAGTACGTGAACCTCCGCACCCTGAACTCCTACTGGGTCGGGGAAGACGGCTCGCAGAAGTGGTTCGAAGTGATTCTGCTGGACCCCGAGCACGGCGCAATCCAGAACGACGACAGCCTGAACTGGATCTGCGACGAGTCCCAGAAGAACCGCGCGTTCCGCGGGAAGACGAGCGCGGGCCAGCGCGGTCGCGGCCTCCAGAACCGCGGGAAGGGCACGGAGCACGTGCGTCCGTCCTCGAACGCGGGCAAGCGCCGCAAGTCGTAACCACCGATTCTCTTCCGTTTTCTCCGACTGCGTAGCGACAGCGCCGCGGGCCGGCGGCGTGGTCGCATCGGTTCGTCCTCCACGGCCGTGTGCGGCGGTGAGCGCGGAGCGTGGCGCTCGCGGCCGTTAATCTATCATTAACGACCCGCACAGTTTTGTGGGCGCGCGGCGACGGTGTGGACTACTACCATGGCCATCGACGCGAACTTCGAACAGAACCGACAGCAGGTAGATACGCACATGGGCCACGACGTGTGGGGGCCAGTCGAGGAGCCGGAGAAACTCGGGATTCACGGCACCCACGTCGCAGTGGACTTCGACGTCTGCATCGCGGACGGCGCGTGCGTCGAGGACTGTCCCGTCGATGTCTTCGAGTGGGTCGATACGCCCGACCACCCCGAGAGCGAACTCAAGGCCGACCCCGCCAACGAGAGCCAGTGCATCGACTGCATGCTCTGTGTCGACGTCTGCCCCGTCGACGCCATCGACGTCGACGCCGGCCGGGCGGGGAGAGCGTAGCGATGCGGACAGTCACACTCACGAAGGGCGTCCCGGACTTCCGAGAGGGGCAGGTGTCCTTCGACGAGGACGGCCACCTCGAACGCGGGGACACACCGACCGTGATGAACCCGAACGACGAGCCCGCGCTCCGGGCGGCCCTCCAGACGAAAGTCCGGCACGGCGGCACGGCGAGCGTGATGAGCATGGGGCCGCCGGGCTACGGTGACGTGCTCCGAGAGGCGATGGAGACGGTGTACGCCGACGACCTCTACCTGCTGTCGGACCGCGAGATGGCGGCCGCCGACACGTGGGCGACCGCCATCACTGTCGCGACCGGCATCCGCCGGCTGGACGAACGGCCCGACCTCGCGTTCGCGGGGTTCAAGACCGCCGACGGGGAGACCGGGCACACCGGCCCGCAGACGGCGTGGTGTCTCGGCTGGCCGCTGGTCACGCACGTCGTCGCGCTCGACGTCGACACCGACGAGGGGGTGCTCCGGGCGAAGCGCCTCGTCGCGGGCGACGTGGACGAGATAGAGACCGTCGAGGCACCGCTGCCCGCGTTCGTCGTCACCGACCCCGAGTTCGACCCGTCGTATCGGCGCGCCGAACACCGGCTGACGCACAAAGACCGCCGCGAGGAGACGCGGGGGCGGGCGGAAGACCACGAGGAACACATGACGGTCTGGGACCACGCGGACCTCAACCTCGACCCGTACTTCATCGGGCTGGACGGCTCGCCGACCATCGTCTCGGGCGTCGACCCGATTCCGAAGGCACCCGCCGAGCGGGACGCCACGGTGGTCGACCCGGCGGACGCCGACGAGATGGGCGCGGTCGTGGACGAGATGGCGCGGTTCGCGGGGGGTGACTAGCGGTGGCGCTCGACCCCGGCGAGTACGACATCTCGGAGCTCGGCCCCGCAATTCAGGGCGTCGAGAACGTCGACGAGCTGGAGGCGATTCTGGAGGCGGAGAAGGCGGGCGAGGACCGGGTCGGCGCGAAACGGCTCGTCGAATCCCGCATCGAGAAGTTCCGCGAGGACGGCGACGGCGGCGACGGCGGCTTCGACCCGTCGGAGATGAGCCCCGCCGACATCGCGAACGCGCTACAGGACGTCGACAGCGTGGAGCGGCTACAGGAGATACGCGAACTGGAGGAGGACGCCGAGGACCGCGACAACGTCCTCCGACTCGTGGACAAGCGCATCGACTCGATTCAGGGCAGCGACGAGCAGACGGTCGTGGAGCGCGACCCGCCCGAGGAGCGCCACCCGGACCTCGACCACCCGACCGCCGACAAGCAGTACGTCGAGGACCTGGCGGACGGCACCTACCGCGACATGTGGGTGTACTGCGAGACGACCGACGGCGAACTGCTGGACGTCTCCCGGGAGATGCTCGGGAAGGCGCGCCGGCTGATGGACGGCTACAACGACGAGTACGGGCGAGACGAGCGCGTCGTCGGCGTGCTGCTCGGCGACGGCGTCGCTGACCTCACTGACGAGGTGGTCGCACTCGGTGCGGACGTGGTGGTCTATCAGGAGGACGCCGAACTCGGACGGTTCCGGCACCAGCCGTACACGGAACTGTTCTCGGGGCTGGCCCGGGCGGGCGGGGAGTTAGACGATGAACCGGACGCCGGGGACTCGTCGTGGCGGGACTACGACGAGCCCCGGTACGTGTTGTTCCCGGCGACGAACAACGGCCGGGACCTCTCGGCGCTCGTGCAGGCCGAACTCGACTCCGGGCTCGCCTCGGACTGCTCGGGGCTGTACATCGACGACACGGTCGTCTCGAACCCGGCGAAGACCGGACGGGAGGGCGACAAGCGCGAGTTCGAGGCCGTCCTCCACATGAAGCGCCCGGACTTCTCGGGATTCGAGTACTCGACCATCCTCTGCCTGGACAACCCCACGCGGGAGTTCCACCCGCAGGCGGCGTCGGTGATTCCGGGGAGTTTCGAGGCACCGGAGCCCGACCCCAGCCGCGAGGGCGAGACCTACGAGTACGACTTCGACCTCCCCGAGGAGTGGTTCGGCGTCGAGGTCACCGAACACGACGAACTCGACTCGGGCGTCGACCTCACCGGCCACGACGTCGTGGTGGCGCTCGGCCGGGGCATCGGCGACGACCCCACCGAGGGGATGGAACTCGGCCTCGAACTCACGGACGCCTTCGCGGACGCCGCGCTCGGCATCACGCGGGGCATCGTCACGTCCTCGTACGACTTCGACGGCCACGTCGAGCAGTACGCCGCCGAGGAGCGCCAGATCGGCGAGACCGGCCAGGTCGTCGAACCGAAGCTGTACGTCGCGGCGGGCATCAGCGGTGCCGTCCAGCACAAGGTCGGGATGGACGAGTCCGACACCATCGTCGCCGTGAACACGGACCCGGACGCCGACATCCGGGACTTCTCGGACTACTACGTCCGGGGCGACCTCTTCGAGGTGTTGCCGGCGCTCACCGAGGCCCTGGAGTCCGGCGAGCTGGACGAAGCCGCCCTCACTGCCGGAGGTGTCGGCGATGACTGAACACGAGCACTACGAGGCCGTCGTCGTCGGCGCGGGACCGGGCGGCGCGGCGGCGGCGGCGACGCTGGCGGCCAACGACGTGGAGACGCTCGTCCTGGAGCGCGGCGTCGACGCCGGCGCGAAGAACGTCAGCGGCGGCCTGCTGTTCGCCGAGGCGGACGCGCCCTACACGATGGACGACCTGTTCCCCGACTTCCGCGAGGAAGCCACGGAGCGCCCGGTGACGGAGTCGTACATCCACAACGTCGCCGGCGACCGGGTCCACACCATCGACCTGGAGGGCGTCCACACGAAGGGGACTGCGTGGTGTGACGCCGTGCTCCGACGGAAGATGGACTCGTGGCTCGCCGAGCGCGTCCACGAGATGACGCGAGAGACCGGTGGCGGCCTCCTCACCGAGGTCCGGGTGAACGGGCTCCTGCGAGAAGCCGGCGAAATCGTGGGCGTGACCTGCGACGAACTCGACCCCATCCGGGCGGACGTCGTGATTGCCGCGGACGGCGTGAACTCCGAGCTGGCGCGGGACGCCGGCCTGATGGACTGGGACGACGCCGGCGACTACTTCCAGGGCGTGAAGGCCGTCGTCGACCTGCCCGAGGGCGCGGTCGAGGAGCGCTTCGACGTGAGCGAGGACGAGGGGGCGTCGCACCTGTTCGCGGGCGACCTCTTCGACGGCGTCCGGGGCGGGGGCTTCCTCTACACGAACGAGGACACGCTCTCGGTCGGGACGGTGTTCCACCTGGACTCGCTGGCCGACGAGCGCGCCGAACCCCACGAGCTACTGAACAGGCTGCTGACGCACCCGCTGCTCGCGCAGTGGCTGGACGGCGACGACGACGAGGTCGAGTACTCGGCGAAGCTCGTGCCGGACTCGAAGCACATGGCCCACCCCGCGCCCCACGAGGACCGGCTGCTGCTGGTCGGGGACGCCGCGGGTCAGATGCAGGCCCAGGGCCCCATCATCAAGGGGATGAACCACGCCGTGTCCGCGGGCGGGCTCGCCGCGGAGGCGTTCGTCACCTCGCGGACGCGCGGGAACGCGACCGCGGGCGAACTCTACGAGCAGAAGCTCCGCGAGGAGGGCGTGATGGACGACCTGCGGCCCGCGCGCTACCGGGCGTCCAGCGCCGTCACCGAGCACGAGACCGTCGAGCAGGTGACCGAGGCGCTCGTGGACTCGCCGCTCGGCCGGCTGGGCGTCCGGGCGCTGGCGGGGACCGTCGAGCGGCTGTTCAACTCCCCGTTCGTGCTCGGCACAATCCCGGACACGAAGACCTCCTACGTGACGGTTCCGACCGTGCTCGCGGAGGAGCTCGGCGAGCGCGTCACCGGCGAGTCCGACGTGGAGCCGCCGAGTCTCGCCGACCGCATCGGCGACCTGACCTACGATACGGACGTCGGGAGCGCGCACATCGAGGTCCGCGACGAGTCCTACGCGGCCAGCGGCGCGGCCGTGACGGCGTGTCCCGTGAGCGCCGAGGACTTCGGCGGCGGCTGCTATCGCTCGGAGACCGTCAAGTCCAACGGCGACGAGGAACGCGTCGTGAGCCTCGACACCCAGCCCTGCGTGGAGTGCGGGACGTGTGCGGTCGTCGCGGACACCGACTGGGAGCACCCGCGCGGCGGGAAGGGCGTGGAGTTCCGGGAGGGATGACCGCAGACGGCGCGGGCACCGAGTCGGGCGAGCGGTCCGCGTACTGGGAGCGCGTGCGGGAGTTGGCTGCGCGCGCGGAGCGCGACCGGGCGGGCTTCGCGCCGCCGCCCGACCCGCCGGACGAGTCGCAGGCGATGCGCTACCTCCGGACGGGCGTCGGCCCCGCGGTTTCCGTCTACGTAGAGGGGCGCACCGGCGGCGACCTGGCGGCGTTCAGCGAGACGGAGGTGTCGCTGCTGGAGGACGCCGTCCGGACGTGGCTCGGGCTGTACGCGCGCTGCTACGGCGTCGAGCGGGACGTCGACGTTTCGCTCCGGCAGGCCGCCGAGGTGCTCGTCGACACCCGGAACGTCGCGGACACGGCGGCGCTGCTGACACGCGTCCCCGAAAGCGGGTCGCGTTAACATTTGACAAAAGACTAAGTACTCGCGTTTTGTATGAACAATTATGATGGATACCGAGCGCCGCCTGGAGTTCGGCCACGACGACCGCGAGCAGGTGTACAACTACGTAGAGCGCCACGGCGAGTGTTCGTTCGACGACCTCGAGTCGAGTCTCAGAATCGACCCGCGAGGCATCAGACACCACGTCGCAATCCTGCGACGCGACGGCTACCTCACAGTCGAGGACGACACCGTCGCCGTCGCGTTCGACGACGCGGCGGCCGAGGAACACCGCGCGGACGACGTCGAGTTCGTCGTCCGGCCCGCCCGCCAGTCCGACCTCGCCGGGCTGGTGGGGGCGATTCGTCAGGTCGCCGACGACGGCAGCTACATCGAGGCGGAGTCGGTCGCCGACGTCGTCGACCACGAGGACGTGCTGCTGCGGCACAACGAGGTCGAGGAGCGCATGTTCTTCGTCGCCACCGTCGGCGAGGACGTGGTCGGGTGGGTCCACCTCGCCGGCTCCGAACTGGAGAAACTCGCGCACACAGCGAAGCTCACGGTCGGCGTCATCGAGACGTACCGCGGCCACGGCATCGGCAGCCACCTCCTCGAACGCGGTCTGGAGTGGGCGCAGGGCCGCGGCTACGAGAAGCTGTACAACAGCGCGCCGTCGACCAACGAGGACGCCATCGCGTTCCTCGAAGCGCGCGGCTGGGAGGTCGAAGCGCGGCGCGCGGACCACTACCGCCTCGGCGACGACTACGTGGACGAGGTGATGATGGCTCGCCGGCTCTGATGGACTGCGCGGAGGACGGCTGCCGGCGGCCGGCGGCCGTCCGGGTGCACGACCCGCGAGGCGACGACAGAGACGTCTGCCTCCCGCACGCTCGCAGCCTCGCCCAGCGCGAGGGCGTCGTCGCAGCGCCCATCGAGGACGCCGACGCGGAGTGGCCGTAGCTACTCGTCGTCGAGCAGTTCGCGCTCGATGTCGGGGCTGCCGCCGGTCGCGCCGGAGAGCCCGCGAGTCAGGGTGTCGAAGACGACGGTCAGCGGCCACAGCAGCAGGCCGACGTAGCGCATCGGCTTCGCGACGCGGAGCGCCCACGACTCGGCGTTTGCGAGCCCCCAGGACTTCGGGAGAATCTCCCCGCAGACGAGCACCAGCGTCGTCGCCGCGAGCGTCGTCCCGGCGACCGCCAACTGCGGCGGGAGGTACGCAACCAGGAGCACGGTGAGGATGCTCGATATCGCGATGTTCACGACGTTGTTCCCGACGAGGATGGTCACCAGCAGCCTGTGTGGGTCCGCGCGGAGGTCAGCGAGGTCCTCTCCCCGGACGTCGCCGCCCGCGAGTTCGGCGATACGGTCGTCGGACAGCGAGAACAGCGCAATCTCCGTGCTGGAGAAGAACGCAGACACCGCCAGCAGCACGGCGACGCCGGCGAGCGACGATAGTACGGTGGCATCGACCATAGCGCGGTCGACGGCGGGCAGGCGGAAAAGCCGTGGGTCGGCGCGGGTGCTGCGTGGGCCGCGCCGGCACGAACACTTTTCTCCTGCCCGTCCCCGCCTGTCGGCATGGAGGCCGTCGAGACGGCCGCGCTCTGGACGCACGTCGCGGCCGGCGTGCTCGCGCTGATTGCCGGCGGGCTGGCGCTCGCCACCGAGAAGGGCGGACGGCGGCACGTCCGGGTCGGTCGCGTCTACGTCGGCTCGATGGCCGTCGTCGTCGCGACGGTGGTGCCGCTGTTCGCTGTCGACCCGACGACGTTCCGGGCGTTCCTCCTGCTCGTCGCGGTGTTCAGCGGCTACTTCGTGCTGTCCGGCTATCGGGCGCTCGCCCGGAAGCGCCCCGGAGACGGCCCGACCGCCGTCGACTGGGCCGGTTCCGGAGCGGTGCTGGCGGCGTGTCTCGCGCTCGGTGTCTGGGGCGTCTGCCTGCTCGCCGACGGCGACTCGTTCGGCGTCGTGATGGCGGTGTTCGGCACCATCGGTGCGCTCGTCGGCGCGGCCGACCTGCGGGCGTTCCGCGCGGACACCGACGGGCCGTGGCTCGTCAGCCACCTCTCGCGGATGGTCGCCGGCTACATCGCGACCGTGACCGCCGTCGCCGTCGTGAACGCCGGACCGGTTCCGGACGTGCTGGCGTGGCTGTCGCCGACGGTCGTCGGCGTGCCGCTCATCTGGTACTGGCAGGCGGTGTACGGGGACGCGGGGCCGCTCGCCGGCCGCGTGTGAGGAGAGAGCCACCGGACCGCTGGTACGGGGAACGCGTTACTCCGACCACTCGGCGTCGGCGAGCGTGCGCTGGACGGCTTCCTCGCCGACGGCGGCCGCGAGCGTGCGGAAGCCGGCGCGCTCGGCGCGGTCGTCGGCGTCCGCCACCAGCCGGGAGACGATGAACTCCGGCGTGGACTTCCCGACGGTGTCGAAGCGCGGCTGGTAGTCGACGAGCAGGTCGAGGTCGCTGTCCAGCCCCTCCGCGAAGATGCCGTCGAGGCGGGCGGCGTCGGGCAGCGGTTCGAGGTCGTCGGCGAGGTGCGTGACGAACACGCCGAGGGCGTCTTCGTCGACGGTGAGCGTGACGAGGCCGTGGAGGAGGTCGGCGGCGCTGCCGGGCTCGGTGATGGCCTCGAACTCGTCGACGAGCATCAGCGTGCGCTCGCCGGTCGACAGCGGCGGGACGACCGAGTTCAGCGTGGCCTCCAGCACGCCGGCGTTGAACGAGGCGTGGCGGCGGTGGAACACCACCGAGTCGATGCGGCCGACCTGGGCGCGCGCGGCGGGCACCGGGAGCCCCATCCGAGCGAGCAAAGCGACCTGACAGAGCGTCTCCAGCAGCGTCGTCTTCCCGCCGGAGTTCGCGCCCGTCAGCACCGTCACCCGGTCGCCAGAGGGCGCGCCCGCCAGTTCGTGGTCGCCGACGGCGTACGTCACCGGCTGGACGTCCTCGCCGTCCGCTTCGAGGGCGACGTTCCGGGCGTCCTCGACGGCGAGCGCGTCCCCGTCGACGAACTCGGGGCGCGTGAGGTCGTGGGCCTCGGCGAACCGCGCCAGCGAGAGGTGGAAGGCCAGGTCACTGACGGCGTCGACCGCGGCCTCGACCTCGTCGCGGGCCGCGGAGAGGTCGCCCCGCAGGTCGGCCGCCACGTCGCGCTCGCGGTCCGCGGCGCGCTCCCGGACGTCGTCGGCGAGGTCCCGCAGGGTCGTACTCACGAAGTCCGCGGCGTCCGCGGCGTCGGCAGACATCGCCTCCCGGACGAGGCGCGACTCGACGCTGGCCTCGTCGGCGACGTACTGGACGAACGCGGTCCGGAACTCCTCGGTCCCCTCGACGCCCTCCGAGCGCACGGCTTCGAGCACGTCGAAGGTGTCGCGTTCGAGCGCAGAGAGCGTCTCCGCGCGCTCCCGGAGTCGGTCGAGTTTCGCGTCCGCGCCCGCCCTGACACCGTCGTCGCCGAGGAAACGGAGCGCGTCGGCGGCCGCCTCCAGCGCCTCGCGGTCGAGGCCCGCGACGGACGCGAAGACGCCGTCGGTCGCGCCGGCGTCCCGCAGCGCGAGCGCCGTCCGCACGGCCGCCCGCCGGCTGTCGCCGTCGTGTTCGGCGAACACCGACAGCACGGACGCTCTGGTGTCCTCTCCGAGGCCCCGCCAGGTGTCGCGGGCCGCCTCCACGCGGTCCAGTCGCTCGGTCATCTCGTCGCGGTCGGTCAGCGGCGTGAGCACCCGGATACGGTCGCCGGCGTGGCGCGTGACGGCGTGGGCGGCGACGAGTTCGACGAGGTCCTTGTACACCTCGCGGGTGTCGTCGGTCGCGAGCGCGTCCAGCCCCGCGCCGCCGTTCGCGCGCCGCAGAATGCGCGTCGCCCGCCCCCGCGAGATGCCGGCGTCGACGAGCGCGCGGACGTCGGCGGACTCGATGGCGTCGACGGCGTCGGCGGTCCCCAGCTCGGTCTCCAGGCGCTCGGCCGTCTTCGGGCCGACCCCCCAGTACGCTTCGAGTCGCATACAGCGGGGTCGGCGGGGCGGCGACTAAGCGTTAGTGGTCTCTGCGAGCCGCCGCACCGCGGTCCGGTCGGGAACCGCGCCCAGCCCGCCGGTCTCGGTGGTCGCGAGCGCGCCGGTGGCGGACGCGAACGCCAGCGTCTCGCGCAGTTCGGCGGGAGACAGTCCGGGTTCGAACCGCGAGAGCGCGCCGGCGCAGAAGGCGTCGCCAGCGCCAGTCGTGTCGGTCACGTCCACGTCGAAGGCGGGCAGCGAGTGCGTGACGCGCTCGCCGCTGTCGGTGGCGTCGGAGACGACCGTCGCGCCTGCCGACCCGCGCGTGAGGAACACCGTCGACGGGCTGCCGGCGAGCAGGTCGGCGGCTGCGGCTCCGGGGTCGTGGCGCGCGAGTTCCCCGAGACCGAGCGGCGCGAGGTCGGCGGCGCTACAGCACACCACGTCGGCGGCGGCGAGGAGCGACCCGAGCGCGTCGGTCGCCTCGTCCGGGTCCCGCCAGAGCGCCGGCCGGTAGTTCGGGTCGACGGAGACGACGCAGCCGGCCTCGTCCGCGCGGCGAGCGAGGTCGAGGGTCGCCTCGCGGCCCGTGGGATTTGCGAGCGCGACGCCGCCGACGTGCACACAGTCGAACTCGGCGAGCGCGCTGTCGGGAACAGTCCCCGTGTCGAACGCGAGCGTGGCGGTGTCGCGCTCGTAGAAGGAGAACGACCGGTCGCCGTCCGGCGTCGGGGAGACGACGGCGAGCGCGGTCGGCGCGTCCCCCCGGACGACGAGGTCGTCGGGGAGGCCGTGGTCGGTGAGGGCGTCGGCGAGGAAGTCGCCGAACGGGTCGCTGCCGAGTCGCGTCCAGAACGCCGGCGGGCCGCCGAGCGCGGCGAGGCAGGCGGCGACGTTCGCGGGCGCGCCGCCGGGCCGGTGGACGAACCCCGCGACGTCGGCAAGGTCGCCGTCGCCGTCCGGGAACAGGTCGACGAGCGTCTCGCCGGCGACGAGGATTCGGTCGGTTCGCACGCCTCCGCCGACGGCATCCGGGTACTTAGTCTTCCGCTGGTGCGAGCGGCCGCCCGAGACCGACGCGTTATTTCCCGTGGTCCGCCAACGCTGAGCCGATGAGCCTCGATGTCACTGCCGCTCGCGTCGTCCACGCGGTGTTCGGTGCCGCGTGGACCGGGAGCACCCTCGCCGTCGCGCTGTTCGTCGTCCCGGCCGCGCGCAGCGGCGTCCTCGACGCCGCGCCCGTCGAGTGGATCGCCGACCGCTTCACGAAACTCAGCGTCGCGAGCGTCCTCGTGATGTTCCTGTCCGGCGGCCACCTCGCCGGGAACCTCTACACGTTCGAGGTGCTCGCGGAGTCCTCGCGGGGCCACCTCGTCCTCGGCATGACCGGCCTGTGGCTGGTGCTGGCCGGGCTGGCGCACGTCGCGACGAGTCGGCTCACCGCCGACGGCGTCGACGTGGCCGCGGCCGCCGACGACGCGACCCCGTGGTTCGGGGCCGCCGGCGTCGTGAGCGTCGCGCTGCTCGTGCTCGCCGGCCTGCTCTGAGGGGTCGCTGTCCCCGGAATCGGTGAGCATAACAGCCGGCGTCTCGTTCCCGTCGGGCATGGACGCGGCGCTCGGCCCCCCCGAGGCGATGGCCGACAGCGAGGGCGACCTGACGCCGATGATGAGCCAGTACTTCGAGCTCACGCGGCGCTACGACGACGCCCTCGTCCTCTTCCAGGTGGGGGACTTCTACGAGCTGTTCTGCGAGGCCGCCGAGGCGGCCGCCCGCATCTGTGAGGTGACGCTGACCGCCCGTGAGGACTCGACGGGGCGCTACCCGATGGCTGGCGTCCCCATCGACAACGCCGAGCCGTACATCGAGGACCTGCTGGACGCCGGCTACCGGGTGGCGGTCGCCGACCAGGTCGAGGACCCCGACGAGGTCTCGGGGGTCGTCGACCGCGCGGTGACTCGCATCGTCACGCCGGGCACCATCACGGAGGACGAACTGCTCGCGGGCGCGGACAACAACTTCGTCGCGGCGCTGGCCTCCGACCAGGTGGAGCGACGCGCCACCGAACGAACGAGCGGCGACAGCCGCGAGTACACGGGCGGCGGCTTCGGACTCGCGCTGCTGGACGTCTCGACGGGCGACTGTTACGCGACGAGCCTCGACGACGAGACCCGGGTGCGGGACGAACTCGGCCGGTTCGCGCCCGCCGAACTCGTCGTCGGGCCGGGGGTCGCGCCGGACCGCTTCGCGGACGAGGCGTTTGTCGCCGAGTACGACGACAGCGCCTTCGAGCACGCCAGCGCCCGGGAGCGCGTCGCCTCCTACTTCGGGAGCGTGGACGCGCTCGCCGCCGACGCCGAAGTACGGGCCTGCGGCGCGCTGCTGTCGTACGCCGAGTACACGCGGGGCGGAGAGGGGCACCAGCGCCTAGAGTACCTGAATCACGTCACGCGCTACGACCCGCGGGAGTACCTCCAGCTGGACGCCGTCGCGCTGCGCAGCCTCGAACTGTTCGAGCAGCGCAGCGTCCACGGCGCGAACGGAACGGCGCTCGTGGACGTGCTGGACGAGACAGCGTGCGCGCTCGGTCGCCGCGAACTCACCGACTGGCTGCGACGGCCGCTGGTCGACCGCGAGGCCATCGAGGCGCGCCACGACGCCGTCGGCGAACTCGTCGGCGACCCGCTCACGCGGGAGGAACTCCACGAGCACCTGCGGAACGTCTACGACATCGAGCGGCTGGTGTCCCGGGTTTCGCGGGGCCGGGCGAACGCCCGGGACCTGCGCTCGCTCAAAGACACTCTGGACGTGGTGCCCGAAGTGCGGGGCCTCCTCTCCAATGCCGACTGCGAGAAGCTCCGGGACCTGCGTGCCGAACTGGACGACCTCCCGGAGATTCGGGACCTGCTGGACTCGGCCATCGTCCCGGACCCGCCCCAGGAACTCACGGAGGGCGGCGTCATCCGGGACGGCTACGACGACGACCTCGACGCCCTCCGCGAGACCGAGCGGTCGGGGAAGGCGTGGGTCGACGACCTCGAAGCCAGCGAGCGCGAGCGCACGGGCGTCGACTCGCTGAAAGTCGGGAACAACGCCGTCCACGGCTACTACATCGAGGTGACGAAGGCCAACACCGACGCGGTCCCCGACGACTACCAGCGCCGCCAGACCCTGAAGAACGCCGAGCGGTACGTCACGCCCGAACTCAAAGAGCGCGAGGAGGAAATCGTGCGCGCCGAACAGCGCGCCCAGGACCTCGAATACGACCTGTTCTGCGAGGTCCGGGACCGCGTCGCGGCCGAGGCCGAGCGGATGCAGAACGTGGCCCGGGCACTCGCTGCGCTGGACGCACTCGCGTCGTTCGCAACGGTCGCCGCCGCCCACGACTACGCCCGGCCCGAGGTGGGCGGCGACGGCATCCACGTCGAGGGCGGCCGCCACCCGGTCGTCGAGCGCACCGAACCCGGGTTCGTGCCGAACGACACGGACCTGACCGACGACCGCCGCGTCGCGGTCGTCACGGGCCCGAACATGAGCGGGAAGTCAACGTACATGCGGCAGGTCGCCCTGATAGTGCTGCTCGCGCAGGCCGGGAGCTTCGTCCCGGCTGCCGACGCCCGCCTCCGAGTCGTCGACCGCATCTTCACGCGCGTCGGCGCGAGCGACGACATCGCGGGCGGCCGGTCGACGTTCATGGTGGAGATGACCGAGTTGGCGTCGATTCTGCGGGCCGCCACCGACGACTCGCTGGTCCTGCTGGACGAAGTGGGACGAGGGACGTCGACGACCGACGGCCTCGCCATCGCGCGCGCCGTCACCGAGCACGTCCACGACGAGGTCGGCGCGACGACGCTGTTCGCCACCCACCACCACGAACTCACCGCGGACGCCGAGCGGCTCCCGGACGCCGTGAACCTCCACTTCGCGGCGACCAGGACGCCGGAGGGCGTCACGTTCGAACACGAGGTCAGCGAGGGTGCCGCGACGGCGTCCTACGGCGTGGAGGTCGCTCGGACGGCTGGCGTCCCCGACGACGTGGTCGAGCGCGCCCGCGAACTCCTCGACGCCCCGGAGCCGGCGGCCGAAGAGGACACTGCGAGCGAGCGCAGCGAGGCCGCGACCAGCGACGACGGAGCGGCGTCGAGCGACCTGGCCGAGCGGCTGGCCGACGTGAACGTCGCGGAGTTGACGCCAGTGGAGGCGCTGAACGTCCTCAACGACCTGAAGCGAGATATCTGAGCGACCGCACAGGAGACAACGAGACGCCAGTATGGCGTCCCTACCACCGATTTGACCCGCCATACGGGACGAAAGCGACGCCCGGCTTTTTCGGGTTCGCCGCCGACACCACTACTCCGGACTCCGGGTCGCTGGCGGGCCGACAGCCGGCGACGACACTTCGGCGGGTAGTGTCGCCGCACTCGCGGCAGGACACCCGCGGACGCGGCCAGCGCACAACCACAACCAAGACACCATGAACCGACGAACGTTCCTTCGGACGACGAGTCTCGCGGCGGTGAGCGCAGGACTCGCGGGCTGCACCGGGACGAGTGACAGCGACGGTGGCGACGTGGACGTCTCGACGACTGTCGTCCGGAACGCGCCCGAGAACCCAGCGCCGGCCGCGGACGCCGTCGGGCCGGTGACCCAGCAGGAGTCAGACGTCCTGCTGCTGGCGAACCTGGTGTTCCAGCGCGCCGGCGAGAAGGGGGTCGTCGTGGCGGGCGACGCGACGAACGACGGCGACCGGGCGTTCTCGGACGCCACCGTCGAGGTGAGTCTCTGGGACGACGACGCGGCCGAGGACGACATCGCCGACTCGGCGACCGTGCAGACGGACCGCGGCCGACTCGAGGCCGGCGACACCTGGCAGTGGGCGGCGACGTTCGAGGAGGACCCGAGCTTCGAAATCGCGCGCTACGCAGTGACGGCGACCGCCAACTACGCCGACGGGGGCGAGTAGGCGCGGCCGCTACTGGGACCAGCCCGCGTCACGAGACCTCGGAGAACGTCAGGCCGCTCTCGGCGAGCAGCCGTCGGGTCTTCTCCGTCACCCCGGGCGCGACCAGCACGCCGCGCACCGTCGCGTCCGCGTGGAGGTCCCGGCGGAGCGCCGTCACGTACCGCTCCAGTTGTGAGGCCGCCGACGGGCCGGCGCGGACGTTCTTCAGTTCCACGGCGGCGACGTTCCCGTCGGCGTCCCGGCCGTAGACATCGACGCGCCCCGCGGGCGTCTCGCGCTCGGTGGCGAGCGGCCGGAAGCCGGGTTCGACGAGGTCTGGGTCGGCGAGCACGCGCTCCTTGAGGTCGGATTCGGTGCCCGAGACGGTGGCGTCCGCACTCGCGGGGTCGAAGGCCGTCGCGGCGTGAACCGCGGAGAACTGGACGCGGAGCGCGTCCGCCGCGCCGCCGTCGGTTTCGACGACGAGGTGGTCGTCGCTCGCGTGCCCGCTGGCACGTTCGACCGCAACGGCGACAGCCGCCCCGGAGGCCCAGGCGTCGGGGTCGCGACCCGACGCGCCGTGGACGAGCAGGGTGTCGTCGGGCTTCCAGAGTAGCTGGCGGACGCCACCGGGGAGTCGGCGCTCCGCCCGCCCCGAGAACGTCGCCTCGCAGGTGCCGACCAGCGAGACCGCGAGGCCGTCGCCGGCCGCGTCGCTGGCGAAGTCGGCGGCGGCGTCGAGGCTCGGGTCGGCGAGCGTGCGCGTCACGGCCGCCGGTTGGGTGGCGGCGCGCAAAAGCGACCGGGTGTGCGCACGGCGGCCGCGAGGGAACGGGTGTCGCGAGCGCGGCCGTGGCGGGTAGCGGCCCGGTGGCGGCGGGAGAGAGACGAGACGCGGCCCCGGCACCAGGCTGTCGGAGGCGTGCCGCCGTCGAGCGGACGCCGGCGGGGCGGGTGGCACGAGTCGCCCGCGTCGGCGCGGCTACTCGCCACGTATCGCTGGTTGTGACGGCCGTCCCGTGGGTGTTCCCCCGAACGTGTTTCGCCGACGTGCTTTAACTTCCTCTGGCGACAAGCAGTAGATACGAGCGGCGACGTGCGGTGTTCTGCAGAAGACTCGCCTCGTAGCGTCGGCCAGCGGCTGCCAGACACGTCTAATATCCCACATTCGTTTAAGTGGTTCTGGCGACAAGCAGTAGATACGAGCGGCGTGACGCCGCGTTCTGCGGAAGACTACCCGGAAGCGACTGCTATCGGCACGCACCCCCGGAGACGGCGCGCTCTTTTGTCGGGCTACCGTAGCCGCGAGCGTGAGCGACACCATCACCATCTACTCGGACTACGTCTGTCCGTTCTGTTACCTCGGCCGGCAGTCCCTGAACGACTATCAGGCGACCCGGGAGGAGGCCCTCGACATCGACTGGCAGCCCTTCGACCTGCGGAGCCGCCAGCGCCGCCCGGACGGCACGCTCGACGACAGCGTCGACTCCGGGAAGGACGAGGAGTACTACGAGGAAGCTCGGAAGAACGTCGAACGGCTGCGCGACGAGTACGACGCCGACGAGATGAGCACCGACCTCGTCGGTGACGTCGACGGCTTCCTCGCGCAGGTGGCGTCGCTGTACGTCCGCGAGGAGTACCCCGAGCAGTGGCTCGCGTTCGACGAGGCCGTCTTCACGGCGCTCTGGGAGGACGAACGCGACATCGGCGACCGCGACGTGCTCGCCGACCTCGCAGCGGATGTCGGCCTCGACGGCGAGGAGATTCGCGAGGTCGTCGACGACGAGGACTGGCGGGACCGCCTGCGCGACGAGTTCGCCGACGCCCGCGAGTTCGGCATCACGGGCGTGCCGACGTTCGTCTACGACGGCCACGGGGCCCGCGGTGCCGTGCCCCCGGCCCAGCTCGAACGACTGGTCGAGGGCGTCTGAACGCGGCTACGTTTCGTCGAGGAACTCGTGGGCACCGGCTCGGAGGAAGCCGACACCGGCAGCGGCGAGCGCGCGGCGGGGCTCTGGGGACGGTCCGGCCCGCCGTTCTTTAAGTGGTTCTGGCGACAAGCAGTAGATACGAGCGGTGGCGTGCGGTGTTCTGGTAGTAATCTCGTCTCGCAGCCACGGCTGTCGGCTCGGAGTGACTGCACACGTGTCTGGGTCGTTTCGGTGTCAGTGTCCCGCGCTCGGCCGGCAGCCGTTTAAGTGATTCTGGCGACAAGCAGTAGACACGAGCGAGGATTCTCCGGATAGCGACGCCCAGTAGCGGCGTCGCCGGGCCGAGGGTTTATTCGGTGGAAGCACGGAACTGGGCGTATGCCAGCAGACGCCGGCTCCGCCATCCGGTGGGACGACGGCGACGAGCGGGAGGTCGACACCCGCACGGGCTCGGGGTCGCTCTCCCGCGCGGAAGCCCGCCGCGACTCGACGGTCCGCCAGTGGGGCGTCGTCTCCCCGAGCGCCACCGTCATCGGGCGCGCGGAGTCCCCGGACGCCGACGTCTCGGA
Source organism: Halobacterium jilantaiense (assembly GCF_900110535.1). Taxonomy (NCBI): domain Archaea; kingdom Methanobacteriati; phylum Methanobacteriota; class Halobacteria; order Halobacteriales; family Halobacteriaceae; genus Halobacterium; species Halobacterium jilantaiense. The sequence continues at coordinate 1,314,874 of NZ_FOJA01000001.1, forward strand.
GAGCGTGCGGCGGCTGCACGACGAACGCCACCACGCCACCGACGGCCACAGCGAGCGCGCCCACCGCCTCGACCGGCTGCGCACCACGCAAGCCCTGTGTAACGCCATCGGCGTGACGCCGTGGCAGCGAGACGTGGCGCTCGGCGTGATGGACGAGATAGATTTGACGGCGTTCGGCAGCCAGCGCGCCATCGAGAAGGTCGCGCTCGTCGCTGTCCGGCACGTCGTCGACGTCGACCGGCGCGAGTACTTCGGGCTCGACGACCTCGACGGCGCGGAACTCACGCAGGGCCGCATGGAGGAGCTGTTCGAGCGGTACAAGCGCCACGACGTCACGGACGAGCCGACGTTCCGCCGGCTCGCCGACCGCTACGAACTCGACCAGACGAGCCTGAACCGGCTGCGGCGCGTGCTCACCGACCAACTGGACGACAGGCTGCCGGCGTACGGCCGGAACACCAACCGCGACCCGCACCTGCCGTCGCTCTCCGAGGAGTAGGACCCGCGGCTGTTCTCCGCCGCCGGCGCGCTCGGACTACGTGTGCTCGGCGATGAAGTCCTCGATCGCCTGCCCACCCTGGAAGCCGTCGGCGAGCCGCGCGACCTCCACACCGTCTTCGACGAGGACGAGCGTCGGGACGCTCCGGACGTTCCACTCGTCCACCAGGTCGATGTCCTCGCCGGGGTTCACCATCGCTACGGGAACGCCCGTCTCTCTGGCGACGTTCCCGAGCACGGGCTCGATGGACTGACACAGCGTGCAGCCCTTCGTGTAGAACTCCACGAGCACGCGGTCGTGGTCGGCGAGCACGTCGTCGAGTTCCTCGCCGCCCGCCACGCGCATCGGTCGCTGGTGCTGTTCGCTCACGGGACTGGGTAGGCGACGGAGACGCAAAAGGACTGGTTCGCGGGTCGACACCGCCGCAACCCGGCTGCCGGCCGCCGCGACGCCCGGCGTCGGGGTGCGTTACTCCTCGGTCTCTTCGTCGTCCGTCTCGACGGCCTCGATGTCGTCGATGTAGGACTGGGACTCCTCGGCTTCGAGTTCGCGGTACGTCCCGGTCTCGGCGTCCACGACGGCGACGCCGACGCCCTCGCCCTGGAGCGCGCCGTCACGGCCCTCGTTCAGGGCGCGCAGCGCGAGGTCGATGCCGCCGTCGACGTCCAGGTCGGTCTCGTACTCGTCCTCGAGGAACTCCTGGATGTCGCCGCGGTTCGAGCCGATGGCGACGGCCTTCCACTCGTTGGAGGTGCCGGACGGGTCCGTCTCGAAGAGGCGGGGTTCGCCGTCCTCGACGCCCGCGACGAGGAGCGCGACGCCGAACGGGCGCGCGCCGCCGACCTGCGTGTACTGCTGGATGTGGTCGGTGACTTCCTTCGTGAGCGTGCGGACGCCGATGGGCTCGTCGTAGCGCACGCGCTCGACCTGCGACTGCTGGCGCGCGAAGTCGATGAGCTGGCGGGCGTCGGCGACGTGGCCGGCGCTGGCGGCACCGACGTGGTCGTCGACCTTGTGCAGCTTCTCGACGCTGGAGCCCTCCAGAAGCGGGGAGCGGGTGCGCTTGTCCACGACGAGGACGACGCCCTCGGGGGTGCGGACGCCGATGCTCGCCGTCCCTCGCTTGACCGCTTCGCGGGCGTACTCCACCTGGTAGAGCCGGCCGTCGGGGGAGAAGATGGTGATTCCCCGGTCGTAGGCCTGCTGCTGGTTCTGACCCTGCATGGTTTCCTTGCCGCCCTGTTGTACCCCCCGACGTAAAGGGCTTTGACATTCGGCAGTGACGCGGGCGGTCGACCGCCGCCACCCCAACCGGTCTGACACGTCCTCGAGGAAACCCCCCGAGGGAGGGGCAAGCCGTATATGGGTGTACATCCGATGTAGCATTGTTACCATGACAAACGGAACCAAGGGACTGAGCAGGCGGGACGTACTGAAGGGCACGGGTGCGGCAGGCATCATCGCGACGGCGGGCTGCGTCGACCTCGGGGGGAGCGGCGACAGCGGACCGTACCAGATCGGAATGGTCGACTCCCAGACCGGGTCGCTGTCCGCGTTCGGGGAGCGCAACCAGCGCGGCCGCGAGCTCGCGCTGTCGGCCGTCAACGACGTCGGCATCGGCGGCCGCGAACTCTCCATCAGTGTTCAGGACTCCCAGAGCCAGCAACAGACGGGCGTCAGCGCAGCCCAGCAGCTCGTCAACCAGCAGGAAGTTCCGTTCCTCATCGGGGCAGTGGGCTCGGGCGTGAGCCTCGCGATCTACCAGAGCGTCGTCCAGAGCACGGACGTCGTCCAGCTCTCCCAGAACTCCACGAGCCCGCAGCTCACCGACTACCCCGGGCTCCTCCGGATGTCGCCGACCGGGCGCACGCAGTCGACGGCGCTCGCCGACATCATCACCGAGGACGGCGGCGAGTCAGTCGCCATCACGTGGATCAACAACGACTACGGCTCCGGCATCAAGGACGCGTTCGTCGACGCCTACGACGGCGAGGTCGTCTACAACTCCTCGCACGACCAGGGCCAGTCCTCGTACAGCAACGTCGTCAGCCAGATGGCGAACACGGACGCGGACTCCTGGCTGTTCATCACATACCAGCCCGAGTTCACGACGATGACCCAGGAGGCGTACAGCAGCGGCGTCAACGAACAGGCGACCTGGTACGGTGCCGACTCCGTCCAGGGCTCGGACGTCCTCGCGAACACGCCAGACGGCAGCCTCGACGGCATGAAGGTCGTGGTGCCGTCGGCCGCCCTCGACCAGGAGAACTACCAGTCGTTCGCCTCGGAGTTCGAGAGCGAGTACGACCGCTCGCCGACCGCGTGGGCGGCGTACGCCTACGACTGCGTGGTGACGGCCGCCCTCACCATCCAGGCCGCCGACGACTTCACGGGGTCGGCGCTCGGCGACGTGGTGCGGGACGTCACGCGGCCGGAGGGCGAGACGGTGACCTCCTTCGAGGCCGCCAGCGAGATTCTCTCGGACGGCGGGAGCGCCACCGACGTGGACTACCAGGGCGTCAGCGGCCCCATCGACTTCGACGAGAACGGCGACCCGGTGGCGTACCTCCAGGTCCTCACCGTCCAGGACCACGAGTACGAGTCGACGGACTTCGTCACGGGCGAGTAGCCCCACACGCTCATGCTCGCCAGTCTCGTCGCCACCTGGAGCGGAGTCGTCGCCGGTGCGCTCGCACCGGGCATCGCACAGGGCGGACTCGACTACCTGCCACAGCTACTGAACTACCTCGCGAACGGCGTCGTGTTCTCGGCCATCATCGTGCTCGGCGGCATCGGCCTGTCGCTCGTGTACTCCATCGCGGACTTCGCGAACTTCGCGCACGGCGACACGATGACGGTCGGCGCGTACGCCGGCCTCGTCACGCTCGGAGCCATCGGCACCGCCGGTCCGACGCTGTTCGCGCTCCCGCTGGGGTTCTACGCGGCGCTGCTGGCGGGCATCGCCGTCGCCGCAGTCGTCGCCGTCGCCACCCACTACCTCATCTACGAGCCGCTGGACACGGACTCCATCGGCCTGCTCATCACGAGCATCGGCGTGGCGTTCGTCTACCGGGCGCTCATCCAGATTCAGTTCGGCACGGGCTACACGGTGTACGACGTGCCCACGCTCCGGCCGATTCCCTGGATAGAGGACCTCACCGGCATCACGCTCACGGAGCACGAGGTCGCAATCGTGCTCGTCGCGTCCGTACTCGTCGCCGCGCTGCACGTCGTCCTCCAGTACACGACGCTCGGCCGGACGATGCGCGCGACCGCCGACAACGAGGCGCTCGCGAAAGTCTCGGGCATCCGCACCGAGCGCGTCATCACCTCGATGTGGGTCATCGGCGCGGGGCTCGCTGGCGCTGGCGGCGTGTTCCTCGGGCTGTACAACCAGCTCAGCCCCCGCATGGGGTTCAATCTCCTGCTGGTCGTGTTCGCCGCCGTCATCCTCGGCGGCATCGGCAGCGTCTACGGCGCGATGCTCGGCGGCGTCGTCATCGGGATGGTGAACAAGCTGACGCCGGTGCTGTCGGACGTCGGGCTCCCCATCGAGCCGGCGTACGCCAACGCCATCGCGTTCGTCATCATGGTGCTCGTGCTGCTCGTTCGGCCGACCGGCATCGCCGGGGAGGGGGTGTCGTAGATGGCCGACGACCACGGCGAGAACGGAGCCGACCCAGCCGACGACGACAGCACTCGCTCCGCCTTCGAGGGCGGCGAGGACACCAGTCAGGAGCGCATCGAGACCGCCACGAACGTCGTGCTGGCGGTTGCGGCGCTCGGCCTGCTCGGCGGCGCGATGGTCGGCCTCATCTCGCCGGCGTACCTCGTCTTCCTCGTGTCGCTGGCGGGCATGTACGCCCTGCTCTCGCTGGGTTTGAACGTCCAGTGGGGGTACGCGGGCCTCATCAACTTCAGCGTCGCCGCGTTCTTCGGCATCGGCGCGTACGTCCCCGTGTTGCTGTCGGCGACCCGGTCCCCCATCACGGACTCGGTCCCGCCGATTGCGGGCGTCTTCGTCGCCGTCATCGTGACCGTCGTGCTCGCGCTCGCCATCGGCATCCCGACGCTGAGTCTGCGCGAGGACTACCTCGCCATCGCCAGCCTCGGCCTCGCGGAGGTCGTGCGACTCGTCTTCCGGAACCAGGCGGACTGGACGGGCGGCACGAGCGGCGTCGGCGGCATCCCCCTGTTCTTCGACGGGGTGCCCGTGCTCGAGACGCTCCCCCGCGACATCGGTACCGTCGATGTCGGCTTCTACACGCTGGGCTTCCAGTTCTGGAACAGCCTGCTGAACGCCGCAATCGTCGGTGCGTTCGTCCTCGGGTCGTTCCTCGTGTTGCGCCGCATGCACCGGTCGCCGTGGGGGCGCGTGCTGCGCACCATCCGCAGCGACGAGGACCTCGCCGAGGCGCTCGGGAAGAACACGTACGCGTTCCGGATGCAGGCGTTCGTCCTCGGGAGCGTCGTCGCGATGCTCGCCGGCGTCTACTACGCGTACTCGAACTACTACCTCACGCCCGACATCTTCGACCCCATCTACACGTTCTACGCGTGGATTGCGGTCATCCTCGGGGGCAGCGGCTCCAACCGGGGCGCGCTGCTCGGCGGCGTCGTCATCGTCACTATCGTCGAGGGGACGCGGTCGCTGGGCATCGGTGCGTCCTGGCGGCTGTTCGCGGTCGGCCTGCTCATCATCGCCGTGATACGGTTCCGGCCGCAGGGCGTGTTGCCGCCCCGGGACGAACTCATCTGGCCAGGTGCCCGCGGGGGTGAGGCCGATGAGTGAGCCAGACGCCGACCCGGCGAGCGAGCCGGCCACGGCGCAGTCGAGCGGCCGGGACGCGGTGTTGCGCACCGAGGACCTCCGGAAGACGTTCGGGGGCCTCACCGCCACCGACGACGTGACGATGGAAGTCGAGCGCGGCACCATCACGGGCATGATCGGCCCGAACGGCGCGGGGAAGTCGACGTTCTTCAACCTCGTGTCGGGGTTCTACCAGCCGGACGGCGGCAAAGTGCTCGTCAACGGCGAGGAGACGACGGACATGGAGCCCCACGAGGTGACCGAACACGGGCTCGTGCGGACGTTCCAGACCCCCCGCAAACTGGAGGGGATGACGGTGCGCGAGGCGATGCTCGTCGGGCCGCAGAACCAGCTCGGGGAGTCCGTCGTCCCGCTGTTCACGCAGCCCGGCGCGGTCGAAACCGAGGAGCGCCGGAACCTCGAACGCGCCGAGGAACTCCTCGAACGCTTCGAGATTGCGCGCCTCGCCGACCAGCCGGCGACCGACATCTCCGGCGGCCAGCTCAAGCTCGTGGAGCTCGCACGCGCGATGCTCGCCGAGCCCGACGTGCTGTTGCTGGACGAGCCGGTCGCGGGCGTGAATCCGACGCTCGCGAACAAGCTGAAAGCCATCATCCGGGAACTCAACGAGGACGGCATCACGTTCCTCATCATCGAGCACGACATGGGCTTCATCATGGACCTCGCCGACCCGATTGTGGTACTGAATCAGGGTGCCGTCCTGATGGAGGGCACCCCGGAGGCGGTGCGCAGCGACGACCGCGTCGTCGAGGCGTACCTCGGGGGTGGTGGAGATGTCTGAGCGCGTCCTCGACGTCGACTCGGTCGACTCCGGGTACGGCGACGTACAGGTGCTCGACGACCTCTCGATGCGCCTCGATTCCGAGGAAATCATCTGTCTCATCGGCCCGAACGGTGCCGGCAAGTCGACGGTGCTGAAGACCGTCTTCGGGCTGTTGACGCCCTGGACGGGGTCGGTGACGTTCCGCGACGAGGACATCACGGGTGCCGAGCCCGCCGACCTCGTCAGGATGGGGATGGGCTACGTCCCCCAGGTGGAGAACGTCTTCGGGTCGATGACCGTCGAGGAGAACCTCCGCATGGGCGGCGTCTCCCGCGAGGGCGGCGTCGACGAGACCATCGACCGGCTGTACGACCGCTTCGACATCCTCGACGACAAGCGCTCTGCGAAAGCCCGCACGCTCTCGGGCGGCCAGCGCCAAGTGCTGGCGTTCGCTCGCGCGCTGATGACCGAGCCCGACGTCCTGCTCATCGACGAGCCGTCGGCGGGCCTCGCGCCGAACATCGTCGAGGACGTCTTCGAGAACGTCCAGACGGTCAACGACCTCGGCACGGCCATCATGATGGTCGAGCAGAACGCCGTGGAGGGGCTGGGCATCGCCGACCGCGGCTACGTCCTCGACCAGGGCACCGTGCGCTTCGAGGACGACGCCGACGCGCTGCTGGACAACCCCGAGGTCGGGCAGCTCTACCTCGGCGGCTGAGTCGGCGAGCGTCGCCCGGCCGGTCCGCCGGGGTACTTGTGGGCGGGCCGCCAAGCCGAGGTATGGACGACGGGAAGGCCAGCGGCGCGTTCTTCGACGAGCACATCGCCGACCGCACGGGTGCGGACCGAACGGACGTCCGCCTGGGGCCGACGTACGGCGCGGACTTCGGTGTGGTCGACGTCGGCGACCGGGTGGTGGCGCTCGCCACCGACCCCGTGTTCGTGCTGCGGGAACTCGGCCTGGAACGCGCGGCGTGGTTCGCGTTCCACATCTGCGTCAGCGACGTGGCGCTCTCCGGGCTGCCGCCCGCGCACCTCGCCGTGGACCTGAACCTCCCGCCGGGCACGAGCACGGAGACCTTCGACCGAATCTGGGACGTGTTCGACCGGGAGGCCCGCGACCTCGGCGCGAGCCTCACCACGGGCCACACTGGGACCTACGAGGGGTGTGCGTTCCCGACGGTCGGCGGCGCGACTGCGCTGGCCGTGGGCGACCCCGACGACCTCGTGGTGCCGACGGGCGCGCGGCCCGGCGACCGCGTCGTCGTGACGAAGGGGCCGGCCGTCGAGACCACCGGCTTCCTGGGCGTGCTGTTCGGCGACGACCTCCCCCTCGCGGAGACCGAGGCCGCCGCGGCCCGCGAGCGGTTCGCGGACGCCAGCCCCGTCCGGGACGCGCTGACGATGGCGGCGGCCGGCGACGTGACGGCGATGCACGACGCGACCGAGCGCGGCCTCGCCAACGGCTTCCACGAACTCGCCGCCGCCAGCGGGGTCGGCCTCGCAGTCGACCGGGACGCCGTCCCCGTCCTCCCGGGCGTCGACGCCGTCTGCGAGCACTTCGGAATGGACCCGTGGACGGCGTCCAGCGAGGGCACCGTGATTGCGGCCGTCGCCCCCGACAGCGTCGACAGCGTGCTCGCGGCGCTCGACGAGGCGGCGATTCCGGCTGCCGAGGTCGGGGTCGTCGAAGCCGGCGCGGGCGTCACCGTCGACGGCGACCCGCTGCCGGAGCCGACGGCGGACCCGCTGTGGCCGGCGTACCAACGGGCGCGAGAACAGTACGGCGAGTAGCGCGTCAGGCCGCGACCGTCACGTTCCCCGAGGCCTCGGCGTTCGCGACGAACTGCTCGCTGCCCGCGAACACGACGACGGTGTCCTCGGTCACGCGCTCGGTTCTGTACGTGTTGTCCGTCTGCCGGTCGCCGAGGGTGCGCGCCGCGGCGGCGAACTCGTCGGCGTCCGCGGGCGTGTCCCACCGAGTCACCCACGCGACCGACGACCCGTTCGGCGTGGCGAACGCGAGGACGCGGTCGGTCCCCCAGCCGGCGGCCGCCTCGCGGGCCGTCGAGCGAGTCGTGGTCTGCCGGAGGACGACGCGAGCGAGCAGTTCGCCGGCGCGGCGCGTCTGGGAGCGCTCGCGGTCGACGGACTCGGCCTCGACGGTGACGTTCAGGGCGAGCGGGTCGTCGCGCGTCCCCGGGTGGAGGACGTTCTCGGTGGTCTCCGGCGGGTCCTCGTAGAGGTCGGGGAGGTCCGCGGGGCCGTCGAGGGTCGCGTTCGCGTACTGTGCGCCGAAGCGGTACTGGCCGTAGACGAACCGGTTGGCGGCGGAGGCGTTCGCGTACGCCGCCGCCATCTGGTCGGTCTGGCTCCCGAGCCCCGGCTGGTGGGCCCGGGTGTAGGCGTCAGTCACGTAGACTGCGCCGCCCTCGACCAGCGCGCGGCGCGCGAACTGCTCGTCGAGGCTGTCGACCGCGCCGGCCCGCCCTCCGAACCACGGCACCATGTTCTGGCGCACCTGCGCGACGTGGACGAACTCGTGGGCGAGCACCTGTTCGACGCGCGCCGAGTCCGCGGCGGCCGGTGACAGGTAGACCGTGGCGTCGAGTGTCGTGAGCCCCGCGACGCCGGTGCCGGTGCCGGACGCCCCGGAGCCGGACAGACCGAACGCCGAGAAGAACGGGAGCGCGGAGAAGCCGCCCGCCCGGCGACTGGAGAGGTCCTGCACGACGACTCTGGTGGGCGCGTAGTCGGCGTCCAGCAGCGCCGCGACCCGGTCGAACGTGACGTTGGCGTCCACGGAGAGGTCGCCGGTCACGACGACGTGCTCGGGCGCACCACCGGCGTCCCCCGGCGTGGACGTCGTCGCCGTGGTCGTGGTGGTGGCGTCGGAGCCGTCCGCGGCCGGGGACGCTCCCGGCGCGTTCGCGGCCGGCGCGACACAGCCGGCGACGGCGAGAACGAGACAGAGCGCGAGCGCCAGTCGGGCGGTGGTCACGCCTCCGAGTCGGGCCAGCAGCCACTAACAGATTGCGGTGAGTGACACCGAGCGCAGCCCGCGGGGCCGCGAGCGCGGGACACCGCAAGCCTTCTTGCTCGCGGCCGCGACCGGACCACCGTGACGCGAACGGAGGCGGGAGCGCGGTGGGGATAGTCGAGGAGTTCCTCGACCTGAAGGAGGACAGCGACGCCGACCTGCTGGCGATGCAGGTGGGAGACTTCTACGAGTTCTTCGCGGAGGACGCCCGGACCGTCGCGGAGACGCTGGACCTCAAGGTCTCCGAGAAGGCCAGTCACGGCTCCTCGTACCCGATGGCGGGCGTGCCCGTCGACGACCTGACGCCGTACCTCGCGGCGCTCGTGGAGCGCGGCTACCGGGTGGCCGTCGCCGAGCAGTCCGAGGACGACGACGGCGACATCGAGCGCGAGGTCGAGCGCGTCGTGACGCCGGGCACGCTCCTGGAGTCGACTGACGGCGACGCCAGGTACCTCGCGGCCGTCGTGCGTGAGGACGGCAGCCGGGGCGGCAGCAGCGACGAGGGCGGCGACTGGGGGCTGGCGTTCGTGGACGTGACGACCGGCCAGTTCCGCGTGACGGACGCCGACAGCCGGGCCGGGGCCGTCACCGAGCTCTACCGGTTCGCGCCGGCCGAGGTGCTGCCCGGGCCCGACCTCAGAGGTGACGACGACTTCCTCGGCGTGCTGCGGGAGCGCACGGACGCGACGCTGACGCTGCACGACGCCGGCGCGTTCGACGCGGGACGGGCCGCGCACGCCGTCCGCGGGCAGTTCGGGGACGGCGCAATCGAGAGCCTCGGCGTCGACGCCGACGGCCCGACGGTTCGGGCGGCGGGCGCGGCCGTCGGCTACGTCGAGGACACGGACGCGGGCGTGCTGGCGTCGCTGACGCGCATCCAGCCGTTCGGCGCGGACGACCACGTCGAGCTGGACGCGACCACGCAGCGCAACCTCGAACTGACGGAGACGATGACGGGCGGCAGCGACGGCTCGCTGCTGGCGACCGTCGACCACACCGCGTCCGCGGCGGGCGGCCGGCTGCTGCAAGCCTGGCTCACGCGGCCGACGCGGGACCGCGCGGAACTGGAGCGCCGGCAGGCCGCGGTCGGCGCGCTGGCGGACGCCGCGCTCGCCCGTGACGCCCTCCAGGACGCACTCGGGGACGCCTACGACCTCGAACGGCTGGCGAGCCGGGCGGCCAGCGGGCGCGCCGACGCCACCGACCTGCTGCGGATTCGGGACACGCTCGCCGTACTACCCGAAGTGGCGGACGCGCTCGCGACGACGCCCGCTCTCGCGGAGTCGCCCGCTCGGGACGTGCTGGCGCGCGTCGACCGCGAGGCGGCGGCGGGCGTCCGCGAGGAGCTGGCGGGCGCGCTCGCCGAGGACCCGCCGAAGACGCTCTCGGAGGGCGGGCTGCTCCGGGAGGGCTACGACGACGACCTGGACGAACTGCTGGCCGAGTACCGCGAGCACCGCGAGTGGATGGACGGCCTCGCCGCCCGCGAGAAGGACCGACTGGGCGTCACCCACCTCCAGGTCGACCGGAACAAGACCGACGGCCACTACGTGCAGGTCGGGAACAGTGAGACCAACGCCGTCCCCGTCGAGGACGGCGAGTACCGAGAAATCAAGCAGCTGAAGAACTCCACGCGGTACACCACCGAGGAACTGGAGTCCCGGGAGCGCGAGATTCTGCGCGTGGAGGCCGAGCGCGCCGACCTCGAACGAGAGCTGTTCGGGGACCTCCGCGACTGGGTGGGGACGCGGGCCGCGCTCCTGCAGGACGCCGGCCGCGCGCTCGCCGAACTCGACGCGCTGGCGAGCTTCGCAGAGCACGCCGCCGCGAACCGCTGGGTGCGGCCGGACCTCGTTGACGGCGACGCCCTCGTCGTGGAAGCTGGCCGCCACCCGGTCGTCGAGCAGACCACCGAGTTCGTCCCGAACGACGCCCGGTTCGGCGAGGGCCGGCGCTTCCAGGTGGTCACCGGGCCGAACATGAGCGGGAAGTCGACGTACATGCGGCAGGTCGCGTTGATCGTCCTGCTCGCGCAGGTCGGGAGCTTCGTCCCGGCGGAGTCCGCCAGAATCGGGCTCGTGGACGGCATCTACACCCGGGTCGGCGCGCTCGACGAGCTCGCGGGCGGCCGGTCGACGTTCATGGTGGAGATGCAGGAGCTGTCCCGCATCCTCCACGCCGCCACCGGGGACTCGCTCGTGATTCTGGACGAGGTCGGCCGCGGCACCGCGACCTACGACGGCATCAGCATCGCGTGGGCGGCGACCGAGTACCTCCACAACGAGGTCCGCGCGAAGAGCCTGTTCGCCACGCACTACCACGAACTCACGTCGCTCGCCGACCACCTCGCGGACGTGGCGAACGTCCACGTGGCAGCCGAGGAGCGGGACGGCGAGGTGACGTTCCTACGGACGGTGCGGGACGGCGCGACCGACCGGTCGTACGGCGTCCACGTCGCCGACCTCGCGGGCGTCCCGGACCCTGTCGTGGAGCGCTCGCGGGACGTGCTCGACCGGCTGCGCGACGAGCAGGCCGTCGAGGCGAAGGGCTCGGCGGGCGAGTCGGTGCAGGCCGTCTTCGACGTCGGGAGCGGCGAGTTCGTGGCGGGCGATGACGGTGCTGGGAGGGACGATGACGCGGGCGACAGTGCGTCGGACAGCCTCGACGCCGATTCCGAGGCCGTGCTTGACGCCCTCCGGAACGTGGACGTGACGGAGACGCCGCCGGTCGAACTGCTCTCGCGGGTCCGGGACTGGCAGCAGCGACTGGACGACGACTCGTAGCTCGCGCCGCCCGTGGGACGCCCGACCGTCGGGCAGAGTTACAACGGACGTGGGACGGAGTTCGGTCAGAGCCGAGCGGAGTTTGCACAGACCTTGAAAAATCCACTACGTGGTCCGGCACCACCGTAGGTGTATGTCAGACACGGACAGCCGAGGGGACGTCGAGCCAACCACCGACGATAGACGGGACGACGATGGGTAGCCGGCTGCGGGTGGCCGCGCTGGCGGGCGTGAGCGGCGTCGCGGGGTCGTTCGCCGCCGCGGGGTACACCCGCCAGTTCGTCGCCGCGCCGGTAGACGCGCTGGTCGTCCGGGCGACCCCGGGCGCGCTCGTCGCGTGGATGATCACGAACGTCGGCGAGTCCGCCCACGTGCTCCACGTCGCGCTCGCAGTCGGCATCGTGGCCGGCCTGTTCGGGGCGACCGCGGTCGTCGGACGTGCCGTCGCGGCGCGCAGCGGCTGGCGGCTGGCGGGCGCGGGGCTCGCCGGCGTCCTCTCGTGGGCGGTCGCGGCCACCATCACCGACGCGCCGGGGCTGGCGCTGGCGGCGGGCGCTCCGGTCGCGGTGGTGACCGCCGTCGAGGCCGGGCCGGCCGCCCGCCGCGAGTTGGACGTGACGCGGCGGCGAGTCGTCCGGTCTACGGTCGGCGCGCTCGGGTTCGCGTCCGTCGCGAGCGCCGTCGGGTGGTACCAGAGTGTTGGCGTCGGCGACGACGCGGTGCCGGCCGCCACCGGCGAGCGTTCGGAAGCGGTGCAGGAGCGACTGGAGGCGGCGGCGGACCGAGAACTCGACCTGGCGGCCGACGACGTGCCCGGGCTCGTCAGCCCCATCGGCGAGTTCTACAACGTCGACATCGCGGAGTTCGACCCCACGGTGCCGGACGACGACTGGACGCTGACGGTCACGGGCGAGGTCGAGTCCCCGCAGCAGTTCGACTTCGCGGACGTGCGGGAACGGCCGACCGAACACCGCTTCGTCACGCTGCGCTGTGTCGGCGAAGGGCTCAACGGCCGCAAACTCGACACCGCGGTCTGGACCGGGACGCCGCTGAAGCCGCTGCTCGAAGAAGTCGACCCCGGCGGCGACTGCGGGTGTGCGATGCTGCGGGCGCACGACGACTACTTCGTGCAGTTCCCCGTCGACGCGCTGGAGGACGCGTTCCTCGCGTGGGGAATGAACGGCCGGCCGCTGCCGAAGTCCCACGGCCACCCCGTTCGCGTGCTCGTGCCCGGTCACTGGGGCGAGACGAACGTGAAGTGGCTCTCCGAGATCGAGTTGCTGGACGAGGAGGCGGACGGCTACTGGGAGGAGCGCGGCTGGCACGGCACCGGCCCCGTGAACACGGTCGCGAAGCTGTGGGACGACACCAGGCTGGCCGACGGCCGCATCGAGGTCGCCGGCCACGCGTACGCCGGGACGCGAGGCATCGAGCGCGTCGAGGTGTCGACCGACGGCGGGCGCACGTGGACCGACGCCGAACTCTCGGAGCCGCTGCCCGGCGAGGACGTCTGGCGGCAGTGGCACCACGTCTACGAGCCGGACGGCACCCACGAGGTCGTCGTCCGCGCGACCGACGGCGAGGGCCAGTTGCAGCCCGAGGAGCGGGCCGACTCGTTCCCGAGCGGGGCGACGGGCTGGGTGTCCAAACGCATCGAGCCATGACCCGGGTACCCACCAGTATCTCTTTACAGCGGCTCGCAGAACGACGAACCACGCCGGGATGGAGAAAGCACTCTGGTACCTGCTGGCGGGGACGCGGGGCGGCGCGAACCGCGCCCGCATCATCCGTCTGCTCGACGAGCGCCCGCGGAACGCGAACCAGCTCGCCGACAGCCTCGACGTCTACTACAACACCGTCCGCCACCACCTCGACATGCTGAGCGACCACGGCGTCGTCGAGGCCGGCGGGGAGGACTACGGGGAGCTGTACTTCCTCACGGACCGCTTCGAGCACAACCGCGAGGCGTTCGAGCGCATCACGGACCAGGCCGACCTCGACACCGGCAGCGGCGACGCGACCGACCGCGACGACACGACAGACTGCGACACGGAGACACCGAACTGACATGGCGAGCATGACCACGTATCTGACTGTCGCGACCGTCCTCTCCGGACTGAACATCCTGCTGCTGGTGCTGCTGGGGCGAGTGTGGGTGCGGAACTACCGGCAGTTCGGCACGCCGCTGACGCTCGGGCTGCTCGGATTCGCCGTCGTACTCGCCGTGGAGAATCTGGTGGCGCTGGCGTTCTTCTTCAGCATGGGGATGCTGTACGCGGACTCGGCGACGGCCCAGCTCGCGGTGCTCGCGATGCGCGGGCTGCAGTTCGTCGCGGTGCTGTTCCTGACCGTCGTCTCGATGCGGTGACGCCTACCCCTGTCCGACCATCGAGTCCTCGTCCTCGAACTCCTGTTCGCGGAGTTCGTACTTCTGGACTTTCCCGGTGGCCGTCGTCGGGAGGTCCGAGACGAACTCGACGCGGCGGACGGCCTTGTAGGACGCGAGGTGCTCTCGCGTGAAGTCGACGAGGTCGGTCTTCGTCACACCGGGGTTCTCGGGGTCGCCGGAGTCGGGGACGACGAAGGCCTTCGGCGTCTCACCCCAGTCCTCGTGCGGCGACGGGACGACCGCGACCTCGCCGACGGCGTCGTGTTCGAACAGCGCGTCCTCCAGTTCGATGGAGGAGATGTTCTCGCCGCCGGAGATGATGATGTCCTTCTTGCGGTCCTGAATCGAGACGAAGCCGTGTTCGTCGACGACGGCGAAGTCGCCCATGTGGTAGTAGCCCTCCGCGCGTTCGGTGAACGCCTCCTCGGTGGCGTCGGGCTTGTTCCAGTACTCCTTCATCACCTGGTTGCCCGAGACGACGATTTCGCCGATGGTCTCGTCGTCCCACGGCACGTCCTCGCCGTCCTCGTCGACGACCCGGACCTCGGTGCCGAGGAAGCCGACGCCCTGCCGTTTCTTCAGCGAGTAGCGGTGCTCGTCGTCGAGCAGCCGCTCCGCCTCCGAGGTCGTGATGAGTGGGCCGGTCTCGGTGGCACCGTAGACGTGGACGAGGTCCCAGTCGAACTCCTCTTCGACGGTGCGGATGGTGGCCTCGGGCGGCGCGCTGCCCGCCGTCGCCGCCCGGACGTCGGCGTCGCCCGTGGTCGCGACGTCGTGGTCGTCGTAGTAGTTCTGGAGCATGTTCAGCACCGTCGGCGCGGCACAGAGGTAGGACACGTCCTCCTCGCGGACCGTCTCGAAGATTGACTCGGCGTCGACGCCGCGCGTGCAGACGTGGGTGCCGCCGGCCCCCGTGACCGCGTAGATGTGGCCCCAGCCGTTCACGTGGAACATCGGGAGCGTCCAGAGGTAGGTGTCGGTGTCCCGGACGTTCTGGTGGTAGGAGACGAGGAACGCGTGCAGCGTCTCGTTGCGGTGCGTGCGGCAGACGCCCTTCGGGTCGCCGGTCGTGCCGGAGGTGTAGTTGATGGTGACGACGTCGCTCTCGTCCATCTCGGGCCGGTCGTAGCTGTCGGGGTCGGCGTCGGACAGCAGGGCGTCGACGTCCTGCCAGTCGCCGTCGACGGCGTCGGCGTCGTTCGTGACGAACGTCTCGGTGGGCACCTCGTCCCGGACGGCTTCGACCTTCTCGGCGTACTCGTAGTCGGCGTAGATGGCCGAGACGCCGGCGTCGTTCAGGATGTACGCGAAGTCCTCGGGCGTCAGCCGGTAGTTCAGCGGCGTGTGGATGCCGCCGGCCTGCATCGTCCCGTAGGCGGCTTCGAGGTGGTAGTGCGTGTTCGGGTCGAGGACGGCGACGCGGTCGCCCGGTGCGACGCCCGCCGACTGCAGGACCGCCGAGAAGCGGTCAGCGCGGTCGCCGAGGTCGCTGTACGTGTACCGCTCGCCGGTGGTCGCGACGACGGCCGTCTCGTCGCCGTAGTACTTGCGAGCGCGGTCGAGGAAGTCCGTGACGAGGAGTTGGCGCTGCATCTCGCGGTAACGTTTACCGACGTTCGTGATATTCGTTCGGGTCGGTTCAACAACTGCCCGGCGCGCCGACGACGGAGCGGTCGGGGGATTGATACGCGCGCCGCGCCTGCCGACGAGTGTAATGAGCGGCGGCCACGTACGCGAACTGGACGAGGCGACTGTGGCCCAGATTGCGGCGGGCGAGGTCGTCGAGCGGCCCGCGAGCGTCGTGAAGGAACTCGTGGAGAACAGCCTCGACGCGGGCGCATCGAGCGTGGACGTGAGCGTCGAGTCCGGCGGCACGGAACGCATCGTGGTCGCCGACGACGGCCGCGGGATGACCGCCGACGACCTCCAGGTGGCGGTCCGCCAGCACACGACGAGCAAGCTCGGTGACGCCGACGACCTCGACGCCGTCTCGACGCTCGGCTTCCGGGGCGAGGCGCTGTACACGGTCGGCTCCGTCTCCGAGATGACGGTGACGACGCGGCCCCGGGACGCCGGCGGCTCGGGCTCGCGCATCGTCGTCGACCACGGCGACGTGGGCGACGTGACGCCCGCGGGCCGACCCGCCGGGACGACCGTCGAAGTCGCGGACCTGTTCGGGGAGACGCCGGCGCGCCGGAAGTACCTCAAGCGCGCCGCGACGGAGTTCGGGCACGTGAACCGGGCGGTCACGCGGTACGCGCTCGCGAACCCCGACGTGGCCGTCTCGCTGACCCACGACGGCCGCGAGGTGTTCGCGACGACGGGCACCGGGGACGTGCGGGACGCCGCGCTCGCCGTCTACGGCCGCGAGGTCGCCCAGTCCCTGCGGGAGGTCGACGCCGAACCGAACACCGGGAGTGTCGAGCGCGTCCACGGCTACGTCTCCGACCCCGAGGTCACGCGCTCGACCCGCGAGTACCTCGCGACGTTCGTGAACGGGCGCGCCGTCACGGACACCGTGCTCCGAGAGGCAGTCCTCGACGGCTACGGCGGCCAGCTCGCCCCCGACCGCTACCCGTTCGCGGTGCTGTTCGTGGACTGCGAGGGCGTCGACGCGAACGTCCACCCGCGCAAGCTCGAAGTCCGCTTCGAGGACGAGGCCGGCGTCAAATCTGCCGTCGAGTCCGCGGTCCGGGACGCGCTCCTGGACT
Organism: Halobacterium jilantaiense; assembly: GCF_900110535.1. Taxonomy (NCBI): domain Archaea; kingdom Methanobacteriati; phylum Methanobacteriota; class Halobacteria; order Halobacteriales; family Halobacteriaceae; genus Halobacterium; species Halobacterium jilantaiense. The sequence goes on from NZ_FOJA01000001.1 coordinate 1,331,893, forward strand.
CGGGGCTCGTGCGCTCGGGCGCGCCCCGCGGCGCGTCGAAGCCCGAGAACGCCGAGATTTCGCCAGAGCGGGAGACGGCGGACGACGACGAGCACGATACGACGCGAGTGAGTGACGGCGACGAGCAGACCGCGGAGCTGTCTGGAGCCATCAGCGAGTCCGCGAGTTCCGGGTTCAGAGCCAGCGAGAGCGCCGGGACGACCGGCAGCAGCGACCCGGCCACCGACGCGACGCGGTCCGGTTCGCCGCGACGGGAAGACTCGGAATCGGAGACCGAGTCGGAGACCCGCAGCTTCGACCCGCCGGCCGAGAACGCGCGGCTGACGGCGGACGCAGGGGGCGAGAAGCGCGACGACACCGACCCCGCACCCGAGCGCGACAGCCTCCCCGACCTGCGGGTGCTGGGCCAGCTCCACGACACCTACGTCGTCGCCGAGGCCGACGACGGCCTCGTCCTGATAGACCAGCACGCGGCCGACGAGCGCGTCCACTACGAGCGGTTGCAGGACCGACTCGACGGTGCCTCGCAGGCGCTCGTCGCCCCCGTCGAACTCGAACTGACGGCGGGCGAGGCGGCGGTCTTCGAGTCGGCGCTCGACGGCCTGCGCGAACTCGGGTTCGACACCGACCTGTCCGGCCGGACCGCGGAAGTGACGGCCGTGCCGGCGGTTCTCTCGGACGTCCTCGACCCCGAACTGGCGCGGGACGTGCTCGCGGCGTTCCTGTCGGACGCGGGCGGCGACCCAGTGGGCGACGCCGCGGACGCGCTGCTCTCGGATTTGGCGTGTTCGCCGGCGATCAAGGGCAACACGTCGCTGACGGAGGGGTCTATCGTGGGGTTGCTAGACGAGCTCGACGCCTGCGAGAACCCCTACGCGTGCCCGCACGGCCGGCCGACGGTCGTCGAGGTCGACGGCGACGAACTCGCCGAGCGCTTCGAGCGGGACTACCCCGGGCACGCGGGCCGCCGGCGCGAGGACGCGGGGAACTAAGCCACGGCGGGCGTACGAGCGGGCATGGACGTAGTGACGTTCGGGGAGACGATGCTGCGGCTGTCGCCGCCCGGCCACGAGCGCATCGAGCAGGCCGGCGAACTCGACGTGCGCGCGGCGGGCGCGGAGAGCAACGTCGCGGTGAACGCCGGCCGCCTCGGCGCGGAAACGGCGTGGCTGTCGAAGCTCCCGGAGTCGCCGCTCGGTCGCAAAGTCGCCGCGGCGCTGCGCGCGCAGGGCACGACCCCCGAGGTCGTCTGGAGCGACGACGGCGAGACCCGGCAGGGCCTCTACTTCCTCGAACAGGGCGGCGAGCCCCGCGGGACGAACGTCGTCTACGACCGCGCGGACGCCGCGGTGACGACGGCGACGGCCGACGAACTGGCGACGGAGTTCGTGGAGCGCGCCGGCTACCTCCACACGTCGGGCATCACGCCCGCGCTCTCCGAGACCCTCGAAGCGACGACCGCGGACCTGCTCGAACTGGCCCAGGAGACGGGGACGACCGCCACGTTCGACGTGAACTACCGGAGCAAGCTCTGGAACCCCGAGGACGCCCGGGCGACGCTGGAGGCGCTGTTCCCGGACGTGGACGTGCTGTTCGTCGCCGAGCGCGACGCGAAGGAAGTCCTCGACCGCGAGGGTGACGCAGAGGCTGTCGCCCGGGGGCTCACCGACGAGTTCGCGTTCGGCACCGTCGTCGTCACGCGCGGCGACGCGGGCGCGCTCGCGGTGCGGAACGACGACGTGTTCGAGCAGCCGACCGTCGAGACGGAGACCCACGACCCCATCGGGACGGGGGACGCGTTCGTCGGCGGCTACCTCGCCGCTCGCGTGGACGGCGGGAGCGTCGCGGACGCGCTGGAGTGGGGCGCTGCGACTGCCGCGCTGAAACGAACCGTCCCGGGGGACGTGGCGCTCGTCACGCGCGAGGAGGTCGAGGCGGTGCTGGCGGAGAACGACTCGGGCATCGACCGGTAGGTGTGGGTCGCCGCGGCTAGAAGCCCTGCGCGTTCCCGTCCTTCCGCGGTTCGGTGGCCGCGGAGAGCGTGCCGTTGTCGTTCCGGACAATCTGCGCGCCGCCGAACAGCTCGGACGTGAGCGTGCGGACGTCGTGTTCCTTGCGGACGAGTTTCGCGGCGACGTGCGAGTCGAAGTGCGGTTCGAGGGCGAGTTCGCCGTCCTCCCGGTAGCGCCAGCGCGGCCGGTCGAGGGCGGCCTGCAGCGGGAGGTCGTAGTCGACGATGTTCGAAATCACCTGCGTGTGACCCTGGGGCTGCATGTAGCCGCCCATCACGCCGAACGCCGCCCAGTCGTCCTCGTCGAAGCGCGCGAGCGCCGGAATCAGGGTGTGGAACGGGCGCTTGCCCGGTTCGAGGCGGTTCGGGTCCTCGCGGTCCAGCGAGAACGACGCGCCGCGGTTCTGCAGGGCGATGCCGGTGTCGCCGGCGACCAGCCCGGAGCCGAAGCCCGCGAACCGGGAGTTGATGAAGGAGACGAGGTTGCCCTCGTCGTCGGCGACACAGAGCAGGACGGTGTCGGCGTCCTCGGCGTCGCCCGCGTTCGGGACGCCGAAGGAGACCTCGGTGTTGTTCGTCTCCCCGACGTGCTCGGCGCGCTTGGCTGCCCAGTTCTTCGAGCCGAGCGGCGGGTGGTCCTCGAACTCGGGGTCGGTGATGTAGTGGTGGCCGTCCTCGAAGGCGAGTTTCATCGCCTCCGCGAAGTAGTGGACGCGCTCGGGGGAGCCGATGGGGTGGTCGCCGGCACCGAGTTCCTCGGCGATGTTGAGCGCTTCGAGCGCGACGAGGCCCTGGTTGTTCGGCGGGAGTTCGAAGACCTCCGCGCCGTTGTACGTCGTGGAGACGGGGTCCGGCCACTCCACCTCGAAGTCCGCGAGGTCGTCGACGGTGAGGAAGCCGCCGCGGGACTGGACCTCGTCGGCGATTGCGTGAGCGATGTCGCCCTCGTAGACGACGTCCGCGCCCTCCTCGGCGATGCGGCGCAGCGACTCGCCGAGCTTCGGGAGCGTGACGGTCTGGCCGACGTCCGGGCTCTCGCCGTCGAAGAGGTAGGCGTCGCGGGCGTTGTCGTGCTCGAACAGCTCCTCGCCGTAGTCCCACGCCGAGGCGATGCCCTCGGAGACCGGGTAGCCCTGAGTGGCGTACCGGATGGCGGGCTGGAGGAGTTCGGAGAGGTCTTTCTCGCCGAAGCGCTCGGCGGTCGCCTCCCAGCCGCGGGCGGTGCCGGGGACGGTGACGGTCTGCGGGCCCGTCATCGGCATCTCGGCGTCCTCGGGGTCGACGTCCTGCTCGTCGGCGAGCGCCTCGCTGACGGTCTCGATGGTGGCGTCGGCGGGCGCGTGTCCGCAGGACCGCATCGCGCCGACCTCGCCGTCGGCAGTCCGGTAGAGCGCGAACACGTCGCCGCCCAGCCCCGTCGACGTGGGTTCGACGACGTTCAGCGCGGCGGCCGTCGCGACCGCGGCGTCGAAGGCGTTGCCGCCGTCCTCCAGAACTGAGACGCCGGTCTGTGCGGCGAGCGGCTGGCTGGTGGCGACGACGCCGCGCTGTCCGTAGACTGTCGAGCGGCGGGACGAGAACCGGTCGAGGTCCGGTGTCTGCATGACACCACAGTGGGGGTAGCCCCGTGAAAAGACCGTACCGGATATGTCCGCGCGGGGTTCTTTGACACGGCCGGCACACCTCGGAGTATGACGTTCTCACTGTGCGTTCGCGCGGAGACGCCCGACGGCCCGGCGTTCGGCGTCGGGGTCGCGACCGACGCGCCGGCCGTCGGCGCGCTCGCGCCCTACGTCAGCCACCGAGGCGCGGTCAGCACGCAGAGCTTCGTGAACGTGCGACTCGGCCGCAGGGGCGTCGAACTGCTTGACGACCTCGCGGTCTCGGACGCGCTCTCCGGGGTGCTCGCGCGGGACGACTACAGGTCGCTCCGACAGCTCCACGGCGTCGACGCGCGCGGAGACACGTACGCGTTCACGGGCGAGGACTGCGAGCCCTGGACCGGTCACGTCGTCCGGGACGACGAGGGCGTGACGGCCGCCGGGAACATGCTCGCGAACGGCGAGACGCTGGACGACACCGTGGAAGCGTTCCTCGGTTCCGCCGACGACGCGAGCAACGACCCGGTGCCGGACGCCGACCTGGTGCCGCGGCTGGTGGACGCGCTCGCGGCGGGCCGGGACGCCGGCGGCGACGGCCGCGGCCACACGTCGGCAGCGGTGAAAGTGAAGGCCCCGCAGGCGACGGCCTACCACGACCTCCGGGTGGACGAACACGAGACGCCCATCGAGGAACTGCGGCGGGTGTACGAGGCCGCCGAGGCCGCCAGCGACACCTTCACCGAGTCCAGGAAGTCCCGCATCTTCGACTGAGTCGACGGCCCAGTGGTCGTTCTCGCGAGGGGCGAGTCCGCTCAGTCGTCGGTGCCGGCGGGAGCGCGGTCTCCCGTACCCGACGGGTCCGAGTCGTCGTCGGGCGGCGCGGGTGCCTCCAGCAGGAGGGCGGCCGCACCGGCGAGGATGGCGAGCACGCCGCCGAGCAGGAAGGTGTTGTCCCAGCCCAGCGAGACGACGAACGCGCCCGTGACGGTGCCGCCGAAGACGCCGCCCCACATCTTCCCCGAGTACAGCAGCGCGTAGTTCGCGCTGGAGTGCTCTTCGCCGTAGTAGTCGCCGACGACGCTCGGGAACAGCGTGTACTGGGGGCTCCAGAAGAACGTCGCGACGGCGACCGCTGCGACGAACGCCGCGCCCATGCCGTTGATGCCGAAGTAGACCACCGCGAACAGTCCGAGGCCGAGAATCGTGAACGCGGCCGCCATCGCGTTCGTGCGGGAGACGCGGTCGCTGACGCCGCCGAGGACGAGTCGGCCGACCCCGCCCGCCAGCGGCAGCAGGGTGGCGGCGGCGGTGGCGATGAGGCCGGCGAGCCCGAGCTGGTCGGCGTAGGAGACGATTTTCTCCGTGAGCATCAGGCCGGCCCCGGAGACGGCGACGAACATGACGTACATGAGCCAGAACTGCCAGGTGCGGAGCATCTCCCGCCACGTGAACTGGGGGCCGACGTAGTCCGCGCTGTCGCCGTCCGAGCGCCAGCCCGCGGGCGGGTCACGGAGGACGAGCGCGCCGACGAGAACGACGGCGAAGATGAGTACACCGACGTTCTGGAGGACGTCGACGTACGCCTCTGCGGGGAGGTCCGGCCCGGTGTTCGCGCGGACGTACGGGACGAGCGCGGCGCTACCGCCGGCGAACGCCATCGTGCCGACGCCGGAGGTGAGCCCGCGGCGGTCCGGGAACCACTTGAGCGCGGTGTTGACGGCGACGGTGTAGACGATGCCGACGCCGAGCGCGCCCAGCGAGTACGCGAGGTATATCTGCCAGACCGTCTGGGCGACGGAGAGGCCAACGTAGCCGCCGCCGGCGAGGAACGCCGCGAGGACGGCCAGCCCGCGGGGGCCGTGGCGGTCGCGCCACCAGCCGACGGGGAACTGGCTGCCCGCCTGCACGATGACGAACAGCGTGAACACCGTCGAGAGCGCGGCGGCCTCGATGCCGAGTTGGCGCGCGACGGGGCCGCGGAGGCTGCTCCAGACGTACTGGTAGGGGCCGACGACGGCCATCATGCCGGCCGCCGCCAGCACCAGCCACCACCGCGAGAAGCCGAGGTGGTCTCGTGCGCGCGCCGCGTGGTCGACGTCCTCCTCGCTCATCGGCGCTCACCGTCTCCGTGCATCAGTATCACTCCGACGTTGCGTGTCGCTCATACTGTATCTGGCGTCGCGCCACCCGCAATAGCGGGCACCCGATTATATTTGGCGTCGCACTAAGGAAGTGTGAGAGAGTACCAAACAAACGCGGCAGGCGGAGAGGTTGTCATCCACTCAGTGACCGCGGGCGGCGAGGTACTCGCCGACCTCGGCCATCACCTTCTCCTCGGCGCGCGAGAGGTGCTCCCAGGTCGTCGTGCCGGCGAGCCCGATCTCGTCGGCGATGTCCTCGACCCGGACGTCCGACCCCTCGTCGTAGTACCCCATCCCCGTCGCCATCGCCAGCACCTCCCGCTGTCGGTCGGTCAGGTCCTCCAGTATCCGGGAGAGCGCGAGGTGTTCTTCGCCGTCGACCTCGTCGAGCGCGACGTCCCGCATGAGTTCGGTGTCGTTGCCGGCGGCCTCCAGGGAGTCGACGACCGCGCTCAGGTCGTCGTCCTCTTCGAGGTACAGCGTCCAGTGCTCCCAGCCCGCGCGGATGGTGGTCCCCACCCGGTAGTGGACGCCGTGGTCGGCGAGCCGCTGGGCGATGGAGTCCCACTGGTACGAGTCGTAGGTGACGGCGACGAACACGCGGTCGTTGTCCAGCGGCGACAGCGGCTCTGCGGACTTCACGGAGGACGCGGCGGCGAACTCCTCCAGAAACGCGCGAATCTCGTCGGCCGGGCCGCGAGCCTCCACGATGCGCTTTCGTTCCGCGGCGCTGCCCGACAGCGACGAGACGGACCGGAGGGTGAGGTCGGGGTGGTCCGCGCTCACGTCGCTCTCGGGCTCGCCGTGGTGGCGCACCCGCAGCGTTACTTCCCGCATCGCCCGATAGTACGGAGGCCACGGTCTTACAGTTGGTGTCCGGGGAGAGTCTGTCGAACCCCCGGATATACTCGGTGTCAACGTAAACCCAGTGGGGTCTAGAGCAATGTGTAGCCGGCTCATGGCAGACACTGACAAACCAACCGACGAACAGCTGAGTGGTCCCGTCGTGGACCGCCGCACCACGATGTCGCTGCTCGGCGCGGCCGGTCTCGGTGCCATCGCGGGCTGCACCGGGGGCGGTGGCGGCGACGGCGACAGCGACGAAACCACCGCCGGCAGCGACGACGGCGGCGACACCACCACGGCCGACGAAGGTGCCCCCAGCATGGGCGGCCGCCTCAAGGCCGGCTGGTTCACCGGCAGCATCGACGAACTCGACCCGGCGTTCATCAGCGTCGGCCAGTTCTTCCAGCTGGCCGGCAACGTCTTCAGCGGGCTGACGAAGCTCGGCCCCGACCTCGAAATCGTCGGCGACCTCGCCGAGGACTGGGAGGTCACCGACGGCGGCAAGACGTTCACCTTCCAGCTCCGGGACGACGTCACGTTCCACAACGGCGTCGAGTTCACCGCGGAGGACGTCAAGTACACCATCAACCGCACCATCTCCGAGGAGGCACCCGCGGCCTCGAAGCTGTCCTCGCTCCAGCCGATCGAAGAGGGCGGCGTCGAAGTCGTCGGCGACTACGAAGTCACGCTCCGCTGGGAGGAAGCGAACGTCACCTCGCTGGTCTACCTGACCCGCGGCCCGGGCCGCGCGGCCACCATCGTCAGCAAGGAGGCCATCGAGGAGATGGGCTCCGACGAGTACAGCGTCACGCCGGTCGGGACCGGCCCCTTCGAGGTCACCGGCCACGACGTCGGCTCCAGCGTCACGCTGGACGCCTACGACGACTACTTCGAGACCGACGAGGACGGCAACAGCCTCCCGTACCTCGACGGCATCGACGTCCAGCCGATTCCGGAGCCGTCGTCCATCGTGAACGCGCTGCGCAGCGGCGACATCCACTTCGCGAACATGGTGCCGCTGCAGAACCTCTCCCAGCTGGAGAGCGACAGCGCCGCGAACGCGGACCGCGCGCCCGGCATCAACTGGTACGGCCTCGCGATGAACCAGGACCGCGAGCCGTTCGGCTCCCGGCAGGTCCGCCGCGGCATGGCGAAAATCATCGACAACGAGCGCTTCGTCGAGACCGCGTACTTCGGGAACGCGCTCCCCGACACCGGCCCCATCAACAAGGGGACCGGCTGGGTGTGGCGCGACGACAAACCGAGCGACCAGGACTTCGCCCTCGAAGAGGGGATGTCCATGCTGGAGGACGCCGGCGCTGCCGACGCGAGCTTCTCCATCCTGACCGCCGAGAGCTCGCTCCGGCAGGCGAAGGCGATGCGCCAGCAGCTCAACGAGCGCGGCCTCGACGTGGACGTCGAACAGGTCACGTCCTCGACGTACTGGACGCGCTACGAGGAAGGCGACTACGACGTCACCATCTCGGGCAGCGTCATCGACCCCGACCCCGAGCAGTCGCTCTGGAACTTCTACCGGCTGCCCGACGAGGGCGGCGTCTGGAACTGGGTGAACTACCAGAGCCAGGAGGCCCACGACCTGCTGGCCGAGCAGCGCGCGGAGACCGACCGCGACGCGCGCCGCGACCTCCTCCACGAACTCGAAGACACGCTCATCGCAGACGCCCCGCACGCGTACCTCGTCCATCAGGACGACATCGCCGGCGTCCGCCAGGAGGTCGGCGGCTTCAAACACCTCTCTGGTCTGCGGAACTTCCACCAGGTGTACCTCGACGAGTAATGTGGAGGTACATCGCGAAACGCACCGGCCACGCCATCTTCGTGATGTGGATGGTGGCCACCACGGTGTTCGTCGGTCTGCGGTCGGTCCCGGGCGGCCCCGTCCGCGCGATGCTCGGGCAGGAGGCCACGCCGGAGGCCGTCGCGAGCCTGCGCGCCGACCTCGGGCTGGACCAGCCGCTGCACGTCCAGTACGTCGACTGGCTCGGCGGGATGCTCTCCGGCGACTTCGGCCGGTCGATCACGTCCAGTGAGACGGTCGGCGCGCTCATCGGGAGCGCCGCGCCGAAGACCGTCTCCATCGCCGCGTTCGGCGTCGTGCTCGGGCTGGCCGTCGCCATCCCGGCCGGCATCATCGGCGCGACCCGCCGCAACGAGCCCGCCGACTACGCCACCACGGTCGGCGCGTTCGTCGGCATCTCGATGCCGGCGTTCTTCATCGGCATCCTGCTCGCCATCGTGTTCGGCGTCCAGCTCGGCTGGTTCCCCGTCGTGGGGTACACGCCGCTCTCGGAGGGCGTCGTGCCGTGGCTGGAGAGCATCGTGTTGCCCGGCATCGCCGTCGGGCTGCCGTACGCGGCCGGCGTCACGCGCATGATGCGGTCCTCGCTCATCGAGATTCTCGACGAGCAGTACATGCGCACGGCGGTCGCGAAAGGCATCAGCAGCCGCGTCCAGCTGTACAAGCACGCCCTCCAGAACGCGATGATTCCCGTCGTCACCATCGCCGGCATTCAGCTGGCGCTGGTGCTGGGCGGCAGCGTCACCGTGGAGATCGTCTTCGGCATCCAGGGCCTCGGACGGCTGCTCGTGAACTCGATCCTGGAACGCAACTACCCGGTGACCCAGATGACGATTCTGCTGGTCGCCGGCATCTTCGTCTTCATGAACCTACTCGTCGACATCGCCTACACCGCCATCGACCCGCGCATCCGGTACGGAGGTGAACAGTCGTGAGCGGCGACGCTCCCGACTTCGCCCGCAACGAGGGCGAGTTCGGCTCCGGAGAGGTGCCCCCCGAGTACGAGACCGAGGAGTCCGTCGAGGAGTACAAGAGCACCGCCGAGCGCGTCGCCGGCGTGCTGAAACGGGACAAGCTCGCGCTCGCTGGCGCAATCATCGTCGTGGCGTTCGTGCTCACCGCGGTGTTCGCGCCGTACGTCGCGCCCCACGGCCCCGAGGAGCAGTTCGGCTTCATGCAGGAGCCGATGAGCCAGTCCACCGGGGACTTCGACGGCGACGGCGAGATGGAGACGGTCACGCACTACCTCGGCACCGACGACTTCGGGTACGACGTCCTCACGCGCATCGTCTACGGCTCCCAGATATCGCTGCTGGTGGCGTTCGCCACCGTGGCGTTCGCGTTCACCGTCGGGACGACGCTCGGCGTTCTCGCCGGGTTCTACGGCGGCTGGATCGACACCCTCGTGATGCGCGGCGTCGACTTCATCTGGGCGTTCCCCACCATCATCCTCGGCGTCGGGGTGATTGCGGTGATGGGCGGCCTCGGCTGGATGAACGTCGTGGTCGCCATCGGCATCGCGTTCGTCGACGACTTCGCGCGCATCATCCGCGGTGAAGTCCTCTCGATACGCGAAGAGGAGTACATCACGGCGGCGCGAGCCGTCGGCATGGGCGACGGCCGCATCATGTTCAAGGAGATGCTGCCGAACGCCGTGTCGCCGCTCATCGTGCAGGCGACGCTGATGGTGCCCTTTGCCATCCTCGGGGAGGCGTCGCTGTCCTTCCTCGGGCTCGGCGTGAAACCGACGACGCCGACCTGGGGGCTGCTCATTTCGAGCGGCCGCGGGTTCATCTCGCAGGCGTGGTGGATTTCGGTGATGCCGGGGTTCGCCATCATGGCGGTCGTCCTGGCGTTCAACACACTCGGGGACGGCCTCAGGGACGCCTTCGACCTCTCCGAGGGGGAGGTGAACTGAGATGGCAGCGAACCAGCCACCGGTCCTCGAGGTCGAGGACCTCCACACGCAGTTCCCGACCGACCGCGGCGTCGTGCGAGCGGTCGACGGCGTCGACCTCTCCATCGAGTCCGGCGAAATCGTCGGGCTCGTCGGCGAGTCCGGCTCCGGGAAGAGCGTGCTCGCGGAGAGCGTGCTCGGCATCGTCGAGGAGCCCGGCGAGATTGCCGGCGGCGACATCCGGTTCGGCGGCGAGTCGCTGCTCGCGATGAGCGAGCGCGAACGCCAGTCGATTCGCGGCGGCCGCGTGTCGATGGTGTTCCAGGACCCGATGAACAGCCTGAACCCGACGCTCACCGTCGGCGAGCAGATTGCGGAGACGGTCCGGCTCCACCAGGACACCGGCGAGTCGGTGTCGCTGTCCGCGGAGATGAAGCGGAAGATCGTCGGCGCGGCGAAGAACGGCGAGGCGTGGCGGCGCGCCATCGAGATGCTAGAGACCGTCGAGATTCCGGAGCCGGAGGCGCGGGCGGCCGACTACCCCCACCAGTTCTCCGGCGGGATGCGCCAGCGCGCGATGATCGCGATGGCGCTGGCCTGCGAGCCCGACCTCGTGGTGGCCGACGAGCCGACGACCGCGCTCGACGTCACCATTCAGGCCCAGATTCTCGAAGAGCTGGAGGACCTGAAAGACGAGTTCGACACCGCCATCCTGCTCATCACGCACGACCTCGCAGTGGTCGCGGAGACCTGCGACCGCGTGAACGTGATGTACGCGGGCGAGATTGTCGAGCGCGCAGAGACCGAGGAGCTGTTCGCGAACCCCGAGCACCCCTACACGCAGGGGCTCATCGCGAGCACGCCGCAGCTCGACAATCCGGACGCGAGCCTCGAACCCATCGAGGGGAACGTCCCGGACCTCATCGACATCCCGTACGCGTGTCACTTCGCGCCGCGGTGTCCGGAGGCGGAACGCGAGTGCTTCGAAGTACACCCGGACTTCCGGCCGGTCGGGGACGGCGACCACGAGGCCGCCTGTCTCCGCCGCGGGCCGGAGGAGGACCAGCTATGAGCTCCGAACAGACCACGGCGACGGGCGCGGAGAGCGCCGCGCCCGGCGAGGACGCGGCGGCCGGCGAGGTCGTCCTCGAAGCCGAGGGCGTGAAGAAGCACTTCGACCAGAGCGACGGCTTCCTCGACAAGCTGCTGGGCGGCGGCGGCTCCGTGAAGGCGGTCGACGGCGTCGACCTGCAGGTGCGGGCGGGCGAGACGCTCGCCGTGGTCGGGGAGTCCGGCTGCGGGAAGTCGACGCTCGGTCAGACGCTGCTGAACCTCCACGAGGCGACCGCGGGGACGGTGCGGTTCCGCGGCGACGAGATATCCGGCCTGAGCGGGACGGAGATGCGGCCGTACCGGAAGGAACTCCAGATGGTGTTCCAGGACCCGCTGGCGTCGCTGAACCCCCGGCAGACCGTCGGGGACATCGTGACCGCGCCGATGGAGGTCCACGGCATCGGCGACTCCGACGAGGACCGGCTGAGGCGCGCCGAGTCGCTGCTGGAGCGCGTCGGCCTCAAACAGTCCCACATCGACCGGTACCCGGGACAGTTCTCCGGCGGCCAGCAGCAGCGCGTCGGCATCGCCCGCGCGCTCGCCGTGGAGCCCGACGTCATCGTCGCGGACGAGCCGGTGAGCGCGCTGGACGTCTCCGTGCAGGCCCAGATTCTGAACCTCATGGGGGACCTCCAGGACGAACTCGGGCTGTCGCTGGTGTTCATCGCCCACGACCTCTCGGTCGTGCGGCAGGTCTCCGACCGGGTGGCCGTGATGTACCTCGGGGAAGTCGTGGAGACGGCACCGACGGACGAACTGTTCGAGGACCCGAAACATCCCTACACGAAGTCGCTGCTGTCGGCGGTGCCGCGCATCGACCCGTCGGCGCGCACCGACCGCGTGGTGTTGCGGGGGTCGGTGCCGTCGCCAATCGACCCGCCGTCGGGCTGTCACTTCCACACGCGGTGTCCGGCGGTGATTCCCGGCGAAGGCTGGGACGGCGACCAGGCGGCGTTCCGGAGGGCGTTCACGTTCCGGAACCGCGTCGAGAACGGCAGCCTCGAAGTCGAGGTCGTCCGCGACCGCCTCGAGGGCGACGGCGGGAGTGTGAGCGACGACGACGTGGCGGCGCGCATCGTGGACACGACGCTGCCCGGCGACCTGACGGACCTGCCGGCGGACACCGCGGAGCGCATCCGGGAGGCCGCGCGGCTCGTCGTCGACGGCCGGGACGACGAGGCGGCCGCGCTGCTGCAGGAGGCGTGCCCGTCGCCGTGCGCGGGCGACCACCCCGAGCCCGTCGACGTCGGCGACGGCCGGCAGGCGGCCTGCCACCGCGTCGACCCGTCGTACGACGCGCCCCTCGAAGTCGACGACTGAGGCGGCCCGCGGTCTCCCGTTCTCGCGGTCGCTGGGCGGCCGCGACGCCGGGAGCCGGCGAGCGCCGCGCGGTGGCGAAACCATTTCACTCCAGGTGGCCGAGGTAGGGGTATGACTCGACCACACGTCGCCGTCGTCGGCGCGTACGGGAGCGCGGGCGTGGCGGCCGCCGAGGAACTCGTCGACGAGGACGTGGAACTGACGCTCATCGACGACGGCGAGCCCGGGGGCGGGCTCTGTATTCTCCGGGGTTGCATGCCGTCGAAGGAAGTGCTGTCGGCGGGCGCGCACAAGTACCAGGCGCGCCACGACCACCGGCTCGACGGCGTCCCCGAGGTCGACCTCGAATCCGTCGTGGAGACGAAAGACGACCACGTGCTCGGGTTCGCGGAGCACCGGCGGGCGGCCGTCCACGAGATGGCCGAGCGCGACAACGTCACCTTCCACCACGACACGGCGAAGTTCGTCGACGACCACACCATCGAGGTCGCCGGGGAGACCATCGAAGCCGACTACGTGGTGCTGGGGACGGGCTCGGACCTGAACGTCCCGACGCTGCCCGGACTCGAAGCCGTCGACTGGATGGGCAGCCGGGACGTCCTCGACGCCACCGAGTTCCCGGACTCGGGCGTCGTGATGGGGTTCGGGTACGTCGGCGTCGAACTCGTCCCGTACCTCTCGGAGGCCGCGGACATGGACCTCACCGTCATCGAGCACGACGACCGGCCGCTCGACGACAAACACCCCGCGTTCGGCGAGGAGATTCTCGACCAGTACCGCGAGGAGTTCGGCGTCGACATCCGCACCGAGGTGTACGAGGAGGAGGTCGAGGCGACCGAGGACGGCGGCGTCCGTCTCCACCTCACCGACGGGTCGAGCGTCGAGGGCGACCAGCTGTTCCTGTTCACGGGCCGGACGCCGTCGTTCCCCGACGGCATCGAGGCGACGGGGCTGGACCCGCGGCGCGACTGGGTGCAGAACACGATGCAGACGGTCGACGACGACCGCGTGTTCGTGGTCGGTGACGCGACCGGCGACAACATGCTGCTGCACAACGCCAAGGAGGAGGGGTACGCCGCCGGCCGGAACATCCTCGCGGCGGAGCGCGGCGACGCTCTGGAGACCTACGAACCGATGACTCACGAGGTGATGTTCTCGGGGCTCGGCGTCTTCCCGTTCGCGTCGCTCGGGCTGACGGAGACGGAGGCCCGCGAGCAGGGCCACGAGGTCGTGACGGCCCAGCGGGATGCCTCCAGCGACGGCGTGTTCAAGACGAAAGACGTGGCCCGCGGCACCGCGCGGCTGGTCGTGGATGCCGACGACGGCACCGTCCTCGGTTACCACGGCATTCACTACCACGCCGACGCGATGGCGAAGACGATGCAGGTGATTCTGGCGGCTGGGATGGACGTCCGAGAGATTCCGGACCGGGCGTACCACCCGACGACGCCCGAGGTCCTCGACGGCCTGTTCCGCGACACCGCCGCCCAGCTCTAGTCGTCTGCGTGGGCGGCGAGGACGCTGCGGGCTGCCGACGCGAGTTCGTCGAAGTGGTCGATGGGGAGTTCGTCGGTGGTGACGAACGCGCCGTGGCCGTCCTCGATGACCCGGGTGAGGTAGCCGCGGTCGAACGCCCGCATCGTGTACTGGTACTCGCCGAGTTCGGACTCGCCGTAGACCGTCTGCGAGCGGAAGCCCTGACGCTCCTGGTCGGCGAACCCGACGATGTCGGCGTCCGGTTCGAGGTCGCCGCGGAGGTAGATCTGTTCCTCGCCGCTGTCGTCGAAGTACGCGACGCTACGCAGCTGGTCGCCGACGGACGTTCGGCAGGCGCTGACCAGTTCGTCCGCGAGCGTCGCCGGCGCGTAGCTCGGGTCGCTGCTCATGGGGTCGGGTTCGGCGGCGACACACAAGAAGCGTGTGGGTAATTATCACGAATCGGGCGTACGGCAAGAAGACATTTGGCGTCCGCGCATCAACGAGCGCACATGTCCGACGGAGACGAGGCAGCCAGCGACGAAGAGCACACAGACGACGACAGCGCCGGCGAGATGGAGTTCGGGGACCAGCCGTCCCCGCTCGGCGTGAAAGTCGGAAGCACGCGGACAGTGGTCGCTGCGGGCGACGCAGACAACCCCGAGGTCACCCAGACGCTGACGTGTCTGGCGACGTACGACGACGCGCTCACGGGCGAAGAGCACGTCATCTACGGCGAGGAAGCCGCGACCGAGTACCCCGACCGCGTCCGGTTCATGCTGCGGTCCGGACTGCCCGAGGACGAGGAGACGACCGGGCTCGCCAAACGGTTCTTCGAGGAGTTCGCGGCCGCCAACGGCCTCGGCGCTGACTCGGTGGTGGTCTACGCCATCCCGACCATCGACAACGACGCCGGCCTGCAGCGGCTCTCCGAAATCATCGAGGAGGGGCCCGTCGGCGAGCGCCGCGTGGCGTCCTACCCCGAGAGCCTCTGTGGCGCGGTGCCCGCGCTCGGCGACGGCCTCGACGCCATCGAGGACACGTTCGTCGCTGTCAACATGGGGTCGACGAACCTCGAAGCGTGCGCGTACCGCCGCGGCGAACAGCTCGCGCCATTCTCGACCGGAGCCGTCACCGGCAGCGAGGTCGACCGCCGCATCGCCAACTACGTCGAGGAGGAGACGCAGGGCCGCGTGAACATCGACGTCCAGACCGCCCGCGAGTACAAGGAGACCCACGCCGACTTCGACGACTACGAGCCGTTCAGCGACATCATCCAGCAGCCCGGCGGCGGCACCTACGAGTTCACCATCGAGGACGCCGTGATGGACGCCGTCGACGAGTTCGTCGACGACGCGGTCAACGAGGTCGCGAACATCTTCATGCCGGACTTCGCCAACGACTACATGAAGGTCTACCAGCAGGCGCTGGACAACCCCGTGGTGTTGACCGGCGGGATGGCCTGCATCCCGGGCATCGTCGGCGAGTTCGAGCGGCGACTGACCGAGGAAGTCGGCCGCGAGGTCGAGGCGACGACCGCCGACCACCCGGAAACCGCGGCCGCGCGGGGCGCACACCGCATCGCGGAGCGCCTCGTCGACCTCGGTGAGTACTAGCATTTATCAGTCGTCGCGGAGACCAGCGACCGATGGCAGCCCACTCCACGCGGGCCGCCGCCACCGTCTCGCTGTCCGCGAGCGAGCGCGACCGCACCGACGCCGTCGCGGCGACCGACAGCGGTGACGAGCGGGCGCTCGCCTACGCCGAGTACGGCGACCCCGACGGCACGCCGCTCGTCTTCTGTCACGGCTTCCCCGGCTCCCGCATTCAGGGGAGTCTGCTCCGCGAGGCGGCCCGCGAACACGGCGTCCGCGTGCTCGCGCCCGACCGGCCCGGCGTCGGGCAGTCGGGCGCGGCGGGCGTCCGGCCGCTCGGCGCGTGGGCCGACGACGTCGCGACCCTCGCCGACCGCCTCGGCGTCGACGAGTACGGCGTCCTCGGGTTCTCCGCGGGCGGCCCGCGTGCGCTCGCCTGCGCCGCTCGCACGCCGGAACGCGTGACGCGCTGCGTGGTCGCGTCCGGCTCCCCGCCGCCCGCGCTCGCGGACGACCTCGACGGCTTCGTGCGCGCGGCGACGCGACTGGGCCGGCACTCCGTCCACTTCGTGCGGCCGCTCGCGTGGCTGTGCTGCCGGCGCATCGAGACCGCGACGCGGTTCACCGACGTGGTCGGCGACCCCCAGGACGGCGACCTGGCGGACCCGCGGCTCGGAGAGTCCGGGCGGATGCTGCTGGCGGACGCCCGGGAAGCCGTCCGACAGGGGCCGAGGCCGGTGGCGGCCGAGCTCGCGGCACTCGGCCGCGACTGGGGGTTCGACCTCGGCGACGTCGCCGTGCCGACGCGCGTGGTCCACGGTGCCCTCGACGAGACAGTCCCCGTCTCTGCCGCCGAGTACGTCGCCGACGGGGTTCCCAGCGCGGAGTTCGACACCTACGACCACGCCGGCCACTACCTCGTGCTGACCGAGTACGCCGGCGACGCCGTGACGTGGGCGGCCGGCGAGTGAGGACGCTGTCGGGGCGGCGAGAAGGACGGGGCGGGGCAGCCGGGGCGTCGAGCGCTGCCGCTGTCTGCCGACCCCCCGGAAAGAACTCGGGTACCCCTACCCGGCGGCTGTCCTTGTGAACCGGGCCGGTAAATGTCTTGTCAGACTCTCGGGGTTCGGGCCGCAGATTCCTATCGTGTGAGAAACGCGCCAGAACGTAAGCCCGGGGGACGGGAATCGGCCCGCATGGACGACGGTCGCGACCGACACAGCGGAACTCCGACGGGGAGCCGGCGAGCCGTCCTCCGGTCGACGGTCGGCGTGGCAGCCGCCGGCTCGGTCGCCGGCTGCCTCGGCGTCCTCGGCGACGACTCGCCGACGGTGTTGAGCGAACCGGACAGACAGTTCGACAGCGGCGACCTCCCGTACCCGGCGTGGGGCGAGCGCGTCCCCGACGTGACTGTGCCGGCACCGCTGTCGGGCGGCGAGGTCGCCACGCGTGACGTGGCGGAGCCGGCGCTGTACACGTTCTTCTACAGCCACTGCAACACGGTCTGTCCGGTCCTGATTTCGACGATGCGGAACGTCCAGACCCACGCCGCCAACGAGGGGTACGCCGACGAGGTGTCGCTGTTCCCGGTGACGTTCGACCCGGAGCGGGACACGGCCGACCGGCTCGGCGAGTACGCCGGCGAGATGAACGTCGACGCCGACGCCGACAGCTGGACGTTCCTCCGGCCGGACGGACCCGAGCGCGCCGACGCCGTCGTCTCGGACGCGTTCGGCGTGACGTTCCAGCGCACGCACCCCGACGACATGGACGCGTACATGTTCACGCACTCGGCACTGACGTTCCTCGTGAACGGCGACGGCTACGTGGAACGCGCCTACCGGTCGAAAGCGCCGAACGAGGACCAGATACTCGACGACCTCGCGGCGGTGAGAGACGCGTGAAACGGCGGCAGGTCCTCGGAGCGCTGGCGGGCGCTGGCCTGACCGGCGGCAGCCTCTGGGTCGCCCGGAACGGCGTCCCGCGTCCCGGTGGGAGCGACAACGACCCGGCCGGGCTGCCCCGGGAAGTCGAGACCCTCGACGCGCCCGGGTCGACCGCGGGCACCGCGACCGTCCCGCGGCCCGGGACGCCGACCGTCGTCGACCTGTTCGCGACGTGGTGTGCGCCCTGCGACGAACAGCTCGCCGAACTCCGGGCGGTCCACAGCGACTACCCCGAGGTGGCGTTCGTCTCGGTGACGAACGAGCGCGTCGGCGACACACTCACCCGGACGGACATCGCGGACTGGTGGGCCGACAACGGCGGCGCGTGGCCCGTCGGCATCGACCCCGGCAGCGGACTGCTGGCGGCGTTCGGCGCGAGCGCGCTGCCGTACGTCGCCGTCGCCGACGCCGACGGCCGCATCGTCGCCGAGTACAGCGGGGTCGCCGCGGCGAATGCCCTCCGGGACGACCTCGACACCCTCGACGCATGACCGCCAGCGCGTCGGTCGCGGGTGCCACTGCGTTCGCTGCGGGTACGGGCGTCGCGACGTTCTTCGCGCCGTGTGCGTTCCCGCTGCTGCCCGGCTACGTCGGCTACTACGTCGCCGAGAGCGACAGCGACACCGCCGTGCTGGCGGCCGCGGCCGCCGCCGCAGTCGGCGCTGTCACCGCGATTGCGGCCGTCGCGGGGCTGGTGCTGGCTGTCGGCCAGCCCGCCAGAGCCGCGCTCCCGGTGCTCGAACCAGTCATCGGAGTGGGACTGGTCGGGTTCGGCGCGCTCGTGGTCGCCGGTCGCGGCCCACAGCTCCACGTGGCGCTGCCCGAACGGCCGTCGTCCGTACTCGGGTTCGGCGCGTTCGGTGCAGTGTACGCCGTCGCAGCCGCCGGCTGTGTCGTCCCGCTGTTCGTCGGCGTCGTCGCGCAGGCGCTCGCGCTCCCGGCGGCCGGCGCTACCGTAGTGCTCGGTGCCTACGCCGGCGGCGTCGCAGCCCCGCTCGTCGGCGTCACGCTGCTGGCGGGCGCGGGCGTCGAGGCGTGGCGAGACCTCGGCGCGCACGCCGGCAGCGTCCAGCGGGCGGCCGGCGCTGTGATGGTGCTGGCCGGCCTCGGCCAGCTCTACCTCTCTGTCGTCGAACTGAACGTCCTCGGCGTCGCGTGAGCGCGTCGGTCAGGGTTCGACCCGGGAGAGCCGCATGGCGTTCCCGGTGACGCCGACGGTCATGCCGGCGTCGCCCGCGAGGACAGCGAGCCAGATGGGGACGACGCCGAACGGCACCGCGAGCGCGAGCGCGGCCTTCACGCCGAGGCTCGCCCAGACGTTCTGCCGGATGACGGCGTTGGCGTCGCCCGCGAGTTCGTAGAGGTACGGGAGTTTCGCGATGTCGTCGCCCATCAGTGCGATGTCCGCGGTCTCCAGTGCGGTGTCGGTGCCGGCCGCCCCCATCGCGATGCCGACGGTGGCGGTGGCGAGCGCGGGCGCGTCGTTGATGCCGTCGCCGACCATCGCCACGTCGCCGTACTCGGCGACGAGTTCGTCGACGGCGGCCACCTTCTCGTCGGGGAGGAGTTCCGCCCGGACCTCGTCGACGCCGACCTCGTCGCCGACGGCGCGCGCGGTGCGCTCGTTGTCGCCGGTGAGCATCACGGTGCGTTCGACGCCGAGCGCCCGGAGCCGGGCGAGCGCCTCCTTCGCGCCCGGACGGACGGTGTCCGCGACCGCGACGAGCCCCTCCAGTTCCTCCTCCGTACCGACGAGCACGACCGTCTTCCCCTCTGCCTGCAGGTCCGGGACCGTCTCGTCGAGGAGGTCGAGACAGTCGCTGCGCTCGCAGCGCTCGCGGGCGGCCTGCGTGACGACGCCGCCGTCGGTGGTGGCGTGGACGTGCGAGAGGTCGAAGCCGAGGTCCGCGAAGAAGCCGGGCTTCCCGGCGACGTGGCGGTCGCCGTCGAGCGTGGCGCGCACGCCCTTCCCGGTGACGCTCTCGAAGTCCTCGACCGCGGGCGCGTCGACGCCGCTCTCCTCGGCGCGCTCCACGATGGCGTCCGCGATGGGGTGTTCGCTGCGGGACTCCAGACCCCGAGCGCACGCCAGCACGTCGGCCTCGCTGTTGCCGTTCAGGGCGACGACATCGGTGACGGCGAGGTCGCCGGTGGTGAGCGTGCCGGTCTTGTCGACGGCGACGGCGTCGACCTCGCTCATCGCTTCGAGGTGGTCGCCGCCCTTCACGAGCACGCCGTGGCGGGCGGCGCTCGTGATGCCGGAGACGACAGAGACGGGCGTGGAGATGACGAACGCACACGGGCACGCCAGCACGAGCAGCGTCAGCCCGTAGACGACGGCGGTCGGCCAGGTGACGCCGAAGACGAACGGCGTCCCGAGCGTGGTGAAAATCGCGAACGCGACGACCGCCGGCGTGTACTTGGAGGCGAAGCGTTCGACGAACTGCTCGCGGTCGGTCTGGTTCGACTGCGCGTCCTCGACGAGTTCGACGATGCGGGAGAGCGTGTCGTCGCCCGCCGCGGACGTGACCCGGACTTCGAGGTAGCCGGTCTCGTTGACGGTGCCGGCGTACACCTCGTCGCCGTCGGTCTTCTCCACCGGGACTGACTCACCAGTAACGGGAGACTGGTCGATGGCGCTCTCGCCGTCGACGACGACACCGTCGGTCGGCACCTTCTCGCCGGGCCGGACGACCACGACCTCGCCCACGTCGACGTCGTCGACGGGGACCGTGACCTCCTCGCCGTCGCGCCGCACCGTCGCCTCGTCGGGCGAGAGCTCCATCAGCTCGCGCAGCGACTGGCGGGCGCGGTCCATCGAGTACGCCTCTAAGAGTTCCGCGACGCTGAACAGGACAGCGAGGGTCGCGGCCTCGAAGTACAGCGACTCGCCGAAGGCGAGACTGGCGGTGAGCGCGCCGAGGATGGCGACCGACATCAGGAAGTCGATGTCCATGCGGAGCGCGCGCGCCGACCGAACGCCCTCGCGGAGAATCTCGCGGCCGCCGACGGCGACAGCCACGAGGAACAGCGCGTCGGCGGCGTGGAGTTCGCTGCCGCCGAGCGTCGCCAGCAGGACGTTCGCGTCTCCGAGCACGAACTCGAACAGCAGCCCGACGGCGACGAACACGCCGCCGGCCCACGTCTGCAGCGCCCGGGGACTCGTCCAGACGTCGGCGCGGTCGGTGTCGCGGTCGCGGCCAGTGCCCGTGACCTCGTAGCCGGACGCCTCGACGGCGGCGACGACGGCCGCCTCGCTGGTCGCTGATTCGTCGTAGGTGACGACCACGGACCCAGTGGTCGGCTGCTCGTCGTGGCCGGTGACGCCCGCGGCGCCGTCCAGCGCGTCCTCGACTTTCCCCGCGCAGGACGAACAGTCCATCTCGGGGACGTCCAGCCGGAGTTTTACCGCGCTGTCGGCTGCGCGCGACCCGGTCGGCTCCTCGATAGTAGTCATTATCTGGAGATAGCGGACGCGGTCTTATGAAGACTACTGCTATGAACCCGGGTTCTATTGAATATGATTAACAACGAATTCGGATTGAGTTGTTAACTCGGGCGTCCGGTGAGTCCGCGAGCCACTGACGGAGGCCTTGCTCCCAACCCGCGACAACCCCGGACATGGAGGCGTTCGTCGCCGAGAATCCTGCACTAGCAACTTGGGACGCTCACAGCCGAAATCGATAGGATAGTTTAACAACTCGTAGCGCCCGTGTTGTTACATGAGCGTCGTCAGCGTCTCTATGCCAGAGGAACTGCTCGAACGCATCGACGAGTTCTCCGAAGACCACGGCTACACCGGCCGCAGCGAGGTCGTCCGGGAAGCCAGCCGGAATCTGCTCGGCGAGTTCGAGGACAAGAAACTGGAGGGGCGCGAACTGATGGGCGTCGTCACGGTGGTCTTCGACTACGAGACGACGACCGTCGAGGAGAAGATGATGCACCTCCGCCACGAACACGAGGACCTCGTCGCGTCGAACTTCCACAGCCACGTCGGCGGCCACCACTGCATGGAGCTGTTCGTTCTGGAGGGCGGTCTGGAGGACATCTCGACGTTCGTCGGGAAGATTCGCGCCACCCAGGACACGCTCACCATCGACTACTCGGTGCTGCCCGTCGACGACTTCGGCCCGCTGGCCGACATGGACTAGCGGCGAGAGACCAGAATTTCTCCGCTTCAGGCGTCGCAGGCGACCCAGTGGCTGCCCTCGTTGGCGACCAGACCGTCGTCCCGGAGGTCGGGCAGCACGCGCAACAGCGTGAGGAACGGCAGTTCGAGGTCTGCTTTGAGTTCGTCGAGCGTCGCGCCGCCCTGCACGGCGAGGTAGAGGTAGACGAGTTTGCGGCGGTCGGACTCGATGTCGCGGACTGCCGACAGCACACCGGCGGTCTGCTCCAGCTGACTGGCGCTCATACCCCACCCCAGAATTTCGACGATAATAAAAACTCGTTGACTACGATTGTCGAAACCCAGTGGCAGTCCGTAGCCCCTCGCTAACTCACGGTCAGTCGTCGACGCGCGTGCTGATGTCCTCGGCGGCTGCCAGCGGGTGCGCCACCAGATACCGGACCCACGCTGCACGCGCCTCGTCGATGTCGCCGGATATCCACTCCCAGTCAGCGACCGGCGCGTCTCACTCGGCGAGTCCGCGAACACCGAACTGAATGTGCAGAACCGGAACCGCAGCCACGGTCGCGACTAGCGCCACCACCAGCGGCAGGACGCCCGAGGTCGTGACAGGCAAGGCGCGTGTGAGCGCGAACGTCGCGAAGAACACCACCCAGGAAGCACAGATCACGCACGTTCGATGTCTCACACTGACCCCGGACCCGCGGCGTTCACATAAATCGCGTGTCGTGTTCTCTCACCGTGCAGTTTCAGGTGTGTGGCAAGCCGACGCGAGCCGAGAACCGCAGAGAGAGTGGATGGGCCCTGGCGGATTTGAACCACCGCTCACCCGGTGTCCCACAGTGCCGCCGTCGGGTCGACGGCGCTGGTATGAGCCGGGGGCTTTGAACCAGACTAAGCTAAGGGCCCTGTACGTGGGTATCCCGTGGGACGGCCTTTAGCGTATCGGGACACGGCAGCGCCGGCACGGTGAGCGGAGTCAGGCGTCGGACTCGTCGTCGCTGGCGTCGCCGTCGGTCGCAGTTGGTTCGGGTGGCTGGACGACGAGCCGGTCGATGCGGGCGTCGGTGACGGCGTCGACGCGCAGCAGAACGCCGTCGTGTTCGAGTTCGTCGCCGACTTCGGGGACGCGGCCGAGCCGGCTGAAGACGAAGCCGCCGATGGTCTCGACGTCGTCGCTCTCGAAGTCGGTGTCGAGGCGGTCGTTGACGGCCTGAACGGGAACGCCGCCGTCAACGAGGTACGTGCCGTCCTCGCGGGCGTCGATAGACGGCTGCTGGCCGTCGGTGTCGAACTCGTCTTGGATGTCGCCGACAATCTCCTCGAGGACGTCCTCGATGGTGAGCACGCCCTCGAAGACGCCCCACTCGTCGATGACGACGGCGAGTTGACTGCCCTCCTGGGCCTGGAAGTCAGCGAGGATGGAGTCGACGCGACGGGTCTCGGGGACGGCCAGCGCCTCGCGTGCGAGGTCGCGAGCAGTCACTGCCTCGCCGCGGTCGGGCTCCGTCTCGGTGGCGTGCAGGACGTCCTTGGCGTGGACGAAGCCGACCGGCTGCTCGCCGTCGTCGTCAAGGACGAGGTAGCGCGTGTACGCGCCGCCGGCGACGATGCCGCGGAGTTCCGGCAGCCCCATGGACGCGGGGACAGTGGCGACGTCCGGTCGCGGCACCATGATTTCGCGGGCAATCGTGTCCCCGAGCTCGAAGACGCTCTCGATCATCTCGACTTCGTCGAGGTCGATTTCGCCGGTCTCCTCCGAGCGCGTGAGAATCATCCGAATCTCCTCCTCGGTGTGGGTCTCCTCGCTCTCTGAGGCGGGGGAGACGCCTGCGAGGCGCGTGAAGTAGTTCGCAGTGCCGTTGAACACGACGAGACCGGGCCGGAACACGAAGTAGAAGACCTTCATCAGGGGCGCGACGACGAGCGCGACCTTCACGGCCTCCTGGATGGCGAACGTCTTCGGTGCGAGCTCCCCGAAGACGACGTGGAGGAACGTGATAGTGCCGAACCCGACGGCGAACGCGACGAGGTGGACGAGCGTCGCGGGCAGCACCTGGCCGAGCACGGGGTCGATGAGCGCGGCGACCGCGGGCTCGCCCACCCACCCGAGGCCGAGCGAGGACAGCGTGATACCGAGCTGGCTCACCGCGAGGTAGCTGTCGAGGTTCTCGACGGCGTCCTGGACGGCCTTTGCGCCGGGTTTCCCGCGCTCGACGAGCGCGTTCACCTGCGTCGGCCGTACCTTCACGAACGCGAACTCGGCGGCGACGAACACGCCATTCATCACCACCAGAAACAGCGCGAGCAGCACGCCACCGACGTCGAGCAGTTCGACCATACGGGTGCTTGGGCAGTCACTGTCTTGTAGGAGGTGGTCGGCGAACGGCAGACGGAGAACGGGCCACGGTGAGGGGAGCCATCGCTGCGCGAGTAGCTATCAGAGAAGCGCCGTCGTGAGACTGCGTCTCACGGGCCGTGAATTTCGGAGAAATTCACGCCGTCGGAGGGCTACGCCCCCCGGGCCGTCAGAAGTATTCTGACGCCGCCACCAGGGCTCGAACGTCGGAAGACGGTCCTGCTCGCTCCGCTGCGCGGGCTGCGGCTTCCGGGCTCGAGCCCTTCCGGCGCTACAACTGGACTCATCGCAGAGCCGACGCTCTGCGAGTGAGTGTCTGAGAAGCGCCGCCACCAGGGCTCGAACCTGGGACAACGTGGGTAACAACCACGTGCTCTACCAACTGAGCTATGGCGGCTTGCAATCCAGCGTAGCCGCGGCGTTTTGAAATGGCTTTCGTTTCGCAAGCAGGCCCGGGCATCGACACGGCTTAGGTCCGCACCCGAAAACGAGGGGGCATGAGCGACTTCGAGGCGGTCGTCGCGGGCGTCCGGGAGCGCGTGGACCCGACGCCCGAGGAGCGGCGGGCGCTCGCCGCGACCGCCGGCCGGCTGGCCGACCGCGCGCGGGCGGCCATCGCCGACCTGCCCGTCGAAGCGGACGTCCTCCAGGTCGGGAGTACCGCCCGGGGGACGTGGGTGGCGGGCGACCGCGACATCGACCTGTTCGTCCGGTTTCCGGCAGACCTCCCACGAGAGGACCTCGAAGCCCACGGGCTGACCGTCGGAGCGGCGGTGCTGCCCGACGGCCACGAGGAGTACGCCGAACACCCCTACGTGAAAGGCGAGTTCGAGGGCTACGACGTGGACCTGGTGCCGTGCTACCGGCTGGACGCGGCCACCGACATCCAGTCGGCAGTCGACCGGACGCCGTTCCACAACGACTACCTCCTCGGTCGGCTGGACGACGACCTCGCCGGGGACGTGCGGCTGTTCAAGCAGTTCCTCAAGGGCATCGGCGTCTACGGCAGCGACCTCCGCACGCAGGGGTTCTCGGGCTACCTCGCGGAGCTACTCGTCGTCGAGTACGGCGGCTTCCGGGCGACACTAGAGGCGGCGCGAGACTGGCACCCGACGGTCGTTCTCGACCCCGAGGACCACCAGGCGGCGGACTTCGACGACCCACTGGTGGTCGTGGACCCGACGGACCCGGAGCGGAACGTCGCAGCCGTCGTCTCCGAGACGAACATCGCCGTGCTCCAGCACCACGCCCGCGAGTTCCTCGACAACCCCAGCGAGGACGCCTTCGAGCCGGACGACCCGGAGCCGCTCGACGAGGACGACGTCCAGTCCCACCTCGACCGCCGGGGGACGACGCCGCTGGCGGTCGTCTTCGACGCGCCGGACCTCGTCGACGACCAGCTCTACCCGCAGCTCTACCGGTCCCGGGACGGCCTCGCCAGGGGGCTCCGCGAGTACGGTTTCGAGGTGGTCCGAACGGCGACCTGGGCCGACGACCGCGCCGTCCTGTTCGCGGAACTCTCGGTCGCCGAACTCCCCGCCGTCGAGCGCCACGAGGGCCCGCCGGTCCACGTCGCGGACCACGCCCGGGGCTTCTACGAGAAGTACGCCGACGACGAGGACGTCTACGGCCCCTTCGTCGACGACGGCCGGTACGTCGTGGAGCGCGAGCGCGACATCAGGACCGCCCGCGAGTTCGCCGACGAACACCTCCACGAGGTCGCGCTCGGCGCGCACGTCGCGTCGCTCGTCGACGCCGGTGACTACGACGTGCTGGTCGGCGAGAGCGTCACAGGGCTCGCAGGAGCGTTCGGAACCGAACTGGCCGCTTACTTCGACCCGAGCGCCTGACTGGCGGCCCGGGCGTCCTCGAAGACGTCCTGAACGGCCGCGTCGACGCCGTCGTCCGGCTCCGCGGGCGTGCGCCCGTCGAACGTCTCGTGGACCATGCCGACGCCGTCCGAGAGCGCGTCGAGGCTGTACCCACCTTCGAGGATGAACGCCAGCGGCGCGCCGACGGCGTCGGCCACTCCGCGGACGCGGTCGGCGAGCAGCCCGTAGCCCTCCGTGGAGAGGTGGAGCCGCGAAATCGGGTCGTGGCGGTGCGCGTCGAAGCCCGCGCTCACGAGGAAGATGTCGGGGTCGAACTCCGCGACGGCCGGCGCAATCAGGTCGTCGACGGCGGCCGCGTAGTCGGCGTCGCCCGCACCCGCCGGGAACGGGAGATTCAGCGTCGCGCCCTCGCCGTCGCCCTCGCCCGTCTCGTCGATAGCGCCCGTACCCGGGTAGAGGCCGTCCTCGTGGATTGACGCGTAGAAGACGTCGCCGCGGTCGTAGAAGATGTCCTGGATGCCGTTGCCGTGGTGGACGTCCCAGTCGAAGATGGCGACCCGGTCGAGGTCGTGCTCGTCGAGCGCGTACTGGGCGGCGACGGCCGCGTTGTTCACGAAACAGAACCCCATCGCGTCGTCCTCGACGGCGTGGTGGCCGGGCGGCCGGCCCAGCGAGAACGGCGTGTCGCGACCGCTCGCGCCGTTCATCGCGGCGCGAACCGCGTCCATCGCGAGCCCCGCGCTCGCCAGCGCGGCCGACCACGTCGCCTCCGTCGCGACGGTGTCAGGGTCCCAGTTCCCACCGCCGCGCTCGCAGAACTGCCGGACCTCCTCGACGTAGCCGTCCTCGTGGACGGCAGCCACGTCGGCGGCGTCGGCGGGCGCGGCTCCCTCGTAGGTGACGCCGTGGCGCTTCTGGAGCCCGCGTTTGATGGCGCGCAGGCGGTCCGGGCTCTCCGGGTGGCGCGGCCCCGGGTCGTGGTCGAGACACGTCTCGCTGAATCCGAATCTCATCCCACGAGCTCGAAGTACGTGCTGACGTCCTCGGCCTGAACGGTGCGACGGTCGGCGTGCTCCGCGAGCAGCGCGGCCCCCTCGGAAGCCTCGGAGGCGTAGTCCTCGAGGATGTCCGCGAGCGCGACGCGGGCGTCTTTCGACACCCGGAAGCGGTCGTCGACGTCCAGGCGCGCGATTCGGTCGACGGGCGCGACCGGCAGGTCGAGGTCCCCGCCGTCCGGCACGGACGTCACGCCGAAGTCCTCGGCCATCAGTGTCTTCCGCCCGTCGGCGTCCGCGATGGCCGCCGCGTCCACGGCCAGGGCGGCCCCGTGGCGCTGGATGCGGCGCGCCAGTTCCTCGGCCGCGTCAGCGCTCACCCGCAGGTCACCCGCGTGCCGCCGGATGATGGCGTCCACCGGCGCGAACGGGAGTTCGACGCTCATGCGTCAATGCGTGGCGCTCGCACGCTTAACTGTTTCCGTTACTCCAGCCAACTGGCCACTACGCGCTGCGCGGCGGCCCACCCAGAGACGGTCGCCGCTACTGGAATTCGGGGCGTCCGGAGGGGACAATGCGAGAATCAGGGGTGGCCCGCGACTACCGCAGTTCGTCGGCCTGCAGGCGGCCGTCCTGCAGCGACCCGCGCACCGTCACTTCCTGCCCGAGCGTCACGTCGGCGTCCGTGTCGACGCTCATCGTCTCTTCGCCGTCGTCCAGAATCACGGGGTCCTGGGCCTGTACGACGACGCCCGTGAACTCGACGTCCTCCGCGTCGCCGGGGCGCTGACCGTTGGTCTTCGCCGCGCCGTCGTCGGCGGAGCGCGCGTCCTCCGCGTCGTCGCTGTCGTCGTCGCCCGCGAACGCGCCGAGGCCCTGACTGGCGTCGTCGCCGCCAGACTGGTCGGTCGCGCCCTCGGCGAGCTGGATGACCGACGCCTGCCAGCCGGCCGACGCCTCGATGTCGTCCTGCCAGCCGTCCTGAATCTCCACGTCGACGAACGCCACCTCGTCGCCGGGTCCGATGTCGAGGTCGGCCTTGTCGCCCCACATCGCCACCCGGATGTCACCGGTGTCGTCCTGCACGCGCACGTTCCGCACCTGGCCCTCACTGCCGTCGTCCCGGTCGAACGTGCGCTTGGGGTCGGCGGAACGCACGACGCCCGCGATGTCCGCCACGTCGTCGAGTTCGAGGTCCTCGATGGGCGTGCTGTCGGGCTCGAAGGCCACGTCCGCGTCGACGGGGTCGACCGCGCCCCGGTCGCCGACGTGGAGTTCGAGGCTGCCGTCGCGCTCGCGGACGTAGCCGTCCACGACCTCCACGACCTCGCCCGGGTCGAGGTCGAGGGCGGTCTCGGCCTGCTCGTCCCAGAGCGTCACGCGGACGCGGCCCGTCTCGTCCCCGAGGACCAGATTCGAGACCTTTCCCTCGCTGCCGTCGTCCCGGTCGAACGTGCGAACGGCCTCCGTCGACAGCACCTCGCCGACGAGGTTCACGTCCGAGATGCCCAGCGAGAGGTCCGCGACCGCGTACTCGTCCTGCACCTGGACGTCGACCTCCTCGTCGTCGTCGACCTCCAGCTGGTCGACGCTCACCTCCACGCCGTTGTAGCCGTCTTTGGGCCGGCCCTTGACGCGTAGCACCTGACCGACCTCCAGTTCGTCGCTGGCCGCCTCCGCCTGCTCGTCCCACAGCGAGACGCGGACGCTGCCCGTCTCGTCGGCGACCTCGACGTTCACCACGCGACCCTCCGGCTGCTCGTCGTCGTCGCGCTCGAACGTCCGCACGTCGCCGACGCTCGTCACCTTCGCGATGAACTTCACCTCGTCCATCTCGGGCTCGATGTCGGCGATGCCGTTGACCTCGCCGTCGTCGACCTCGTGGGCGATGAGCATGGCTGCCGTCTCCTCGTCGGCCAGCCCGCCCATCTGTTCGACCTTCGACTCGACGGCCTCCCGGAACTCTTCGAGGGAGACGTCGTCGGTGTCGAGGTCCTCGTAGATGTCCTCGATAGCCCCCATAATCGTAGTCAGGCCAAGGTGACCGCCGACATAAGCGTTTTCGGTGTCGGTACGCCCCCGCTCGCGTCGCCCGGTTTGCTCACGTCGAGTGTGGCTCCCGCCCCCGTTTGAACGTTCGGCCGACCAGTGGCTCCGAGCCGGTGTCGAGACCGCGTCGTTCCGGTCAGAGGTCGACGGACGCGACTTCGTTCCGCTCGCCCCGGGCCTCGTGGACGACGACGACGCGCTCGGGCAGTCCGCCGACCGGGGTCACGGAGGCGCTGTACGACACGTCGGTGAGACACTGCACGCACTGTTCGACGCCCTCGCGCTCGACGCTCGCGACCACCACCCGGAGTTCGCCGTCGTCGACGGTGGCGTCGTCGAGTTCGACAGTCTGACACCCGCTCGCGACGGTCACCGTCCCCCGAACCGCGACCGCCGCGTCTTCGGTACGCACGGTCGCCGAGTCGCTGCCCTCCCCGCAGTTCGCGTCCCCGACTGTGAACGACGACTCCGAGACGCCGGCACCATCGGCCGTCCCGTCGTCACTCCACGCGGGCAGGCGAGCACACCCGGCTGTCGCCGTCACCGCCCCGGACGCCACGGCCGCGAGCATGGTGCGTCGACGCATACCAACCACTTCGACGCGAACCGTGAAAGAGCTTGGCACCGGACCCGCCAATCGTAACCGCTTTACGTAATCCGGGGATACTGGAGAGTGAGTCCGGATAGGGTAGTGGACTATCCTCTTGGCTTGCGGAGCCAGGGACCGGCGTTCAAATCGCCGTCCGGACGTTTCCTCTGCGAACTACGCCCGAGAGCGACGCCCGTGTCGCTCTTAGTGTATCGCTGTGTCAACGTCGAGGCGAGTTGAGCGAGCGAGACGAACGCCAGTGAGTCTCGCTACCGTTCAAATCGCCGTCCGGGCGTTTCCTCACTGCGTTCGTCACGACCGGCCGAGCCCGTGCTCGCTTCGCTCGCACGGACGCCGTCCGGGCGTTACTTATCCCGCTGCCACGACCGCGAGCGACCGCCGTGTCGCTCGCGTCGTGCAGGGAGTGATTCCGTCAGGTGATTCGAGCAGGAGAGCCGCAGCGCCGAGTGTCGGCTCTCGACTTCGGTGGACGAGGGGCTTTTGCGCGCGCCGCCGCAAGCGCACTCATGGATGCGGCGCTGCGCGCGGGAATCGCGATTCACAACGCCGGCCACCACCACGCCGCCCACGACGCCTGGGAGGACGAGTGGCTGGCGCTCGACGACGGCTCGGACGAGCGACTGCTCCACGGCCTCGTCCAGTTCACGGCGGCGGTCCACCACGCACGGAACCGGAACTGGACGGGCGCGGTCGGGCTCTGTGAGAGCGCGCGCGAGTACCTCGCTGACCTCCCGGCGGACTACCGCGGCGTGAACGTCGGGGCGGTTCGGGGGTACCTCGGACGCCTCGGCGACGACCCCGAGCGCGTCGAACGGGAGCCGGTGCTGGCGCTCACGCTGGACGGCGACGAACTGGCGCTGGCGGACCTCGACGCCCCCGCCGCGGTCGAGGCGGCGGTGGTGCTCGCGGCCCACCACGGCTACGACGACGCGGCGTTCGAGGCTGCCGCCGAGTACGCCCGGGACGGGCTGGCCGACGGCGAGTACAACGAGTTCGCGGCGCTGCTCTGTGACTTCGCGGCGGGCGACGCCCAGCGCGCGCTCGTCGCGACGCGGCTCGGCCAGCACGTCCAGCGCCGCCAGCGCCGCGAGGACGACGTGGCGGGCCTGTTCGACGAGAGCTAGAGGAGTTCGGCGTACGCGATGTAGGCCGCGACGAGCAGGCACGCGAGGCCGAGGGCGCGCACGAACCACGCCGCCCACGCGCCGAACGGGTCGCCATCACTGCCGTACTCGCCGCTGCGCCGCCGGCGCTGAGTGGGGCCGACGAACACCGACAACAGCAGCATCGACCGGGGTTTCGCGAGCAGGGCGACGCCCAGCAGGACGCCGAGACCGACCGCGAGGAGTTCGCGGACGCCAGCCATCTACGAGCGCAGGCGCTGGATGCGCTTCTCCATCGGCGGGTGCGTGGAGACGAGCTTCGTCAGGAGGCTCGTGCTCTCGCCGAAGATGCAGAGCGCGGAGACGTTCTCGTCGACGCGGGACTCCTGGCCGCGCTGGTGGCCCTGAGAAATCTTCTCCAGGGCGCGGGCGAGCGGTTCGCCGGTGCCGATGGCTTCCCGGGCGTCCGAGTCCGCGACGTACTCGCGGTAGCGGCTGATGGCGAGCACGAACAGCATCACGAAGAACTGCACGAGGTTGCCGACCACGATACCGAGGAAGAGGTCTGCGAGGTCGTTGTCGCCCGTGAACATCACGATGTACTGGGCGACGATGCCGACGACGGACGCGATGCCCTGTCCGATGACCATCGTCACCACGTCGCGGTTGGCGATATGCGCGAGTTCGTGGGCGAGCACGCCGTCGAGTTCCTGGTTGTCCAGAATCTGGATGAGTTCCTCGGAGACGACGACGGTCCCGTTTCCTTTCCGGCCGACGGCGAAGGCGTTCGGGACGCCCATCCGAGCGACCTTGAGCGTGGGCTTCTCGATGCCCATGTCGCGGGAGAGCGCTTCGACGCGCTGGTGGATGCGGGAGTACTGCTGCGGGTCCATGTCCTGAGCGCCGACGCTCCGGAGCGCGGCCCACTTCCCGACCTTGTACTGGACGCCGACCAGCAGGATGCTGCCGACGATGGCGATGCCGAGAATCGTCTGGCTCTGCCCGAAGAAGAACCACGCGGCAGCCACCGCTACCGAGTAGAACGCGAAGAGGATGGCACCGACGAGCGCCATCCGTAGCTTGAGTCCGGTGTGTCTCATGTAGCCGGTACTTACGCGTCGTCACTTATAAATCCACTCGCGATGCTGCCAGGAATTCGCACGGCCACGACGGGACACGTGTCGGCGGCCTCGTGGGCGAGTTCAGGCGACGTGGTCGCCATCGTTCCACTCCGCGGGGGTGTCGACGGAGCCGTAACCGCTAGCGGCGAGTGAAAAATGCGTAGTTAGTCGCCAAATAGGGCGTTCTTCACACGCCGAAGGATGCCAGACTCTCCGGAGGGATTCTGGGTCGGTGGGCACTCGTGGTTCAATTGGCGTCGGTGGCGGAGGCAGAAATCCTGGCCACACCCATCACACTCGAACCGTGCGTCTCTTCCGCACTTGACGCAATCTGGGAGGTCGACAGCTGGAGCGTCTTGCTCCTCGCGCCCCTCATCAGTAACTGAAGCCTGCTTCCCGTGGCTTACTGGGGTGCAGTCGTGTGCGGCTGACTCTCGGTGCTCCTCACAGTAGGGGTCGCCGCATTCACCACAGTTCGCCCGGGCCGCCCGGTCGCACTCGGAGCAGGTCATTCCCGGTCCAGTTGTGGCTCCATTCTTCCTGGACGGAGCCCCTTTGTCCGACTCACTCGTGGGAGAATTACGCTGAATCTGCGTCTGGCGGCGATTCTTCCGGACAGAGAGGTCCTCCTTGAACCAGCCCTCACCGTTCTTCGAAAGCAGCGCCTCACAACGGTGGTCCTCGGGTAGTCTGTGATTGGAACAGAACGTTCCACCACACTCGTTGCAGGTGTAGGAGATTTTGTCGTCGCCTGCGCAGAGTTCGCAGTCCCCCATCAGGACTTCGGTGACGCGCTGTTGTAATAATTCCTACGTATACGATGATTTGAGGTCTCTCAGCTTCAGAGAGCCAAGGTGGGCTTCCAGAAGGAACGCTTCGGGCAGTAAACTGCTACCGAGAGAGGAATCGTCTTCCAGTTATTCGACCTGCTCGTCGCCGTCCCACTCCGCGGAGTTGTCCGCGGGGTCGTAGCCGAGCGCTTCTTTCGCGCGCTCCAGACTGTAGTACTTGCGGTCGTTGTCAGAGATACCGTAGACGATTTCGTAGCCGTAGTCCGCAGAGAGACAGCGGTCGAAGAGGTGCGCGCAGTCCCGGTAGGACAGCCACATCGCCTGCCCGCGCTCGTAGTCGATGGGTGGGTGACCCTCGGTGAGATTGCCGATGCGGACGGCGGCGAAGGAGAGGTCGTGTTCGTCGTGGTAGTACCGGCCGAGGGTCTCGCCGGCGGCCTTCGAGACGCCGTAGAGGTTGCCGGGGCGCGGGAGTTCCGTGCCGTCCAATTGGAAGTCGTCGTCGCTGCGGTAGAGGTCGGGTTTGCGCTCGGTCTCGTAGTGGCCGACGGCGTGGTTCGAGGACGCGAACACGAACCGGTCGACGCCCGCGTCGACGGCGGCGTCGAGAATCGTCTGCGTGCCGTCGATGTTGTTCCGGAGGACGCTGTCCCAGGGCGCTTCCGGCCGGGGGTCGCCGGCGAGGTGAATCACCGCGCCGCAGCCGTCCACGGCCGCCCGGATGGCGTCCTCGTCGGTGACGTCCGCGACGACGAACTCGTGGTCGGACTCGCCCGTCGGGGGCTCGCGGTCGAGGAGCCGCCAGTCGTAGTCCTCACCGATGCCGCCGAGGATGGCCTGACCGACGCGTCCGGAAGCGCCCGTGAGGAGGACCGGGTCGTCCATTCGATTGGGTCTCCGCCCGACTGGGCTATCAATGGTGCGGTTCGTCGCGTGTAGTCAGCGAGCCAGCCAACGGGGGTGGACGCGACGAGTGACGGAGCGGTCGTCTCGCCGGCGGCGGCCGTCTGTGGTCGTCGGCCGTGGGACGGCGACAGTGCTTAGTCCGGGCCGGCCCCAGCCGACGTATGGCGAGTGACGCCCAGCAGGCGTGTTTCGAGGCGGGCATCAAGTTCGGGGCGCTCTACCACCAGTTCGCGGGGACGCCCGTGAGCCCGGCGAGCGCGCCGAGTCTGGAGACGGCCATCGAGGAGTCCATCGAGAACCAGCCGTTCTGCGAAGGGGTGGCCGTCGACATCCTCACCGACCGGCTGGACGTCGAGCACGGCTACACGGAGCTGACGGGCGAGTACATGGAGGTCGAGATGCGCATCGACTACGAGGGCACCGAGGTGGTCGCGGAGATGGCGATGCAGGACGGCTACCCGCTGATGGAGCTCGCGAGCGTCGAGTGAGGCGTGTTCACGTCCGCCTCGGGGCGTGCTTTTAAACCAGTCCCGGTCGAATCGGGTGACATGAGTCAGTCATCCATGGACGACGACGAACTGTTCGGCGAGGCGGCCGAGGAGATGCGCGCCGACGTCGAGGAACACCTCGACGCCGCTCGCGCGGAACTCCCCGAGTCCGACGCCATCTGGGACGTGGACGCCGACAACACGCTCGGCGTGCTGAACGCGCTCCGGTCGGCGCTCGACATCGACGACGTCGAAGCCCACGTCCGTGACGCGAAGAAGGCCTTCGTGATGGGTGAGCGCGCCGACGCCTTCGAGGACGCGGACGACCTCGAAGCGGACCTGGCGGCCGTCGAGGACGTGCTCGCGGACCTGGAGACGGCGCGCGAGCAGGTCGGCGAACTGGCGTCGACGGTGCCGGAGCTTCGCTCGGCGCTCGACGACGCCCACGACGGCGAGTAAGCCCGGCCAGCGCCGCTCGCCCCGATTGCTCGGCGCGGCCAGCCGCGCAGTACGCACAGGCTACCGCGGTTTTCGGGCCGCAACAGCTCCCGGCGCGGCCGCTCCCGTCCGCTACTATTCTGCTGTTAAACGGCGATATCGACGCCCTAGGGCACTGAATTCGGCGAAACTGTCCTGCCAGCTTATCCGGCTCACCGTCGTGACCTGTGCCACACGCCCATGGCAGCCAACAGACGGGTGAGCGGTCATCTGGGGACGGAACAGACTGCAGACGGACGCACCGCACCGGAGCCGGCCCCGAACGGGGTCGTAGGCCCGTGAACGAACACGACGACGAGAGCGACGGAATACGAGTCCCGGAGGCGCTCGACGGCCGCGAACTGCTCGTCGCGTCGAACCGCGAACCGTACACGCACAGCTACGACGACGACGGAGACGTGACCGTTTCCCGGCCCGCCGGCGGTCTCACCGCCGCGCTCGACCCGATTATGCAGGTGCTCTCGGGGACGTGGGTAGCGTGGGGCAGCGGGGACGCCGACTTCGACGTCGCAGACGACGAGGGGCGCGTCGGAGTGCCGCCCGACGACCCCGCGTACACGGTGCGGCGGCTCCACCTCACCGACCGCCAGCTCTCGGGGTACTACTACGGCTTCAGCAACCAGGTGCTGTGGCCGCTGTGCCACGGCATGCCGACGCGAGCGACCTTCGACGACGAGTTCTGGGACTTCTACACCGAGGTCAACGAGACGTTCGCCGACGCGCTCGTCGACTCCGCCGAGACCGACGACCCCGTGGTCTGGTTCCAGGATTACCATCTGGCGCACGCGCCGCGGCACGTCCGCGAGGAGCTACCGGACGCGTTCCTGACGCAGTTCTGGCACGTGCCGTGGCCGTCCTGGGGGACGTTCCGGTCGTGCCCCCAGCACCGCGAGCTACTCACGGGACTGCTCGCGAACGACGTCCTGGGGTTCCACGACGAGACGTACTGCCAGTCGTTCTTCGAGTGCGTCGAAGCGGCGTTCGACGACGTGCGCGTCGACAGGGACGCCGGCGAAGTGGCGTACGGCGGGCACACGACGCGCGTGCAGAGCCAGCCGCTGGGCATCGACGCGGACGCTCACGCCGGCCTCGCAGCGACCGAGGCGGCGGAGTCGTTCTGGGCGTCGTTCGGCGAGCGCACCGACCTCGGCGACCAGGTCGCGGTCGGCGTCGACCGCCTCGACTACACGAAAGGCATCCTCCAGCGTCTGGACGCTCTGGAGTACCTCTGGGCGCACAGCCCCGAGCGCCGGGGGACGCTGACGTACGTCCAGAAGGGCAGCGAGTCCCGCTCGCGCATCGACGAGTACCGTGAACTCCAGGCGGACGTGGAGCGGCGCGTCGAGGAGATCAACGACCGGTTCGGCACCGACGACTGGACGCCCGTCGTGTACGACGCCAGCTACTACGCCCGCGAGGAGCTGGCGGCGCTCTACCGGCACGCGGACGTGGCGCTCGTCAGCCCGCTCCGGGACGGCATGAACCTCGTCGCGAAGGAGTACGTCGCCGCCCAGCTGGGCGACGACGGCGTCCTCGTGCTCTCGGAGTTCGCGGGGGCCGTGGAGTCGCTCGGCGAGGAGGCGCTGGTCGTGAACCCGAACGACACGGCGGCGTTCGCGACGGCCATCGAGGCGGCGCTGTCGATGCCCGAGCGCACGCGCCGCCGCCGGATGCGGGCGCTCCGGCGGCAGGTCCACGGCGAGGACACGGACGCCTGGATCGACCGGCAGTTCGAGGGCGTCAGAGACGACCGGAGCAGCGAGGACGGTGACGGGAAAGCGCCGCGCTGGCAGTCCACGCCGGTCTCCGTCTGGGGCCGCAAGCAGTGGCTCCGCGAGCGATTGCAGGCCGCCGACGGCCTGTTCGTGATGACGGACTTCGACGGCACGGTCGCGGACATCGTCGACGACCCGGAGGACGCCGCGATGCGGGAGCGCGCCCGGGAAGCCCTCGAAGGCGTCACCGCCCACCCGCGAGGGAAGGTCGCGGTCGTGAGCGGCCGCGCCGTCGAGGACGTCCGGGAGCGCGCCGGTGTCGACGGTGCGTACTACGCCGGCAACCACGGCCTCGAACTGGACGACGGCGACGAGGTGTCCGTTCACTCGGGTGCCCGCGGGGCCCGGCAGTGTCTGCCCGAGGTCTGCGAGGCCGTCGAGCAGGCGTTCGCGCACGACGACGTCGTCGTCGAGGACAAGGGCGTCACCGCGACGGTCCACTACCGGCAGGCGGACGTGGACGGCGACCGCGCACGGGCCGTCGTGGAGTCCATCGTCACCGACCACGACCCCGAGCGCGCGCTCCGGCTGACGGCGGGCAAGCAGATCGTGGAGCTCCGGCCGGACGTCGACTGGGGGAAGGGGGCCTGTGTCGACCTGCTGCGGGAGCAGTACACGCCAGACGACGAGTCGTGGCTGACCGTCTACGTCGGCGACGACACCACCGACGAGGCCGCGTTCGAGGCGCTCGACGGGGACGGCGTGGCGGTGGCCGTCGGGTCGGACACGGACGCCACCGCGGCACCCTGCGTCGTCAGCGACCCGAGAGAGGTCACCGACCTGCTCGGCTGGCTCGCCGGCGAGGGGCTCACGAATCTGGAAGCGCCCCGCTGCGAGGACACCGTCGTCGAACTGAACTGACAGAGACGGTCAGCGGCCGCTCCGACCGGCCGCCCGCTGCCAGCAGCCGGTCACTGCCACCCGGCGGTCACTGCCACCCGGCGCTCCCGTCTACTCGTGGGGTGGCAGGCTCGTGTCGCGCGTCTCGACGGCGTCCAGCAGCGCGACCAGCGAGTCCGCGGCGAGGTCGAGGAGTGCCTCGCCGCGCTCCGCGTCGCCGTCGCGCGGGTCGCCGACGACACCGTTCTCACTGAACTCCACGACGTCGACCGCGAGATTCGCGTGCGACGTCCAGTCGCCCCAGCCGTCGCTCGCGCCCGCAGCGGCGTCTTCGACGCGGTCCTCCCGGACGAGGTCCGGGTCGGTGTGCCGGAGGAACGCGGTCTCCAGCGGGCCGGCATGGCCCATGTCGGCGCTGTGGTCGCCGACCGCGTCGAACCACGTGAACGGGACGGCGTAGGCGTCGTCGTGTCGTGCGATGGTCGCACACACCTCGCCGAGCGCGGCGACGTTCCCGCCGTGGCCGTTCACGACGACGACGCGGTCCCAGCCGTGGCTCGCGAGACTGCCGACGACGTCGCGGACGGTCGACCGGAAGGTGTCCGGGGACACCCACAGCGTCCCCGTGAACTGGCGGTGCTCCTCGGAGACGCCGACGGTGACAGGCGGTGCGACGACGACGTCGTCGGTCGCCGTGTCGGCGTCGGTCTCGTAGGCCTCGGCCCCCGCCTCGGCGACGGCCTGCGCCGTGAAGTGGTCGGTTCCGAGCGGGGCGTGTGGCCCGTGCTGTTCCGTGCTGCCGACCGGAAGCACCGCGAGGTCCGTGTCGGCGGCGTCGGCGTCCGTCCACGTCGCGTCAGCGAGCCGCATACCCGGAGCCACGCGAGCCGGTGGCTTGTAGGCTGTCATCCGGCAGCGCGATACGGAACCGCAGAGGCGGGGTTAGTCGTCCTCGCCGTCGGCGTCGACGGCCGCCTGCCGCTTCGCGGCGCGCTCGACGAACTCGTCGGGCAGTTCGTCGATTTCGCCGGCCTGCACGCCCCAGAGGTTCGCGTACAGGCCCTGCTCGCCGATGAGATCGTCGTGGGTGCCGCGCTCGACGATTTCGCCGTCTTCGAGGACGACAATCTGGTCGGCGTCCTTGATTGTCGAGAGCCGGTGCGCGATGGAGAACGTCGTGCGGTCCTCGGTGAGGCGGTCGAGGCTGCGCTGGATGAGCATCTCCGTCTCCGTGTCCACGTCGCTCGTGGCCTCGTCCAGCACGAGAATCTCGGGGTCCTTGAGGATGGCCCGCGCGATGTCGATGCGCTGGCGCTGGCCGCCCGAGAGCTTGACGCCGCGCTCCCCGACCTCCGTGTCGTAGCCGTCCGGGAGGTTCTGGATGAACTCGTGGGCTTCCGCGGCCTTCGCGGCATCGACCACGTCCTCGCGGTCGGCGTCGAAGGTGCCGTACGTGATGTTCTCCTCGACGGTGCCGTAGAACAGGAAGGTGTCCTGGCTGACGTAGCCGATGTGCCGCCGCAGGCTCGGCAGCGTCACGTCAGAGATGTCCTGCCCGTCGACTCGGACTTCGCCCTCGTCGACGTCGTACATCCGGAGCAGGAGCTTGAGCACCGTGGACTTCCCGGCTCCCGTGGGGCCGACGAGCGCGAGCGTGTCGCCGCCGTCGACCGTGAAGTCGATGTCCTCGACGATGGTCTCGTCGTCGCCGTACCCGAACGTCACGTCGTCGTAGACGACCTCGCCCTCGTCCACGTCGAGTTCCGCGGCGTCGGGGTTCTCCTCGATGCGCGCCGGTTCGTTCATCAGCCCGAAGATGCGTTCGCTGGACGCCCGCGCCCGCTGGTACATGTTGATGATCTGCCCGAACTGCGCCATCGGCCAGATGAACTGCTGGCTCAGCAGGATGAACGTCACGAACTCGCCGGCGTCGAGGGTGCCCGTGAAGAACGCCGGCGCGCCCTCCGCGACCCAGATCCCGCCGAAGACGAACGTCAGCACGAAGCCGACGCCGGAGATGATGCGCAGCGCCGGGAAGAACTTGATGCGGATGGTGATAGCGCCCCAGTTCGCGTCGAAGTAGCCCTGGGAGACGTCGTCGACGCGCTCGGACTCGTAGCTCTCGGTGTTCGAGGTCTTGATGACCTGGATGCCGCCGAGGTTGTTCTCCAGCCGGGAGTTCAGGTGGCCGACCGACGACCGGACGTCGGCGTACTTCGGCTGGATTGCCTTCACGAACCGGTACGTGAACAGGGCGATGATGGGCACCGGCAGCATCGTGAGGATGGCGAGCTGCCAGTTCACGAAGAAGAGGTAGACGCCGATGGCGACCACCATCACCGACAGCCGGAACGCCGAGTTCAGGCCGTCGTTCAGGAACCGCTCCAGCCGGTTCACGTCGTTGCTGAGGATGGACATCATCTCGCCGGTCTGTTTGGTGGCGAAGAAGTCCATGTTCAGGCGCTGCATCTTGTCGTACGTGTCGGTGCGGACCTCGTGCTGGATGTGCTGGCTGAAGGAGTTGAACCCCCAGTTGCGGATCCAGTGGAACGCCGCGCCGAGGAGGAACGACCCCGCGATGAGACCGCCCATGAAGAGAATTTTTCCCGGGTCTTTCGGTGGTACCACCGAATCGGGGAGCCACGGCAGGAACGCCTTGTTGTCCTGAATGACAGAGTCGATGGCGAGCCCCAGGAGGACGGGCGGCGCGAGGTCGAGCACGCGCGCGAACACACTGGCGATGACCGCTACGACGGCCTCGAATCTGTGGTCCCGGCCGTACTCACTGAACAACTGGACCATCGCGTTGTCGACCTCTTCCCGTTGCTCCTCGAAGGGGTCGTCGTCGTCCGTTGCTGTACTCATGTCCCTGACCAGAAGTAGTCATCTGCAAAAAACGTTTCCTACGAATCGAAACACTCCCGCGGACGCGGGCAGCAGCCGGCCGTCAGCTACCCTCGGTGCCCGCGACGACGACCCTGTCGCCCTCCTCGACGCCGCGCTCGACCGTCCAGTTGTACGGCACCTCGAGCACCCACTTCCCGCGACCCGGGTACGGCGTCAGGTCCTCGTTGTCGTCCTCGGTGGGCGCGTGGTGGATTTCGGTGATGCGGCCGTCGGCGTCCACGTACACGATGTCGATAGGGAAGTCCATCGAGCGCATCACGTACGTGTGCCGGCCCTCGTCCGGGTAGACGAACAGCATCCCCTCGTCCGCACCGAGGGACTCGTGCTCGCTCAAGCCCGTGTACTGCTCGTCCGGCGTGTCGGCGATTTCCACAGTGACAGCTCCGAGACGGTCGTTTCGCTCACGGTCGCAGACGGTTACGCGGGGGCGCTCTGCGGTCGCTGTCGACTGCGCCGTCGGTGAACACGCCGTCGCAGTCGTCGCGGCCGTCGCATCACCATCCGTCCCGGGTTCTGACGCACTGAGCGGGGACCCCGCACAGCCAGCGACCACGAGCAGCGCGACCACTCCCAGCGTACGCCAGTCCATGCCGCGGTGTAGGGTAGCCCGGGGTTTGGCCGTTCCGGCGAAGGGAAACGGTTTTTGCCGCCCGACGGCTCGTTTCGAGTACGTGGGTTCGTGGTCTAGTTGGTCATGACGCGGCCTTTACAAGGCCGAGGTCGGTGGTTCAAATCCGCCCGAACCCATAGGAAATAAAGGCAAAGCGGCCGTTTCTGCCGCTTTCGTTGTCTCTCAGTCCGCGAGAGAGATCTGTCGCTTCTGCGGTGAACCGGCCGGCGACCGCTGCCCCGCGCTCGAACAGGGTGAGTGCCGTCCATGAGGCGGTTTTGCCCCGACTGCGGCGCGAGGCTGCGCCCATCGACGTCGCCGGGTGGACTCCCTCGCCGTGTCTGTCCGGACTGCGACTGTGGCCCAGTGGGGGTGAACGCGGGCCCATGACGGTGGTCGAGGACGTTCTCTCACCGGCTCAGTACGAGGCGTGGAGTGCGTGCCGCGCTCCGGGCGAGATGCCGGTTCGGATGTTCGCTCGCGAGACCGAGCGCTCAGAGGGGACAGTCGGGAACCACCTCAGGCGTGCCGAGGACAAGCTCGCGGCGGCAGCCGACGCCTTCGCGGCCGTCGCCGAACCCGTGGACTTCCTCGAGGAGCGCGACGCCCGCTCGACGAGCTGGGAGCGCGCCGCCCCGCTGGCTCCGGCAACCGAGATTCGACAGCTCAACAGCCACGCGTGGCTGCTCCAGCTTCCCGACGGCAGCCCCCACGTCACGGCGCTGCTACGGCGTCAGGGCAGCTATCAGGGATGGTGTGACTGCAACGGCTGGGAGTACCGCGACGACCCAGCGTCACCGTGCGCGCACCTCTGTACGCTCCGTCAGGGCGCGTTCGCTCACGTCGAGACCGCCGAAGGTGAACGCCTCCAGGTCACGGAGGCCAGCGCGACCCGCGAGCCCGTGACCGACGGCGGGGAGTTCGTCAAGCCGGCGGCTGGCGCGGATGGCCGCGAGTTCGGCCGCCCGGAGGGTCAGCTATGACAGCCGCTCGCGCTGTCAGACACGCTGAATCCAGCACGTCGGCCGCGCTGAGTGCGCTGCGAGCGGATGTCGCTCGTGTCATACCACCCCTCCCCGTCGGTGTGAATAGTAGTTATCGCGTGCCCGCCCGTCCAAGCACTCGCGATATTGTGCCCCCCGAAGGGGGGCAGCGCGCGGACGCTCGCACGCGAGTCGCCGCGGGGTGGTCGGCATGAGTGAGGACCTCTCGACTGACTCGATCGTGGTCACCATGTTCGTTACCTGCGCTCTGACGGGGTACGTCTATCCGGGCCAAACCGCGGTAGGGATGTTCGCCAGTGGTGTGACGGTCTACTACATTATCGGCATCGCAGCAGGAGCGTCACTGTGTGAGATGACGCCGTTCGTCGGGGGTGGTTCGGCGTGAGTCGGCACACTGTCCGCGTCGACGAGGAGGACCTCGACGAGTATCTGGACGACGCGGAGAACAAGAGTGAGCTGGTGCGAGAGGCCG
Source organism: Halobacterium jilantaiense (assembly GCF_900110535.1). Lineage (NCBI taxonomy): Archaea > Methanobacteriati > Methanobacteriota > Halobacteria > Halobacteriales > Halobacteriaceae > Halobacterium > Halobacterium jilantaiense. The sequence goes on from NZ_FOJA01000001.1 coordinate 1,374,147, forward strand.
TGCGGCTGTACCGGCTGAAGAACGGCGCTGTCGACGACGCCCGGCTCACCGACAAGCAGCGGGCGGCCTACGCGTGGCTCCGCGAATACGTCGGCGTCGAGGAGACGATGCAGTACGAGGTGGTCCAGACGGTGCTGTCCCAAAAGCTCTCGCTGGGCAAGGAGATCGTGAAGGAGCTCGTGTTGAAGCCGCTGGACCGACTGGGCTACCTCGACGTGACACCGCGGATGCACCACGTCATCGTCGAGGTCCGGCCGCCGGACGTCGTCGACGGGAAGAAGCCGACGACGCCCGACCCAGACGACCCAGATGGCGCAGGTGAGACGTTGGACGCCCTCGAAGCGGCCGGTGAGGGGGTGGCCGAAGGTGCCGACTGATGACAGATCGGAAGTCGGCCGTGCAACCTACCGGGTTCACTCTGACGCTGGCAGGGCGAACGACTGGGCATCTGCGACGACCTACGTCCTCGCGGACGACTGGGAGCAAGCGATGGATGCTGTCGAAGCGGAACGTGACAGGCACGCCGTCAGCGCAGTCTATGAAACCGACCGGCCTACCGAGGACGCACAACTCGTCGCTCAGGAGGTGTTAGCAGATGAAGCCTGACAGTAGCGGCGTCATCAAGGGGGTCTACGGATGTGACGACTGCGAATTCGGCGGGGAGGCCGGGAACGCGGTTGGAATCGCTGCACAACACGCAGAGGCAAACCCGTCCCACGGTGTGTGGGCTGAACAAGTCACTGCGATGGAATGGAGCAGTTCCGATGACGCGTGAAGACCTCGGCAGCCGAGATCGTCGCGCAATCGCTCGCGAGCATCTACTCGGCGCAACTGTCTGGGCCTACGGCGCTGGCGGAGCGCGAGTTCGCTCTTGGACGCAACGCGAGCAGTTCTCGCACTTCGGTGGCGTCCGGGAATTGGGGGAGAGTCGGACGAGATTCGGCTGATTCCCGGCCGTCGCGACCATCAAAACGCCTCGAATTGCTGCGAAACTGACCGGCTTGCAGGCAACACGGACACGATGAATCTCCGCGAACACGACAACAAGGACGGCATGAAGGTGTGGCTCTCCGCCAGCGAGGTGGACGCACTACTCGACGCCGCGAAGAACACCGAACACCGCATCGCACTCGCTCTGGGCGCGCGCTGCGGACTCCGCAGCCACGAGGTCCTCGATGTCGCGCCCGAACACGTCGTCGACACCGACGCCGGCACGATGCTGCGCGTCTACCACGGAAAAGGCGACCAGTTCCGCGAGACACCGATGCCCCGCGACCTGCGGACCACGATCTCCACCGTCGCTGACGTCCGCGACGAGGACGACAGCACGCCGCTCGTCGCGACGAACCAGACGCGCACTCTCCGCCGCTGGATCAAGCGCGCTGCTGGGGAGCTGGCCGCGGACGGCGACGAGGCGTGGCGGCACCTGAGCTTCCACGACCTCCGGCGGACGTGGGCGACAAACCTCCGCAACGACGACGTCGACCCGCTGATGGCCTGCGACTGGGGCGGCTGGAACGACCTCGAAACCTTCCTCGAACACTACCAGGGCCGCTTCAGCCCGGAAGCACAGAAACGCGAACGCCAGAAAGTCGACTGGCTGTAAGGCCCGCTATCGAATTCTTCGGCCAAGTGTGACGACCGTGTATCACCGAGCGAAGAGGAAACCAAGAGCTACGCTACCGGTACGGATTCTCGGCAGTGTCGAGTCGGGTGACGCCATCGAGAACGTCGAAATCGTCGTCGAACGAGTAGAGGTAGTCGATGTCTTTACGGTCCATGTACGCAGCGATGGTCGCGTCGACGAACGAAAGCTCGTCGTAGCGCCGAAAGATTGCCTGGGCGGCGTTGAAGTCCGTCTTCGGTGTGTGTTTCACCTCGAAGTGTGCGCCCTCAACCAGACGGTCGAGTATTCCGCTGGCAGCACGGGGGCTGAGTCTCTCGCCGACAAGATTCAGTGTCTCTGCAGCGACGTAGTTCGTCACGACGGCCGTCGGCAGCGCGCCGTGGTCGATCTCTCTGACTATCTCCCGGCTCTGTTCGTGGTACTCGTCCCGAGCGCTGGCGCTTGCGAACAGAACGTTCGTGTCCAGGAGCGTGGCCGGCATCACTCGCCCCCGAACTCGTCTTCGGCCTCGACGGCGTTCGTCTCACCAGCGTCGACGGGTTCGAAGTCATCGAAGACGCCCTCCTGCTGGTGGACGATTTCTACCGAGAGGTTGTCCTCGTCGTTCAGTGTCCAGCGGAGCTTGTCTCCCGGCTCGATATCAAGCTGACGCCGAAGTTCGGCGGGAATCGTCACCATTCCACGGTCGCTGACTTTCGTCTCTTCGGCCGCCATAGACGGGTATTGGAGTCAACAGCCAATACATGTTGCGCCACATGTGGGTTCGAACACCGCCCACTGTTCGAAGCCTCTGACGGCAAGACGAAAATAGCGTCCCGATACAGCCCACCGAGAGCCCTCGGACGCTCGGTGTGACTCAGGGGAGCACTGGGTAGATGCCTACTTTCCAGACTGTATCCAGCGGTGTCCAGACACCGAAGGCATGACTTGCGGCGTCGTCAAGGCCGACGACCACGCCGACGAACGCGACGAACCGCCACACGAGTGGGTAGCCACTCCACATGCCGCCGGGCCACAGGACACCGAGGAGTGCAACGACCAGGCCCGCCAGCGTCAGCAGCGCGCCGGTAGTGTGGTAGTACGGCCAGACGGTCGCGAACGCGAACAGCGCCGTCAGCGTGCCCGTGAGCGCCAGCAGTGGCTCGCGCTGGGCGTAGTCGTCAGCCACCACGAGGATGGCAACTGCGAGCACCAGCACGCCGACGTACAGGTGGTGTGGCGCACCGATGACCCCGTCCGGTACGGACTCAGCCGGAAAGGTCACGACCCACCACCACCGTCGTTCTGGACGGCCCCGAGGATGGCTTTCAGCGCGCCCTTTCCGAATGCCCACGTCGCCGCGAGCGCGACCGACAGCGCGAACACCCGCCAGAGCAACACCGGTACCTCGACCCGGGTCGCGAGCGCGACCGCGAGCAACCCCACGTTCGCGAGTACGAGCACGTAAGCCAGTCCGTCGTTGGTCAGTCGATGCCGCACGTCCACGTCGTCGGTGGTCTCGGTGTCAGTCATCGCAGTGGCCTCCGTCTGTCCGCAGGTCCACCCGCCGCAGCGCCCGCTCGTTCGCTCGCGACCGCTGCTCGTTCTCCTCGACGCACTCGATTAGCCCGTCGCTGTGCTGTTCGCCCTCGAGAGCACGACGACTCCAGCGGGCATCCCGGGCGGCCTGTCGAGTGTAGGAGAGTGCGCCGAGCGCCGACAGCGCGGTGATGACCGCGGAGATCGCCATGACGACCTGCGTCCAGGTCATCAGGCCACCTCCGACCAGACGTCGTCGACGCCGCCGGCTGCGTCCTCGATGTAGTCGTCGGCCTGCGTCTGGAAGCCGATTGGCGCGGCCTCCAGCGCCTCGACGACGATGTAGACGATACCCAGCATCACGACGAGGAACGCTACCGACTCGACGGCAGAGACGGGTCCGTCACCCATCTACATCACCCCCGTCGTGTGGCCGCCACTCCCGGGCATCCAGCCGTCGCTGGGGTCCGGCTCCGGCGTGAACGGCAGGTCAGACTCCTCGGCATCGTCGCCGCTGTCGTCGTTGCGACTGCCTCCATCGTCGCTGCTGCCGTCGTCCGGGTCGATCCCCGGACCGGGCGAGTGACCGCCGTCCTCGGGCTGCCAGTCGTCGCCCTGCTCCGGGGCCTGCTCGCCGCCCGAGTCGTCCCAGGGGTCGCTGCTGCTCCCGCTGTCGCTGCCGCCCCCGGGATCGATACTGGGTCCGGGAGAGTGCCCGCCGTCCTCGGGCTGCCAGTCGTCATCCTGCTCTGGTGCCTGCTCGCCGCCAGAGTCCTCCCACGGGTCACTACTGGGGCCGTCGTCGCTACCTTCGTCTTCGTCGCTGCTACTCCCGGAGTTGTCTTCTTCGCCGTCGACCAGCTCGCGGAGCTCCGCGTCGGCGTTCTCGTAGGTCGAGGCGGGCACGCCGACGGCTGCGAGGCTGGCGGCCTGCGCTGTCGAGACAGCGGTCGTGTAGCCGGCCGCACTGAGCACCAGCCCCGTCCCCGAGGCCGCCAGCGCAGCGCCACCCCCGACGATGACAGCGGCGTTCGTCGGGTTCTCGCGAGCGTACTCGAAGAGGCCGGTGCCGCTCTCGTGAATCGGCTGATTCGCAGCGCCAGCGTCGACCGCCCCACTCTGTGGCGCACTCGACCGCGCGGCGTACTCCTGGACGTCTTCGATAGAATCGAACTCCGGGACCGGCTCGTCGCTGTCGCCGTAGGTCGTCGCGTCCTCGAAGTCCTCGGTGCCCTCGAAGAACTCCTCGTTGTGTTCGGCGTTCTCCTCGTCGTCGCTGGGGAACCGGTCCTGCTCGTCCTCGACGAGACCCGGGCCAGTCTCCTCGCCCGGCCGGTCCTCCGGCGTCGGGTCCGTCGGCGAGTCTGTCCCCGGGTCGACCTCGTCGTTATCGTCAGGGAGCGTCCAGCCGTCACCGGAGCCAGAGCTGGAGCCGGAACCACTCCCGGACCCAGACTCCGAACCAGTTCCAGAGCCAGACCCGCTCCCCGAGCCGGAGCCGCTGCTGGAGCCAGCTCCGACCCCCGAGCCGCTGCCGGTGCCAGACCCGGTTCCCGGGCCGCTGGGAGACGGACTCGGGGAGGCCGGTGACGACGGCAGCAGGCCGCTACCGAACGCCAGCAGGCCGAGCAGCGCCAGCAGCACCGCCCACGCCGCCTGCGCTCGCTTCGTGTTGTCCATCAGTCGGTCCCTCCGTCGTGCGGCCGGCTGGGGGCCGTACTCGTATGATTCTGCATTGTGTTATCCGAGTGTTCCAACTGTTATCTGGACGCTGTGGCTGGAGGAAATCGAGGCTCCGTTCGGGTTCTCCGAATCGTAAACTGCGTCTGCGCGGAGGTGTGAGAGGGGCTTCGCAGCAAGCCCCCATTCGGCAGACTGATGATGGACGCTGAAGTCCTGCGTCCCGTCTCCACTACTGTCGCCGGTCACCCCAGTCCCCCAGATGTTGTCTTCGGTGCCGTCCTCGTAGACTGCGTAAACTCTGACTCTCGTATCGGCCGACGGGGATGTGCTACTAGTCGATGTCTCGACGCTCACCGTCCCCCGAATATAGAACGGCATCATCACGTCGCCGGTCGTGAACAGCGTCCTGCTGAAGTTCTCGGTGCCAGAAGTGATCGCGCTATCTGAGCCAGACTGCTCGGTGACAGACATCCCGAGGTCGCTCGCGTGCCGACCATCGACCGTCTCGGCGTCCACCTGACCGTCGACGGTCGCCCGAACGTTCGCGTCGCTCCGGTGCTGGCCCGCCGAGACGCCGCCGACCTCACTGTGGTCGGTGACAGTAAGCAAGTGCCATTCCACACCGTCGTAGACCTTTGCCTCGTTGGTGCCGAGATCGTACCACGTTTCACCCTCACTGGGGTTCTCGGGTGCGGCATCGGCGACGTAGACGAAGCCGGAGGAGATGGAGTCTGCAGGCCACGTCGCCATCTCAGACCACCTCGTAGACCTGTGCCTCGACAGCCGTCTCGTCGCTGGCCTCGAGGCGAACCGCGCTGGCGTCGTAGCCCATCGCGATGATGTCCGCGCCAGCCGCATCGAACTGCACGGGGCTCTCGGGGGCGACGTACCACGTCGCGCCGCCGTCCGGTGACAGCGACACCTCGACGTTGACCGCGCCCTCGGTCCCGAGGTACAGCGTCCACGAGGAGGTATCGCCGAGCATGCTGGCGGTGCCGGTGCTGATGTCCTCAGCACCGTCTGTCAGACCGCGCTGGAGCGTCGCGCGACCCTGCAACTCCTCGATGTCGCCGGAGACTCCGACGGGCATCAGCGCATCACCTCGTAGCCGACCGGCTGGATTGCGTACTCGCGGTCACCGGTCGTCGCCGAGAGATTCCGCACGACGACCTCCATTGAGTGGCTGAACCCGAGTGCCGGAGTGAACGTCACCTGAAGGTCGTCGACGTCCGTCGGCGGCACGGGCGCTGGGCCGAACACCACTTCGTCGTCCATCCGCAGGACGTACTCGGTGTCGGCGCGCTTCGAGATGGCGACCGTTCCGACGCGGAACATGGCGTCGTTGCTCACGGGCTCGTACGTGAGCGTGATCTCCTCGCCGCTCGCGAGGTCGACGCTCGCGGTTTCAGCGAACGGCCGGTCGTCGGGCGACGGTGCCGGAATCAGGTCCGGCATCAGAGATCACCCCCGTGCTTGGTGTCGACGCTGGCAAGGTCGTCACTGTCGGCCTCCTCGTCACCGTTGCGGCCGAACTGCGGGCCGTGTCGGCGTTCGGCCTGCCGCCGTTCTTGAGGTGCAAGCGGGCGCTTCTTTCCGTGGATGTCGGCCTGTTCGCGCGATTCCGCCCACGTCGTCGGTTCGTCGTCGGTGCTGGTGGTGTCACTCATGGTAGGTGTGGTAGACCCAGATCGCGAGCAGCGCGACCTGCACGACCTGAAGCGCGAGCTCGATGTCCGCTCGGCTCCACGACGACGCCTCGATAGCGGCGTCGAGCGGCGACTGCTCGCCCGCGGTGGGCGACGGTGCCGCGGTCGTCGTGGCGGTCGCGTCGGTGCTGCTGCTCTCGGTCTCGGTAGTGTCCCAAAGATTGGTGGTCATCTGTTGGCCTCCGACGCTACATCGACGCCGTGACCTCGGCCTTCAGGCCGGGCACGACGTCGCGACCCTGCATCGCGGTGAAGTTCAGCAGGGCGTTCGTTGCGACCGCGCCGTCGCCGTCGGGGTCCTCGAAACGCGTGACGTAGGGCACGTCCACGTAGACGTCGAGAGTCATGTCGGCGGCGACGAACGGCTCCAGCGGGTCCGAGCCGTCGCGGAACTCGAAGTACTCGGGCTGCTCGCTGAGGTTCTTCCGGTGGATGTTCTTCACCGAGACCGTCTTGAGATTCTTCGACGTCGACGTCGACCCCTCGGCGGCCTTCTCGACCTCGAGGGTGCCCGCCTTGTTCGGGATGTAGAAGACGTGGATCGTCGAGCCGGTGCCCGAGTCCGTCACCTGGATGTCGCCGCTCGAGCGGTCGACGGAGTCGGGGGCACCGTAGTAGTCGCCGTCGAGCCAGACGACGACATCCTGCGTGTTCGGGCAGTCGAGGATGCCGTGGGAGACGGTGAACGTCTCGGTGTCACCGGCGCTGCCGTCGGTCGGGCCGAGACTCTCGTAGGCGGGCAGCGCCAGTTCCAGCGGGCGGTCGGACTGCTTGCCGAGGAGCTTGTAGGCGACGTCGGCACGGAGGCGGGCGATGCGGCTGCGGCTGCCCATCGAGTTGGCTCGCCAGTCGAAGGCCTGCGGGGAGAGGTTCCGGCGGTCTCGCCCCGTCTGCTTGAGTTTCTTCTTGATGTTGGCCGGGATTCCCGCCATGGTCAGTTGGAGAAGGGGCCTTCGATGGCGTCCGTGTCGAGCTGTGCGACCGAGTCGGCGGCGCTCCAGGCGGCCGTCGACTCAACCATGATGGCGAACTCGTCGATGTGGCGAATCGTCACGCTCGACGGCGTTCCGCCCTTGTCGGAGGCCTCGGGGTACTCGAGTTCGACCTTGCTCTGGTCGATGTTGTCGGCGTCCTGCTGGGTGGTGACGTCGTTCCGGACGTAGTGGCCGATGTTCGTGATCTCCTCGCTGATACGGTGGAAGGACCGCTGGCCCGCGCGCTTGACGGCGAGGTAGACGGTCGTGGTGCCGATGGGCAGCGGGTCGCCGTTGCTGTCTCGCGGCTTCAGGTACAGCGGCAGGCCCGAACTGGAGCCGGCAGCGACCGCGTTCAGCAGCCGGACGACGGTACCGCGGTCGGGGCTGAAGGTGAGGACGGCAGTCTCGTGTCCGGGGACGCCGTCCTGCGCCTCGACGTTGTTGCCGGTCGCGCCCTGATCGAGGAAGATGTTCGCGGAGCCAGCCATCAGTTACCGGCCTCCTGGATGTGCTGCTTGAGGTTGTAGCGGACGGCGAGCTGGTCGACGGTGTAGAGGCCGCCGCCGAGCATCAGTTCGCGCTTGTAGGCCGGCGAGTACTGCGCACCGGCGACGACGAGCGCGCCGTAGGCTTCGTCGGGGATGTCGTAGCTGGTGTTCGGTTCGATGAGGTTCTTCGCGACAGTCGGCCCCATGAAGCCGGTAAAGACCGCGCCGGCCTGCATCCAGAACTCGGGGTCGGCGAGTTCGTCGAGGGCGTCCATCGCGTCACTGGTAGCTGCCATTGCAGTCCTACCCGAACCCCGGCCCGTTTGTACGAATCCGGCTTAGATAGCGCGAGAAAGCGCGCAGAGGCGTCGGGTCCCGCTGGGTGTCAGCGGTGGTTCTGGTGCCAGAACGCCATGAGTTCGGCGACCGCTTCCGCGTTACCGGGCTCGAAGCCCTTCCGGTCGCTCATCTCGTCCTTGATCTCCCGGAACAGCTCCGCCTTGTCGCCGTAGAGCGTAGTGCTCTCGCTCGGTTTCGCCATCGTCAGGTCGCCTCCGGGTCGGTGAGGTGCTGGCCCTGCGCGCCGTAGTGCGTGCTCTGCATCGCCACGTTTCTGGTGTCCTTGCGCTCGACGTGGCCGCTCTCGTCGGCGAACACCCACTCGCTACCCACGGTGTCGCCGGTGTCGTCGGTGAACTTCCGGAGCGGCAGCGCGTCGCCGTCGACGAGCAGCGCGTCGGGGAGCGTGCCGACGGCGTCAAGCGTTGGGTTGTGGACGTCGGCGGTGTACTCGATGATGCTGCGAACCTTCGAGAGGTCGCCCGAGGACGTGAATCCGCCGAGGATGGTAAACATCATCTGGGCCAGCACGGTTTCGTCCATCTCGGTCAGCCGTTGCGTGACCCAGAGGCTGCTGGCGTCTTCGCCGCGGCCGGTCGTTGCCAGCCCCTTCACGCCGTCGGGGACGCTGCCACGTTGTGGGGCGACGAAGTGCGACTCGTCGATGACCGTCAGCGACGACCCGGCGAGTCGGCGGTTCGCTTTCGCGACGGGGTCCGCGACCTCCTCGCGCCACGTCTCCTCGTCGAGATTGTGCCGACAGAGCACGACGCGCGGATTCGCCTCCAGGAACTGCGCCCACTCGTCGACGCCGAACGCCTCGGCCTCTCGCGGGCCGACGATGAAGTGCTTCGCCAGCCCCGCCTTGACGAGCCCGCGGTACTCGTCTTTGAAGTCGAGAACGGCCAGCCGGTCGTACTCCTCGGCGTTCGCCTCCGTCCAGGCCTGCGTGTACCACGACTTCCCCCAGCCGGACTTCGCCGCGAGCAGCCCGTTCACGGTTCAGTCCTCGTCCTCGACGGGCTCGACGTCGATCACCTGCGTGCCGGCGATCTCGAGGTCGCGACCGTGCCACCGCGGCACGACGACTGTCTCGCCGTCCTCCAGCCGCCGGAGGGCGTCCTCGTTGAGAGTGAGCGACTGCTCGGTCGGCTCCCGAGCCGGCTCGTCGCCGCCAGTGAGGGACTTGATGGCCTCGAAGACCGACATCAGGGCGAGGAACACGGCGAACGCGAACGCGAGTTCGTCCGCGAGACCGTCGGAGTCGAAGCCCTCTGTGTAGGTCACGCCGACCCCTCCATGTCCTCGGCGACGGCGGTCATCACGGCCTCGACAGTGCGCAGGTTCGTGGTGAGGACGTCCTGAATCGCCTCTCCGGGCCGGAAGTCGACGACGTTCGCCTCGAACTCGTCGAGGGGGACGCCGAAGGTGTTCTCGACGTGGAGCGCGGCCAGTTCGTCGTCGCTGTACGCCTCGGCCTCCGGGGAGGTGCTGCGGTAGTTCTCGGCCCACGACTGCTTCTGTGCCTGCCACTCGTCGTCGTTCAGGTCCGCGTAGGCCTGCGCTCGGTCGGGGTTGTCGAGGTGGTCTGGAACGAACTCCCCGAAGTACCAGCCGACGAGGTCGGCCTGACTCGCTCGCTCCGCCATCGTTTCGAGCTGGGCGGCCCGCTCCTCGGCGTCTGGGAGTTCGTCGACCGAGATGTCCGCATCGCTGGCCTCCGCGAGCCGCTGGGCGAGCTGGAGCTGGGCGCGCTCGCGTTCCGCGACGACCTGCGAGAGCGCCTGCATCTGGGGGCGGAACTGGTCGAACATCTGTGCGCCGGTGGCTTCGGTCATCTGCTCTTTCGCTGCGCTGAGTGGGTTACGCATTGTCCTGCTGAAGCTTCGAGACGGCCTTGTTCGGGAGGTCGGTGCGACTGACGAGAACGGTGGCACAGAGGGCGGCGGTCGCGATGAGCATCCCCTGGGCGGGGTCCATCTCGGCCTTCCCCTGCTGGGCCATCCAGTCGTTGACGTACTCGTCGAGGTGGAGGTCGCGGGCGAGGGACTCGTCGATGTGGTCGGCGTCCTCGTCGCCATACTCGTCGATGACGGCGTTCAGGCCTGTGGTGACAGTACCGACGTAGAGGTCGCCCCAGTCCGTCGTCCCCGTCTCGGCAGGTGCGGCTGGCGCGTCCTCGTCACTCGATTCGGTGTCGTCCTCGGTCTCCTCGTCGTCGACGTCGGCACCGGCCTCCGCCTCAACCTGGTCGGCGAGGTCCGCCAGCTCGCCCATGTCGGCCCGCTCGTCGGGCTCGATGTCGGGCTGCTCCTCGCTGTCCTCGTTCTCGCTGGTTTCGCTTGCTTCGGGCTGCTCTTCCTCGCCTTCTGCCTCTGGCTCTTGCTCGCTCATTCCCAGAGCTCCTCCGGGTCTGCCGTGGTCTGGCCGTCGTCGCTGTCCTCGTCGTCGCTGGCCGTGGCGGCCTCGACGTCCGCAGTTGCGGCGGAGTCGCCGTCTTTCAGCGCGACGTGGTAGACGACCGCGGCAACCGCGACGACGCCGACGAGCAGCAGGAGAGTGCGGGTGCTCGGAGCGGGAATGCCCCCGCTTTCGTCGGCTGTACCCGATTGCTCGTCGTGGGGAGGCGAATCGCCCGACGACTCGCCTTCGCTGCCCCCGTCGTCGCTGCTCTCGGTCGCCTCTTGCTGGTGCTGTTGCTCGTACTCGTCTGGCGTAGCCATCTCAGAGCCGTTCTCGGTCGCCTCTGAAGGCGAGGATTCGCCGCCTTCAGTCTGCTCTCCGCCCGATTCTCCCTCGTCGCTCTCGGGGCCGTCAGTAGCAGCGCCTTCAGGGGGCGATTCGCCCCCCACTGAAGGCGAGGTTTCGGCTGCTTCGCCCTGCTCTTCCGCGCTTTCCCCCTCTTGGTCGTGGACCTCCGGCTTGAGGGCGTTCCAGTCGTGGCCCTCGCTGGTCTCGGCGTTGATGTGCGAGCGCACCGAACCGAGCGACCGACGCTCGTCGACGCCGAACCCGCAGTCCTCGACCGGGCACCAGTGTGGATCGGGCACGGTCAGACGGCCTCCGCTGTGGTGTTGAGTTGCATCGTCGATACGCGAGGAATAGAGGACAGAGAAGCGCAAAGACGGCCGGATTACTGTGTTCGCACTATAGTCTCGGCAACGTTTAGGGGGCTGTCGTCCGTGGGTCTGAGTGTAGTTATGGCGATGAATCAGTTGGTGTCCATCGGCGGAACGTCGGTGGGTGTGACGCTGCCGATGGCAGAGCTTCGCGACGAACAGCTGGTCTCTGGTGGCACTGGTGGCGAGCCCCTGGAGATCGAGGAGACGCTCCTGCGCGTCGAGCGCTTCGACCGCGGCGCGTGGCAGGTCGTCCGGACGGACGAACACGAGTTCCCCGCGTACATGGAGCGGCCCGCGTTCTGCCAGCAGGCACAGCCGACCGTCGAGGCGTAGGGCCGTTTTGGAGATTTCGCGCAGGTTCTACACCTGATAGAGAGTCGCGCGCTCTCCGTCGTAGGTTTCCGGGATGTCTCCGATACCCCAGCCCGTGCCGGTCGTTTCGATGTAGTAGTAGTCGCGGCCGTCGAGTTCGTAGTAATTCCCGTTGATCTCCTCGCTGTAGATTCCCGCAGCCATGTGTTCCGGGGGCCCGATGAGGATCATGTCGTAGTTGAACGGATCGGCCTGTAGGATGCTTGCGAGGAGGATTGCAGTGTCTTCGCAGTCCCCGTCTGAGTCGACCAACGTCTCGGTCGGGAACTTCGGATACTCGTCGTATCCCCGACTCACGTCGTCGGTTACGTACGGGAGGCTCTGGACGAAGTCAATCACGAACTCGACCTTTTCCCGCTTGCTCTCGAAGCCGTTGTCCTCGGCTGTCGAGTCGAGGATGCCAGCAAGTGCCTCTGCGTTCCCGTTGCTGTTTGCGACGGCGACGTACTCGTCGTAGTCACGGCCGCGGGGCTCCGAACGCATAGTCGCGTAGGCGGACTTGTAGAAGTAGATTCCAGCCGACCACTCTCTCCCGTTGGTACTCCCCGAATAGTCGAGGTTGAACGAGCCTTCGTGCTCGACACGAGAGAAGGAATCCGTCTCGTCCTCGTCTGGCAGATAATCTGGCTCGTCGCGCTCAATCGAAGTGCCGTTGAGTTTGAATGCGGCCGATTCGCCGAGCCTTGTGACCTCCTCTGCCGAGACCTCTGAAATCTCCTTGTCGGGGATGGCAACAATCGAGTGGAAGATTCGTTCGTCTTCGGGAAGATCACCCTCGACAGAAACCGTGATCTCGCGAGGGTCGTCGCCATTGGAGGGCGGTGTAAATGTCTCGCTCCGACCGGATGCGTAGGTCTCACCGTCGGGGAATCCAGAAGTTATCACGGCGAGGCGAGCAGGGTCCTGCTCGATTTCCGGGTAGTCCCGGACCTTCACGACGAGCTCGCGGCCGTTGTAATGGGTCACGCCGGTGCGGGCTGACGGGACAGTCGCATTCAGCATCTCGCTACTGGACTGGCTCGGAGGCTCCTCGGTCGTCGTTGTAGTCGTCGGGGCTGTGGTGGTCGGCCGTGTCGTCGTTTCCGTGGGCTCCGCCGTAGCGGTCGGGGTCGAATCGAGGTCCTCACGGGACTGTACGTCTGGGTCACGGGGTGCGTAGTCCTCACTGTCGATGACGCCGTCGCCGTCGGAGTCCTTGATGCTGTCGTCGCTGTTGCTGTCGTCCGAAGCGCAGCCTGCTGTGCCGGCCAGTATTCCGGCAGAAGCAAGTAGCATCTGCCGCCGCTGAATCTTCTTCATACGCAGACATGACAGTATTCTCCGATTAACTTTCGGGATTACTGGAACGAGTGATACAACAGCGGTATGACTAGTGATTTTATGAGACACAGATGTGGCTATTTTTACAGAAATTCAAAAACTTGTTAAATGAAAACCTCGTATACTGATTTAATGGCTTCTGAGCTTACTACGGCGCTTGTTGCTGTCGGAGGTGGATTGGTTGGAGCGGTACTACGACCATCTATTTCCGCGTTTTGGAACAGTAGAGTAACCAATAACAGACAGTCATCTATTGACCAGCGTCAGTTTGGTCAAATCTACGCGGAGGAAGAGATCAAAGCATTAACTGAACTGGCAGAGGCCACAAATATGGCTAAACTTACAGTTGATAGACTGTACCCTGCTGTTAACGACGCCCCGGCGGAGTATCAGGAACAGCTCCTTGAGCAGGAGCTTGTGCCGGTTATAGAGGATTTCTTCAAGACACGTGGGCGCTACCTGGCATTTGAGGGGGACGATGAATTTACTGAATCTATAAACGAGTTCGCCAATAGTGTTAGTAATTGTAACAAGTGGATGCACCAATCTGTATCTCAAAACACATCTAACCCAACAAACACACCCGATTTTGACCCGCACGAGTTTAATTCAGAATACAAGGAAGTAATGGAGGAAATACGCAGTAGAATCAGGCCACCGATTGATAACTGGAAAGATAACCACAACATCGAGTCACATTCGTGAACTGCTTATTTTAGCCACTAATTGCGATGGGGGGCCTCTTTGTCAAGGGGCACAACATGGACGTCTCCGGAGCGTAGGAACGGCACTGCGTGTCGAGCGCTTCGACCGCGGTGCGTGGCAAGTCGTTCGGACGGACGAACACGACTTCCCCGCGTACATGTAACGGCCGGCGTTTTGCCAGCAAGCACAGCCGACGGTCGAGGCGTAGAGTTTTTCTTTTTGACCTGAGTGTGCGTTGTCAAATGGCTGGTCGCTGCACTGAGTGCGGGCGGTACCACCACGACGGGCCACCCTGCGAGAACTGCGGGACGATGAGCTTCCAGCCCGCAGAAGAGGTCAAAGCGTGCGCCGAGTGTGGCGCAATTCACCGGGATGAGAGCCCGCCGTGCAACGAGTGTGGTGCGATGGGGTTCCGGAAGGTGAACCCGGACAGCATCGACGAGAGCGGTGACGATGGCGACGACGGGATTCCGTCACCGTCGCAGCACTCGCGGCGGAAGGTGCTCTACGGGCTGGGCATCGTCGGCGTACTCGGTGCTGGTGGCTACGTCTACCTCACCAGCGACGACTACCCGACAATGGAAGCTCCGGGCAAGGCTGACGAGGCCAGCGGCATCCGCTTCGAGACCGTCGAGACGGAGATGCGTGGGCTCGTCAACGACGAGCGGGAGAGTCAGGGTCTATTCACGCTCTCGTCAGCAGAGAACGTCGACGCCTTCGCCGAGTACTACAACAAGATGTACGTCAAGCAGGGCGGCAGCAACGTCAGGGCTGTAACCTCGGAGGAGGTAGACGGCAAATTCAACGTCTCCGAGTATCACGCCGTCTCGAACCACTGGGAGACAGAGACCTCGTCGCGGTCGATCGATGGCTTCGACTCCGCCAGCGAACTCGCCAGGCGGACTGTGGATAGCTGGATGAGCGAAGCCCGATTCCGGGATCCGCTGCTGAGCACGGAGTTCTCCGAGATCGGCCTCGATGTACACGTCGGCGAGGACGGCGACATCTTCCTACTCGTCGTCGTCGATTAGTATCCCGGCAACGAGTCGCGTATGGCGCGGACTCGAAGGTCTAATTTCCAGAGAAGTTTGAGCCGGGGACATGGAATGCGTCGTCTGCGGTGCCGCGCTGTCTGCCGCGTCGAATCAACAGCGGCTACCGGCGGTGGTCGACCACTTCATCGAGGAGCACGACATGGAGGTCTCTGGAGAGTAGGGGGCGCTGCGGGTCGGGCGCTTCGACCACACGGGCGAGCAGCACGACGGTTGGACGTACCTGAGTCCGCACGATTCCCGTCGGCTGTGGGGTACGCTGCTCTGTGAGCGCGAAGTTGAGTCCGGGCTCGTGATGGAGTACGGCGGCTGGGAAGACTGGGATACGTTCCGTGAGCACTACCTCGGGCAATACTCGGTGAAAGCGCAGCAGCGGCGAGAGAAAGTAACTTGGCTATGAATCAAAGTGAAGCAAGTCTCCTCACTTATTCACCGTAGAGGATACGCTCTGCAAGAGGTTTCGGCAGTACTTCAAGAATATCCTCAGCCATAGCCTCTTGGTCGTAATCTACTCGGAGTATTTCGGCCTCCATTTCAGCTAAATCAAGAATGGCGCAGGAGGCACGAGGGTCACCATCACGGGGTTGTCCTACGCTTCCTGGATTTATCACCAGAGTGTCCCCAATTTTCTTAATGAATGGTGTGTGGGTCTGCCCCAATACCAAAATTTCAGGAGGTGATTTAAAGCTAAATTCTAGGAACCCTCGGTCCAGATCTGATTCATAAATGTATTCGGAGAGTGGGTTTCGGGGTGAACCATGTACAACAAAGATTTCAGACCCGTCTATCGTTTTCCGGATTTGAAGAGGAAGTTGATCTAGCAACTCTACATAATCACTATCGATATTTCGCCGGTTCCAATCCAAGGCACGCTTAGCCTGTACATTGAATTCTGGCGGCGTTCCGTTCACAACTCCCTCATCATGGTTACCCATTACAGATTCAACATCTGCAATTTTCAGTAATCTCATCACTCGATTGGGTTGACTGCCATACCCGACAAGATCCCCAGCGCACAAGATTTCGTCAACACCACGATCGGAGAGAGCTTCCAGTACCTGCTCAAGAGCTATCGAATTCGAATGGATATCAGATATTACGCCGATTTTCATCCCATTTCGAGCATTTTCCTCTTCAGAGGGTTCTCAAGATCAGCCTCGATTGATTCCAATACCGAAGGCCACTGGTCGAAGACATCCGCGTCAACGGAATCTAGCTCGTCCTCATTGACGTAGTTTAGCATGTCTTCGTGCAAATTAGCCGCTTGTTCGAGATGATTCTTTGCAAAGTCAATTCTCTCCTGTAAGTCCTTATTTCGGTACTTCCGGGAGATCTGGAAGCAGGCAGAGATATAATGATCCCAAGATTCCTCACTAAGTTTCCACTCAGAGCTCTCCGGCGTTGTAGCAGCGAATAGATCACCGTCATAGGGAGACTTCGTCCGGAGTCGAGAGATATCGAACCCAGATGCATCTAGGTTCTGTAGACCTTGCTCAACCCGGATATCATTCAAAATTTCATCTGAATAGTAGTAGATCACTGTTCGCCCAAACCCTTCATCATCAGGCTCCCATCGACCCACGTCAAACGCCTTTGTATTCTTGTAGTGACCGGATGCGAATGCATCAACCCCTGCAGCAAATAGGAGATGGGCAATCTGGTGGCTGTGTCCTGCTATAACCTCAAACTGATTCATTTTTAGGGATTTCATCAGGTCAACATAGGCATGAACATCTTGAGCGCCCGTGAGGGGGTATCTCTGACCCATTTCATACTGGACAGAAACGTAGAATCCATCCGGGTCAATACTTGTGACATAATCCAAGAATTCATTTCGCTCGTCTGGGTGAGAGATTACATCACCTTCAACAGGTAGAGCTGCAAAAATCGGGATATCTTGACCGTCTTCACGAGCGATTTCAATAAATGACTCTGTGAGGTCCTTCCATTCGTTGATTTTCCTATCGACTAAGGCGTCAACATGCCGCGCCGGAGAAATATATGCATCAACGCCCATTTTATCTTGTACAGACAGAATTTCGCGGCAAAGCTCCTCACGCTGACCTTCTCGCTGAACCACTACCGTTTCAAATTCGTTCCCTCCTTTTGACTCAAAGTATGGATAGCTCTGTGCTGCGTCGCGCTCTGTCCGAGGGATATAATATTGAGGGTCAAAAAGTACCGTCTTCCCCTGATTATTGACTTTCTGTGCCAATGTTTTATTTTTCCCCATGGGGTAATCGGTCGGGCTTAGAATGACCCCATCCATGTGGTCGTTTGTCAGAGCCCTATCAACGATTGTCTGCCCATTGTACCCGAACTGAATCAGGTAGGAAGGTTTGTCGAACATCTAAATCCGGTCCCGAATTTCAGTTAGTTGTTTTAGAGCCTGCTCAGGGTTGTTAAACCGCTCATTCATATTTGGAGAGAGCATGAAGTCTAAGAAGTAACCTAGGTGTTCTGAAATAGGCATATCCAGTTCACCCTCGAGTTCTAACCATTCGCCAGTGTGTATTGCCTCTTGAACAGGGAGGTCAACAGCATTGAACGGGTGGTTTCCAGTCATACATTCGGCCATCACGATGCCCGTAGAGAATATATCCGTTCTCGTATCTTGTTTCTCCTTGTCGTTATTCAGCTGTTCAGGAGCAGAGTATTTCGTTGTTCCTGGGGCAGATGACCGAGCTGTTGGTGTTAATCCTTCTTCATTCAACATGCGTACGATCCCGACGTCCAAGAGTTTAGTCTCCCCATCAGGAGTGATCATGATATTTTCTGGCTTGATATCACGGTGTACCATCGATTTCTCATTGAACTCCTGCAGAACGGTTAGCAGCGTCTCTGCAACGTCGAATCCTAAGTTGACGCTCGGGCCGTTGTTATTCAGGTGCTCGCGAAGGGTTTGTCCAGATACAAATTCCTCTACCATCACCAGAAGTTCGTGGTCGTTAATCGTAGCAGGGAATGATTGCTTTAGGTCGACAAGAGTATTTGAGTTGATTTTTTCCATAGCCTCGACTTCTCGCTTTGCCCGCCTCGAGGCTTCATAGCTATCCACTATCACAGTTTTGAGAACTATCTCTTCACCTCGCCACTCTCCTACGAAAACGTCTTTTTGCCCACCACTATCGAGGTGGTCAGTAAGGTTATGATCTGGAAACTCCTCTTGGACGAGGTCCAGAGAAATCCGCTGGATGGACATATAAACGGACCAAAGTTAGCTTCCCCCTTAAGCTTCTAGGTGATTTTCACTTTCAAGCAACGTGGTCTCGTTTAACATCCAAGTATTGAGAGGAGAGAAAGGATCGACTCTCGTAGCAGAAACGTGTTCAACGTAATTCCCTTGCTTATCAACCGATAAGAGGCCCACATTACGGTCTTCGAACATTTCGCGGTTGTTCAGAGCAGGACCAATATGATCGGCATCTAGAAGCACGTATCGGAACTCAGCGAATGATTTTCCGCCAACAGCCTGTTTGAGAGCTTTCCGCCATTTTGAGAGTTTCAATTCAACTGCAAACGTCTGCGTGATATGCTGCCGAAGATAAGGTGTGGTCTTGACTTTCCCGTCCCCAGTCTCCACAACGAAGTTCCGGCCAATTAGCCAGTTAAGCGACTTCCGTTTTGAACGACGATCTGCGGCGCCTAGCTCGTAGAAATAATCCTTCGTAATTTCTCCACGGTTATGCAACTGGAGAAATGTCTTGAGATGGTTCTTGTCGGTGATTGGAATATCAATACCTAATTCCTCAGTTCGGCGGCGTAGATACTTATCGGAGACCGATGTCAGAACCAGGTCCGTCCTGCCAGCACTGTATGAGAATTCTGGGACAATTTCGGTGTTATCTGTCCCAAATTCTTCTTTAAGAATTGGTTGAGCCGTCTCTCGAAGTTTCGCTTCACTCTCAAACCCCATTGTTTCCACCTCTTTTCCAATTGAATCTCAAGGTTATAGTGGAGGCGTTCGACATACCAGATATTATATCTGGCGCTAGATGAACCCTGTGGATTCAGGCGATTAGGCTTGTAACCGAGGTGAAAGTGACCGACAGAATCGCAATACTGCGGCGACTTCTTGCTATTTGTTCAATCGGGGAGGACTATTGATTCGCCCAGTTGTCCCGCCATAGATACCTCAGAGAACTCGCTCCGGCCGCGGTCGCGGCTGATTCTCGGCGTCCAACTCTCCACTGAGGTACTGCTGTCCCCACGTCGTAATCTCGTAGACGTCCTCGTGCTGCCGCCACACCAGCCCGGCATCCGCGAGCATCTGCAGGCGCTCTCGAAGCCTCCCGCGAGACACCTGCATCTCTTCGAATCTCGGGTGCTGCGAGAGCATCCGCGGCGTCGACCAGTCCTGCTCGCCGAGGTGTTCCAGCAACCGTTCGTCCAGCTGCCGCATCCAGGTGGCCGTCTTTCTCATCGTTGGAGGGGAGGGGCGACTACGACTGCGCTTTCTCGCCGTTGCCGTTCGGGTCGTCGATGTCGTCGGCGTCGAGGTCGCCGTCGGAGTTACTGCTGTCCATGTCGTCATAATACTCTCTCACGAAATTCGACTGGATCGAACGGCGAGTCTTCACAGTCGGACCGAAGCTCCTCACAGACGGCTTCACTATCGATTCCTTCCTGTTCCAGGACCTGAAGACCCTCGACGAGCAGTGGTCGGAATGTCTCTTTGAACTCGTCGATTGTGCCGGCGATCTCTGAAGCTATCTCGACAAGCTGTCTCGTGTCTATCATGCGGGCGCGGTCGCCGTCGAACTTGATATACCTCAAATGCCCCAAGCAGTCACCGGGCTCTTCAGCAACTAAACGGCTGTAGAGGGTGAACAGGTCCCGGAGGCAGATTGCAACAAATTCCGGTTCGTCGGCCGCTGGTAGCTGAGTCATGAGGCGCAGTTCATGCCGCCCCATCGCGTAGTCCTCGGGGTCGACCGAGTCTGGATACTTGACCCAGATATCGAGGTCTCGGATGGCTAGCGACCTGGTTACAGTATAGTAGTCATCCGTGATGTTCTCGATGAAAGCCGGTCCCGACAGACGGTATTCACCCCCGTACGTGGCCAGTAGTTCAGCCCGGAGGTCCACTGCGTCGAGTGGCGAGTCCTCGTAGAGCCGGTTTGCAGATTCACACGCCTCCCTGCTGGAGCCACCGTCAGCATCGATCCGCAGGATGATGTCTCGGAGTAGTGTGCGAACTACCTGCTTGAATTCGCCGATAGTTCCGACCATCGCTGGATTTCCACTCAGCCGAACGTCGCCGTCCTCGATTTCGACCTCGGCGCGGCCGGTCGAGAAGTTGATTTCTCCGGATTCCTCCAAGAGCAGCCGCTCGTAGAGGTTCAGGAGACACTCTAAGCCGATGTGGGTCCACTGCTCGAACTCCTCGGCGTGGCCCTCTGGGGTCTTCCAGAACTCGACGTCGCTGTCCCGGACCATCCAGAACACGGCGTCGGACACTGCCGCGTAACTCGACCCGACGAGAATGCTGGAGTACTCCAGCGAGTGCTCGACTTCGCTGATTTCCAGCGCCACGACTACAACACTCGACCCGGCCGTGGCCGCGGCTGATGCCGCGCGTCGATTTCCCCGTCGAGGTACTGCTGGCCCCACGTCGTCACATCGAACCAGTTCTTCCCGGTCGTCGCAATCAGGCCGGCATCGGCGAGTTGGATACACCGCTCGCGAATCTGTCCGCGTGAAACCCCCATCTCATCGAACTGGGGGTTGTCCTCCATCAGCACCGGGTTCGATTCGCCGGCTTCGTGCAGGTGTTCGAGTATCCGTTCGTCCAGCGCTCGCATCCACGCGGCTTGCTTCCTGACCATCGTTAGACGACTGTTGGCGACTTTTCTCGCGTCCGGTGCTACGCGCCGTTCGTACTGCGCTCTGCCTGCTCGTCGGAAGAGTCCTCGCCCGCATCGCGGACGAACTGCCCGGAGCTCGCGTCGTACTCACCCTCGAGGTAGGCGCGGCCCTCGTCAGTGATGATGTAGACGCCGTCGCCGACGTTCCGGAGAAGCTCATGGTCCGCTAGTTTAGAGCATCGACGAGAGACCTGAGATTGGCCGACATGGACGTAGTCGTGCTTCGCAAGGTTCCCGACTTTCACGATACCGTCCTCGTCTTCTGCTGCGATTTCCAGAATTCGGTCATCTGGTGCAGACTGCCAACTACCGCTTCGTCTCATCAGTTGAATATTTCCATGGCAGAACCTAATCACCCGCAATAATTCTAATATCACTATATCTCTACTTCAGTACTAGCCGATGGATTTATGCATAGATGCTTCGTTGGGGGTAGATGCGAGACCGCTGGCTGGTCGTAGACGACTGTTGTCGGTAGGAGAGAACGGGACGTGTCCCAGCACGTCCCGAGGAGCGGTTTCGCCGTAGCAGCTATGACCGCGAAACCCTACGCGGGCCAGAAGGCCCGCACGACCAGAGACGCGTCGCTCCCCCAAGAATCCAGCGAGAACACGCCCTGCGACGACTGTGGTGTCCGGGACGCCGAGGGCATGAATCCCGCCGGGCGCTCGCTCTGCCGGCCGTGTGCGCGCCGAGAGCAGACGCTCGTCGCAGACGGCGGTGGAGTCGAGAGCGAGTTCTGTGACGCCATCACGGAAGCACGCGCTCGAATCCGTGACGAGCCAGCTCTCAGCGACCGGGTAACCGGCCGTGTGCTGGACATCCTCGCGAGCGCTGATGCAGGCCACAAGACGAAAGGCGACGTTCTCGAAGACCTCGCCGCGCAGTTCGAGCGCCGTCGCGACCAGGCGAAACTCGCAGAGAAGGAATTCGCCGCGCTCGACGAGAAACGAGCCGCGGACTTCCAGACCGGCCGCACTCTCGCGATGACCGACGCCCTCGCCGCCGTTCGTGCGGCACAGCGAGGTGAGGAAGATGACTGAGGCCTCCCTCGCGGACCTCTCGGCGTTCCAGCGCGACGTGCTGTGGACGCTCGCGAAGGACGGCGCGAGCAAGGGGCTGGCCGTCAAGGACTCCCTCGAATCCTACTACGCCGAGAACGTCAATCACGGCCGGCTGTACCCGAACCTCGACTCGCTCGTCGACCACGGTCTCGTCGCCAAGAGCCAGCGCGACCGCCGCACCAACGAGTACCAGCTCACCGACGCCGGCCGCGCCGCGCTCGCCGACCGCCTCGGCTGGCAGGACACCGAGGAGGTGCAGCCATGAACCGCGCGAACGCTCGCGACGAGTGGCGCGCAGCCGAACTCGCCGACGAGGGCGTGCTGTCCACCGCCACGACCGCGCTCGCAGTCGCTCGGCGTCGAGTCAACCACGCGGCGGCCGAGGGGGTGAGCTACGAGTGAGGCCCGAGAACCTCTCGCCGCGGCAAGCGTGGCAGCGGTATCTCGACCGCCGTCGACCCGAAACGACGGAGGAGTCGATGAAGACGTTCCACTATCGGCTGAAGCTCTTCGTCGAGTGGTGCGAGGCCGAGGGCATCGACGCGGTCTCCGAGCTGGGCGGCTGGGACTTCGAACGCTACGAGACCTACCGCCGCGGCCACGACCTCTCGCCGGTGACGCTCCGCGGCGAGATGCAGACGCTCCTGAACTTCGTGGAGTACCTGGAGCGCATCGAGGCCGTCGACGAGGGCACCAGCGACAAGATCGACCCGCCGGCGACGACGCGCGAGGAGGAGTCCAGCGACGAGAAGCTGGCCGCCGACGAGGCCCACCGGCTGCTGGACTACTACCGCGAGCACCAGCACGGCACGCGCCGCCACGTCCTGCTCGAACTGTTCTGGCACACCGGCGCGCGGATGGGCGCGATTCGTGGCCTCGACCGCCGCGACTTCGACGCCGACGACCAGTACATCGCGTTCGTCCACCGGCCGGATACCGGAACGACGCTGAAGAACAAGGCCCGCGGCGAGCGCCTCGTCTCGCTCTCCGACACCGTCACCGAGGCCGTTCAGGCGTACCTGCGGAATCCGAACCGCTGGGACAAGCGCGACGAGTACGGCCGCGAGCCGCTCGTCACGAGCCGGCAGGGACGCCTCTCGACGAACACCACGCGGCGCGTCTGCTACGAGATGACGCTGCCCTGCACGTACGGCGACTGCCCGCACGGGAAGGACCCGCGGGCCTGCGACTGGACGAACCCGAACAAAGCGAGCAAGTGTCCGTCCTCTCGGAGCCCGCACCGCATCCGCACCGGCTCGATCACGTGGCAGCTCAACTGCGGGCTGCCGCCCGCGGTGGTCTCGGAGCGCGTGAACGCCAGCCCCGAGGTGCTTCGAGACCACTACGACAAGGCCGCAGAGCGCGAGGAGATGGAAGAACGCCGTCGGTCGTTCAACAACCGACTCACCTTCGAGGAAGATGACTGAATCACCGCACCCAGAACGCGCTGCTGAACCGTGTGAAGAGGGCGAAAACCGCAGTGGTCCTAGCCCGCCCGAACCCACTATCTTACACGACCGCGAGAAACCGTTGGACCTCTCGCGTCGATCAGCTCGTGCGGTGAGAGCGGATTCGGACCCTGAAAGACGAACAAAGGGAGTCTTCCATCGGTAGGGAGCCGCCCGGACCCGTGAACGTCTCGCGGCGCTCCTCGACGAGTGTCGCGTATGCAGGGAGCCGATTGCGTGCCCGCTCGCCATCGCACGCGTTGTGTGGGTGCGCGCGCTCGGAGCATACACAGACGAGTAGTTGGGGGAAGCCGGTCGGTCGTCCGCGTCAGAATAGGCCGGCAGTGGTGAGGCGTCGAGATGCCACCTGCAAACGCGATTCGGCGGCCACGACTCACGCGGAGTTTAAGTGTGTAATCGAGGAAGGAAGCGTGCTAAATACACCCATAGCCGCGAAGTTACGAACCCGGGCGTGAGCGCCCGAGCCGCCCGCTACCCGTGACAACCACCAACACAATTTCGGTCGGGTTCGTCCCGAATTTAACACAAAGCATTTACCAGTCACGGGTGTTGTGTCGAACACCCCTACCCATGGTGCCAACTCTAGTACCGCCCTCCGTGGGCGAGAACGACGCAGGTGCCGAAACGCAGACCACAACACAACAATGACAAGCAATACAGACAAACTCCGCGCGGTCTTCCTGACGGCGCTGATGATCGGTAGCGTCTTCGCTGCCGGCGTCGCGTTCACAGGTGGAGCCGCTGCGGATGCGACCGGTGTCTCCGCCACTACCGTCGATCGGGAGGCAGGAGATACCACCACAGATGTAACAGTCAACTACGGGGCAGGCAACGACTCTGTCGCGTATGTGATTAGTGCCGACACGTCGTACGATTCAGGTACGGACCTGTACGCCAGTAGTGATTCCGCGGACGGAACTTCCACGACCTTCTCGGGTGTGGACGTTTCGAGCCTCGATGCTGGCACGTACAACGTCTACGCGGTTGCTAACAACACAACTTCGCCTACCAGCGAGCCTGCAGCCAGTGAGCCGACTGACGGCGACGACCTCACTTCGTGGTCGAACACTGACAACACGTTCGATATTCAGTCCCCTAGCGACGATACCTCGTTCAACGACGGTGGTATTGTCTTCCAGGGTCAGACGGCCTCCTACGACGCTGAAGCCGCTGACGGTGACTTCGGCTCGCAGAACGGATACACGCTCTACGAGCGGACGGACTCCAGCACCGGTGCGCCGGTCCGTGAGCTGAACGAGGACTCGGGCTGGGTCAACGCGACCACCTCGGGCCTCGACACTGGCACAACGTACTTCATCAGTAACAACGGCCAGAACCCGAGCAACGCGGACATCAACTTCACGATTCGAGAGCAGAACTTTGACGTGGCCTTCGACGGTGACGAAACCGCCAACGACGACACTGACATCGATGTCACCTTCGAGTCCACGAACCGTCAGAACGTCCGGTACAACGTCACCATCACGTCGGAGAACCTCGACGACAGCGAGCTCGAGGAAATCTTCGACGACCTCAGCGAGGATAACAGTGACTTCATCGCCAGTGACATTGACGTCAACGACGACGACGACGACGAGGACGACGGTATCGCTCTTAAGCTGCCGTCTGGCGGTGACGTGACCGCTGGCGCGAACTTCAGCACCATCGACGCCGGCGAGTACGAATTCAGCTTCGAAGTCAGCGACACCACGGCTTCCGACACCGAGACCCTCAACGTCACCGAGGCCGCCGAGGCCAACACCGAGTTCATTGACGTCGAGTCTGTCGCACGCGGCGACGTCTCCACGTTCAACGTCTCGCTGACCGGTACGAAGACGGCTACGCTCACCATCGGTACCCCGAGTCAGGGCTACCAGGCGAACGTGACCGTTCAGGACGGCAATGGTGACGGCTACGTCGCCTTCGACGCTAACACGTACAAGATGGCGGGTAAGTCCATCAACAGCAACGCGGACCTTGAGCCCGCGTTCAGCGTCGTCAACGACGACGACTCCATTGAGGACGTCGAGCTCGCAAACGGCCAGAACATTGAATCCCCGCTCGACAACGGGAACTACCGCACGACCGTTCGGTCCGGTCCGGACGCGAACAACACCGCAGACGACAAGAGCCGCCTGTCCATCACGGACAACACCGGCATCAGCGGTCAGAACATCTGGACGGCACCCGGCGCTATCGACAAGACCGAGGACGTTCTGGACGCGGCCACTCAGGACTCCTCGATTGTCAAGGGTGACTACATCGTTCACGAAATCCAGGCTCAGGGTATCTTCGGCATTCTCGCGGATGCCGACTCCGACCTGGGCGCTGTGATCTCCAACGGCGACCTTGACCTGAGTACGGTCCAGACCGACGACAGTACGCAGCTCAACCGCAACCAGAAGGAGATCAACTACAGTAGCGGAACCACCTACGAGACCGTGTCTGACGCCGAGAACAACACGCTGTACATCGCCGTCAGCACGGACAACCTCAACGTCACCCGTAACGGTGACAAGGTCACCGACAATCCGATTGACTTCGGTAACGACGTGTTCAACACGACCGTTACCCTGACCGAGAGTTCGGACCTCGTCGACGAGAACGTCTCGCAGTCCGCTGAATTCTCGGCAGAAGAGATCGACCACGGCCTCAATCAGGACACCTACAACCTGACGAACGCCGAGAACCAGACCATCACCGGCTACTCGAACGCCGCTGAGGGCACTGACTACAACATCCTCGTCGAGTCGACCAACACCGAGGGCGACGGCTTCATCGAGCCGACGAACCCGGCCACCGTCGACGCGGACGGCGAGCTTTCCGCTGAAATCGACCTCAGCGACGCTTCCGTTGGCGACGAGTTCGAGGTTGTACTCGAGGATCCGGACGCGGACACAGCCGACGATGCGTCGGGTACGATTGTCGAGGAAGCACCTACCCAGCCGACTGACTCGACCACGGACGAGCCGACTGACACGACCACGGACGAACCGACCGACACGACCACGGCCGAACCGACCGACACGACCACGGCCGAGTCGACGACCATGGAAGCCACTGACACCACCGAGGACACCGACTCCTCCGGCGGTGACATCCCCGGCTTCACGACTGGCATCGCGCTGGTCGCCATCCTCGGCGCTGCGCTGCTCGCTCTGCGCGAGTAACGCACGCTGAGTAACTCCGACTAACCTCGATTTTCTTTCGCGCGCCACGCTCGACAGCGACGGCGCTCGCGGCGATTGTGTGCGTCGAACCGCCGAGTAGTTGGGTGCCGTCCTGCTCGAAGCTCGCGTCTGGTAGCGTCCACACATCGGAGATGCTATCGATGGCGCGGTCCGCTGCAGCGAGTCGTCACCGAGCCGGATAGGCGACCCACATACCGCTGGGCTAGCAGACGCTGGTGAGCGCGACGAGCAACCACACCAGCGATACCAGCGTTGTGACGGGAGTGTCCTCACCCCCCAGATAGCACACACGCGCACCGCCGAACTGACGTACGAGTGATGCGGACGAACCGACGCGCCAGCAGGACCGTGGAGCAGCGTCACTCCGACCAGCTTCACTTTCACTCCGGTTGGGGTGGCTATTTGTGGGGCGGGGGACTCGTAACTGGTAATGGGCACAAGTCCGCCGAGTACTCCGCCTGCCGCTGAACGCCCCGCTACCGGGTCGTCGGACGACTCGCCTCCGGGCACCTGTCCGGAGTGTCGCGCAGCACTCAGAGCTTCGGACGTCCTCATCGAGTACGACGTCGACGGGCAGCGCGAGGCGTTCGCCGAGTGTCCCGCGTGCAGCGAGGTCGTGTCTCCGGTATGAATGCGTTGGCTCGCCTGAAACGAGCGTTCTCGGTGCAGTCGGAGACCACGACCGTCGTGGAGTGCCGGCACTGCGGCACGCCACTGCAGGCTGACGCCGAGTCCTGCCAGGAGTGTGGCTCGAGCGAGATAGCGCGGTACGAACTCTGATTGCGCCAGAGCCGAGGCGCGGACGACGCCTGACCAGCGATGAACAGTCATGTGCGTAGCGACGGAACCGGAAGCGACTCTGTAACTTTCTGCCGGCCGCCAGTGTTCGGACTCGATGGAGGTGGAGACACCGGACGCGTCGGGGGTCTGGGGCGCGCGGAGCGCGGCGGCCGCCGTGCTCCTCTCGACCGGCGTCGTCGCGCCGGGGGTCGTCCTGCCGGCGTACGCGAGGGCGGGTGCGACAGTCGTCCTCGCGTTCGGCGTCGCGCTGTCGACTCGGGCTCTCGCGTCCGCGCTGCTGGCGTTCGCCCGCCGGGAGCCGCCGAGGCCGCGTCCCGATGACGACCTGCCAAGCGTGAGCGTGGTGGTCACGGCGTACAACGAGGGCGGCGTGCTCGGGGCGACCGTCGAGGCGTGTCTCGCACTCGACTACCCCGCGGACGCCCTGGAAGTGGTCGTCGGCTACGAGGCGGCGTCGACGGACGGGACCGGGAGCGTCGCCCGGCGGCTCGCGGCCGACCACCGCCGCGTGGCCGCCGCCGAGCGTCCGGGCCCGCCGGGCGGGAAGGCCGCGGCGACGAATCACGCGCTGGACCACGCGACCGGCGACCTCGTGTTCGTGCTGGACGCCGACCAGCGCCCCGAGCCCGGTGCGCTCCGGCGTGCGGTTCGGTGGGTCCGGGACGACGACGTCTGGTGCGTGAAGGGGCGGTGCTTCGGAACGAACCCCCGGGAGTCGGTGCTGGCGCTCTGTGCGACCGTCGAGCGCGGCCTCGTCGAGCGCACGGAGTTCTACGTCCGCGACCTCGTCGGTGGCTTCGCGCTGTTCACGGGCGGGCAGGCGCTGTTCCGGACGGCGGCCCTCGAAGACCTCGGAGGCTTCGACGAGTCGCTGCTCATCGAGGACGTGGACATGGCGTACCGCATCCGGCGGGCCGGCGGCGAGATTCGAGTCGACCCCGGTGTCGTGACTCGGGAGACGAACCCCACGGGGCTGGCGGCGTGGTGGAGCCAGCGGCGGCGGTGGGCGCGCGGCGGGATGCAGGTCGCGCGCCGGCACATCGACCGGTCGCTGGCGTCGGGGCCGCCGCCGCTGCCCGCTCGCGCCGACTTCGCGGCGACGATGGCAGCCGTGGTCGCGCTCCCCCTCGTCGCGCTCGCAGCGCCGCTCGCGGCGGTCGCGCTGGCGGTTGCGCCCGGCCACTTCCCCGTCGACGGACCGGCAGCGTGGCTGTGGGCGTGGGTGGCGGTCGCCCCGGTGCTAGCGGCGTCGCTCCTGTTCGCGCTCGACGCGCGGGACGGCCGGCGACACGACCCCGTGGAGTCCGCGGCGGTGCTCTTGCTGTGGCCGTACGTCGGGCTGCAGGCGCTGGCGGTCGTCACTGCCTTCGTCGCGGAGTTCGTGCTGGACCGGGAGTCGGTGTACGTCACGAGCACGGCGTCGAGCGACGACTGACACCGGCAGTCTGCGGTGAACTGGAAAGTACGGTTTTGCAGTTGCCCGGTGAACGTTCGGACGCACATGGCTAGCAAGACGACCGGTACGAGGGCGAAGAGCACGGACTCGTCGCTGGAGCCGGAACTCCGGCGAATCGTGACGGAGGCCGTCGAGGAAGCCCACGACGAGGGCGTCGAACACGGGTCGTCCAGTCGAGGCGGGTCGGGACGCAGCAGTCTCCCGCTGCTGTTCGTCGCGGGCGCACTCGGCGTCGCGGCCGTCCTGCTGTGGCGGCGCTCGTCGCAGTCTGGCGACGGGGGCGGCGTCTCCGAGCACGTCCGTGAGACGGCCAAGGAGGCCGCCGAGCGAACCGACGAGGTGAGCGAAGCGGCCGCCGACCGCGTCGAGGAAGGCGGTGAGACGGTCGCCGAGCGCGCCGACGAAGTGAGCGAGCAGGCCGCCCAGCGCGTCGAGGAAGGCGGGGAGACAGTGGCCAGCGAGATGGATGACGCCGCGGAGTCCGGCGAGGAGAGCAGCAGCGCGGCCGGCAGGCAGTAGCGCGCTCCGGACGCTGCGTCCGTGTCGGTCGACGGCGTCGACGACGACCGCGTGACCGAGTCGGCGTCCGCGAACTGACCGGCGAACCGAGCCGCCGAGTCTCGTTTTCTCGCCCCGTCAGTCGTCGTTCCCGGGTAGCTGCTCGCGAGTGACGGCGACGCCGATGGCGGGGAGGTCGGACTCGCTGTACGTCTCCAGGTCGTCGACAGCGGGCGTGTGGAGGACGCGCCCGTCGTGGTCGAACCGGGAGCCGTGACACGGGCAGTCCCAGGAGTCCTCGCCGTCGTTCCACTCGACGCGACACCCCATGTGGGGACAGACCGCCGAGACCGTGTGGAGGTCGCCGCCGTCGTCGCGGTAGATGCCGACCGGCCCCTCGTCAGAGTCGACGACGCTCGCGTCACCGCGCTCTAGGTCGACCCGCGTGGTGATAGTCGAGGTGGCGAGGCGGTCCCCGAAGAACTGCCGCATCGCCGCCGTGTTGTGCTTCAGGACCTCCGGTGCCGAGGCGCGCGCGTTCAGCCGGGTCGGCTCGTAGACGTCCGCCCACGCGGACTCCCGGCCGAGAACCGAGTCCGCGAGGAGCAGCCCCGCGGCCGTGCCGTTCGTCATCCCCCAGCCGCCGAACCCCGTCGCGACGTAGACGTGGTCGGTCTGGGGCGCGAGCCGGCCGACGAACGGCACCCGGTCGACGGACGTGTAGTCCTGGGTCGACCACCGGTACTCGACCGACTCGACGTCGAACCGCCTGCGGGCCTCCCGCTCGACCGCCCGGTAGCGGCCGCGGCCGTCGCCCTCGTGGCCGGTCTTGTGGTTCTGACCACCGACCAGCACGAGCGACTCGTCGCCCGCCGGATGGGGCCGCACGGAGAAGTGCGGGTCCGTCGACCGGTAGTACATCCCCTCCGGAACGTCGCCCGCGAGGCGGACAGCGAGCACGTACGAGCGCTTCGGCTCCAGACGCGCGAAGTACAGCCCCCGGTCGTAGAACGGGAAGTTCGTCGCCACCACGACGTCGTCCGCCGCGAGTTCTCCGCGGTCGGTCTCCACGCGGCAGCGCTCGCCGCGCCCGACGTCGAACGCCCGCGTCTCCTCGAAGACGTACCCCCCCGTCCTCGGTGAGCGCCCGCGTGAGTTCGAGGAGATACTTCCGCGGGTGGAACTGCGCCTGGTCGTCGAACCGCACCGCCGCAGCGACGTCGTACGGCAACGGGGTCGACTCGGTGTAGGACGCCGGTAGCCCGAGCCGCCGGGCCGACGACACCTCGTCGCGGACGTCCTGCCTGCGGTCCGCGGTCTCGACGTACGTGTAGGCCGGCACGCGCTCGAAGTCGCAGTCGGTGCCGTGGTCTTCTACCATCGCCTGGACCGCCTCGATGGCGGACTGGTTGGCGTGCGCGTACTGTCTGGCGCGCTCGTCGCCGAACTGCTCGCGGAGGTAGTCGTAGACGAGGCCGTGCTGGGACGTGAGCTTCGCCGTCGTGTGCCCGGTCACGCCGTTCAGAATGCGGTCGCGCTCGACGACGGCGACCGTCTGGCCGGCCTCGGTGAGCTTCGACGCCGTCGTGATACCGGCGATGCCACCACCCACCACGACGGTGTCGACGCCCAGTCCGCCGTCCAGGGCCTCGTAGTCAGTTCCCGGCGTCGTCTCCAGCCAGATGGACCTGTGCTCGCCCGCGACGGCCGCGTCGGAGTCCTCGGAGTTCATGGTCAGTCGCCGGGGCTACGCCCAGCTAGTCGAGTCAATCGGGCGTGCTGTCGGTAAACGTAGTTCCGAGGTTGCCCACGGTTGGTTGTCGCTAGGCGACAGCTTCCACTGCGGCCCGGGACCGCGAAAACGCGGACCGGCAGGTAGGAGCGAGAGAAAATGCGTCGCCCGAGCGGGCGACCCGAAAGCGAGAAAGCGTTACTCGTCGAGCGTCCGGACGACAGTCTGTGAGTTGTTGCCCTCTGTGTAGGCAACTACACTCTCTCCTCCGGCACAGCTATCAGCAGACTGGCCGATTGTCGTGACATTGGTCCACTGACCGGTACAATAAATACCTTCAGTGTTCTGACCGAGCGACGTCAGTGTCACGTCGTACGAACTGGAGCCGTTGTTCTCGACCGTAACGCCGGCCTGCGCGTTCTGATTTACGCTGTCCCCGAAGCCGAGCACGAAGCTGGCGATGACCGCGGCGAGGATAACTGTGATTGCGACCATCAGGATGACGCCGATTACCGGCGACACCCCGCGGTCGTCCATGTCCATGCCCATGTCGTCGAAGAGGCTGATTTTCGTCATTTGTGTTTGTCCAGCCACGCCGACCGTACAGCAACCCTACCCGGGTTCGCCCTTCCGCGCCGGTCCACGTTCGTGGCTGAAGCGGAGTATAAGCCGAGCATACTTAAGCCCTCCCCCGGCTTAGCGCTAGCTTAACACGACACAGGACTGGCCTGAAACGCCCAGATACGGTAGATTTTCCCCCTCACAGGCACCAGCCAGAATACGTATCAGTGCGTTCAGCTATCGCTGAGTCGGTACGCGCCCCACACCATCGCCCGGTGTGGCACTTCCTTCAGGCACGGCGAGAAGACGGATGTACCGACGGCCGCCGGCCTGTCGACCCGGGCGTATTGGTCGACCGACGCGGCGCTGAATCTGATGGCGAGACCTGTCCCGATTCGAAACCCTTTTTTCTGCAACCGCCGTCACTCCGAGTGCGAGCCGCCTTAGCTCAGACTGGGAGAGCACTCGACTGAAGATCGAGCTGTCCCCCGTTCAAATCGGGGAGGCGGCATATTCTACGACTCCGAGCGATAGCGAGGAGTCGCAGAAACGATGCCGACACGATTTGAGCTCGTGAGTCGCGCGCAGCGCAGCGAGCGCGTCGCACGGTGTTCAAATCGGGGAGGCGGCATTCTTGCTTCCGCACACCGACACGACGAGTACCAGCTGAGGATCGAGCTGTCCTCCGTCCCCGCGAGCGAAGCCAGCGGGGGCTCGGACGACGCAGCGCGAACGTAGTGACTGACCATCGTCCAACGCTCAAATCGAAGCGGCGGCAATCTCGAACGGGTCACCTGTCAGGTGTCCTCGTTGGCTTCGCTAACCGCGGAACCACTCCTCGCGAAAGCGTGGGGAACCATTCCGGGGCTCCCCTCGGTCGTGCCCGCCGGAACTGCTCTCTCCTTCGCTCGTCGCGGTGTGTTACTCGGCGCGGTCGCGAGTCGCAACGTTTTCACGAGTCATTCATCGAGGAGAGGGCGTGCAGCGGGTGATTCGAGCCGTCGGGTACGTCCTGTTGCTCGCCACAGCGACAGGGCTGCTTGGGGGCGTACTCGTCGAACCGACAGACGTCTCGTTCGCCCGCGTGGGGTTCACTGGGAGTCTGGTGGTTGCTGGGGCTGTAACTGCAGCCGTCGAGCGCCGGGCCACGTTCGATAGCCTCGCCGCCACACCCCTCGAGCCGAGTGACGCTGCCGACGCCTTCGCGGTCGTAGGCGCGGCCGGCCTCACGTACGTCCTGAGCGTTCACGCGAGCTTCGGACCCGTCCTCGCGTCGGCGCTCGTCGGCGTTGCTGCTGGCGTCGGCACTCCCGACGTCGATACCGCCGCGTACTGTGGGTCGTTCGTCGGCATGGCGTCGCCGACGGTGTTCCCCTCTGTCGGCCTCGTGTTCGCGGCAGGCCTCGTTTCCGGAGCAGCGTTCGTCGCCGCGAGAGAGTCGTTCGTCGGATTCGGCGGTAAGCTCGGTACGCTTGCGCTGTTTGGATGCAGCACGACCGGGCTGCTGTTGGGTATCGATTACGCTAGTACAGCCGGAGTGCAGTGGGGCTCCGCCGCGATCACGGTGCCGGTAGCCGCCGTCGCTGCCGTGACTACCGCCGCTTTGAGCGTTCGCTGCGGACTCGGCGCAGTTGTCGGGTCGGCGCTGGTCGGCCTCGTGGCGGGGTTCACGTTGCCGGTCGTCGCACCGGACGTCGGTGGGCTGCTGGCGACTGTCGCGTTCTGTGCATCCTTCGTCGGAATGTCGACGCGCGAGCGACTGGGGAGCGAGGCCCGGGTCGGAGTCGCTGGGGGGCTGTGTGGCCTCGTCTTCATCCTCGTCGCTCCAGCGTTCGCCGGTGCAGGCGGGAAACTCGGCACGACCGCCTTTATCTCGTGTCTGGCGCTGGCAGGCACCGACCGACTCGTCACTCGGGTGGGTGACCGGTTCGGGATGTCCGGGTAACGGCCGCCAATGCGAGCTGCGAGCGCTGACCTGACCGCTCGGGCTTCCGTTCCGACGACGCAACCGTTCGTGGTCAGCCAGCAATCGACACCGAGACGCCGTGAGACTGGGACTCATAGCGCGGCGAAGCGAGCACGTCTCGCGACATGCAAATCGAGGGCGGCGTGACTCGGAGTGGCGGATTTCGGGTGGAGCGTCGGCGGCGCGAACGACCAGTCAGTCGTCGGTGGCGCGCTGCGCCACCGGCGGCTCGTCGCTGGACTGCACGGCGGGCCGCCACTCGAGGTCGCCGCTGTAGTGGAACGCGGTGTGGTCCCGGGTGGGGTCGACGACCGTCAGCGAGAGCCAGTCGTTGTCGAGGAGCGTCCGCACCGCGTCCACGTCCGCGAGGGTGTCGGTCACGCGGTCGACCGGTGCGTGTACGACTGCCTCGAGTCGAATCGGCTGGTGGTAGGGCGTGTCGTCGTCCCGGCGGACCGACTGGAGCGGGAGGCCGGTCTCGGCGTCGCCGCCGTTCCCCTGGTAGACGCCGACGTTCCCGACCGGGTTCTGGGTGACCTTCGACCCGCTCCCGTAGACGTCTGGGTCCACGGTCGCGAAGTAGTACTGGCTGTTGATCCACTGCCCGACGACCAGCGGTCCGGAGAAGATGGCGGCGAGCGCGTCGCCGTCCGGGTCCGTCCGCCAGTCGTAGGAGTGGAGGAACGCGCGACCGTCGAGGTCGAGGTCGGCGGTGAGGTCGCGGGGCCCCACGACGAAGCCGGCGTTCCCGGCGAGCCCCCACTCGGGCCGGGTTTCGGCCCAGTCGCCCGCGCGCCGGTCGACCGTCTCGACCGGGTCGTCGCTGCCGGCGCGTTCGGCGGCCGCGGACTCGCGAGCGGCGGCGAGGTCCTCGCGGACCGCAGCGAGGTCTTCGGCGTGAGTCTCCGGGACGTGGCGGTCGTAGAGGTCGACCTCGTCGGTCGTGGTGTTGTGTTCGCCGGCGACGAAGACCGTGTCGGCGGGGATGTCGATGCCGCGGTCGCGGAGGCGCTCCCGGACCGCGTCCTCGTTGCAGATGGCGGCGAGCACGCGCGCACTGGGGCCGCCGGGGTTGCCGGCGCACGCACCGCAGTCCAGGGCGGCGTCGAAGGGGTTGTTCGCGGTCTCGCTGGCGTGCCCGACGAAGGCAACGACGCGGGCGAACGTCTCCCAGCCGAGCAGGTCGGCGGCCGTCGCGGCGTACTCGACTTTCTCCTCGAGGGTGAGTCCGGCGGGCAGGTCGCCGTCGCCACCGTCGGCGGCGTCGAGCGCGGGGTCACAGAACTCGTGGGTGTCGGGGACGCGGTCGTCGGCGGCGTCGAGGAACCCGTGGACAGAACCCGGACCGAGCGTGCGCGCGGCGAGCGCGGCACCGTAGGCGGCCCCGGTGCTCTCCACGAAACTGAACGCGGTCGCGGCGTTCGTCTTCAGCGCGTCGATCATGTCCCGGCCCGTGTCGAGGACGCCGGTCCAGCGGTCGTGCGTCTCCCGGGTGGTGGCGTGGTCGTCGGCCGGGTCGTCGGCGACGTAGTGGGCGGCGTCGACGATGGGCGGGCACGCGTCGACGGTCGTGGTCTCACCGTAGCCCTGGTAGCGCATCGGGACGCCGAAGAAGCCGGCGTACCCGTGAGTCTCGTAGTCGCCGGCGGCCTCGACGTGCCGCCGAATCACTTCCGACCGCGTGTCGATGCAGAACACGAACTGGGCCGCCGGTCGGTCGCCGGCGTCCGGGTCCCGGTCGGCGCTGGCGTCGGCGACCGCGTCGACGAGGTCCCCGCGGTAGGTCGCCTCCCACGCCCGCAGCCAGGCGTCCGCGAGCGGCCGGTCGTCGGACGCCTCGCAGCCATCGCCGTCGCCGTCGGGGACGAGCGGGGCGTCGAAGCAGTCCGCGAGCGCGAGGCGCACGGCGACGTACCCGGTGAGCGAGATTGGGTGTTCGGCCTGCCAGTCGCTGCCGTCGCGGACGCGGTTGTTGACGAGCGCGGCCCATCCGGGGAGCGCAGCGAGGTGGTGGCGGAAGGCGTCGGGCCACCGGTCCTCGTGGTGGTCCGCGAGCAGGCTCCGGATGGCGTCGACGGGGTCGTCGGGGAGCGCCGCGAGCCGGTCGGCGTCGGGAATCTGGCTGTCGTGGCGGGCGACGGCCCGAACCGCCTCGTAGAAGCCGCGCTCGCGGTTCGGCATCGGCCAGTGGGCCTTCCCTTCGTCCAGGAAGGCGGCGAGCCACTTCGCGAACGCCCGGTCGACGCGGGCGTCGGCTGCCGACGTCCGGGAGGCGTCCGCGTCGCGGTCGGTGGCTTCGAGTTCGTCGAGGAGCGCCTCCGGGTCGCGGT